>NZ_MKTP01000002.1:0-120795 GCF_001898305.1 Microbacterium sp. 71-36
CACACGGTGACCCGGCTTCAATCATCTCCAACACGGCCTCCGAGGGGATTTCCTGCGACGACCCCTACTTCGCCACCGATTCCACCGGATCAATTCCGGGGTTTGGCAACACGCCCTAGTGGGCTGGCCGTCGCCGGAAAAGAATCCACCGAGACCCTGCGGGTGGAGCTGAAGCAGAGGTATCAGCGCATCATAAACGAAGTTCAGTTGGCGCGCTTGAACAAAATGATGGACGTGCTGGACGAGGACATCTTGAGCTCGACGCAGGATTTCACGTACATAGTTATCGATGACCTAGACAAAGACTGGGTCGACGCAAAGCTCACCAACGAACTGATCATGGCTCTCTTCAAGACTGTGCACGATCTGAAGCGAGTCCGAAACCTCAAAGTGCTTGTCGCTTTGCGGACAAACATATTCCAGCACCTTGATTTCGGCGCCGCTAGCGGCGGGCAGGAGGAGAAGTTTCGGTCGCTTGTCCTGCCGATGAACTGGACCCGACAGCAACTTACGGACCTGATTGATCAGCGAATCCGCGTCGCGAGCCAGCGTCAAGATGCCGCCGTCGCCCGAGTTGTGGAGATTCTACCGAATCCCAACGCGCGGCGTGGTAATGCGTTGGAGTATCTGCTTGATCGGACACTGCTGCGTCCCCGCGATTTTATCTCTTTTGTTCGTGAATGCCTCGCGCAAAGCGAGGGGAAGTCGCAGATATCTTGGGATTCTATCCATCGCGCAGAGATTGTATATTCGGAGAACCGGCTTCTCGCGCTCCGAGACGAGTGGAAGACAAACTACCCAGGAATCGATCTTGTATTCGAGACGTTCCGGAACGCTGACGGTCGCATGTCTCGCGAGAACATGCAGCGGCGGCTGGATGACTGTATTATGTTGCTCGCCGAAGATCGATTCACCGGAGTTGGTTGGCTGACACCGCTTGGGGATGCCGTCTTGGGCGGCGCGGCCGAGCTGTCGTGGGCGCGGCGTTATGGTCCGATACTTCGAATGCTCTTCGACATAGGCTTCTTGGGTGTAAGTGCGGCCGGGAAGAGAACGCCTGTTTTTGCCGTGGACGAGCCAAACGCGTTGAAGTTCGATCAGCAGATCGACCGCATAGAGGCCTTCTACGTGGCGCGGGCCTATCACTCGGCGCTAGAGGTGAGGACCGCGGACTCTCGAAACGTTGGTTGGTCTAACGAGAGCCGCGACGATTCGGACGCGTCATTAGCTCTGTAATGCACCTCTTCTGGGATGGAGGCGACGTGCAAGTACCGATTCACTGCGGCGGTTCCTTCCCGCGGCGCGGTGACGATGGGGCGGCAATTGCTCGGTATTTCATTGAGGTTGCGCGCGGGCACGCGAGCGGGCACCACGCCCAGTCGCTGTAAATCTTCGTGCGCGTAAGCGTGGTTGTGGGCGTACTGGTTCGGCGGCGACTGGTGCCCCTGGTTGAGCGGGGCCGCGTCGAGCTACACAACCCGCCGAAACCGCGGCCCCGCATACCCGTCCCGCTCCACATCCCCCAGGAACATCTCCACCGGCCGCACCCAGTACGAGTAGTCGTCGTAGAGCTTCCGGTACGAGACGAAGACCTCCTCGGTCTCGGAGTGCCGCGCGATTCCGAACACCTCGTACCGCTGGCCCTTGAAGTGCTCGTAGATGCCGGGCTCGATCTTCATGCAGGCGTCTCCCATTCGTGGCGGTGAACCACGAAAGAGTCTGTCAGCCGGGCGAACCTTGGCACTGCGCCGACCCCTGTCGAGGCTCTCGGTGATCGTGATCCTCCGCCGTTCGTTCTCGCGCGGACCGCAGGGAGGGAACGATCACGGTCGCATCGAGCACATCTGGGGCCCGCGCACACCGTTCGCGCGAGGGGAGCGGTGGCCTGTCCGCGTCGACCTGAAGCCTGCGGACGCCCTGACCGAGGCCAACGTCGATCGCTGGGTGCAGTCCGTGTGCGTCCTATGCAGCAATGGGTGCGGTACCTCGACTAAATGATCAGTGGGTATGGGGTGCGCGCAGTCACTCCACCGGCGCGGACGCCGCACGGCGACTGTGCACGAGCCCTGCCGCGCCGATGCCGAACCAGACGACATTCAGGGCAGCGGACGGCCACGCCGACAATGAGACGCAGTTGACCAGGAGCGCGAGGCCTCCCACCAGGTTCATCGTCTGGTAGACCCATCCCCCGGCGGCCAGCCGACCGGCGGTCAACAGCGCGTAGGCGGCGACGAGAAGCACCGTACCCGCCCAGCCGACGATTCCCATCACGATCTCCACGGTGTTCTCCTCTGCTTGTTCGGGCAGGATGGCATTTACAGAGGCTTACGCGGTATCCGCTCTGCGTGAAGCAGGAGTAAAGGTGGGCTTATGGATGCTGACGTGCCGCGCTTGATGGTGTTGCGTGCCGTGCGTGATGCGGGCGGCATCCTCGCGGCGGCCGACGAGCTGGGCGTGAGTTCGTCTGCGGTGTCGCAACAGGTGTCGAAGCTCGAACGTGAGACCGGGCTCGTCCTCGTCGTCCGCAGCGCGAGCGCTGCGGCCCGGCTCACGCCCGCGGGGCGACGGCTCGCGGAACGCGCCGACGCGATCGCCGCCGAGCTCCGGTCCGTCCGGGATGACATCGCTCAGCTCGCGGGGGAGGGTCGGCGGACGGTGCGCGTCGGCGCGTTTCCCTCGGCTTTGCAGGCGCTGGTCATCCCTGCCGCGGCGGCTCTGTCTTCGACACTCGCGCTGGACGTTAGGGCGATCGAGATTCGTGATGAGGCGGTTGCGCTCGACGCTCGGCTTCGCGCGGGAGACTTCGATCTCGTGCTCACCAAGAAGGACGGACTTCGTCCGCCCGGCGCGGGCATTGTCGAAACCGTTCTGCGTGACGACCCGTACCGCGTCGTCATCCCCGCATCGTGGCCCGTACCCCACTCGGTAGCCGACCTCGTAGAGCGCCCGTGGACCGGGCATCCCGCGGGCACCCCTGGGCGAGCCGCACTCGACCGCCTCGCGCAGCGCGAAGGCGTCGTGCTGCGCATAGAACACGAATGCACCGAGTACCCGGTCGCCATCGCGTTGGCGGCGGCGGGCTTGTCGGCCGGCATCGTCCCTCAGCTCGCGCTGACGGCAGGCTCACCCGACGGCATCCGGGTCCTAGATCTTCCCGACGTCGGGTCACGCCGCATCGTCGCGCGCCACCGAGCCGACTTCGCCGCGTCGGTCGCAGTCACCGCGATGCTCGATCACCTCCGGCATCCGGAGTGGATGACGCTGTGCTGAACGCCAGTCTCGGCATCCGGGCGGCCCGTTCAACTGCTCGCCAGCGGGACGACTGGATCTGGGGCCCTTCGCTTCCATCAGGGGCCTGGCGGGACGATTCGTACCCAGATAAAGTTATCTGTATACGTTTTGTTCCACCGGAAGGAAGCCATGGACATCGTTACGCCAAAGTCCGCGGCGCGGGGGGAGAAGAGCCGTACGAGCTTCTATCGCAGCGCGAAGAGTGGCGGGTGGGAGCGGATCGCCCGCGGGTTGTACCTCCCCGTTGATTCCTCCGCGGCGGACTGGGATCAGCTCGAGGCCTCGGCCCGGCGCCCAGAAGCGACGATCTGTCTCGTCTCCGCGCTCGCCTATCACGACCTCACGGATACGATCCCGCAGGCGCTGGACGTTGCCATCCCTCGCGGCACCCGCACCCCGGCCTCGGCGGCCGCCATCGACTGGCATCAGTTCGACGCGGCGACGTTCGATCTGGAGCGAGAGAACATCGCCATCCCCGGCAGCGCTCAGAAGATCGGGATCTACACACCCGAACGAACGATCGCCGACTGTTTTCGGCTTCGGGCCAGCACCGGCTACGAGATCCCTCGCGACGCCCTCAAGGAGTGGCTGCGCCGCGGGGGGAAACCCGCGAAGCTGATGAAGATCGCGCGAGCGCTCCCGCGGAGCACGAAGCCCGTCCTCGACGCGTTGGAGATCCTGGCGTGAGCGGCGACGAGGCTTTCCGCGCGATTCAGCGGCGCGCCCGCGCCAACGCGGCGGCGAGCGGCACACCGGTGGCGACCCAGGAATACCTGCTGCGTCATGCGTTGGAGTCCTTTCTCGCGCGGCTCGCGATGACCGTCCACGGGTCGGACTTCGTTCTGAAGGGCGGTCTCCTCCTCGGGGCATATGGAGTCCGCCGACCGACGAAGGATGCGGACTCGAACGCCATTTCCGCAGACGTGACACCGGGGCATCTTCGGGAGGTCATTGCGGACGTCGCCGCAGTCGAGACCGATGACGGCGTGGAGTTTCTACTGGACAGCCTCACCGTGGAGGACATCCGAGACGATGCCGACTATCCGGGTGTTCGGGTCCGCCTCCAAGCTCGCGTGGCGAGCTGGCGCGGTGTCATCGCATGGGATGTCTCGACGGGAGACCCCATCGTGCCGGCTCCGCGCGAGGTGACTCTCCCTCGCATCCTTGGAGACCCGATCACGCTCGTCGGATACGCGCCGGAATCGACGATCGCTGAGAAGGGCGTCACAATTCTCGAACGAGGAACCACGAGCACCCGTTGGCGCGACTACGTCGACATCGTGACACTTGGCGAAGCGGGCGTCGACCGGGCGCAGCTTCAGCAGGCCGTTCGCGCCGTCGCGGCATACCGCGGTGTTGAGCTGAGTGCCATCGGTCCCGTGCTCGAGGGGTACGGCGATCTCAGTCAGCCCAAATGGGCCGCATGGCGACGACGAGAGCGTCTGGAAGACGTGTGCGAGGCGAACCTCGACGATCAGATCGTTCGGGTCGCAGCGATCCTTGATCCGGTATTCGACGAGGCATGATTTCGGTGCTTGCCGCCCCGATCGTGGCAGCGGATTCTTGTAGGCCGGCTCCCGTCACGCCGCGATCCGGATCAGTCCGAGCGCGACGAGGGTGACGCCCGTGGTCCACAGCGCGATCGCCGTAGCCTGCCACCCGAGCACGCGCGCGGGGGACACGCCCGTGGAGGTGAGCGCCGCGGCGGTGAACTGCGTCGGCAGCAGCAGAGGACCCAGCAGGCTCACGCCGGGGGTGCCGTAGCGGTGGTACGCCTTCTCGAACTTCTCGCGTCGGGCGGTCGGGGTCGTCGTGGGGGCACCGCGACGAGTCGTGACGGCCGCTCGGACCCGCGACGTCGCGAGTACGACGATCCCCACGCACAGCAGATTGCCGATGGCGGCCGCGAGCACGGCGACGAGCGGATGGATGCCGCCGATGATGCCGATCGCGGCGGCCCCCTCGCCTTCGATGAACGGCACCGCCCCCGCGGCCGCGATGATGAGCGGCTGCACGAGTTCCGGCACGGCGGCGACGAGGCCTTGGAATCCGAGGACGAGATCGCTGAGAGGGTTCGACATGAGGTCTCCTGGGGGATGAGTTCGCGGGCTTTCCGCGGTGATTCCATTCCATTCGCCGGGGATCGACGACGGCAGTGCCGGGGTGTCACTGATCTTCGGGAGGATGCGGGGCGGCAGGCGTGACGAATGTCACCGACGTGACGGTCAGTTCGCCAGGTCGTCCAGCCACGACGACCGCAGCCGAGACGCCCGCTCGACGCTCGCGGCCACGACGACGAGCGTGACGGCCAGGTTCACCGCGGGCGGAAGATGCAGCGGCCACGTGAAGGTGCCGATGTTCTCGGCGATCGGGGGGATGTGCGAGACGGTGTCGACCAGCTGCGGAACCGCGAGGCAGACCCCCGCGACCACGATCGCCGTCGACAGGATGCCGATGAGTCGACTCGCGGCGCGGTGATCCCTGTCGAGCGCGGCCCGGCGTCCTTCCGCGGAGCGGGGATGGGGGACGAGCTGGCGCTCGTCGCCGGCATCCGAGACGAAGTGGCACCGGCGGAGGCCGTAGCCGCCCACCGCGACCTCGATGTGCCCGCCGGGCACAGCGAACCGGGCAGGAAGGCGCGATACGGCGTCGAGGGCCCCATCGCGGTAGAGGCGTGCGCGTACGTCGCCGTCACCGCTGTCGCCGAGTTGATGCACATCGACGGTGTAGACGACCGTTCGACCGGTGGCATCCGGAATGGTCAGCGAGAGTTGCGACCGGCTCAGCACCTGCCACCAGCGGAACGGAGCGAGCGGTCGTCCGTCGCCGGCGCGCGAGCGCCGCTCGGCGAGCCGAGCCCGCAGGGAACGGGAGCGCGGGGCCGTCACAGCAGAACCTCGCTGAGAGGGAAGACGAGGTAGCGCAGAGAATATGCCTCCCAGACGGCCCCGATCACCAGCAGGACGACCGCGGGGATCGACAGGATGCCGAGACTCCGCAGGCCCCGCAGGTATCCGGCGCGTCGCGTCGGCGCGCTCACGCTCGCGGGACGGAGCCAGGCGCGTCCCAGCAGGAACACCCCGAGCGCGAGCAGCGCATACGCCTGGAGTTCGATGAGCACGGTGAGGGAGTGGGGGATCATCGCCACCCACGCGAGCGAGGTCGACGGAACGAGGGTGATGCCGGTCTCGACCAGCCAGTATCCGAAGAACGCGAGCCCGGCGAACGGCACGATCAGCGACGGGACGACGATCGTCAGCAGGCTGAGGCGCAGCACGTTCACCGCCAGGATCACGAGGGCGAACAGCGGTGCCGACTCGGCGACCGCGCCGACGAGGTCGCCCGTCCCGTCCGTGGCGAGCGTGGCGGCGCGAGCGGCGGGGAGCGCAGGGAAGAGCAGGCCGATCACGAAACCGATGACGAACAGCCCGTAGGTGGAGGCGGTGATGATCGCGTACGCGCGGCGGTTCTCGCGGAGCAGGGGGAAGGGCCGACGCCAGACCGGCGTGCGTGGGGTGGTGGGGGACGACATGCTTCCATCGCAGTCGCTTCCGCAACTGCGTGACAGTGTCGCGGCGTCACGACCCGGCATGACATCGGTCAGGGATGTCGTCGCCCGCGGGGCCACCCATGACGGATGTCACGCACGTACAGTGGCCGGGGTGATCACCCCGACCGCCGCCTACGCTCGTGACGTGAGCGTCACGTGGTGGTACACCGCGTCGTCGATCCTCTTCCTCCACGCGTTCGCAGCCGTCACGTGGACGATCGGGGTGTTCGCCGAAGGGACCCCGACCGTCCTCGTGCTGAACCTTCTCGGCGTCGCCGGGTCGCTGGCATCCGCGGTGCTCCTGCTCGTGCGCTACCGTCGCGAGCCGCTCGACGACGCCGATGTCATCGCTCGGCGGCCGGTGTGGCCGCTGGTCGTGTCGGGGATCGTGGCAGCCGCCGCGATGGGTCTTTCGACCGGCTCGCTCCTCCTGGGCGTGGGATTCGCCGCGCAGACTCTGTGCCTGGTGCGGTGGCGTGCGGGCGTGCGAGTGCGCCTGGCGGTGCTGTCGATCGTCGTGATCGTCGCGGTGTGGCTGATCGAGGTCACGCGCCTGCAGCCCCAGGGCTACGCGCAGGTGTTCGCGTTGCCCTTCTTCGTCGCGCTCCTGCCTCCGCTGACCGCGACCTCGCTGTGGTGGTGGGACATCGTGCGCGAACTCGATCGCGCGCGCCGGGCTGAGGGGCGCCTCGCCGCAGCCCAGGAGCGTCTGCGCCTCGCGGGTGACCTCCATGACCTGCAGGGCCACCACCTGCAGGTGATCGCGCTGCAGCTCGAACTCGCCGAGAAGATGATGACGCGCGATCCAGAAGCCGCTGCACAGCAGGTGCGTGCCGCCCGCGTCAGCGTCGACGACGCCCGCCGCGGGACCCGTGATCTCGCGGCGCGCTTCCGCGGTGTGCCCCTCCCGGACGAACTCGCCAACGCCGCCGACCTCCTCCGAGCTGCCGGCCTCACCGTCGACCTGATCGTGGACGTCAGCGCAGATCGTGCACCGGCAGACGTACTCGGACCGGTGGTGCGCGAATCGACGACCAACGTCTTGAAACACGGCGGCGGGGTGTCGGCATCCCTCTCTCTCGTCCGTCAAGACGGGGCCTGGGTGCTGGTCGTCGAGAACGACTCCCGGGCGGCCACGGTTCCCGTGAGCGACGGCGCCGGGCTCTCCGGAATCGCCGAGCGGGTCGGAGCGCTGGGCGGCGTCATGGATGCCACCCGCCTCGACGATCGTTTCCGCCTCACCGTCCGCGTGCCCGAGGAGGTCGCCGCGTGATCCGGGTGCTCATCGCCGACGACGAAGACATGATCCGCACGGCGCTCGCCGCGCTCCTGCGTCTGGAGGACGACCTCGAGGTCGTCGCCGAATGCCGCGACGGCGAGACGGCGCTCGCCGAGGCCGAGCGGCTGCGGCCCGACGTCTGCCTCCTCGACCTCGAGATGCCCGGCATGGACGGCATCGACACCGCCGCACGGATCCTGCGGCGCGTGCCGTCTCGGTGCGTCATCGTCACCCGCCACGCGCGGCCCGGCGTGCTGCGGCGCGCTCTCCGCGCGGGAGTGAACGGCTTCCTCCCGAAATCCCGGCCGGCGGATGACGTGGCCGCGGTCATCCGCGAGGTCGCTTCCGGGCGCCGTTACGTCGACCCCGAGATCGCGGCCGACGCGCTGAGCGACGAGCGGAGTCCGCTCACCGATCGGGAGCTCGACGTCCTCCGGGCGGGCGCCCGGGGGGAGACGGTCGCCGAGATCGCGGCATCCCTCCACCTCTCGGGAGGGACCGTGCGCAACCATGTCTCGTCGGTGCTCGGCAAGCTCGGGCTCGCGAGCCGTCAGCAGGCCACGATCCACGCGCGTGAGCGCGGCTGGATCTAGCGGTCCGCCGCGCCTGCCCCGCGCGGTGACGCCGCTTCTGCCAGGCTGACGAAGCGAGCGGAGGAGCACCATGACGGCCAAAATCGACTTCAAGAAGTCCCTCGACCGCTATCAGGCCAGGGTCGGCCGATTCAGGGTCATCGAGATCCCGGAAACGCGCTACCTGATGATCGACGGGCACGGCGACCCCAACACCTCGCCGGCTTACACGCAGGCGTTGCAGGCGCTGTACCCCGTCGCCTACGCGCTGAAGTTCGCGAGCAAACGCGACCTCGGCCGCGACTACGTGGTGCCCCCGCTGGAGGGCCTGTGGTGGGCGGACGACATGGATGCCTTCACCGTGGCGAGAGACAAATCGCGGTGGAGCTGGACGATGATGCTCATGGTCCCCGAGTGGATCGACGGGGCGATGTTCCCTTCCGCCGTCGACGCCGTGCGAGCCAAAGGAGCCGTCGACCAGCTGGATGAGGTGCGGATGGAGTCTCTCGCCGAGGGGCTGTGCGTGCAGACGTTGCACCTCGGCTCCTTCGACGACGAAGCAGACGTGCTGGAGGAGATGCACCACGGGTTCATTCCGGATCACGGGCTCACCATGAGCAGCACGCACCACGAGATCTACCTGAGCGATGCGCGCCGTGTCGCTCCGGAGAAGCTCCGCACCATCCTCCGCCAACCGGTGATCGAGACGGCGACTGCGCGGCATCCGGGCCCGGCGGAGCCCGAGTCCCGCGGGGAGGCCTCCGGCTGATCGCTACGGTGGTGACGTGGATCACGCGGTACAGGCCCTCTCCGACGCGACACCACCGATCGGCCGACTCGTCGACGTGGACGGCCGTCGTCTATGGGTGGACACCCGGGAGGGGCCGGGCCCGTGCGCCGTCTTCCTCCCCGGCTCGGGCGAGATGGGTCTCGACCTGTGGCAGAGCTACGAGAACGTGACTCGCTCTCGGGCCGGCGTCATCTATGACCGGGCGGGCACCGGCTGGAGTTCTCCCGTCGCGCTCCCGCGGACGGCGGCCGCCGTCGCGGAGGAGCTCGATTCGCTGCTGCGGGCGCTGGGTGTGCCGGGAGCCGTCGTCCTGGTCGCGCACTCCCTCGGCGGGGCGTACGCGCAACGATTCGCGCAGCTGTTCCCCGACCGCGTCGCGGGCATGGTTCTGCTCGACCCCGTTCACGGTGCATGGAACGAGGCGATGCCGGAGCGGCTCCGCATCGAAGCCAACGCCTCGACGGCCGTCGTCGTCACCGATGAGCATCGCGCTGCCGGTCGCCGATGGCGGGAGTCGGTCACCAGCGACCTGCCGTCCGAGGTTCGCGAGCTCGTGCGCGCTCGTCACGCCGCCGACGGCCTGCGGACCGGGCCGCGAGAAGGGGCGAACTTCACCGAGATCCTCGACGAGCTCGGGTCCGGACCCTTCGCCGCCCCGACGATCGTTCTCCGGGCGGGCGCGATCGATCCGCTCCAGGCGCAGTTCCGCAGCGGCGACGACCTCCACGAACAGGGTGCGGCCCTGCGCCGGATGTACGACGCGGCTCTGCCCGCGGGGTCGCTGTCTCGCGAACTGCCGACGGCGACGCACTCCGACATCGCCCTGCTGTTCGCGGAGGACGTCGCCGCCGCGGTGAACGACCTCGAAGCGGCACTGCGCACGCAGTGACGCGCGCAGAACGGCGAGGTGCGGCGCGTCGATCTCGACGACCGAACGCAAGCCGGCCCGCGTGTAGCCGAAGCGCTCGACGTCGGGATTGATGGTGTGGTCTGCGCTGGACACGATGCCCCGGGCAGGCTTGGTCTTCCACGCGGCCACCGGCGCCGGTTCGCCGAACGCCAGCGCGGCGAGCGGGCGCTGCGACACCGCGAGGACCTCTGCCGTCTCGAGGGGCACGCGGTGGGCGAAGACGTCGGGGAACGCGGGAGTGCGTCGTCCCTTTGCCCGCCATCGCTCCCCCGGTGTGGGCGTCGTGTCGCCTCATAGCGTTCCCAAAGCTGCCGCCAGGTCGGCGTTTGTGTCGCGCCGTCACAGTCGGTGCCATGACCGATCACTCCTTCATCCCGGCGACGCCGCCGGCGGATTCTTCGCCTTCGTCGGCGCGGCCGCGCCCCACGCTCACCCGACGGATGATCGTCGGGATCAGTGCGGGCGCGCTCGTCCTCGGCCTGCTCGTCGGGGGAGGAGCCGGGTTCGCGTTCGGCAACGCCTCGGCGGCGAACGCGAGCACCTCGAACACGGGGCCCGGCTTCGGCGGCGGCACCCGGCCCGAGATGGGCACCCCGCCCGACGGCGGGACCCCTCCCGACGGCGGGTACGGCGCTCCGCCGCAGGGCGGCTCGGACGGGTCGGACGGGTCGACGGGCGGAACGACCGACGGGTCGAGCAGCGGGTCGGCGAGCTGACTCGCGCTTCGGTGAGTGCGATCGGACGCTGTGTGGTCGCGCGGCTGCACCCCTCGGGGCGTCGCTGCGGCGGGCGACCGGAAAATCCGTCATGCGTAGACGAACGTCTAACGCCATTTTCGGAATGCTATTTCCTTTGTATTTCCTGAATGCCATTATTCTTCGTATCGCCGCAGGCGTGCGAGGGAGCGGCTGATGTTCTCGCTGACGGATTCGTCCCAACGCCCGACCTGGAAAAACGTCGAGGATGACTTCGTCATGGGCGTCTGTTCGCGCGGGCTGTTCGGTTACATCAGTCGCGACCCCGAGGGCGTCTGGACGGCGTTCGACCACGACGCGCAGGCGGTCGCGAGTGCGCCGGACCTCCCCGCGGTGTCGAAGACGCTGTGGTCGCGGCATCTTCCGATTCACCAGCAGCAGTGCGTTCCCACCGGCCGGCCGTCCTGGTGGCGACGGGTCTTTGGCCGCGGACCTTCGCCGGGCGGAACCACCGACGGTTCGGGTGGCGGCGCGGCCTCGGCGCGCTGACGTCGTCGGCGACGGGCCGAGCTCAGGAGCTGCGTACCCCGACGGCAGCAGACGCCAGCCGCTCCACCCGCCTGAGCAGGGCATCGCGATTGTCGTCTTGCTGGAGGATCGCCGCGTCGGCGAGCGCGGTGACGCCCCCGATGAGGAACGACGCGACCGCGCCGGGGTCATGGACGCCGCGAGCGTCCAGCACTTCGGCGAGAGAGTCGCTCAGGGTGGCATCCATGATCCGCTCGGCGGCGCGCGCGCCGACGCCGTAGAAGAGCATGTCGTGGACCTCGAGCTGGTCGAGGTACGCGGTCACCAGTGCCGTGCACCACGCTGACGCCGCGGTGGGCGCATCGGAACCGATGGTGGCGGCCCCTTTCACGGCGTCGAGGATGCGGGCGTCGAACTCCGCCTCGATGGCGTGAACGAGGTGCTGCTTGGTCGGAAACGACAGGTAGACCGTGCCCTTGGCGACGCCCGCGCGGCGGGCGATGGCATCCATGCTCGTCGCGGTGACTCCGTGCGCCAGGAACAGCTCACGTGCCGCGTCGATCACCGCTGCCCGGCGCTGATCCGGCGCGCGACGCGCGAGCTCGATCGTCGGACTCACGCGAGAACTCTCGGATGCCGTTGCGTCCATGCGACGAATCGTTCCATGTACTGGGCGAACCGGTGCGACATTCCGGTGTCGATCAGGCGACCGTCGCCGTCGAAGAGCTCGTAGCTGCCGCCGATGTACAGCTCGGGCTGCTGCATGGTCGGCATGTCGAGGAACACCAGCGACTGGCGGAGGTGGTGGTTCGCTCCGAACGCCCCCATGCGTCCGGGGGATGCGGAGACGACCGCGGCGGGTCGACCGGCGAACACGTTCTGATCGTGTGGAGCGGAGCCCACGTCGATCGCATTCTTGAGGGGTGCGGGGACCGAGCGGTTGTACTCGGGGGTCACGAACAGGACCGCGTCGGTGGCGCGCACGTCCGCGCGAAAGCGCGTCCACGGTGCGGGGGCCTCGCCGGACACCTCGATGTCGAGGTCTTCGTTGTAGAGCGGCAGGTCGGAGATATCGAGGAACCGCGCGTCGACGATGTCGGGGGCGGCGGCCACGAGATTGTCGGCGATGAGCCGGGTGACGGACGTGGAGCGGAGGCTGCCGACGACCACTCCCACGGAGAGGCGTTCGGCGGCGCGGGCGGGCAAGCGGACCATGACACCAACATACATGTTGACTGACCGTCAGTCAGTAGGCTCGGTGTGACTTTCGACGGGGGAAGCGACCGCGGGGCGATGACGTGGCCGGGAAACCTCGCCGCAATCCCTCGTCCCTAGGATCGTGGCCATGACGACCGACACCCTCGACCCGACCGAGACCGCGCACCTCCGACGTGCGATCCAGGTGTCGATCGACGCGCGCGCCCACGGCAACCACCCGTTCGGCGCGATCCTCGTCACCGCGGACGGTCGAGCGCTCGAGGCCGAGAACACGGTCATCACGGATCGCGACGTGACCGGCCACGCCGAGACGAACCTCGTGCGCCTGGCCTGGAAGGAACTGGATGCCACCGAGCTGGCGGCATCCACCCTGTACACGTCGTGCGAACCCTGTGCGATGTGCGCGGGGGCGATGTTCTGGGCGGGGATCGGGCGCATGGTCTACGCCCTGTCGGGACGAGGGCTCATCGCGCTCGCCGAATCGGGCGAAGACGGACGGGAGCTGGACCTGCCGTCTCGTGAGGTGTTCGTCCGCGGGAGCCAGCCGACCGCGGTCTCGGGACCGCACCTCGAAGACGAGGCCGCCGAGCCGCATCGGGGGTTCTGGCGGTGATCGTCCGCGTCTCGGAGGCGCACGTGCGGGACGGCCTCGCCGACGAGTTCCTGACGCTTCTGCGTGAACTCGTCGCGTCATTCCCCGAGCGGTACGACGGATTGCTTCGCCACGACGTGCTCGTCGACCTGGCCGACCCGAGCCGCGTGCAGTACGTCAGCGAGTGGGCGGACGAGGCCGCGCTCGTCGCCTACGCCGGGACGGACTGGCGCACCCAGCCGGTCACGTTCCCGGAAGAGGAGCGGTTCCTGCGGCGGCCGCTCGAGCTGCGGCACTTCGCGTCCACGCCGGTCGGACGCGCCGCAGCCCACTGATGCACCTCGGCGGAGTCCGCGCGCTCACACCTCGCTGAGATACCGGTGGGCGAGGGTCACGGCCATCGCCCCCTCGCCGACGGCCGACGCGACCCGCTTGATGGAGTTCGAACGCACGTCGCCGGCCGCGAAGATCCCGGGGACGGACGTCTCGAGGAAGAACGGGTCCCGTTCCAGGGGCCAGGTCGTCCGCTGTTCCGGGGTGAGGTCGGGTCCGGTGGCGACGAATCCCCGGGCGTCGAGATGGACGCCGGTGTGCGCCGCCCACCGGGTGTTGGGATCCCCGCCGATGCAGACGAAGAGGTGTTCGGCATCCCGTGTCGTCCGGGTGCCGCGTCGATCGAGCACGATCCGTCGTAGCCGTGCGTCGCCGTCCAGCCCGACGACGCGCGTGTCGGTGAGCACCCGGACGTTGGGTTGCGCGAGCACCCGGGTCGAGAGGTAGCTCGACATCGTCGACGACAGCGAGGGTCCGCGCACGATCAGAGTGACCCGCTGCGCATACGCGGCGAGGTTCATCGCGGCTTGGCCGGCGGAGTTCGCCCCTCCCACGACGTACACGTCCTGGTCGGTGCACGCCGGGGCCTCGCTCGTCCCGGCCCCGTAGTAGAGGCCGGCGCCGAAGAAGTCCGTCTCGCGTTCCAGGCCCAGACGTCGCCATCGGATGCCGGTGGCGCACACGGCCGCGCCCGCTGTCAGCCGCGAACCGTCGGCGAGGACGGCCCGCACGTCGTGGTCGCGGAACGTGCGGTCGACGCCCTCGCGCAGGAGGATGAACTCCGCGCCGAAACGGACGGCCTGCTGGCGCGCATGGTCGGCGAGCTCGGCGCCCGAGATGCCGTGCGGGAAGCCGAGGTAGTTCTCGATCAGGCTGCTGGACCCGGCCTGGCCGCCGACCGCGTCCCGCTCGATCACCGCGACCGACAGCCCTTCGGACGCCGCATACACCGCCGCCGACAGCCCGGCCGGCCCGGCACCGAAGATCAGGAGGTCGTACGTGCGCCGACGCGGGGGCATCACCCATCCGAGTTGCATCGCCACCTCGGTCGGCGTGGGATCCTCCAGCACCACCTCGTCGTCGACGATCAGGACGGGCAGCCGCCGATCCCGCAGAGGGATGCCATCGACCGCACCCGCGAACCCGGGCGGCACCGTCGAGAAGGCGAACGGGATGGCGCTGCGCGTCAGGTAGTCGCGGAGGGTGAAGCCGTCGCGGCTGTCGGCCACGTCGACGAGATGGAGGCGGGGCGCGATTCTTTCGCTCATGAGGGCTGCCGTTCCTGGTTCACGGTGCGATGCGCCCGAACGTAGCTCCGTGGCACGGTCGGCCCGTGCGACCCCCGTCGAAAGCTCCTGCGCGAACTGTCGGCATCCCGGATCCCCTCCGTCCGGAGGTACCCGCGTCCGGCTCGTTCAGCCCGGTCTAGTAGGGTTGTCGCTTGGCAAAGATCTCTTGATATCGAGAGATCTCACGCCTCCTCCCACCACCGATCGCCCAGCGAAGGATCATCCGTGGATCTCTACGAGTACCAGGCACGAGACCTGTTCGAAAAGTACGAGGTGCCGGTGCTCGCCGGCATCATCGCCGACACCCCTGAGGAGGCGAAGGCGGCCGCAGAGAAGCTCGGCGGTGTCGTCGTCGTCAAGGCTCAGGTCAAGACCGGAGGCCGCGGCAAGGCCGGCGGCGTGAAGGTCGCCAAGAACCCCGACGAGGCCTTCGAGGCGGCGCAGGCCATCCTCGGTCTCGACATCAAGGGCCACGTCGTCAAGCGCGTCATGGTCGCCGCGGGCGCCCGCATCGCCAAGGAGTTCTACTTCTCGGTGCTGCTCGACCGCGCCAACCGCTCCTACCTGTCGCTGTCCAGCGTCGAGGGCGGCATGGAGATCGAAGAGCTCGCCGTCGAGCGTCCCGAAGCGCTCGCGCGCGTCGAGGTCGACCCGCTCGAGGGCATCTCGCCCGAGAAGGCGCTCGAGATCGCGAAGGCCGCGAAGTTCGACGACGAGCTGGCCCCCAAGGTCGCCGACGTCTTCGTCAAGCTCTTCAACGTCTACAAGGGCGAGGACGCCACGCTCGTCGAGGTGAACCCCCTCATCCAGTCCGAGGACGGCGACATCATCGCCCTCGACGGCAAGGTCTCGCTCGACGAGAACGCCGGCTTCCGTCACCCCGAGCACGAAGAGCTCGAAGACAAGGATGCCGCCGACCCCCTCGAGGCCAAGGCCAAGCAGCACGACCTCAACTACGTCAAGCTCGACGGCCAGGTCGGCATCATCGGCAACGGCGCGGGTCTGGTCATGTCGACCCTCGACGTCGTCGCGTACGCCGGTGAGAACCACGGCGGCGTGAAGCCCGCCAACTTCCTCGACATCGGCGGCGGCGCCTCGGCCACGGTCATGGCCGCGGGCCTCGACGTCATCCTCGGCGACGAGCAGGTCAAGAGCGTGTTCGTCAACGTCTTCGGCGGCATCACCTCGTGCGTCGCCGTCGCGGAGGGCATCGTGAAGGCGCTCGAGATCCTCGGTGACGCCGCGACCAAGCCGCTCGTCGTCCGTCTCGACGGCAACCAGGTCGAAGAGGGTCGTGCGATCCTCGCCGCCGCCAACCACCCGCTCGTCACCCTCGCCGCCGGTATGGACGAGGGCGCCGACAAGGCCGCCGAGCTGGCCAACGCGTAAGGGATAGGGACAGAGAAATGTCGATCTACCTCAACAAGGACTCCAAGGTCATCGTCCAGGGCATCACCGGCGGCGAGGGCACCAAGCACACCGCCCTCATGCTCAAGGCCGGCACCCAGGTCGTCGGCGGTGTGAACGCCCGCAAGGCCGGCACGACCGTCACCCACAAGGACGCCGCCGGCAACGACGTCGAGCTTCCCGTCTTCGCGTCGGTCGAAGAGGCCATCCGCGAGACCGGCGCCGACGTGTCGATCGCGTTCGTGCCCCCCGCCTTCACGAAGGACGCGATGGTCGAGGCCATCGACGCCGAGATCCCGCTGCTCGTCGTGATCACCGAGGGTGTGCCCGTCGGCGACACCGCCGAGGCGTGGGCGTACGCCAAGTCGAAGGGCGAGAAGACCCGCATCATCGGTCCGAACTGCCCCGGCATCATCACCCCCGGCGAGGCGCTCGTGGGCATCACGCCCGCGAACATCACCGGCAAGGGCCCGATCGGTCTCGTGTCGAAGTCGGGCACCCTGACCTATCAGATGATGTTCGAGCTGCGCGACCTCGGCTTCTCGACCGCCATCGGCATCGGCGGCGACCCGATCATCGGCACCACCCACATCGACGCGCTCGCCGCGTTCGAGGCCGACCCCGAGACCAAGGCGATCGTGATGATCGGCGAGATCGGCGGCGACGCCGAGGAGCGCGCGGCCGCGTTCATCGCCGCCAACGTCACCAAGCCGGTCGTCGGGTACGTCGCGGGCTTCACCGCCCCCGAGGGCAAGACCATGGGCCACGCCGGTGCCATCGTCTCCGGCTCCGCCGGTACCGCCCAGGCGAAGAAGGAGGCCCTCGAGGCCGCCGGCGTGAAGGTCGGCAAGACGCCGTCCGAGACGGCCGCCCTGATGCGCGAGATCATCGAGAGCCTGTAAGCGCTTCTCCTTCGGGGCCCGGATGCCATGGCATCCGGGCCCTTTGCGTTCCCGGGCGGCGCGCTGCGCTGTGCGACAGGTTCAGTGTCCAAGACACGCGGACGGCGGGGCGGCGCATCCGCGTGTCTTGGACACTGAAACCCTGGGCGTCGGCACCCGCGGCGGCGGGCCCGGCGTGGCCGGCGGGGCGCTGCGCCGCAGGTTCGGTGTCCAAGACACGCGGACGAGGTCGCGGGGCATCCGCGTGTCTTGGACACCCACGCCCAGGGCGCGGGTCGTTGGCTACGCCAAAGGGGCCCGGATGCCGTGGCATCCGGGCCCCCTCGTGGGTACAGGGTCAGCCGAGCAGCGACTCCACGGGGCCGCGGGCGAAGAAGACGACGAAGCCGGCGGCGACGATCCACAGCAGCGGGCTCACGCGGCGGGCGCGGCCCGACAGCGCCTGGATGACGACCCAGCTGACGAAGCCCGCGCCGATGCCGTTGGCGATCGAGTACGTCAGGGGCATCACCGTCACGGTGAGGAACACCGGGATGAGCACGGACAGGTCGCCGAGGTCGACGTGGCGGATCTGCCCCATCATGAGCGCGCCCACGATCACCAGCGCCGCGGCGGCGATCTCGGTGGGGACGATGCTCGTGAGCGGCGTGAAGAACATCGCGAGCAGGAACAGCGCTCCGGTCACGACGTTGGCGAGACCCGTGCGCGCGCCCTCGCCGATGCCCGAACCCGACTCGATGAACACCGTGTTCGACGACGACGAGGTGGCGCCGCCGGCGACGGCGCCGATGCCCTCGATGATCAGGGCCGAGCGGAGGCGGGGGAACGTCCCGTCGGGAGCGGCGAGCCCGGCCTCGCGGGAGAGGCCCGTCATCGTGCCCATGGCGTCGAAGAAGTTCGTGAACACCAGCGTGAAGACGAGCATGAGCGCCGCGAGCACGCCGATCCGCCCGAACGAGCCGAAGAGGTCGACCTGGCCGACCAGCGACAGGTCGGGGAGGCCGACCCACTGCGTCGGCACGGTCGGGACGCTCAGGCCCCACCCGCCGGGGTTCTCGGCCGAACGCGGCCCGAGCTGGGCGATCGCCTCGACGATCACGGCGATCACGGTGCCGCTGAGCAGGCCGATCAGCAGGGCCGCCTTGACCTTGCGCACCATCAGCACGGCCGTGATGAGCAGCGTGAGCACGAACAGGGCGGTCGGGATCGTGGCGATCGAGCCCTGCACGCCGAGGCCGACCGGCGGCGACGACAGACCCGTCGCGGTGACCAGGCCGCTGTCGACGAAGCCGATGAAGGCGATGAACAGGCCGATGCCGACCGTGATCGCGGTCTTCAGCGCGAGGGGGACGGCCTCGAAGATCATGCGGCGCAGACCCGTGACCGCGAGCAGCACGATGATGAGGCCGTTGATGACCACGAGGCCCATCGCCTCCGGCCACGTGACCCCGCCGACGATGCCCACCGCGAGGAACGAGTTGATGCCGAGACCGGCGGCGAAGGCGAAGGGCAGCCGGGTGACGAGGCCGAAGAGCATGGTCATGACGCCGGCGGTCAGCGCGGTCACCGCGGCGACCTGCGGGAAGTCGAGGGCGTTGCCGGCGACGTCGGGCGTGCCCGACAGGATGATCGGGTTGAGGATGACGATGTAGGCCATCGTCACGAAGGTGACCACGCCGCCGCGCACCTCGGCGCCGACCGAGGAACCCCGGGCGGTGATCTCGAAGAACCGGTCGAGCGCGTTCTTCGGGGCGGGGGCGGCGGTGGTCTCGGGAGCGGGCGTGCTCATGGGGGCTCCAGGAAAGAAGAGGGACGCGATGCCGGGGTGGGGGGAGCGGGCCTATCGTGGGGGACATGCCACTCTCAGGAGAGTATCTGCCCAGCACCAGCGAATGGGCCCGTACGCAGGCCGAGACCTTCGAGGCCACCGGGGGCCAGGAGGCTGCGGAACTGCGGGGAGTTCCCATCATCGTCCTCACCACCGTCGGAGCAAAAACGGGCGGCCTGCGCAAGACCGCCCTCATGCGCGTCGAACATGACGGTCGCTACCTCGTCGTGGCATCCAAGGGTGGTGCGCCCGAGCACCCGGCGTGGTTCCACAACATCGTGAAGAACCCGACGGTGGAACTGCAGGACGGCGACGTCAAGCGCGAGTACCAGGCGCACCAGGCCGAGGGCGCCGAACGCGACGAATGGTGGGCCCGCGCCGTGGCGGTGTGGCCCGACTACGACGAGTACCAGAAGAAGACCGAGCGCCGCATCGAGGTCTTCGTGCTGGAGCCGGTCGCCTGACCGCTCGTGTGCGGGGTCGTCTTCTGTCGCTCCGCGGAGCTCGACGCGAAAGAGGATGACCCCTCACGTGCGGATGGGGGACGCCGCCGCGCCTGAGGAGCCGTGCGAGGAACCGCGGGTAGGGTCGGTCTGCTCATGCATCGTCTCCTCGTCGCTCTCCTCGCCGCCCTCGACGCCCTCCTGGCCGCCGCGGTCGGCATCGCCGTCGTGCTCGCGCCGCTCGCGCTGATGTGGGTCGTCGCCCTCGGCGACGCCGACTGGTCCGCGCTGTGGCCGTCCGCCGCGGCCGTGTGGCATCTCGGCCACTTCGTGCCGATCACGGTGACCCTTCCCGACGCCTACCTCGCCGCCACGGGCGTCGACCCGTCGCTGGCGACGTTCACCCTGTCGCTGGCGCCCCTGGCGTTCGCGGCGTTCACGGGCCTGTTCGCCGCGCGCTCCGGCATCCGGGCGGCGGAGTCCGGGGCGGCGCTGACCGGCTGGCTCTCCGGGACGGTGGTGTTCGCGGGCCTCGCGGCTCTGATCGCCCTCACGTCCGGGGCCCCGCTGGTCTCGTTCGAAACGTGGCAGGCGATCCTCTTCCCGTCGCTGATCTTCGCGGTCCCGTCGTTCCTCGGCGCCGTCGTGGGCGCGTGGCGCATCGGCGACGAAGGTCCGATCGACCTCGTCCGGGCCAGGATCGAGCGGATGCCGAGCGACTGGGCCGCCGTGCCGACACTCGTGCTGCGCGGTGCGGCGTTGACCACGCTGGGTCTCGTCGCGGTGGGAGGGGTCGTCGTGGCCGCCGGTCTCGTCGCACGCGGCACGCAGATCATCACCCTCTTCCAGGCGAGCAACGTCGACGGGATCGGGGCCACGGTCCTCGCGCTCGGGCAGCTCGTGTACCTGCCGACCCTGGTGGCGTGGGCGGTGGCGTTCGCCGCCGGCCCCGGGTTCGCCCTGGGCACCGACACCGCCGTGACCCCCGCGGCCACGCAGGTCGGCGCGGTTCCCGGCATCCCCATCCTCGGGATCATCCCCGAGTCGACGACGCCGTGGCTGCTGCTCCTGGCTCTGCTGCCGGTCGCGGTCGGCGCGCTGACGGGGTGGATCCTGCGTTCCGCGATGCCCGAACGCGCCGATCACGAACCGGTCGCCCCGCGGCTCGTCGTGGCGGTGGCGGTGGCCGCCGTCACCGGGGGAGGAGGGGCGGTGATCGCGATCTTCTCGAGCGGTGCCATCGGGCCGGGGCGTCTCGCGGAGACAGGGCCGCAGCCGGGCCCCCTCGCGCTCGCGCTCGGACTGGAAGTGCTCGTCGGCCTCGCGATCCTGCTCCTCGCGCCGCGGACTCCGCTTCCGCGTCGATCGCCGCGCGACCTCCACCCCGTCGACCGTGAACCCGAAGCCGTGCAGGCGTTCCGCGATCGTCCCTCCGAAGCGCTGCTCCCGGCCGCGGTGTCGGCGCCGTGGACGCCCGAGCCCGAGTCCGGGCGCGGCGGCGACGAGAACCGCACCGCGCCCGTGGACTCCGACGCTGATGTCCAGGCGCGGATCCGGGATGCGTGGGCGCGAGTGGAGCCGATGCCCGCCGAATGGCGCACCGAGGGCGGAACCGACGCGACCGATGGTCGCGGCGCGCGCCCCGTAGACTGACCCCGTGCTCACGGTCGCCGTCCTCATCTCCGGCACCGGCTCCAACCTCCGTGCCCTGCTCGAGGCGGCTGCCGCCCCCGACTTCCCGGCGCGTGTGATCGCGGTCGGTGCCGATCGCGAAGCCGACGGCTTCGCCCATGCCGAGCACTTCGGCATCCCGACCTTCCTCGTCCCGTTCGACGCGTTCGCCTCGCGCGAGGAATGGGGTGCCGAACTCGGTGCGCAGCTGCGCGTGTGGCGACCCGACCTCGTCGTACTCAGCGGCCTCATGCGCCTGCTGCCGGCCGACCTCGTCGCCGAGTGGGAGCCGCACATCATCAACACGCACCCCGCGTACCTGCCCGAGTTCCCCGGCGCGCACGGTGTCCGCGACGCGCTCGCCGCCGGCGTCACCCAGACCGGTGCGAGCGTCATCGTCGTCGACTCGGGAGTCGACACCGGCCCGATCCTCGCGCAGGAACGTATCCCCGTGCTCCCCGGCGACGACGAAGCGGCGCTCCACGAGCGCATCAAGCCCGTCGAGCGGCGTCTGCTCATCGACGTCGTCCGTCGGATCGCCGAGGGCGACCTCGACCTCGCGGCACCCCGCACCCCCTGATCCCCCGCGGGTGGACGCCCGCTTCCGCATCCCACGAGACACAGGAGCCGCAGCCATGGCCGGACCCCGCCACGACCCCGCCGACTACCGTCCCCGTGACGTCGTCCCGATCCGCCGCGCGCTGGTGTCGGTGAGCGACAAGACCGGTCTGCTCGAACTCGGCGAGGCGCTCGCAGCGGCGGGCGTCGAGATCGTCTCGACCGGCGGTTCGGCGACCCTGCTGCGCGACGCCGGCTACGACGTCACCGACGTCTCGGCCATCACCGGCTTTCCCGAATCGCTCGATGGGCGCGTGAAGACGCTGCACCCGAACGTGCACGCGGGCCTCCTCGCCGACCTGCGCCTCGCCAGCCACGAGACGCAGCTCGACGACCTCGGCATCCTGCCCTTCGAACTCGTGGTCGTGAACCTCTACCCGTTCGTCGAGACCGTGGCATCCGGAGCCGAGGGCGACGACGTCGTGGAGCAGATCGACATCGGCGGTCCCGCGATGGTCCGCGCGTCGGCGAAGAACCACGCCAACGTCGCCATCGTCGTCTCGCCCGAGTCGTACCCGGCGATCATCGACGCGCTGCGGTCGCAGGGCGGTACGAATCTCGTGCAGCGTCGCGAGCTCGCCGCCCGCGCCTTCTCGCACACCGCCGCGTACGACACGGCGGTCTCGACGTGGTTCGCCGAGGGCACTCTCGGCGACGACATCGACCTGCCGGCGCACCTCACGATCCAGGCGGAGCGCCTGTCGACCCTGCGGTACGGCGAGAACTCGCACCAGCGCGCGGCGATCTACACGCGTGTCGGCGGTCACGGCATCGCGCAGGCGACGCAGCTGCAGGGCAAGGAGATGTCGTACAACAACTACGTCGACGCCGACGCCGCGCTGCGCGCCGCGTTCGACATGGTCAAGCCCGCCGTCGCGATCATCAAGCACGCCAACCCCTGCGGCATCGCCGTCGCGGCGCCGAACGCGCTCGATCCGATCGCCTCGGCCCACCTGCGCGCACACGAGTGCGACCCCGTCTCGGCGTTCGGCGGCGTCATCGCCGCCAACCGGACGGTCACGCTGAAGATGGCGGAGAACCTCCGCGACATCTTCACCGAGGTCATCATCGCGCCCGACTTCGAGCCCGAGGCACTCGAGGTCTTCAAGCTCAAGAAGAACCTGCGCGTGCTCCAGCTCCCCGCCGACTGGCGCCAGGAGCCGATGGATGTGCGCCTCGTCTCCGGCGGCCTGCTGCTGCAGGACGCCGACCGCTTCCCGGACGACATCGAGTCGGTCGCGAAGGACTGGGAGCTCGTCTCGGGCGAGCGTCCCGCCGACGAGGACATGACGAACCTCATCTTCGCCTGGAAGGCGTGCCGCGCCGTGAAGTCCAACGCGATCGTTCTCGCGCAGGGCTCGGCCACGGTCGGCATCGGCATGGGCCAGGTCAACCGCGTCGACTCGTGCCGTCTGGCCGTGGAACGCGCGGGTGACCGCGCGGCCGGCTCGATCGCGGCATCCGACGCCTTCTTCCCCTTCGCCGACGGCCCCCAGGTGCTCATCGACGCGGGCATCTCGGCGATCATCCAGCCCGGCGGTTCGGTGCGGGATGCCGAGGTCGTCGACGCCGCGCGCGCGGCCGGCGTGACGATGTTCTTCACGGGCGAGCGCCACTTCTTCCACTGAGCTCCGGCTCACCCCCGCCCCCGCGACTTCGGCCGCGGGGGCGGCTGCGTTTTCCCCGGCCGTGGGCGGGGGTGCTGCCGATTCCCGGAGCAGGGTCGTGGGGGCGGTTCCTCGCGATAAACGCGATTCCCGCCCAGAAACGCGCCGGCGTCGCGTTTCTCGTCGTGGATCGCGTTTATCGCTGTTTAGGGCGGGCAGCCGTGGCGGCGAGGGTGCGGCGCCGGCGCCGGGATGCGTCAGGCGCTCAGCGCGATGAGCTTCGCGATCGTGTTGGCGTTGCGAGCCGTACCGGTCACACCGAGGCGTTTCTCGAACCATCCGGCCTGGAGCTTCGACCCGCCGATTCCCTCGGGGTACCGAACGAACACCTCCCGGCCCTCGAGCACCGCGTCTTCCGGGATGCCATCGGGCACCTCCAGCGCGATGGTGGGCGCGGCGTCGAGGAACACCGTCTGCACCCACCGTCCCTCGGCAGCGTCGGCGAACGGGTTGCGGGCGTGCGCCTCACGCAGTTCGCTGTGGGAGCGCACGATCACCGGAAGGTCGTGGCCGAACGCCGTGCGCACGGCATCCCGGATCGTCCCGGCGATCTCATCGGGGGAGCGGCCGCCGTCGTCGAGCACGACGTTGCCCGCCACCTGGAGCGTCACGACGTCACCGAGACCCGCGGATGCCAGGACCTCGCGGAGCTCCGGCATCTTCAGGGCCGTGGGGCCACCGACACCACGGATGAGCGCGACGGTCTTCGGCATACCGTGCCCTTTCTGCTCGTGTGGCTCGCCTGGAAATGTTGCTGTACCGGCGCTGCCGGGCGACTCACGCGGAGTCGCGACCGAGCGTCTCGAGCAGACGCAGCCAGACCTCGCTGACCGTGGGGTACGACGGGACCGCGTGCCACAGCCGCTTCACCGGTACCTCGCCGACGATCGCGATCGTCGCGGAGTGCAGCAGCTCGGCGATGTCGGGGCCGACGAACGTCGCGCCGACGAGGACGCCGCGGTCGAGGTCGACGATCGCGCGGGCCTTGCCGATGTAGGCGTCGGACTGCTCGCTCGACCCGGCGACGTGGGCCAGGTCGTAATCGAGCACCTTCACGTTCAGGCCGCGCTTCTCGGCGCCGGCGGCGGTGAGGCCGACGGACGCCACCTCGGGGTCGGTGAACGTGACCTGCGGAACGGCGTCGTGGTCGGCGGTCGCGACGTGGGCTCCCCACGGGCGGTCGTCGACCTCGCCGCCCCGGGCGCGTGCCGCGATGACGTCGCCCGCGGCGCGAGCCTGGTACTTGCCCTGGTGGGTGAGGAGCGCGCGGTGGTTCACGTCGCCGACGGCGTACAGCCAGTCGAAGCCGCGTACGAGGAGCGTGTCGTCGACGTCGAGCCACGACCCTTCTTCGAGGCCGATGGTCTCGAGGCCCAGGTCGGTGGTGCGCGGCACGCGGCCGGTCGCCACGAGCAGCTCGTCGGCGGTCACCGCGGTGCCGTCGGACAGCTCGAGCACGCGGCGCCCGGCGTCGTCGCGGCGGGCGGCTGTGGCATCCACTCCCGTCTTCACCGTGACGCCGCGTGCGCGCAGCGAGTCGGCGACGAGCTCGCCGGCGAACGGCTCGGTGCCGCCCAGCAGGCCCGAGCGCGCGATGATCGTGACCTCGGCGCCGAGGCTCGCGAACGCGGTCGCCATCTCGGCGCCGACGACTCCGCCGCCGAGGATCGCGAGCGACCCCGGGATGCTCTGCACCGCGGTCGCTTCGCGGCTCGTCCACGGCTCGATGTCGGCCAGGCCCGGGATGCCGGGGAGCAGCGCCGCGGAACCCGTGCACACCGCGACCGCGTGGCGGGCGACGAGGTCGGTGACCGTGCCGTCGTCGGCGGTGACACGCACGGTCTTCTCGCCCGTGAGGCGGCCGTGGCCGCGCACGAGTTCGATGCCGGCGCCCTCGAGCCAGGAGACCTGGCCGGCGTCGTTCCAGTTGCTGGTCATGGAGTCGCGGCGGCGGAGGACCGCGGCGACGTCGAGGTCGCCGGTCACGGCCTGCTTCGCGCCGTCGACGTCGCGAGCGGCGCGCAGTGCGGCACCGCTGCGCAGCAGCGCCTTCGACGGCATGCACGCCCAGTAGGAGCACTCGCCGCCGACGAGCTCGGACTCGACGATGACGGCCGTGAGTCCGGCCTGCACCGCCCGGTCGGCGACGTTCTCACCGACGGGGCCGGCGCCGATGACGATCAGGTCGAATTCGCGTTCGCTCATGCCCCCACGCTATCGAGGGGCACCGACACGGGGGAGGGGTTGCGGTGCTTCTCCGGCACTGGTGCACGCATCGGTGTCCGCCGTGGCCCCGGGGCCACCTGCGGCGCCCCGGGGCCACGGAGCGCCCTTCAAGGGTTGACGCCGCGACTGAACCGGTTTAGGCTCGACCGCACTGAACCGGTTTAGAACGACGGATGCCACGACGAGGTGCAGCATGACGAACGAGACGCGACCCACGATCGCCGATGTCGCGCGGCGCGCCGGGGTCAGCAAGGGCCTGGTGTCGTTCGCGCTGAACGGCCGCGCCGGCGTCGCCCCCGACACCCGCGACCGCATCCTGTCGGTGGCCGCCGAGATGGGCTGGAGCCCGAGCCTGCGCGCCCGTTCGCTCAGTGTCGGCCGGGCGTTCGCGTGCGGCTTGGTCATCGGCCGCAGCCCCGACGTCATCGCCGCCGACCCCTTCTTCCCGTCGTTCATCGCGGGCGTCGAGGACGAGTTCTCCGTCTCGGGCCAGGTGCTCGTGCTCGCCGCCGCCACTCCCGGCCGCCACGAGGAGGAGACCTATCGCGGACTCGCGGCCGACCGTCGCGTCGACGGCGTGATCCTCTCCGACCTCCGGGCCGACGATCCGCGGATCGACCTCGTCGCGAGCCTCGGCATCGCCGCCGTGACCCTGGGCGTCCCCGACGTCGACAGCCCGTTCACCTCCGTCTCGGTCGACGACGGCGCCGGCATCCGCCTCGCGGTCGACCACCTCGCCGACCTCGGCCACACCGACATCGCGCACGTCGCGGGACCCTTCGCGATGCTGCACGGGCGCCATCGCGCAGCGGCGTTCGAAGACGCGGCGCGGGCACGTGGCATCCGGGCCCGTGTGATCGAGACGGACTTCAGTGCCGCCGACGGGGCGCGGGCCACCACCGCGCTGCTCGACGCCGAGATCCCGCCCACGGCGATCGTCTATTCGAACGACAACATGGCTGTCGCGGGGCTCGGCACGGCGCAGCGCCGCGGTCTGTCGGTGCCCCGCGACCTCTCGATCACCGGGTTCGACGACACCGAACTCGGCCGTCACCTGTTCCCCGCCCTCACGAGCGTCTCCACCGACGCGCGGGGCTGGGGGGCGGCCGCGGCGCGCGCACTGCTGCAGGCGATCGCGGGGGGAGAGCCCGAGGCGCTCGCGCTCGCCGACCCCGGTCTGCAGGTGCGCGACTCCACCGCGCCGCCGACTCGAAGCTGACACCCGCGGGCCCCCGCCCGCCCCACAAGGAGGAAGACATGCGACGACGCATTCTCGCCACAGCAGTAGCCGCCACCGGCATCCTCGCCCTCTCCGCGTGCAGCGGAGGCGGCGGGGGAGCATCCGGAATGGATGCCAAGGGCCCCATCACCATCTGGTACTCCAACAACGCCGCGGAGATCGCGTGGGGCCAGCAGATGGTGGCGGCCTGGAACGCCGACCACCCCGACGAGCAGATCACCGCGCAGGAGATCCCCGCCGGATCGTCCAGCGAAGAGGTCATCGGCGCGGCGATCACCGCGGGCAACGCCCCGTGCCTGGTGTTCAACACCTCGCCCGCGGCGGTGCCCGGCTTCCAGCGCCAGGGCGGCCTCGTGAACCTGTCGGACTTCCCCGACGGCGAGCAGTACATCACCGACCGCAGCGGCGACCTCGCCGACCAGTACCGCTCCGACGACGGCGGCTTCTACCAGCTGCCGTGGAAGAGCAACCCGGTGATGATCTTCTACAACAAGGACCTGTTCGCCAAGGCCGGTCTCGACCCCGAGAAGCCGCAGCTGTCGACGTACGACGAGTTCCTCGCCACGTCGCAGAAGCTGAAGGCGGCGGGCGTCTCGGACTACGCCATCAACCCGGCGCCCACGAGCGAATTCTTCCAATCCTGGTTCGACTTCTACCCGCTGTACGCCGCGCAGACCGGCGGGAAGCAGCTCGTCGAAGACGGCAAGGCCACCTTCAACGACGCCGACGGCGAGGCCGTGGCGAACTTCTGGCGCACGATCTACGCCGACAAGCTCGCCGGCAACGAGCAGTACCAGGGCGACGCGTTCGCCGACGGCAAGGCCG
Source organism: Microbacterium sp. 71-36 (assembly GCF_001898305.1). NCBI lineage: Bacteria > Bacillati > Actinomycetota > Actinomycetes > Micrococcales > Microbacteriaceae > Microbacterium > Microbacterium sp. 71-36. The sequence goes on from NZ_MKTP01000002.1 coordinate 27,875, forward strand.
CGATGGCGATCGTCGGGCCGTGGGCCGTGTCGGTCTACAAGGACAAGGTCAACTGGGGCGCCGTGCCCGTGCCGACGGAGAAGGGCACCGCGGCCGACCAGACCTGGACCTTCAGCGACGCGAAGAACGTCGGCCTGTTCACCGCGTGCCAGAACAAGGGCACCGCGTGGGAGGTGCTGAAGTTCGCCACCAGCCAGGAGCAGGACGGGAAGTGGCTGGAGGAGACGGGGCAGATGCCGCTCCGCACCGACCTGACCACCACGTACGCCGACTACTTCGCCGCCAACCCGGCGTACCAGCAGTTCGGTGACCAGGCCGCGCGCACCGTCGAGGTGCCCAACGTCGTCAGCTCGGTCGAGATCTGGCAGGCGTTCCGCGACGCGTATTCCAAGTCGGTCATCTTCGGCGAAGAGGACGTGAACACCTTCCTCTCCGACGCCCAGACCCAGATCGACCAGCTCGCGGCGGGGAAGTGACATGACCGTCGATCTCACCCGCACGTCCGGACGGACCGGGGGCGACCCCGGCCGGTCCGGACGTGCGGGGGGAGCGGGGGATGCCGGGAAGAAACGGCGCCGCCTCCTCGGGGCGCAGCCGCTCGGCATCCTGTTCTCCGCTCCGTACGTGATCTTCATCGGGGTCGTCTTCGCCTACCCGATCGTGTTCGCGGTGTGGATGTCGTTCCACGACTACTTCTTCACCGCCCCGGGAGCGCAGGTCGACCGGCCCTTCGTCGGCCTCGACAACTACGTCACCGCGCTCAGCGACCCGGCCGTATGGCGGTCGTTCGGCAACGTCGGGATCTTCCTGCTCATCAACGTCCCGCTGACGGTCGTGCTGTCGATCGTGCTGGCCACGGCGCTGGACCGCGTGGTGCGCGCCCGGGCGTTCTTCCGCGTCGCGTTCTACGTGCCCTACGTCACGGCGTCCGTCGCGGTGGTCGCGGTGTGGCTGTTCCTGTTCTCGAACTCGGGGCTGATCAACAACGCCCTCGGCCCGCTCGCTCCGAACCCGTCGTGGTTGGTCAACTCGGCGCTCGCGATGCCGACGATCGCGCTGTTCGTGACGTGGAAGGGGCTCGGGTTCTACATCCTGCTGTACCTCGCGGCGCTGCAGAACGTCCAGCGCGAGCTCTACGAGTCGGTCGCGGTCGACGGCGGCGGACGCCTTCGGCAGTTCTTCTCGGTGACCGTTCCGGGCGTCCGCCCGGCGACGTTCCTCGTGGTGCTCCTGGCCACGATCACCGGCGCGAACCTCTTCACCGAGCCGTATCTGCTGACCAACGGCGGCGGCCCCAACGGGGCGTCCACGTCGCCCGTGCTGCTGATCTACCAGAAGGGCATCGAGCAGCAGAACCCCGACGTGGCCGCGGCCATCGGAGTGGTTCTCATCATCTTCGTGCTGATCATCGCGGCGCTCCAGCGCCGGTTCGTGGGGAGGGAGGAATCATGAAGTCCAAGGTCGTGACCTACGGCGTGCTCACGCTCGGCGCCCTGGCGTTCCTGTTCCCCTTCTACTACATGGTCGTCGGCTCGCTGCAGACGAACCCCGACACCTCGATCGCGGGGGCGTTCCCGCACCCGTCGAACCTGACGCTGGAGAACTACACGGCGATCGACGGGCGCATCAACCTGCTGAAGGGCCTGGTCAACTCGGGCATCTTCACCGGGGGAGTGATCCTCGGCACGATCGTGTTCGGCGTGCTCGCCGGGTACGCGTTGGCGGTGCTGAAGTGGCGCGGCCGCTCGGCCACGTTCGCGCTCGTGCTGCTGGTGCAGGTGATCCCGTTCCAGCTGCTGATGATCCCGCTGTACGTCATGATCGCCCGCGACTACGGGCTGAGCGACAGCTACCTCGGCATGATCCTGCCGTTCTTCATCAACTCCACCGCGGTGGTGATCTTCCGGCAGTACTTCCTGCAGCTCCCCAAGGAGCTGTTCGACGCCGCCCGGATCGACGGGGCGAACGAGTTCCGGCTGCTGTGGAGCGTCGCGCTGCCCCTCGTGCGGCCGGCGTTGCTCACCGCGGTCCTGCTGACCTTCATCGGTCCGTGGAACGAGTTCCTGTGGCCCTTCCTCATCACGAAGGATGCCGCGATGCAGCCGCTGGCGGTGTCGCTGGCGAACTTCATCTCCACGATCGCCGCCTCCACCACCAACCCCTTCGGCGCGATGATGGCCGGCGCCGTCGTGCTCGCCGCCCCCGCGGTGGCGCTGTTCCTGATCTTCCAGCGCTACTTCACCTCCAACGACCTCGGATCCGGAGTGAAAGGATGACAATGACCCCCGATTCCCCCGTCCCCTACCGCCTCACACGTGTGGGTGTGGTGATGACCCCCGAACCCGGCAACGCCGACGAAGCCGAGGGCGTCCTCAACCCGGCCTCGGGCCGCGGCCCGGACGGCGAGCTGTACCTGCTGCCGCGCCTCGTGGCCGAGGGCAACGTCTCGCGCGTGGGCCTCGCCCGCGTCGTCGTCGAGGACGGTGTGCCCGTCGCCGTCGAACGCGAGGGCGTGGTGCTCCAACCCGACCGTGGCTGGGAGCGCGGTGCCGAGAACGCCGGAACCGAAGACCCGCGCACGACCTGGATCGAAGCCCTGGGCCTGCACGTCATGACGTACGTCGCCTATGGCCCGCTGGGGCCGCGCACCGCCGTCGCCGTCTCGGAGGACCTGCGCGACTGGCGGCGTCTCGGACCCGTGCTGTTCCGTTACCAGGACGACCTCGACATGGACCTGAACCTGTTCCACAACAAGGACACGGTCTTCTTCCCCGAGACGGTCACGGCCCCCGACGGCAGCGAGGCGTTCGCCGTGCTGCACCGACCCATGTGGGACCTCGGCGAGACCAAGCCCGGGCAGGGCGTGCGGGTGCCGGCCGGCGTCGAGGACGAGCGGCAGTCCATCTGGATCAGCTACGTGCCCGTGGCATCCGTCCGCGAGGACCTCGCGAACCTCGCGCTGTGGGAGCAGCACCGGTTCGTCGCGGGCCCGGCGTTCCCGTTCGAGGCCGTGAAGATCGGCGGAGGACCGCCGCCGCTGCGCATCCCCGAGGGGTGGCTCGTGCTGCACCACGGCGTGACCGGCGTGATCGACAGCGCGTTCTCGCAGCAGCAGAAGGTCAACTACGCCGCGGGTGCGTTGATCCTGGATGCCGATGACCCCAGCCGCGTGATCGCGCGGACGCCCGAGCCGCTGCTGGCCCCCGAGACCGACGACGAGCGCAGCGGCATCGTGCCGAACGTCGTCTTCCCGACCGCGATCGAGGAGATCGACGGCCGCCACTTCGTGTTCTACGGCATGGCCGACTCGAAGATCGGCGTCGCCCTGCTCGAGCGCACCGACTGAGCGTCGCGTCGCGTCCGGCGCCGCGACGGCCCGGGCGCGGCGCGGTCACGACTCCTGCGGGACTGCCATCACCGCCGCCCTCGGGCGACCGGCGGGCGGTTTCGCAGGGGTTGCGCCCCACCCCCATCGAAAGGATCCCCCATGAACGCACGATGGAGTGCACGCGGCCTGGCCCTCGCGGGCGCGGTCGCCCTGGCGGTGCCGCTGAGCGCTGCGCCGGCGTCGGCGCTGGCCCCGGCGCAGACCGCTCCGGCCGCGGCCGCGACGACCTCGCCGCTGACGAACCTCGACCACCTCGACTTCCTCCTCGGTTCGCCGACGCCGGCCGGCGTCGAAGGACACACCACCTACCGCCTCGCCGAGGAGCCGACGCTCCTCGCGCCGTGGACCTACGCCGACGCCCGCGACGGCGGGACGTTCGAGCGCATCGGCGGCGGCACCCTCGACCCCGCGACCGGTGACTGGAGTCAGGGTGCGTACAACGCCGACGACACCACCCGCGCCGCCGTCGTCTACCTGCGCCACTGGCAGCAGACCGGTGACACCGACAGCCGGCACAAGGCGTACGAACTGCTGCGCACGGTGGCGTACCACCAGACCACGGACGGTCCCGACGCGGGCAACGTCGTGCTGTGGATGCAGCCGGACGGCGAGCTGAACCCCTCCGCCGAGCCGGTGGAGCTGCCCGACCCGTCCGACTCCGGCCCGAGCTACTGGCTCGCCCGCACGGTGTGGGCGCTCGGCGAGGGCTACGCGGCGTTCGCCGACGACGACCCCGACTTCGCCGCGTTCCTCCAGGAGCGCCTGGCGCTGTCGCGCGGCGCGATCGAGCGCGACGTCCTCTCGAAGTACGGCCAGTACGTCGAGTCGGACGGCAAGAGGGTGCCCGCGTGGCTCATCGTGGACGGGGCGGATGCCTCGGCCGAGGCGATCCTCGGACTCACCGCCGCTGTGCGGGCGGGGGATGACTCCTCGACCACCGCGGCACGGGAGCTCGCCGAGGGCGTGGCGGCCATGGCATCCGGGTCCTCGCGCGAATGGCCCTACGGCGCCGTGCTCCCGTGGGCGCAGTCGCCGGCGATGTGGCACGCGTGGGGCTCGCAGATGCCCGCGGCGCTCGCCGTGGCCGCCGACGTGCTCGACGACCCTGCGCTCGCCGATCCGGCGATCGCCGACGCCACCGGTTTCACCACGACGCTGCTGACGGCGGGCGGTCCGGACAACGGCTGGTTCCCGAGCCCCACCGACCGCGTGCAGATCGCCTACGGGGCCGACTCGCGCGTGCAGTCGCTCGTGGCGCTCGCCGACACGACCGGGTCTTCGGCGTTCGCTGATCTCGCCGGCATCCAGGCCGCCTGGTTCTTCGGCGGCAACCACGCCGGTGCGCGCATGTACGACCCCGCGACGGGCGTGACGTTCGACGGGCTGCAGCCCGACGGCACGGTCAACCGCAACAGCGGCGCCGAGTCGACGATGCACGGACTGCTCACCGCCCTCGCGCTCGACGCGCACCCGACGATCGCCGCGCGGGCCACGGCGCTCACCTCGGTCACCGATCGCGTCGGCCTCACGTTCGTGCAGGCGGAGGATGCCACGTCCACCGACGGCACCGTGTCGACGCCGGCGTCGTGGACCGGGGAGTCGAGCTGGTCGGGCGACGCCCTCACGCTGAAGGCCGGGCAGAGCGCTGCGTGGGACATCGGTTCCGCCGACACGAAGCGCTGGGTCGAGCCGGTCGTGTTCACGCGGCCGGGGGAGCAGTCGTTCTCGCGCTGGCGCGGGAACGGTGTGCTGAAGATCACCGGCCCCGCGCAGGGCATCTCCCCGACGCCCGGTGCGCTGCTGCCGCACGCGCTCACCGCGGCGGTGTCGGAGCGCCAGACCGAGCTGAACGTCACCGCGCAGCGCGGCGACCTGGTGCTCGACGGGCTCATCGTGCGGCCATTCGTGTCGCGCCTGGTGCTGGAAGGTGCCGGGGGCCGTAGCGAACTCGTGCAGTCGAGCGCGCCGGGCGCGCAGCGGACGACCGTCTCCGGGGGCGGAACCGTCCGCGTCTACGACGCCCGCGGCACGCTGCTGCGCACGAGCGCGTTCGACGGCGAGATCACGGTGCTCCTGCCGTCGGGCGGGTTCGCGGTCGCGGAGCGCTGATACTCCGGTGGCGCCGACCTTCCTCGGTTCGGCGCCGCCGTGGCATCCGTGATGCGGGGTTCGGGGCGTGATTCCCCGTTCGGGGCGTGAGATCCGCGCCCCGGACGGAGGAATCCGCCCCGAACCGGGATGCCACGACCCGGATGCCTCAGTGCGGGGCGTGGATCGCCTCCACCACCGCCTGCACGTGCCGTCGGCGCACCGCGGCCGGGCCCACGGTCAGCGACACCGTCCAGGGTGGGAGGTCGTCGGCGACGGGGCGGACGCGACAGCCGGATGTCGGCACGACGTCGGGGATCACGGCGACACCGAGTCCGGCGGCGACGTACTCCGGGACGGCGGCGAGCTCGCCGACCTCCGCCATGACGTGGCGCGTCACCCCGCGGCGCGCGAGTTCGCCGTCGAGTTGCACGCGGTTGCCGAAACCGGGGAGCACGTCGATCCAGTCGTCGCCCGCGAGCTCCGCCAGGGCGATCGGGCGGTCGTCCGGGGCGAGCGGGTGCGTCTCGGGCAGGACGGCGACGTAGGGGAAGGAGGCCAGAGGTCGCGACACGGCACCGGATGCCGGGGGTAGAGCCGTCAGCGCGAGATCGAGACGATCGCGGTCGAGGTCGTCGAACAGCCCGAGCGACCCCGTGGCCGAGACCGTGACCCGCACGTCGATGAGCGGGTGCGAGCGGCGGAGGCGCGCGAGGACTTCGGGGAGGTCGAGGACCCGCAGCCCCGCGAACGTGCCGATGCGCACGAGTCCGCGGACGCCGGTGCCGGACTCGGATGCCACGCCGCGCAGCGCGTCGACGTCGGCCAGGAGTGCGCGGGCGTACGGGAGGAGCGCCTCGCCCGCCGCCGTCAACCGCACGGACTTCGTCGAACGTTCGAACAAGCGCACCCCGAGGTCACGCTCGAGGCTCGCGAGGCCCGCGGACACGGTCGACTGTGCCGCGAACAGGCGGGCGGCGGCGGCGGTGACGTTGCGTTCGGACGCGACGGTCACGAAGTACTCGAGGAGGCGTGTCTCCATGCGGTGATAATAGACTCAATCGATCACTCTGATCGAAAACGTTCGTTTCCCTCGATGCGATAGGCGGAGCATCCTGGGGTCATGACTTCCTCCATCGCCCTTCCGGTGGCCGCCCCGGCGGCCTCCGCGCGTCTCTCGCACCGGACCGGGTTCTGGGTCACGGCCGCCACGTTCCTCGCGCTCATGGCCTTCAACACGGTGCCGACGCCGCTCTACGCGCTGTACCAGGCGCGGGACGGCTTCCCCACGTTCCTCCTCACCGTGATGTTCGCCGCGTACTCGATTGGCGTCATGGTGTCGTTGTATCTGGCCGGGCACCTCAGCGACCGTCTCGGTCGCCGCCCGCTCATCCTCGCGGCCACGGTGCTCGAGATCGTCGCGGCCCTGGTGTTCGTGCTGCGTGCCGACGTCGGAAGCGTCATCGCCGCGCGCCTCGTCGCGGGGCTGGGCATCGGTCTCCTGACCGCCTCGGCCACCGCGCACCTCGCCGATCTGCGCCGCGTGTCGCACCCGGCATCCCCGACGTTCGCCGCGACGATCGCCGGGGTGGCCAACATGGGCGGGCTCGCCCTCGGCCCCCTGGTCGGGGGACTCTACGCCGAGTTCAGCCCGGCACCCCTCGTCCTGCCGTACGTCGTGTTCCTCGTCGGCTTCCTCGCGCTGGGCTCTGCCTACGCCTTCGTCCCCGAGACCGTCGAGGTCGACCGGACGTACCGCTATCGGCCGCAGCGGGTGCGGATCCCCGCCGACGCCCGGCGCGCGTACTGGGCCGCGGGAACCGCCGCCTTCGCGGCCTTCGCCGTGACGGGACTGTTCGGCTCGGTCGCCCCGACGTTCCTCGCCGGCCGGCTCGGCGTCACGGATCACCTCGTCGCCGGGGCCGTGTCGTTCTCGGTGTTCGGTGCCGCCGCGGTGGCACAGGTCGTCTTCGCCGGCCGTTCCACCCGCACGCAGCTGCGCCTCGGTCTCGTGGCGATGATCGTCGGACTCGTCACGCTGGGCGCGGCGGACCTCTCGACCTCCGGCATCCTCTTCGTGATCGGCGGGATCGTCGCGGGCGCCGGTGTCGGCCTCCTCTTCCGCGGGGCGCTCGCCACGGCCGGGTCGCTCGCCGACCCCCGCACCCGCGGCGAGATCACGTCGGGCGTCTTCCTCCTCGCCTTCGCCGGGATGACCGTGCCTCCGCTGGCCGTCGGCGTGGCGCTCCTGGTCTTCCCGCTGGTGCCGGTGTTCCTCGGCTTCGTGGTGCTGGTGCTGGCCCTGTCGGTCTGGGGCGGCCTGGTGATCCTCCGCGAGACCGCGCGGATCGCCTGACGTCGCGGTCGGGTCGGCGTCCACCCCGTCCCGCCCCGTCCCCGCCCCGCCCCGCCCCGCCCCGCTGAGTGTCCAAGACACGCGGATGCCGCACGGCCCGGTCCGCGTGTCTTGGACACCGAACCTCCGCGGGCGCCACGCCCGCGCCCGAGGTCGCGGCGCCGCCCCACCCTCGTGTCCGATTTCCGCCGGTGCATGTCGGTGGTCGATGGCAGGGTGGATGCCATGACCCTCAACGCCGCCGTCGCTCGGGGCTTCGACGAGCGCTATCGCGTGATCCAGTCGCGCGATCGGCGCTTCGACGGGCAGTTCGTCACGGCGGTGCGCTCGACCGGGATCTACTGCCGTCCGAGCTGTCCCGCGCGCACGCCGAAAGAGGCGAACGTGACGTTCTACGCCACGTCGGCGGCGGCGCACGAGGCGGGCTACCGCGCATGCAAGCGCTGCCTGCCCGAGGCCGCGCCGGGGTCCCCGGCGTGGGACGTCCGCGGCGATGTCGCCGCCCGCGCGATGCGCCTCATCGCCGACGGCGTCGTCGACCGCGAGGGCGTGCCGGGCCTGGCCCGGCGGCTCGGGTACTCCTCCCGTCACCTCGGGCGACTGCTCACGGCCGAACTCGGCGCAGGTCCCCTCGCCCTCGCGCGGGCGCAACGCGCCCACACGGCCCGCGCGCTGCTCGTGGGCACCGACCTCTCGGCATCCGATGTCGCGTTCTCGGCCGGCTTCTCGAGCGTGCGGCAGTTCACCGAGACGATCGGTGAGGTCTTCGGGATGTCGCCGACGGCGCTGCGCGCACGGAGGTCGCGCGCCGCGGGTGCCGTCCCGGTCGGCGAGATCGATCTCGCACTCCCCGCCCGCGGCCCCATCGACACGGTCGGGCTCCTCGGCTGGATGCGTGCGCACGCGATCCCCGGTGTCGAGGTCGGCGGCGACACGTCCTTCGCGCGCGTCATCCGGATGCCGGGCGGACCGGCGTGGTTCGAAGTGCGCCGCGATGCCGATTCGCGTCTACGCCTGCGCGCGCGCCTCACGGCCCTCGCCGACCTCGGCACCCTGATCGCGCGCGTCCGGCGTCTGTTCGACCTCGACGCCGACCCGCTCGCGGTCGACGAGGCGCTCGTCCGGCATCCCGAGCTCGCCCCGGCGGTCGCCGCGATCCCGGGGGTGCGGGTGCCGGGGGCGATGGATGCCGCCGAGATGCTGCTGCGCGCGATGATCGGGCAGCAGATCAGCGTGGCCTCGGCGCGCACCATGCAAGGACGACTGTCGGCCGAGCTCGGTGAGCGCACCGACGTCGGCGGCATCCCGCTGACGCTCTTCCCCGATCCCGCGGTCATCGCCGAGCGCGGCTTCGACGTGCTCCGCGGACCCGAAGCACGCCGCCGCGCGATCGTCGAGGCCGCCGCGGCCCTCGCCGACGGCTCGTTGTCGCTCGGACCGGGCGACGACGGCGTCGAGCAACGCGCGCGGCTGCTGGCGATGCGCGGGATCGGACCGTGGACCGCCGACTACGTGCGGATGCGCGTGCTCGGCGACCCCGACGTCCTGCTCCCCGGCGACGTCGCCGCGCGCGCCGGTGCCGCCGCGTTGGGGCTGCCGTCCGATCCCGCGGGGTTCACTCGGTGGTCCGAGCGCGCGGCTCCCTGGCGCAGCTACGCCATGGCCCACTACTGGTACGCCGCCCCCGTGACGCGGGCGTGGCGCACCCCGACCCCCTCGACCGAAAGCGAGCCCGCCCCGTGACCACCGCGACCCTTCAGTTCGTCGACACCCCCGACGGCCCCTTCGCGATCCTCGCCGACGACACCGACCGCGTGCTCGTCGCCGGATGGACCGATCAGGTGGATGCCGTGCTCGCGCGGCTCCGCCCGGCCCACCGCCCTGCGGAGGTCATGCCGGGCGAGACGGGGGCTGCCGCCGCCGTCGCGGCGTACTACGACGGCGACCTCGCCGCGATCGACGACGTCGAGGTCGTGCAGTTCGGCACGCCGCTGCAGCAGCGCGGATGGGCGGCTCTGCGGACCATCCGCCCGGGGGAGCCGCTCACCTACACCGGGTTCGCGACCGCTCTGGGGTCTCCCGCGGCGGTGCGGGCGGCGGCATCCATCTGCGCCCGGAACGCTCCGGCGCTGTTCGTCCCGTGCCACCGCGTGCTGCGCGGCGACGGCACGATGGGCGGCTTCGCGTGGGGCGTCGATGTGAAGCGCCGGTTGCTGGAGCGCGAAGCCGCGGCCTGACCCGCTCTCGCGCGGCGCACGCTCAGCGATTCGCGCATCTTCAGCCGGATCGGGCGGATGCCGCTGAGTTTGCGCAGATCGCCGAGGTTGCGCGGCGCGCGCGGTGCCCGCCGCCCCTACCGAATCCATCCTTGCCCCCGGTCGACTCGCGGGCATATCCTGAAAAGCTGCCGCGCCCCCGGCGGCTGTGCACCGACCGAGGAGGATGCCATGGACCAGATCGACTTCCCCGTCGTGCGTGCCGCCTTCTCCGTCGCCGCGCGCCTCGCGCGTCGCCCGTAGCGCTCCGACCGCTCCCGCGTCGCACGTTCCGGTGGCTCTCCACCGGACCCCCTGGCATCCCCCCTTCCCGCGCCACACTCCGGCGCGTCGCTTCGACCCCACGAGGATCATGACCACCGCAGAAAACCGCCCTCAGCTGTCGACGCTCCGTTCCCTCGCGCGGCTTCTGCCCATCGCGCGGCCCGTGCTTCCCCGGCTCGTGCTCGGTGCCGTCAGCGCTCTCGGCGCGAGCGTCCTCGCGCTCGCCATCCCGCTCGTGCTCGAGCAGATCGTCGCCGGTCCCATCGGCTCGGGCGACCCGGCCCAACTGGCGTGGGGTGCCGTCCTCATCCTCGCCCTGGGGCTCGCCGAGGCGGGCATGGTGTGGTTGCGGCGCTGGTTCGTCCTGGCGCCCGCGACCCGCGTCGAGTACGACCTGCGCCAGTCGTTCTACTCCCGCCTGCAGCGCCTTCCGGTCGCGTTCCACGATCGCTGGCAGTCGGGTCAGCTGCTCTCGCGCATGATGCAGGACATCAGCATGCTGCGCCGCTGGCTCGCGTTCGGTCTCATCCTGCTGATCGTCAACATCCTCACGATCGCGATCGGTGCGGTGCTGCTGTTCCGCTGGCACTGGCTGCTCGGGACGCTGTTCCTCGTCGCCTCCGCGCCCCTCTGGTACGCCGGTTACCGCTTCGAGAAGCGCTACGGCGCCCTCACCCGGCAGAGCCAGGACCAGGCGGGAGACCTGGCGACCTCCGTCGAGGAGAGCGTGCACGGCATCCGCGTCCTCAAAGCCTTCGGGCGCGGCAAGCACGCGCTGCAGAAGTTCACGCGGCAGGCCGAGTCCCTCCGCGAGACCGAGCTCGGCAAGGCGCGCGCCGTCGGCTGGATCTGGTTCTGGCTCGTGCTGCTCCCCGACATCGCGTTCGCGGTGTGCCTGGGCGCGGGCATCGTGCTCACGCAGCTCGGCCAGCTGCAGGTCGCCGAGCTCGTGGCGTTCTTCGCGATGGCCACCGTGCTGCGCTGGCCGATGGAATCGATCGGCTTCCTCTTCTCGTTCCTGCTTGACGCGCGCACCGCGACCGACCGCATCTTCGAAGTGTTCGACGAGCAGAACACGATCGTCGACCCGGCCGAACCCCGCACGATCTCGGTGCCCCGCGGTGAGCTCGTGCTCGAGGGCGTGCACTTCCGGTACCAGGATGCCGCGGACTCCGAGCCCGACCTCCTCGACGGCGTCGACCTGACGCTGCGGCCGGGGGAGACGATGGCTCTCGTGGGTCTGACCGGTTCGGGCAAGACCACGCTGACGACCCTGCCCGGACGCCTGTACGACGTCACCGGCGGCCGCGTGCTGCTCGACGGCGTCGATGTGCGCGACCTGCGCTTGTCGGAGCTGCGGCGCCACGTCGGCATGGCCTTCGAGGATGCCACGCTGTTCTCGCAGACCGTCCGTGCCAACGTCCTGCTCGGCCGGGAAGACCTCGAACCGGGGTCGCCCGAAGCCGAAGCGGTGCTCACCGAGGCGCTGCAGGTCGCGCAGGCGCACTTCGTCCACGACCTCCCCGACGGGCTCGACACCGTGATCGGCGAGGAGGGGCTGAGCCTGTCCGGCGGACAGCGTCAGCGACTCGCGCTCGCGCGTGCGGTCGCGGCGCGGCCCGCCGTGCTCGTGCTCGACGACCCGCTGTCCGCGCTGGACGTCGACACCGAGGCCCTCGTGGAGGACGCGCTGCGCGAGGTGCTGAGCGAGACCACCGCGCTCGTCGTCGCGCACCGCCCGTCGACGGTGACGCTCGCCGACCGGGTCGCCCTGCTGCAGGACGGCCGCATCACCGCGGTCGGTACCCACTCCGACCTGCTGCGCGAGAGCGAGGCGTACCGGCACGTCATCTCGAGCCTGGAAGAGGCGGAGGCCGAGCGCGAGGCGCAGACCGGTGCGATCCCCGTGATCCGCTCCGGCGCGAGTGCCGAGGCATCCACCGACGAAACCCAGCCCGCGAAGGAGGCGACCCGATGAGCGCGACCACCGTCACCGGGACGAGCGGCGAGGACCGCTCGGACTACACGCGCGAAGAGAGCCGCGCGATCCGCCGGCGTTCGCTGCGGCTCCTCGGCTCGCTCGTGTCGCCGCTGCGCTGGCGGCTCGTCCTGGCCGCGGCCGTGCTCGTGGTCTCGACGGCGCTGCGCGTCGCCGGGCCCGCGCTGATCGCGATCGGCATCGACACCGCGCTGCCCGCGGTGATCCAGAACAACGACTGGATGCCGACCATCCTCGTCGTCGCGATCTACCTCACCGCCGGCATCGGCGGGGCGGTGCTGATCGGCTGGTACGTCGTGGTGGCGGCGCGGTTGACGCAGGCGATCATGCTCGATCTGCGCAAGCGCATCTTCCTCCACACCCAGCGCCTGAGCCTGGAGTTCCACGAGTCGTACACGTCCGGCCGCATCATCTCGCGCCAGACGAGCGACCTCGACACGATCCGCGAGCTCCTCGACGGTGGGCTCAACGAGCTCGTGTCGGGGGTGCTGTACGGGTTGTTCACGCTCGCGGCGCTGTATCTCCTCGACTGGCAGTCGGGTCTCGTGCTGACGGTGATGGGCATCCCGCTGTACCTGCTGATGCGGTGGTTCTACCGCCGTTCGCAGGTCGTGTACCGGGAGTCGCGCGTCGTCAGCGCGCAGGTGATCGTGAAGTTCGTCGAGACCATGACCGGCATCCGCGCGGTGAAGGCGTTCCGGAAGGAGCCCCGCAACGACGAGGAGTTCGGTGACCTCGCCGGCCAGTACCGCGACGTCAACATGCGCTCGATCCGGCTGTTCGGAACGTTCGAGCCGGCGTTGATGGCCGTGGCATCCGTCTCGGTCGCCCTCGTGCTGCTGTGGGGCGGCGGCCGCGTGATCGGCGGTGCGCTGGAGATCGGTGTGCTGGCGGCGGCGGTGCTGTACGTCCGGAACTTCTTCGCCCCGCTGCAGGAGGTCGCGTTCTTCCTGAACTCGTACCAGTCGGCGACGGCGGCGCTCGAGAAGGTGTCCGGTGTCCTGGAGGAGGAGCCCACGGTCCCCGACCCGGTCGACCCCGTCGACCTGTGGAGTGCCCGCGGGCACGTGCGCTTCGACGAGGTGACCTTCGGATACTCCGAGGGGCGCGTCATCCTGCCGCACTTCTCGCTCGACATCCCGGCGGGGCAGACGATCGCGCTCGTGGGGACGACGGGCGCGGGCAAGACGACGCTCGCGAAGCTCATCTCGCGGTTCTACGACCCGAGCAAGGGCGCCGTGACGCTCGACGACGTCGACCTGCGGCGCCTGCACCCCAAGGATCTGCGGCGCGCGATCGTCATGGTGACGCAGGAGGCGTACCTGTTCAGCGGGACGGTGGCCGACAACATCGCCCTCGGCAAGCCCGACGCGACGATGGACGAGATCCGCGCGGCCGCGCGGGCCGTGGGCGCCGACGGCTTCATCGAGAAGCTGCCCGACGGGTACGAGACCGACGTCAACAAGCGCGGCGGGCGTGTGTCGGCGGGTCAGCGACAGCTGATCTCGTTCGCGCGTGCGTTCCTCGCCGACCCCGCGGTGCTGATCCTCGACGAGGCGACCGCGTCGCTCGACATCCCCAGCGAGCGGCTCATCCAGGACGCCCTGCAGACGCTGCTCGCCGACCGCACGGCGATCATCATCGCCCACCGCCTGTCGACGGTGGCGATCGCCGATCGCGTACTCGTCATGGAGCACGGGCGCATCATCGAGGACGACAGCCCGGAGGCGCTCATCGCCGGAACGGGCAAGTTCGCGCAGTTGCACGCGTCGTGGCGGCAGTCGCTCGTCTGACCGAGCGGGAGGGATGCCACGGCCTCGGGGTCGTGGCATCCCTCCGCTTCTTCTGCGCGGCGTGCCGAGCGGACGGGTGACTGTGCGGGGCGCACGGGTGATTCGACTGACGGCACCCGGCGCGGCATGTATACGTTGGGCGGGCTGGTCGACCCGAAGGCCAGTCCGACGCGCTCGGGCCGCGCGTCGAGGGGAGGCGGACCCGCCGGGCGAGTTCCAGCCGTGACGATCGGCCGGGGCCGCCTCCCCTCCACTTCGCGGCGAGAAGGGTGGCGATCAGCGGGAAGGGCGTCGCTCCGAATCACCCGTCAATCGGGCGATATCGCCCTCAGACGCGGACGCGGGCGACGGTCTCGCCGTACTCGGTCTCTCCGACGGGCTCGAAGCCGGCGCGGAGGAAGAAGGCCTCGGGACCGCCGACGCCGGGTTCGTAGATGACATCGACGTGGTCCATGCCGCGGCGACGTGCCTCGTCGAGGAGCTGCCCCAGCGCGAACCGGCCGACGCCGCGGCCCTGGTCGTCGGCGTCGACGTTGATGCGCCACAGCACCGAGCGGAAGTGCTCCTCGTGCGCCTCGGGGTCGAAGTTCGCGCTCACGAAGCCGACCACTTCGTCGCCGTCGAGCACGACGCGCTGCCACGAGGTCTGCGGATCCATCACCGTGGCGGCGATGCCGTAGCTGACCGGAGCGAGGAACTGCTCCTGCCCGGGCTTCAGCGACAGGTTGTTCACCGCCACGATCGTGGCGGCGGAGAGTTCGACGAGACGAAGGTCGGCCATGCGCCCAGGCTATCCGCCCCGCCGATACTCGCAACATTCCGGATGCCGTCGCGTCGGCGACCACTCGATAAACGCGATCCGCGACCAGAAACGCCACGTCCCGCCGTGTCTCGTCGCCGATGGCGTTTATCGGTGTGCGGAACGCGGACCCGCGGGCCGCGAACTATCTCGATATCAAGAGACTTTGCGTCGGTGCGATAGGCTGAACAGCAACCCTGGCCGCCTCTACGGAGAGATTCGACGTGCCCGATTCCACCATCATCTACACGTACACCGACGAGGCGCCGGCGCTTGCTACGGCGTCGTTCCTGCCCATCGTGCAGGCCGTCACGACGCAGGCGGGTGTCCACGTCGAGACCCGCGACATCTCGCTCGCCGGCCGCATCCTCGCCGCCTTCCCGCAGCGTCTCACCCCCGAGCAGCACGTGGGCGACGCCCTCGCCGAGCTCGGCGGTCTCGCGACGCTCCCCGAGGCGAACATCATCAAGCTGCCCAACATCTCGGCGTCCGTCCCGCAGCTCAAGGCCGCGATCGCCGAGCTGCAGGCCCAGGGCTACGACATCCCCGACTACCCCGACGACGCGACGAGCGTCGAAGACAAGGACGTGCGGGCGCGCTACGACCGCATCAAGGGCTCCGCGGTGAACCCGGTGCTCCGCGAGGGCAACAGCGACCGACGTGCCCCGCTCGCGGTGAAGAACTACGCCAAGAAGCACCCGCACCGCAACAAGCCGTTCGCCGACGGCTCGAAGACGCGCGTCGCGACCATGGGCCACGACGACTTCAAGAGCAACGAGAAGTCGTGGGTCGCCGCCCATGACGACGTGCTCACCATCCGGCACACCGCCGAAGACGGCACGGTCACGGTCTTCAAGGACAACCTGAAGGTCCTGCCGCGCGAGATCGTGGATGCCACCTTCCTCTCGGCCGCTGCCCTCGACGCGTTCCTCGCCGAGACCGTCGCGCAGGCCAAGGCCGATGACGTGCTGTTCTCGGTGCACCTCAAGGCCACGATGATGAAGGTCAGCGACCCGATCATCTTCGGCCACGTCGTGAAGGCGTACTTCGCCGATGTGTTCGCGCAGTACGGCGACAAGATCGCGGCGGCGGGTCTGAACCCGAACAACGGCCTCGGCGGCATCCTGTCGGGCCTCGGCTCGGTCGAGGGCGGCGACGAGATCGCCGCGGCGTTCGAGAAGGCCGTCGACACCGCCGCGCGCGTGTCGTACGTCAACTCCGACAAGGGCATCACGAACCTGCACGTCCCCTCCGACGTGATCGTGGATGCCTCGATGCCCGCGCTCATCCGCAACGGCGGCAAGCTCTGGGGCGTCGACGGGGGAGAGGACGACACGCTCGCCGTGATCCCCGACTCCTCGTACGCCGGGGTGTACCAGGCCGTGATCGACGACGTGATCGCCAACGGTCCCCTCAACCCCGCGACCATCGGCACCGTCCCGAACGTCGGCCTCATGGCGCAGGCGGCCGAGGAGTACGGCAGCCACGACAAGACGTTCGAGATCGCCGCGGCCGGCCGCGTCGAGGTCGTCGACGGCGACGGCAACGTCGTCATCGAGCACGACGTGCAGCCCGGTGACATCTGGCGCGCGACGCAGACGAAGTACGTCGCGATCGTCGACTGGGTGAACCTCGCCGTGCGTCGCGCCCGCGCCACGGGCGTCCCGGCCGTGTTCTGGCTCGACGTGAACCGCGCCCACGACGCGCAGATCATCGCGAAGGTCTACCAGGCGCTGGCCACGATCGACACCCACGGCCTCGAGCTCCTGATCCTGCCTCCGGCCGAGGCCACGCGCTACACGCTCGCGCGTCTGCGTCACGGCCTCGACACCATCTCGGTGACCGGCAACGTGCTGCGCGACTACCTCACCGACCTGTTCCCGATCCTCGAGGTCGGCACGAGCGCCAAGATGCTCTCGATCGTGCCGCTGCTCGCCGGCGGTGGACTGTTCGAGACGGGTGCCGGCGGCTCCGCCCCCAAGCACGTGCAGCAGCTCCTCGAAGAGGACTACCTGCGCTGGGACTCGCTGGGCGAGTTCTTCGCCCTCGCCGCTTCGCTCGAGCACTACGCCGGCTTCACCGGCAACGCCCGCGCGCAGGTGCTGGCCGACACGCTGGACGCCGCGACCGGCACGTTCCTCGAGAACGACAAGTCGCCCGGCCGCGCGCTCGGCACGATCGACAACCGTGGCAGCCACTTCTACCTCGCCCTGTACTGGGCGCAGGAGCTGGCGCAGCAGACGACGGATGCCGACCTCGCCGCGGTCTTCGCGCCGGTGGCCGAGGCCCTCGCCGCGAACGAGTCCACCATCGTCGAGGAACTCCTCGCCGTGCAGGGCCACCCGGCCGACATCGGCGGCTACTACCGCCCCGACTCCGCGCTGGTCGAGAAGGTCATGCGTCCCTCGGCGACGCTGAACGGGATCGTCGACGCCCTGCGCTGATCGACCGACCCGAGAGGGGCGGATGCCACACGGCATCCGCCCCTCTCTTCTTCTGCGCGCACAGCTCCTGCGGGACCGGCGCCCGGCGCCTCAGCGGTGCACGACGCCGGAGTTGCGCCGATCGCCGTCGCAGAGACGACGAAGGGGCCGGATGCCATGGCATCCGGCCCCTTCGTGGGTGGCTCAGTAGTGCACCGACACCTCGGTGCCGCGGTAGGCCCAGTCGTACAGCTCTTTGGCCTGCGGAATGGTCATGTTGATGCAGCCGTGGCTCATCGGGGTGCCGAAGTTGTTGTGCCAGTAGGTGCCGTGGAAGCCCTCGTCACCGTTGAAGTACGACACCCAGGGCACGTCCTTGGTGCAGTAGTCGTATCCGGGGACGCAACCCATGTTCTGCATCTCGGTCTTCCAGCCGATGCGGAAGTTACCGGTGTGGGTGGCGTGATCGCCGGCGCCCGACGAGATCGTGTACGTGCGGTACACCTGCCCGTTCTGGTAGAGCGTCGTCGTCTGCGTGCTCAGGTTGACGTCGATGCGGCGCTCGGTCTTGGTCGTCTCGAAGGGCGTCTCGGCGACGGTCAGGGCGAACTTCCCGTTGGCCTGGGCCAGCTGCGCGGCGAAGGCGGCGGCGATACCCGAGGTGTCGCCCAGCGTGCGGCCGGTCTGCCCCTCGGTCAGGGTCTTGATCACCTCGCCGCCGGTGTCGACGATGACGTCGGCGTTGACGGCGCCGCGGTCGATCTGGCCCGCGAGCCCGTCGACCACCTTCTGGATGCCGGCCTGATCGGCGGTGAGCGGGAAGTCGCCCTTGCCGTCGGAGGTGACGGTGAGCCACGACGCGGCGGTCGCACGGTCGACGGGCACCGTGCGCTCGTCGCCGATGTAGAAGCCGATCGTGTCGAGGATGCCGTTGAGGGCCGTCACGGCGGTGTCGGCCTTCTCCGTGCTCACGGCGGCGTCGACCGGCACGAGCCCGGCCTTCACCGACGTGGTCGAAGCGCCGGCGTCGAACGCGGACTGGAGCGCCTCGGTGACGGCCGCGACGTCGATGCCCTCACCGGCCTCGGCGGGAGTCGATACATAGGACTGCGAGACGGAGTCGAAGGCGACGGTCGCGTCGACGGGGGCGCGGTAGGTGCCCGGGGCCTTGTCGCGCAGCATCGCCGCGGCGGCAGCGGGGTCGACCTGGACCTCGACACCGGTGCCCGCGGGGAACCACGCCGACGGTTTCCACATCGGGTTGTCGGCGAAGGCCTTCTCGGCGATCGCCGTGGCGTCGACGGTCGCGCCGAGATCGGCGCCGGTGACGGTCACCTCGCCCGCGGGGCTCTCCACGGTCACCTCGGTCGTCGAGAGACGGGCCGAGATCGCCTGTGCCGCGGCTCCCGCGGTGAGGCCGCCGATCTGCACACCGGCCACCGAGGCGCCGGGTGCGATGAGCACGAGCGAGGCCGCGATGAGGGCGACCGCGGTCGCGCCCGCGGGAATGCCGATCCACAATCCCGAGCGGTTCTTCCGCTTGGCGGGCTCGGGCGGAGCCCAGGCGTAGGTGACGCCGTCGGTGCCGTTCGCGCCGTCGGTCATGAGTGAACCCCCCGGGAAAGTCAGTCTTTCCATGGTAGGCGGGCGCCCTTCATCCCAGCCGTGAGGTTTGTCACGTTCTGGTCACGCCGGGGGCGGGCGTCAGGCCGCGAAGACCTTGCCCGGGTTGAGGATGCCGAGCGGATCGAAGACGCGCGCGATGTCGCGTTGCAGACGCCACTGGTCGTCGCCGAGCTCGTCGGCGAGCCAGCGCCGCTTCAACACCCCGATCCCGTGCTCCCCGGTGAGGGTTCCGCCCAGAGCGAGGGCGGCGCGGAACAGGTCTTCGGCTGCGGACCAGACGATCTCGGGAACGTCGGGGCCCTCGAAGACAAAGTTCGGATGGAGGTTGCCGTCACCGGCGTGCGCAACGGTCGGGATCACCAGCGCGTACGCACGTTCGATCCGGGCGATCTCGTCGAACATGGCGGGAAGGGCGCTCCGCGGCACCGACACGTCCTCGATGAGCGTGGTGCCGAGGGTCTCCATCGCGGGGTGGAGGGCGCGGCGCACCGCGAGCAACGCCTCTCCCTCGACGTCGTCGGCGGCCACGGCGACGCGGCCGCCGGCTCCGCGCAGGATCTCCGCGATGGCGTGGGCCTCGTCCGCCGCGGCCGGTCCGTCCGTCTGGATCGTGAGTTGCGCCGCGCCCGCCGGCGGTGCGGCGAGCGACAGCAGACGGTGCACGGCCGCGAGGCTCGTGGCATCCATCAGCTCCATGATCGCGGGCTGGATACCGGATGCGGTCACCGCGGCCGACGCCACCGCCGCGGACCGGACGCCGTCGAACAGCGCCGTGAGGGTCACGCGTTCCCCGGCGACGAGGCGTCGCAGCTTCAGGGTGGCGCCGACGACGACGCCCAGGATCCCCTCGGACCCGATGACGAGCGAGGTCAGGTCGAGTCCGGTGACGCCCTTGACGCTGCGGTGGCCGAGATGGAGGAGGCTGCCGTCGGCCCGCACCAGGTCGACGCCGAGCACCGCGTCGCGCACCACGCCGTACTTCGCGCACAGCAGTCCGCCGGCGCCGGTCGCGATGTTGCCGCCCACGGTCGAGATCGCGCGGCTCGCGGGATCGGGCGCCCACCACACCCCGTGGGGCTCGAGCAGCGCGTTGAGGTCCGCGTTCAGGATGCCGGGCTCCACCACCGCGAGCAGGTCGTCGGGGCGGACCTCGAGGACCCGATCCATGGCGCGCAGCGACAGCGAGATCTCGCCGCCGCCGGTGTTGGCGCCCCCGGCCAGACCCGTGCCCGCGCCGCGGGGCACCACGGGGGTGCGGGTCGCCGTCGCGATCCGGAGGACCGCCTGGACATCGGCGACGGAGGCCGCGTGCACGACCGCGAGGGGAGTGCCGGACGCGGCGTGCCCGGACTTGTCGGCGCGCGCCGCGGTCAGCGCGGCGGGGCTGACGTCGACGCGGTCGCCGAGCTCGGCCCGGAGGAGCGCGACGACGTCGGCGCTCACGCCAGGCGCCGGCGGCCGTTCAACGCGCCGAACGTCACGGCGACGATCGCGAAGATCAGTCCGATCCAGGCCTGGCCCATGCTCCACCAGGCGATCGTCGCAGCGGCGTACACGAACAGTTCGACGATCGCGCGGACGAACGGGTGCACGGCGAGCACGGCGCGAGGTGAGACGAACAGCGCCCACACCAGGATCGCCAGGAGCGGCGCGCCGATGCCGGCGACGATGTTCCAGGGGAACGGCCAGCCGGTGAAGCCCCAGATGGCCAGGGTGACGAACGCGGCGATGCCGCACAGGACGCTGCCGATCTCGACCGCCGTCGGGCGCGGGCGCATGCCGGGGGCGAGGGGCGCCTGCGCGCGGACGTGGGGAGTGTCGGTCACGCCGCCATTTTACGCGGGTGGCGGGCGGCGGCATCCGGGATACCTCGCGGACGAGCGACCCGCCCGGGCGCGTCGCAGGGGAAACCGGGTAGGGTGAGGGCGTCGCGACTGGCGTTGAGGTGGGGAACCACCGGGGAGCGACCGCCTGACGGTATCCGACCGCACGCCTGGGTCGGTGCGGTATCTCCGCGGACTCGCCCGAGCCTGCGGCATCCGGAACCATCGTCAAGGAGATCGCATGACCGATCCGTACTTCAACGCCCCGCTCTCGGAGGTCGACCCCGAGATCGCCCAGGTGCTCGAGCGCGAGCTCGACCGCCAGCGCGGTTACCTCGAGATGATCGCGTCCGAGAACTTCGTCCCCGTCTCGGTCCTGCAGTCGCAGGGTTCCGTGCTGACGAACAAGTACGCCGAGGGCTACCCGGGTCGCCGCTACTACGGCGGCTGCGAAGAGGTCGACGTCGCCGAGGAGCTCGCGATCGAGCGCGCCAAGGCGCTGTTCGGCGCGGCGTTCGCGAACGTCCAGCCGCACTCGGGCGCGTCGGCGAACGCCGCCGTCCTGCACGCGATCGCCCGCCCCGGCGACACCCTGCTCGGCCTCGCCCTCGACCAGGGCGGTCACCTCACCCACGGCATGAAGATCAACTTCTCGGGCCGTCTCTACGACATCGTCGCCTACGGCGTCGACCCCGAGACCTCGATCATCGACATGGACGAGGTGCGCCGCCTCGCTCTCGAGCACAAGCCCAAGGTCATCATCGCCGGCTGGTCCGCGTACCCGCGTCAGCTCGATTTCGCCGCGTTCCGCGCGATCGCCGACGAGGTCGGCGCCCTGCTGTGGGTCGACATGGCGCACTTCGCCGGTCTCGTGGCCGCGGGCGTCCACCCGAGCCCGATCCCGCACGCGCACGTCGTCTCCACCACCGTGCACAAGACGATCGGCGGCCCCCGTTCGGGTCTCATCCTGACCAACGACGCCGACATCGCCAAGAAGATCAACACCGCGGTCTTCCCCGGCCAGCAGGGCGGCCCGCTCATGCACGTCATCGCGGCGAAGGCGACGGCGTTCAAGCTCGCGATGACGCCCGAGTTCAAGGAGCGTCAGGAGCGCACCCTCCGAGGTGCGGCGATCCTCGCCGACCGCCTCACCCAGGACGACGTCAAGAACGCCGGCATCGCCGTGCGCTCGGGCGGCACCGACGTGCACCTCGTGCTCGTCGACCTCCGCGAAGCCGAGATCGACGGCAAGCAGGCCGAAGACCTGCTGCACGACATCCACATCACGGTCAACCGCAACGCCGTTCCCAACGACCCGCGTCCGCCGATGGTCACGTCGGGTCTGCGCATCGGCACCCCGGCCCTCGCGACGCGCGGCTTCGGCGACGCGGAGTTCACGGAGGTCGCCGACATCATCGCGCTCGCGCTGATCCCCGGCGCCGACGTCGAGGCGCTGCGCACCCGCGTGGCCGCGCTCACGGCGGCTTTCCCGCTGTACCCCGACCTGCGGCAGTGACCGTCCGCCGAGACGGGGTCGCGTGCCGCGGCCCCGTCTCGGAGAGCTCCGTCCGCGATAAACGCGATTCGCGGCGAGAAACGGCTTGCCACGTCGTTTCTCGTCGTAGATCGCGTTTATCGGAATGAGGCGCCGACCCACCTCGGCGCCGCACCGACCCACATCACAGAACGAGGGATGCCATGACGGCGACGATTCTCGACGGCAAGGCCGCTGCGGCGGCGATCAAGACCGAGCTCGCCGAGCGGGTCGCGGCCCTGCGCGAGCGCGGGATCGTGCCCGGCATCGCCACCGTGCTCGTCGGCGCCGACCCGGCTTCGCAGCTGTACGTGGGCATGAAGCACAAGCAGTCCGAGGCGATCGGCATGAACTCGATCCAGGTCGAGCTCCCCGCCGAGTCCACGCAGGAGGAGGTCGAGGCGGTCATCGACGGCCTCAACGCCGACCCCGCGTGCCACGGGTACATCGTGCAGCTGCCCCTGCCGAAGCACCTCGACACCGACGCGATCCTCGAGCGCATCGATCCGGCGAAGGATGCCGACGGCCTCCACCCCACGAACCTCGGGCGTCTGGTGCTCAACGTCAACGCCCCCATCACGACGCCGCTGCCGTGCACGCCGCGCGGCGTCATCGAGCTGCTGCTGCGCAACGACTACGACCTGACGGGCAAGGAGGTCGTGGTCGTCGGGCGCGGCGTCACGATCGGCCGCTCGATCGGGCTGCTCCTCACGCGTCGCGAGATCAACGCCACGGTGACGCTCACCCACACCGGCACCGTCGACCTGGCGAAGCACCTGCGCGACGCCGACGTCATCGTGGCCGCGGCCGGCGTGAAGCACATCGTGCGCGCCGAGGACGTCAAGCCCGGAGCGGCGGTGCTCGATGTCGGTGTGACGCGGGAAACGGACCCCGAGACCGGCAAGAACCGCGTCTTCGGTGACGTGCACCCCGACGTCGCCGAGGTCGCCGGCTTCCTCTCGCCGAACCCGGGCGGGGTGGGCCCCATGACGGTCGCGCTGCTGATGACCAACGTCGTCGAGGCCGCGGAGCGCGCCGCGGGTCTGTGATCCGCTGCCGCCGCGTCCCGCGCTCCGGAGTTCTGGTGTCCTCGGGGTGGTGGGTCCGCTCTGGCGGGGGAAACGAGCGGAGTTCTCCGGAGCCCGGCACGATCGCGGACGGTGAACCACCACCCGACGCCGGCTGAACAGACGGAGCGCCGGGCGCAACGGGGAGGCGCCGACCGCGCGGACGTGTCAGAGTTCATTCATGACTGAGTCCGTGCTGAACGATCTCCTCCGCCGCGTCACCGACAGCGGCCTGCTCGACGAGCCGACCATCGACGAGGACACCGTCGTGGGTCTTGCCCACCTGGATGCCGCGGGCGTCGAGGTGGAGGTCGACCTCGATCCCGAGATCGACGACGTCGACGAGCCCGACGTCGACGCGATCATGACGTCGCTGTCGGACATCCTGTCGGTGGGCGAGGACCGCTGGCGGGCGATCGTCGACGAGGTCGCGACCGAGATCGAGGACGCGCTCGAGGACGACGAACTCCCCGCTGATGTCGACCTGCGCACCGATCTCGAGGCCGTGGGCGTCGGCGTCTTCGCGGACGCGATCATCGTGGTGTTCGCCGGGGCGACGGCGTTCCCCGACGCGCTGGTGCACGTGCAGCTGACGCCCGAGCTCGAGGTCGAGGACATCGAGATCGTCGGCGACGACGACGAGGACGATGAGGACGACGACGAGGACTGACTCGTGACGAGAGGGGCCGGACGCGATCGTCCGGCCCCTCTCGCGTGCGGTCAGTAGCTTCCGCGGGTGGTCTCGCCAGGGTGGACGAACCGCGCGGCCAGCGCTTCGGACGCGCGGGCGAGGAGGGCGACGTCGGCGCCGACCGCGACGAAGTCGGCGCCCGCGTCCAGGTAGGCCTCGGCCACCAGCGGGTCGAACGCGTTCACCCCGACCGCGACACCGGCGGCGTGGGCCGCCTCGAACACGCGGTGCACGGCGGCCACCACGTCGGGGTGCGACTGCTGCCCCAGCAGCCCCATCGAGGCCGACAGATCGGAGGGGCCGACGAAGACGGCATCCACCCCCTCGACGGCCGCGATCTCGGCCGCGGCGTCCACCGCTGCCGCGGTCTCGATCTGCACCGTCAGCGAGACGTGCTCCGTGGCCGTGGCGAGGTAGCCGTCGACGCGGTTCCAGCGGGCGCTCCGAGCCAGGGCGCTGCCGACCCCCCTGATCCCCGCGGGCGGGTAGCGGGTCGCGGCGACGGCGGCGCGGGCCTCCGCGGCCGTGGAGATCATGGGCACGATGAGGTTCTGCGCGCCGACGTCGAGCACGCGCTTGATCGTGACCGCGTCGTTCCACGGCACACGCACGACCGGGGTGACGGGGTAGGCCGCGGCGACCTGCACCTGCGCGAGCACGGAGTCGAGCGACGTGGCCGAATGCTCCATGTCGATGAGCAGCCAGTCCAGGCCCGACCCCGCCGCGATCTCGGCGACCGTGGCGCTCGCCGAGCACACCCACATCCCGGCGAGCGGGCGATCGGATGCCGCGAGCGCGGCGCGGAAGGTGGGGGTCAGACGAAGCGACACGTGATGGTTCCCATCGGTCCGAAGTCGCACGACACGTCGTCGCCGCGCGACACCCACATCGGGCGTGTGAACGATCCTGCCAGGATGATCTCGCCCGCCTCCAGGCGCGCGCCGTGCTGGTGGAACTTGTTCGCGAGCCACGCGACGCCGGTCGCGGGATGGCCGAGGACGCCCGCGGCGACCCCGGTCTCCTCGATCTCTCCGTTGCGGCTGAGCACGCCCGGCACCCACCGCAGGTCGATCTCGTCGGGGCGCTTGTGCACATCGCCGAGCACCATCGCGCCGTAGGCGGCGTTGTCGCTGATCGTGTCGACGATCGTGCGGCCCTCGAGCTCGATATGCGAGTTCAGCACCTCCAGCGCCGGCACGGCATAGTCGATCGCGGCGAGGGCGTCCTCGAGCGTGCAGCCGGGGCCTTCGAGCGGCGTCCTCAGCACGAACGCGAGTTCGACCTCGATCCGGACGTTCGAGAAGTGGTCGACCGGGATGTCGTCGCCCGAGCGGTAGACGGTGTCGTCGAACATGACGCCATAGTCGGGTTCGGTGATGCCGGTCGCCTGCTGCATCGCCTTCGACGTCAGGCCGATCTTGCGGCCCACGAGAGTCCGACCCGCCGCGATCTGCGTGTCGCGCCAGCGGCCCTGGATAGCGTAGGAGTCTTCGACCACGGCATCCGGGTACCGCGCGGTGATCCGCGGAATGACCGAGTGCGCGCGGTCGGCCGCGGCGAGCTCGGCCGCGATGGCGTCGATCTGTGCGTCGGTGAGCATGGGTTCTCCTCAGAGCTGATTGCCCAGCTTGAACTCGCCGTCGCGCTCCTCCGGGGCGCGCGTGTAGCTGAAGCCGTCGGCGCCGATCGTCACGGCCATCTCGCTCGCGTCGGTGCGGGCGCGCACCGGCTGCGGGTTGCCGTCGAGGTCGAGCACGAGCGAGCCGTCGGTGTACCAGGACGGCACGACGGGGTTGCCCCACCAGTCGCGGCGCTGGTTGTCGTGCACGTCCCACGTGACCACCGGGTTGTCGGGGTCGCCGGTGTAGTAATCCTGCGTGTACACCTCGACGCGGTGGCCGTCCGGGTCGCGCAGGTACAGGTAGAACGCGTTCGAGACGCCGTGGCGGCCCGGGCCGCGCTCGATGGCATCCGATCGGCGGAGGGCGCCGAGCTTGTCGCAGATCGCCAGGATGTTGTGCTTCTCGTGCGTCGCGAAGCACACGTGGTGCATGCGGGGGCCGTCTCCGCCGGTCATCGCCGTGTCGTGCACGGTGGGCTTGCGGCGCATCCACGCGGCGTAGACGATGCCGTCCTCGTCCTGGATGTCCTCGGTCACGCGGAATCCGAGCGACTGCATGAAGTTCACCGCGCGGGGCACGTCGGGGGTGATCTGGTTGAAGTGGTCGAGGCGCACGAGCTCACCGGGGGAGTACAGGTCGTAGCGCCACGAGAGGCGTTCCTGGTGCTCGGTGTCGAAGAAGAACTCGTACGGGAAGCCGAGGGGGTCGACCACGCGCACCGAGTCGCCGATGCCCTTCGTGAAGCCGTTCGGCTCACGGCGCACGTCGCAGCCGAGCTCGGTGTAGAACGCGACGGCTCTGTCGAGGTCGTCGGCCGAGCGCACGCGGTACGAGAACGCCGCGACCGCGGCGACCGGACCCTGGCGCAGCACGAGGTTGTGGTGGATGAACTCCTCGGTCGATCGGAGGTAGATCGCCTCGTCGTCCTCCTCCGTGATGTGCAGGCCCAGGATGTCGACGTAGAAGACGCGGGATGCCGCGAGGTCGGTGACGACGAGCTCCATGTAGGCGCACCGCAGGATGTCGGGTGCCGGCGACGAGGGGGTGGGGATGGGGTTGTCCGACTCGATCGGCGCCTCCTGCGAGACGAAGAACCCGGAGGAGGTGCGGGTCATCTGGCTGCGGTCGGTCATCTCAGGCTCCCTTGCCGAAGGTGGGGTTGTGGGCCGGGCCGAGCGTGATGTGCACGGCCTGCTGGTCGGTGTAGAAGTCGATCGAGCGGTAGCCGCCCTCGTGCCCGAGGCCCGAGGCCTTCACGCCGCCGAAGGGGGTGCGGAGGTCGCGGACGTTGTTGGAGTTCAGCCACACCATGCCGGCCTCGACGTTCTGCGCGAACAGGTGCGCCCTCTTCAGGTCGTTGGTCCAGACGTAGGCGGCCAGGCCGTACTTCGTGTTGTTCGCGAGGGCCAGGGCTTCCTCATCGGTGTCGAACGGGGTGATCGCCACGACCGGGCCGAAGATCTCCTCCTGGAAGATCCGCGCGTCGGGGGCGACGTCGGCGAACACCGTGGGGCGGACGAAGTTCCCCTCCGGGAACTCCTCGGGGCGGCCGCCGCCGGCGACCAGGCGTCCCTCGGTCTTGCCCAGCTCGACGTACGACATGACCTTGGCGTAGTGCTCGGGGTGCACGAGTGCGCCCACCTCGGTCGCGGGGTCGTCGGGGAGGCCCACCTTCACACGATCGGCCTGGGCGGCGTAGCGCGCGACGAACTCGTCGTACACCTCGCGCTGGACGAGGATGCGGCTGCCCGCGGTGCAGCGCTCGCCGTTGAGGGAGAACACCCCGAAGATGGTGGCGTCGATCGCGGCGTCCAGGTCGGCATCCGCGAACACGATCGCGGGGCTCTTGCCGCCCAGCTCCATCGACAGGCCCTTCAGGAAGGGCGCCGAGTTGGCGAAGATCAGCTGCCCCGTCGAGCTCTCGCCCGTGAAGGAGATCAGCGGAACATCGGGGTGCTTGACGAGGGCGTCGCCGGCATCCTCTCCGAGACCGTTGACGAGGTTGAACACGCCCTCGGGAAGCCCCGCCTCCTCGAAGATCCCGGCCCAGAGCGATGCCGACAGGGGCGTGAACTCCGCGGGCTTGAGCACCACGGTGTTGCCGGTGGCGAGCGCGGGGCCGAGCTTCCACGACTCGAGCATGAAGGGGGTGTTCCACGGCGTGATGAGCCCGGCGACCCCGATCGGCTTGCGGTTGACGTAGTTCAGTTGGCGACCGGGCACCTTGAAGGCGTCGTCGGTCTGGGCCACGATCAGGTCGGCGAAGAAGCGGAAGTTCTCGGCCGCGCGGCGGGCCTGACCGAGCGCCTGCGTGATCGGGAGCCCCGAGTCGAAGGACTCGAGCTCCGCCAGCCGCGCGTCGCGCGACTCCACGATGTCGGCGATGCGGTGCAGCACCCGCGAACGCTCGCGCGGCAGCATCCGCGGCCACGGGCCTTCGGTGAACGCCTTCCGGGCGGCGGCGACGGCGAGGTCGATGTCGGCCTTCTTGCCCGCGGCGGCCCGCAGATAGGTCTGGTTGGTCACGGGGTCGAGCACGTCGAACGCATCGCCGTCGACCGAGTCGACGAAGCGTCCGCCGATGTAGTGCTGGATGCGCTCCGGCAGATCGGCCGGGACCCGGCGGGCGGTGGTGAGCGGGGTGGTCATGCGGACTCCTTCGGTGGAAGAGGTGGATGCCGGTGCGATGCGACGGCGACGGCGGTGTCGCGGCGCCCGCGGTCACGGCATCCGGGTCAGAAAGCGGGGAGGCCGAGCACTTCGTCGGGGTGCTCGTGGGTCATGTAGGCGTCGAGGGTCGCGGAGCGGTGGCGGCGCGAGGCCTTCTCGATCTCGGCGAGCGGGGCGCCCCGCTCGATGAGGACGAGGATGTTCTCGTGCTCGCGCACGGACTCGGCGGCGCGACCGGGGACGAAGCTGAACGTCGAGTCGCGCAGGTGCCCGAGTCGGGCCCACTCGGCCTGGACGAGTTCGAGCATGCGCGGATTGGCGCACTTCTCGAACAGGATCGCGTGGAACTCCTGGTTGAGAGCGGTGAAGGCGCGCGGGTCGAAGTGCTCGAGCGTCTCGACCATCAGCTCGTTCACCTGGCGGGCGCGGCGCACGTCGTCGCTGGTGAGGGCGCGCGCCGACAGGGCGGTCGCGGCGCCCTCCAGGATGCTCAGCGACTGCATGCTGAAGCGGTACGCGGTGTCGTCGACCATCGACACGCGCGCGCCGACGTTGCGTTCGAACATCACCAGGCCCTCGGCCTCGAGCTGGCGGATCGCCTCGCGCACCGGGACGACGCTCATACCGAGCTCTCCCGCGATCGTGCCGAGCACGAGCCGGTAGCCCGGCGTGAACTCCTGCGACGCGATGCGCTGCTTGATCCAGTGGTACGCCTGCTGCGACTTGCTCCGGCTCTCGGCGCCGGTGTGCGCGGTTGCGGGGGACGTGGCATCCATCAGTTCCGCCTCTCGCTCTCGTAGCGGGCGCGCCATTCGGCGTTCATCGGGAAGAGCCCGTCGACGGGATGACCGGATGCCACCTGTGCGGCGATCCACGCATCCTCCTCCTCCTGGGCGAGCGCGGCGTCGACCACTTCCTCGGCGAGCGCCGGCGGAAGGACGATCACGCCGTCGCCGTCGCCGACGAGGATGTCGCCGGGCTCGACGGTGGTGCCCCCGCAGCCGATCGCGACGTCGGTCTCCCACGGCACGTGCCGGCGACCGAGGACCGCGGGGTGGGGACCTGCGGTGAACACCGGGATGCCGACGGCGGCGACGGCCTCGGCATCCCGGACGCCGCCGTCGGTGACGATCGCGGTGGCGCCGCGCGCGTGGGCGCGGATCGCGAGGATGTCGCCGAGGGTGCCCGATCCGGTCTCGCCGCGGGCCTCGATCACGAGGACCTCGCCCTCCTCGACGGCGTCGAACGCGCGCTTCTGGGCGTTGTAGCCGCCGCCGCGCGCGGCGAAGAGGTCTTCGCGGTGGGGGAGGAAGCGGAGGGTGCGGGCCGTGCCGACGAAGCGGCTGCCCGGGGTGAGGGCGTGGACGCCGTCGATCGTGACGTCGTTCAGTCCGCGCTTGCGGAGCTGGCCGCTGAGCCCCGCGACGGGGACGCGTGCGAGCTTCGAGCGGAGCTCGGGGGTGAGGGCGGGCCGGGTGTCGGGGGCGTGGAGGACAGGAGAATCGGTGAGAACAGGAGAGTCACCGGCGGATCGTCCTGTTTCGGAACGACCGCCTGTTCTCGCGGCGGCGGCGGCCTCGGCCGAGCCCCAGGCCTCGGCGCGCTGGGTGTCGTCGGCCGAGGGGAGGGAGCCGACCGCGCCGTCGAAGGACCGGCCGCCCTGGACCACCGTGGTGCGGAGCCGGCCGGTCGAGAGCGAGCCGGCATCCACCTGCACCTCGACGAGGTCGCCGGGGACGACCACCGACGAGCCCGCGGGGGTGCCGGTGAGGATGACGTCGCCGGTCTCGAGGGTGAAGTGCTGCGACAGATCGGCGACGATCTGCGCGAGCGGGAAGAGCAGGCCGGCGGTGGTGTCGTCCTGCACGACCTCGCCGTTCACCCAGGTGCGCAGGCGCAGCGCGGCCGGGTCCACCGCCCGCGCGTCGATGAGCGCGGGACCGAGGGGCGTATACCCGTCACCGCCCTTGGAGCGGACGTTGGAGCCCTTGTCGTTCGCGCGCAGGTCGTACAGGCCGAAGTCGTTCGCGGCGGTGAGGGATGCCACGTGGGTCCACGCGGCATCCGGGGCCACCCATCGCGCGGGCTCGCCGATGATCAGCGCGATCTCGCCCTCGAAGGCGAGGAGCTCGGTGCCGGCGGGGCGCTCGATCTCGGCGCCCGAGGCGGCGAGCGAGCTGGACGGCTTGAAGAAGTAGGACGGCGCCGCCGGGCGGCGGCCGCGTTGGTCGGCGCGAGAGATGTAGGAGAGGTGGACGGCCACGATCTTGCCGGGACGCGCGCCGAGGACGGTGAACCGGTCGTCGATGTCGGTCATGGATGCTCCCTTGCGTCGTATCTGAAATCGTATACGATACGAACCACCCCAGCAACCTGCGCCTCGTCGCCGACGACGACGACCGAGGTGACGACGACGACGTCTCTAAGGAGTCCCCATGTCCCGCTCTCAACCATCGGGCCTGACGCCCACCGGTACCATCTCCACCTCGACGGACCGCCGCCGCGTGGTCTTCGCCACCGTGGTCGGCACCACCGTCGAGTGGTACGACTTCTTCATCTACGCGCAGGCCGCCGGCCTCGTGTTCGCCACGGTGTTCTTCCAGCCCGCCGGTCCCGGCATCGCCCTGATCCTGTCGTTCCTGACGGTGGGGCTGAGCTTCCTCTTCCGGCCGCTCGGCGCATTCCTCGCCGGACACTTCGGCGACAAGTACGGCCGCAAGACGGTCCTCATGTGGACGCTGATCCTGATGGGTGTCGCCACGGCCCTCGTCGGCGTCCTCCCCACGTACGCGGCGATCGGTGTCGCGGCACCCATCCTGCTCATCGTCCTGCGCATCCTGCAGGGGATCTCGGCGGGCGGCGAGTGGGGCGGCGCGGTGCTCATGGCCGTCGAGCACGCCCCCAAGAAGAAGCGCGGGCTGTTCGGGGCCTCGCCGCAGATCGGTGTGCCGATCGGTCTGCTGCTCGCCTCGGGCATGATGGCGCTCATGGCGACGATCGCCCCCGGGGACCAGTTCCTCGAGTGGGGATGGCGCATCCCGTTCCTCTTCAGCGTCGTGCTGATCTTCGTCGGCTACTACATCCGCAAGCGCGTCGAAGAGAGCCCCGTCTTCCTCGAGATCGCCGAGCGCCGCCAAGAGACCAAGACCCCGATCATCCAGCTGTTCCGCAAGCACGCGGTGCTCGTGATCATCGCCGCGTTCGTCTTCGCCGGCAACAACGCCGCCGGCTACATGTCGACCGGCGGCTACATCCAGAACTACGCGACCAACCCCGACGGCCCCCTGGGCCTCGAGCGCGGTCCCGTGCTGCTCGCCGTCACCGGCGCCTCGGTCGGCTGGCTCGTCTTCACCTGGCTCTCGGGGTGGCTGAGCGACATCATCGGGCGCCGCAACACGTACATCTTCGGCTGGATCGCGCTGGCGATCGGAGCGGTGGTGCTGTTCCCGCTGGTGAACACGGGCGACATCTTCCTGCTCTTCCTCGGGCTGCTGATCCTCACGGTCGGTCTCGGATTCACCTACGGCCCGCAGGCCGCGCTCTACACCGAGCTGTTCCCGGCATCCGTCCGCTTCTCGGGGGTGTCGATCTCGTACGCGATCGGCGCGATCCTCGGCGGTGCGTTCGCCCCCACGATCGCCACGGCGCTCGTGCAGGCGACCGGCAGCACGTGGTCGGTGTCGCTGTACCTCGTGGGTATGGCGGCCCTCGGGCTCATCGCGACCCTGCTGCTGCGCGACCGCCGGGGGATCGCCCTCGGCCCCGACGCCGAGCTGCAGCCGCAGGAGAGTCCGGTCTACGGGATGTCCAAGGCCTGAGCCGTCTCATCGGGGAACGGCCGGTGCTCCTCGCGGGGTGCCGGCCGTTCGCCGTGCTCATGGGGCGACGGTGACGTCGTCGAGCGGTGTGCCGGCGCGGTAGGGGCCGAAGAACAGGTCGGCGCCGTCCTCGGTGAGAGCGAGTTCGCGGCCAATCGCGCCGTCGAAGCAGCCGACCGTGGCGAAGGGCAGCCGCACCGCGGGGTCGTCGGGGTCGGCGATCTCCAGCGTCCACGCACCGTCGCTCTCGACGAGCGCCGGATCGGCGATGCGCACGCGCATCATGCCGTTGTGCCCGGTCAGCGTCACCGCGCCCGTGAAGCGCAGCGCGTGGCCGGGGAAGGAGAACCCGGATGCCACTTCCTCCGCGCCGTCCGACACCTCGACGCGTCCGTCCGGCATGCCGCGCACGTACGCCCGCAGCGACGACTTGATGCCCCAGGTCAGGATGGTCA
The DNA here is from genome assembly GCF_001898305.1 of Microbacterium sp. 71-36. Classification (NCBI taxonomy): domain Bacteria; kingdom Bacillati; phylum Actinomycetota; class Actinomycetes; order Micrococcales; family Microbacteriaceae; genus Microbacterium; species Microbacterium sp. 71-36. The sequence continues at coordinate 60,567 of NZ_MKTP01000002.1, forward strand.
TCGTCCGACAGCTCCCCAATCGATCGTGCGAGCGAAGGCGATGAGGGCGGTCACCCGCTCGGGCGGTTCGTGCGTCGCCGACCAGATCACATCGATCCCCACCGGCTCGACGGTGGGGGAGATCTCCTTCGTCACGACAGGGTAGCCCTCGTAGCTCGCGGGGTTCGCGACCCTCTGGACGAGGATGCCGTACCCCAGCCCGCGCCCGACCAGGGTGCGCACCGCCTCGTAGCTCGTCACGCGATGACGGATGTGCGGGGTGAGCCCGCGTGTGGCGAACAGCGCCAGCGTGTGCGCGCTCGACGGGGGAGCATCGAGCAGGATCAGGTCGCGATCGACCAGTTCCTCCAGCCGTACCGTGTCGGCGGCGGCGAGGGGATCGGCGGCGCTCACGAGCACGTGGGCGGGCAGGGCGTAGAGCGTCTCGCGACGGGGGTGGCCGGGCACCAGGGTGTCGTACACGAACGCGACGTCGACCTCTCCGGATTCGAGGCGACCCTCCAACTGGTCGTGCGTGGCCTCGCGCACCTGCAGGTCGACACGGGGGTGAGCGCCGCCGAAGTCGTGCAACAGGGGCGGCAGTACGACCGGGGCGAGGGTCGGATAGCACCCGATCGTCAGGGGACCGACGAGTTCTCCCGGCGCCCCGCGCAGATCATCGACCAGTTCGCGCGCGTCGATCAGGAGGCCGCGCGCCCGCTCGACGACGCGGTGCCCGGCGCTGGTGAGCGAGACACCGCGCGCGCGGCGACGCACGGTGAGGGGTGTACCGAACGCGCGATCGATCTCGGCGAGGGCGTCCGACAGCGCCGACGGCGAGATGTGCAGCGACGCCGCGGCGCCGGCGACCGTCCCCGCCTCGGCGACCGCCACGAGGTACGCCAGCTGTCGCAGGGTGTACTCGGGGACCGGACCCATCGCGTAAACCTCGACTCCATCGATGTGAAACGGCGAATAAAACCGCTTTTGCCAGCGTATCGAGGAGCGCACACTGGTGGCATCCATCGACCGGATCCGACACGAGGAAGTGCCATGAGCCGTACCGCGCCCGTCGCCGATTGGGTGAGCATCCCCGATCTGTACCGCGACCCGTTCCCGATCTACGACCGCCTGCGCGCGGAGGGCGGAGTGCACTGGGTGCCGAGCGTCGGTCGCTATCTGATCACGTCCTACGAGGCGGTGCACACCACCGAGTTCGAACAGGAGACCTTCTCGGCGAACGAGGAGGGGTCGCTGCAGATCCGCGCGATGGGGCACTCGATGCTGAGGCGCGACGACCCCGAGCACTACCCGGAGCGCAAGGCCTGGCAGCCGGTGCTGCGCCCCGGCGTCGTCAAGCGCGTGTGGACGGACGTCTTCGAGCGCAACGCCGCCCGCTATCTCGATGAGATGGTCGCGAAGGGGCCCGGCGCGGATGTGATCTGGGACTTCGCGGCTCCCTACGCGGCCGAGAACCTGCGCGAGATCCTCGGGTTCCACAACGTGCACCAGGAAGACCTGCAGCGCTGGTCGCAGACGCTCATCTACGCCACCGGCAACTATGCCGACGACCCCGAGGTGTGGGCCAAGGGTCAGCGCTCGTTCGACGAGGTCGACATCGCCCTCGACGAGATGCTGCGGTGGCACGCCGACCACCCCGACCATTCGCTGATCTCGACGCTGCTGCGCATCCCCGACTACGAGATGCCGATCGAGAAGATCCGCGCGAACATCAAGATGACGATCGGCGGTGGACTCAACGAGCCGCGAGACGCCCTCGGCGTCGCCGCCTGGGCCCTGCTCACGCACCCCGAGCAACGCCGCGCCGTCGAGGCCGACCCCGGCCTGTGGCCGACTGTCTTCGACGAGGCGATCCGTTGGATCGCACCGATCGGGCTCTACTCCCGCCAGGTGACGCGCGAGACCGAGCTCGCCGGTGTCGCGCTTCCGGCGGGGGCCAAGCTCGGCATCTGCATCCTCTCCGCGAACCGCGACGAGACCGTCTGGGACGAGGCGGACCGCTTCGACATCCGCCGCGAGGTCAAACCCCACCTCGCCTTCAGCAAAGGCGTGCACGTGTGCCTGGGCGCGTGGGTGGCGAAGGCCGAGGTCGCGACCGTCGGTCTTCCCCGCCTCTTCGAGCGGCTGCGCGGCGTCGATCTGCACCCCGAGCGTCCGGCCGTCATCGGCGGGTGGGTGTTCCGCGGCATGCTCGAGCTCCCCGTCACGTGGGACACCTCGGCATCCCTCCCGCTCCCGCCCGAAGCCGTCGCGCCGCGCCCGACGCTGCGCGTGGCCATCGTGGGCGCGGGGCCCTCGGGCTGCTTCTCCGCGCAGGCGATCCGCCGAGCGTTCCCCTCGGCCGAGATCGACGTGTTCGACCGGATGCCGGTTCCCTATGGCCTCGTCCGCTACGGCGTCGCGGGCGACCACCAGGGCACGAAGTCCGTCGCGCGCCAGTTCGATCGGCTGTTCGCCGACGGCGGTGTGCGATTCCACGGCGGTGTGGATTTCGGTCCGAACGGCGATGTCGACCTGGCCGGCTTTCGCGCGGCGTTCGACGCGGTCGTGCTCGCCACAGGGGTGCACGACGACGTGCCCCTCGAGGTCGACGGCGCTGATCTGCCCGGCGTCGTCGGGGCGGGACGCATCACCCGCGCGCTCAACGGCCATCCCGCCGAGGCATCCGACGTCCCGATCCTCGGCGAGCGGGTCGTGGTCGTCGGGCAGGGGAACGTCGCCCTCGACGTCGTGCGTCTGCTCAGTCGGACCGCGGCCGATCTCGACGGCAGCGACATCGACGACGCGGTCCACGCGCGGTTGGCCGGGCGGGTGCGCACCCTCCACGTCATCGGTCGGTCCGCCCCCGGGAACGCCAAGTTCGACCCCGTGATGCTCCGCGAACTCGCCGGGCTCGATGGCGTCGCGCACGTCGTCCACGGTGCCCGTATCGACGCGGTGGAGCCCGGGAAGGACGCCCGGGTCGACGCGGTGCGGGGGCTGACGGATACCGAGGACGCCCGTGTGCGCGTCCACTGGTGGTTCGGTTCGCGCCCGACGCGCATCGCCGGAGAGGATCGCGTGACGGCGGTCGTCCTCGACGTCGACGGGGACAGCGTCGAGATCGAGGCCGACGACGTCGTCACCGCGATCGGCTTCCGGGGCGACGCCCGCTCGCTCGCCGAGGCGGGGGCGCACCCCGACGGGCGGATCGAGCCGGGACTCTATGTCGCGGGCTGGCTGCGCCGAGGTCCGCGCGGCACGATCCCCGACCAGCGCACCGACTCCCGCACCCTGGCGCGTCTGCTCGCCGACGACCTCAGCTCCGGGGCGCTGCGGATCGGATCGCCCGGCATCGGCGCCCTCGGCGATCTGTCCGGGGCGATCGACTTCGGCGGCTGGCGGCGCATCGATGCCCGCGAGACGCTCGCCGCGCCGCCCGGGCGGGTGCGCGCGAAGCTCACCTCGCTCGACGAGCTGTTCGCCACGGCGGGCGACCCGTCGATCGTGCTCCCCGACGTCGAGGCGGAGCGGATCCCGGGTGCCGCGGACGGGGGGATCGCGCTGACGATCCTGTTCGGCACGGAGTCCGGCAATGCCGAACTCGTCGCCGAGGACCTCGCACGTCACCTCGCGGATCGCGCGCATGTCGAGGTCAGAGACCTGGCGGACCTCGACCCGACGGAGATCGACGCCGGCCGCTCGCATCTCGTGGTGTGCTCGACCTATGGGGACGGCGAACTGCCGACCACCGTGCGCGAGACATACCGCGCGCTGGTGAGTGACCGGCCGGACCTCTCCCGGCTGCGCTACGGGGTGCTCGGCCTCGGTGACCGCAGTTACACCAAGACATACTCGCGCGGCAGCGAGCTCCTCGACGAGGCTCTTACGGCGTGCGGCGCGCAGCGGGTGGGCGAGTACGGCCGCCACGACGCCGGCGGCCCCGTGGAGGCCACCGAAGTTGCGCGGGAGTGGGCCGACGGCGTGGTGGCCGAGATGCTCACCCGGGATGCCGTGGTCCGCCGGGGCTGACGCGCACCGGCGTGCGCGCGCCGAACTCCGGAGATTCCGTGCTCGCGCGGGCTGAACCTGGGGCCCAGCGGGTGGAACGTGCGGTTTCTCCGGAGTCCGGCCCGGGGAGGGCGGCTGGTGGGCGTCAGATCGCCCGACCCGGGGTCAGGATGCCACGGGGGTCGAGCGCGGCCTTGATCGCGCGTTGCACGTCGAGGGCGGCGGCATCCTGCTGCCAGGGGAGTTCGTGACGCTTGACCGAGCCGATGCCGTGCTCGCCGGAGATCGTCCCGCCCAGCGACAGGGCGAGGCGCGTGATGTCGTCGATGACCCGTTCGGCGGCGGCGTACTCCTCGGGCGTCTCGCCCGCCTCGACCGTGGGGTGCAGGTTGCCGTCGCCGGCGTGCGCGACCACAGCGATACGGCGACCGTGGCGCACCGTGAGCTCGCCGATGCCGCGGAACACCGTCGCGAGCTGCGCCACCGGCACACCCACGTCGCACGAGACGCGGAGCCCCTGGGCGGTGAGCGCGGGGTTCGCGAGCCGGCGCGCTTCGAGCAGGCTGTCGGAGTCCGAGATCTCGGTCTCGACGGCGCCGTGGCGACGGCAGATCTGCGCGATGGCCTCGGCCGTCTCCTTGGCGGCGAGGCCCACCGTCTGCCCGACGAGCATCGCGGCGCCGGGCGAGGGGAGACCGCTGGGGTGGAACGCCTCGATGATCTCGACGCTGCGCGCGTCGATGAGCTCGAGCACCTCGGGCGCGGCCGGCCCCGAGACGATCGCCGTGACCGCGCGTCCGGCCTCCTCGATGTCGTCGAAGCTCGCGCGGAACGTGCGCGGCTTCCCCGGCGGCACCGGCTTCAGGCGGACGGTCGCCGCCGTGATGACGCCGAGCGTCCCCTCGGAGCCCGTGAACAGGCTCGTGAGGTCGTAGCCGGTGGTGTTCTTGCGCGTGCGGGCACCGGTGCGCATGACCCGGCCGTCGGCGAGCACTATTTCGAGCGCGGCGACGACGTCGGTCGTCACCCCGTGCGCGATGCAGCGCAGCCCCCCGGCGTTCGTCGCGATGTTGCCGCCGATCGTCGACCACTGCGCGCTCGCCGGATCGGGTGGGAAGAACAGGCCTCGCGCGAGGGCGGCGGCATCCAGGTCGGCGGTCACGACCCCGGCCTCGACGTCGGCGAGACGGTTGTCGACGTCGATGTCGAGGATGCGGTTCATCGCCTCGAGGGAGATGACCAGGCCGCCGGGGTACGCGACGGCGCCGCCCGAGAGACCCGTGCCCGCTCCGCGGACGGAGACCCGGATGCCACGGGCGTTCGCCCACGCCAGGGCCGTGGACACGTCGTCGGTCGAGGTCGCCCGCGCCACGGCGATCGGAAGCCCCTCCGGCTGCGCACGCGAGCTGTCGCCGGCGTAAGCGGCGAGGCTGTCGGCATCCTCGAGAAGGCGCTCGCCGAGCGCGGTGCGGAGCTCGTCGAGGTCGACGGCGCTCACGAGTTCACCTTGATGATCTCGCGCTGGTACGGCGCGATCACGTCGCCGCTGATGCGCAGGTCGAGCAGCAGGAACGGACGGTCCTCGGGGTCGCGGGCCGTCCAGCCGGCCACGGCGTCGAGATCGGCGACCTCCCGGACGACCACGCCCTCCGCGCCGAAGCCGCGGGCGACGGCGGCGAAGTCGACCTCGGGGATGAGCATCGGCTCGCGGGCCAGCCCCTTCAGGCCGTACAGGTTGACTTCGGCGCCGTAGGCCGCGTCGTTCCACACGACGGCGATGCCGTGTCCGCGGGCGGAGCGCACGGCGCTCTCGAGATCGGCGATGGCCATGAGCCCGCCGCCGTCGCCCGTGGTGAGCACGACGGTGGACTCCGGGCGGGCCGCGATGGCGCCCGCGACCGAGGGGAAGCCGAGACCGATCGACTGGTAGGCGGTGCCGATCATCATCACGCGGTCGGGGGAGGCGACGGGCCAGTACATGTTCGACCAGCCGAGGAAGTGCCCGCCGTCCGAGACGACCACGCGATCCTCCGGCAGCAGCTCCGCGAGCCGCGCGGCGGCGGAGCGGGGATCGAGGCGGCCGTCCGGGGCGATGCCGTCCCCCGGGTCCTGCGCGCGCAGCGGTGCGATGTCGATGCGTTCGCGCCAGCCCGACGCGGAGGCGCCGCGCGCGCGGAGCCGCTCGACGAGCGCCTCGGCCGCGATCGCGGCATCCCCTCGCACGAATCCGCCGACCTGTGCGTGGGTGGCGGTCGCGGTGACGTCGATCTGGAACACGGCGGTGTCGGGGGCGAAGAGCTCGCCGAATCGCATCGTGAACTGGTTGAGACCCGCCCCGAAGACCACCGCGACATCGGCCTCGCGCACGAGCCGCATGGCGCCCTCGGCTCCGAAGCCGCCCGTGACGCCGAGGTCGTAGCGGGCGTCGGGGAAGATCCCCCGCCCGAGAGCGGTGGATGCCGTGACCGCGCCGGTCGCCTCGGCGAGACGCCCGAGCGCGTCACCGGCGTGCGCGAGCCACGCCCCGCGACCGGCGAGCAGGAACGGACGTTCGGCGGATGCCAGGGCGTCGGCGATGCGGTCGAGGGCGGCCTCGGAGGCGGGTCCGCGCGGCGCGAGCGGGGCGGGCAGCGTCACCGTTCCGGCATCCGTCAGCGGACCCGCCTCGCGCGTGACGACGTCGTACGGGATCGCCAGCACGACCGGCACGCGGTAGGTCAGCGCGTGCTCGAGGGCGATGAGGACGGTGGCCGTCGCATCCCGGTCGCCCACCGTGTAGGTGCGCACGCCCACCGCCGAGGCGAGCGCGACCTGGTCGACACCCCACGGGCGCGGCCCCGAGGTGGGCTCGTCGCCCACGACGAGGAGGAGGGGGATGCGGGCCTGGGCCGACTCGGCCAGCGCCGTGAGGGTGTTGGTGAAGCCCGCGCCGTAGGTGGCGGTCGCGGCGGCGAGACGTCCCGAGGCGCGATAGTGGGCGTCGGCGGCGACGACTCCGCCGGACTCGTGCCGCATCGCGGTGAAGGGAAGGTCGGTCTCGCGGTGCAGCACGTCGAGGAAGTGCGCGTTCCCGTTTCCCATCACCCCGAAGACGTGGTGGAGGTGGCGGGCGAGGGTGTGCGCGACGTGGGCGGAGACGGAGGGCATGGCGAAGGTGGCCTTTCGAGACGAACGGAATGGATGCCGTATGTGTCTCGCGCCCTTCGCGCTACGTGCCCCTTTTTCGAGCAGCGACGCACGACCTCGTGCGCCTGACGAGGTGATCATATACGATCGCGCGGGCTGGGGGTGGGTGTCGGGGCCGGGGCGCGGGGCGCGGGGCAGGGCGCGGCGCGGTTACAGCGCTCCCCGGATCGCCTTCGCCGCAGCCTCCAGCCGGGCCGCGATCGCCGCGTCGTCGACCTCGGTGCTGACGTGCACGGCGGCGACCGCGGCGGGTTCGCGGCCCTGCACCGGGAGGGGGACGGCAACCGCCCGCAGCGTCGGGATCACCTCGTCGTGGCTCGTCGCCCAGCCGCGCTCCGCGGCCTCCGCCACCTCGGCCGCCAGGCGCGCGTCGACCGCGTCGGGCCACCGTCGCGGAGGCAGCTGCGCGAGGATCGCGCGACCGGGGGCGCCCCGGGTGACCGGATGCCGCGACCCGGGGCGCTGGGCCACGGCCGTGACCGCGTGCCGCGGTTCGACGCTGGTGAGGGTCACGCACTCGTCATGGTCGAGCACGACGAGGAAGCAGGTCATGCCGAGATCGTTGGCGGCAGCGGTCAGTTCGGGCAGGGCTTCGGCCTGGAGATCGGCGGCGACCCCGGCGGCCAGGGCGGCCAGGCCCGTGCCCAGGCGCACCGCGCCGGCGGCGTCGCGCGTCACGAGCCCGTGGTCCTCGAGCGTGCGCAGGAGTCGGTACGCGACCGAGCGGTGCAGACCGACCCGCGCGGCGAGGTCGTCGATCGTGAGCGGCGCCCGAGCGTCGGCGAGCTCTTCGAGGAGCCGGATGCCACGGCTCAGCGTTTGCGAGGCAGGGGGAGCGTCTTGCCGCGGGGGCATGGGTGGGCTAGCCTCTCGTTCGATAGCGGAACGTCGTGTTCGAATATAGAACTTCGCGATCCGCCCGGCAAGCCCGACATCGGAGTCAGGAGAGACGATGCAGTTCCACCACCACGGCTACATCTCGGGGGATCCGCGCGTGCAGCCCGCTGTCGGCACGGGTGTCGACCGCCCCGCGGCGCTGCCCGATGAGGTCGACGTGCTCATCGTCGGCTCCGGTCCCGCGGGGATGCTGCTGGCCGCCCAGCTGTCGCAGTTCCCTCAGCTCACCACGCGCCTCATCGAGAAGCGCGACGGGCGCCTCGTGCTCGGCCAGGCCGACGGCATCCAGCCCCGCAGCGTCGAGACGTTCCAGGCGTTCGGCTTCGCCGACCGCATCACCGCCGAGGCGTACAACATCGGCTGGATGAACTTCTGGGCGCCCGACCCCGAGAACCCCGATCGCATCGTCCGCACCACCCGAACCGAGGACTACGGCCTCAAGATCAGCGAGTTCCCGCACCTCATCGTCAACCAGGCGCGTGTGCTCGACTACTTCGCCGAGTCCGCAGCGAACGGCCCCGCACGGATCGTCCCCGACTACGGCGTGGAGTTCGTCGGCCTCACGGTGCGCGCCGACGACGTGGAGGTGCGCGTGCGGACCGCCGAGGGCGAGCGCACCGTCCGGGCGACTTACGTGGTGGGCTGCGACGGAGCGCGCAGCGGCGTGCGGCAGGCGATCGGCCGCACGCATGTCGGCGCGGCCGCACGGCACGCGTGGGGCGTCATGGACGTGCTCGTCGAGACCGACTTCCCCGACTGGCGCATCAAGTGCGCGATCAATGCGGCGGCGGGCAACATCCTGCACATTCCGCGCGAGGGCGGGTACCTCAGCCGCATGTACATCGACCTCGGTGAGGTCGCGGAAGACGACGACCACCGTGTGCGGCAGACCCCGATCGAGGAGGTCATCCGGCGGGCGAACGAGATCCTCCACCCGTACTCGATCGACGTGAAGCAGGTGGCGTGGCACAGCGTCTACGAGGTGGGGCACCGGGTCACCGACCAGTTCGTCGACGATCTCGACGACCCCCGTGTCTTCCTGACCGGCGACGCCTGCCACACGCACAGCGCCAAGGCGGGTCAGGGCATGAACGTCTCGATGCAGGACGGCTTCAACCTCGGTTGGAAGCTCGGCCACGTCCTCACCGGTCTGACATCCGCCGCTCTGCTGCGCACATACGACCAGGAGCGCCGCCCCGTCGCTCAGCAGCTCATCGACTTCGACCGCGAGTGGTCCTCGCTCATGGCGCGCAAGCCCGGCGAGATCACCGACCCCGACGAGCTCGCGACCTACTACCTGGCCACGGCCGAGTTCCCCTCGGGCTTCGGCACGCACTACGCGCCGTCGGCGCTGGTCTCGGACGCGGCGGCGCAGGATCTGGCATCCGGGTTCCCGGTGGGCAAGCGGTTCCACAGCGTCGAGGTCGTGCGGGTGTGCGACGGCAACGCCGTGCACCTCGGTCACCACGCGAGAGCCGACGGGCGGTGGCGGATCTACGCCTTCGCGGATGCCGAGGGCTCGGCGCTGCGCACGTGGGCGGACGCCGCACGCGCGATCGTCGAGCGCTTCACGCCGGCCGGCGCCGACCCCGACTCCGTGTTCGACGCCAAAGTCGTCTTCCCGGGGCGGTGGGAGGACGTCGTGGATGTGCCGGACCTGTTCCGGCCGCGGTCGGGACCGCTCGGCCTCACCGACCTCGAGAAGGTGTTCGCCGCCGCGCCCTCGGCGTGGACGAGCGCCGACATCTTCGCCGAGCGCGGGATCGGAGCCGACGGCGCGGTGGTGGTGGTGCGCCCCGACCAGTACGTCGCCCACGTGCTGCCGCTGACGGACCCCGCCGGCCTCGAACGGTTCCTGTCCGGCGCCCTGCGCGCCCCGGTCCCGGCCTGACGGCTGCGTCCGCCGCCGCCCGCCGCCCGCCCCGCCCCCGCTGCTCCCGACAGCGATAAACGCGATCCACGGGCAGAAACGGGACGTCGTCACGTTTCCCGCCGTAGATCGCGTTTATCGCCGGGCCGCGGATGCCGCCGCCTCCCTCGCCCGTCCACGGCGGCGACATTGCGGCTCGCTTTGTACAGCACGTATATCGGCGCGGAGCCCCGCGCTGACCAGAATGAGCGGGAACGCCCCGCACCGACACAGGAGGACCCATGACCGACCCCCGCGAGAGCGAGCTGCTGGCATCCGTACCGACCGGCCTGCTGATCGGCGGCGAGTGGCGTGCGGCCGAGGGGGGCAAGACCGTCGCGGTCTCCGACCCCGCCACGGGCGATGTCATCCACGAGATCGCCGACGCGTCCGTCGCCGACGGCGTCGCGGCGATGGATGCCGCTGCTGAGGCGTTCCCGTCGTGGGCGGCGACGCCCGACCGCGAGCGTGCCGAGATCCTCCGCCGCGCGTTCGATCTCCTGCAGGAGCGCAAGGAGGACGTCGCGCTGCTGATGACCCTCGAGATGGGCAAGCCCCTGGCCGAGGCGCGCGGCGAGGTCGCGTACGGCGGCGAGTTCCTGCGCTGGTTCAGCGAGGTCACCGCCCACACCCAGGGTCGCTACGGCGCGAACCCCGAGGGCACCGGTCGCATGATCGTCACGCAGCACCCGGTCGGCCCGTGCTACCTGATCACGCCGTGGAACTTCCCGCTCGCGATGGCGACCCGCAAGATCGCGCCCGCGCTCGCCGCCGGCTGCACCGTGGTCATCAAGCCCGCGACGCTCACGCCGCTGACGACGCTGTTCTTCGCCCAGATCCTGCAGGACGCGGGCGTCCCCGCGGGTGTCGTGAACGTCGTGACCACCACGAACACCGGTGCGGTCTCGGAGCGCATCATCTCCGACCCGCGGCTGCGCAAGCTCTCGTTCACCGGGTCCACCCCGGTCGGCGTGAAGCTGCTGCAGCAGGCGGCTCCCGGGGTGCTGCGCACCTCGATGGAGCTCGGCGGCAACGCCCCGTTCGTCGTGTTCGAGGACGCCGACCTCGACAAGGCGGTCGACGGCGCGATGCTCGCGAAGTTCCGCAACATCGGGCAGGCGTGCACCGCCGCGAACCGTTTCATCGTGCAGCGCAGCGTCGTCGAGGAGTTCACGCGCCGCGTCACCGAGCGCGTGCAGGCCATGAAGATCGGCCGGGGCACCGAGGACGGCGTGCAGATCGGACCCCTCATCGACGACCGCGCGGTCGACAAGGCCAAGAGCCTGGTGGGGGATGCCGTGGAGCGCGGCGCCACGGTCACCACCGGCGGTTCGCCCGTCGAGGGCCCGGGCACGTTCTTCGAGCCCACCGTCGTGTCCGACGTGCAGCCGGGCAGTGACATCCTCCGCGAGGAGATCTTCGGACCGGTGCTCGCGATCGTCCCGTTCGACACCGAGGACGACGCCGTGCGCATCGCCAACGACACCGAGTACGGTCTCGTGTCCTACGTCTTCACCGAGTCGCTCTCGCGCGGCCAGCGCATGATCGAGCGCCTGGAGACCGGGATGATGGGCCTCAACGTCGGCGTCGTCTCCAACGCGGCCGCTCCGTTCGGCGGGTGGAAGCAGTCCGGCCTCGGTCGCGAGGGCGGCGACGAGGGCATCCACGAGTACCTGCAGACGAAGTACACGCTCACGGCGAACCCCTACGCCTGAGACACCGGATGCCACGGCCCGCCGCTCCTCGGAGCCCCGGGCCGTGGCATCCGTCGTTCGGGGCCACCCACGGCGGTGTGCCGGGCTCCGGACTATCGCGCGTGACGGCCCTGTATTGCGTGAGCAGGCGGCGGGTTTGGGCGGGCTGTTCCGGAGCGCGGCACGTGGACGGGAAGATCAGCGGCGCCGCGCCCCCGGCCGGAGGCCGCCTCAGTCGCCGGCGTGACGATCCAGGAACGCGAAGACCTCGGCGTCGTCGACGCCGGGGAACATGCCGCGGGGGAGCGGCGAGAACATGTGCCGGTGCACGCGCGCACTCGGCCAGGCCTTGCCCGACCAGCGCTCAGCGGCCTCCGAGTCGGGGCGGCGGCAGCACGACTCGTCGGGGCAGCGTGAGACGCCGCGGGTCGTGGTCTCACGCCCGCGGAACCACCGGGCGTCGTCGAAGGGCACGCCGACGGTGATGGAGAAGTCGCCGTCCGAGGTCGTCCCGGTCTGGGTGGAGCACCAGAACGTGCCGGCGGGGGTGTCGGTGTACTGGTAGTGCTCGGTGGTGCGGTTGTGCTCGGCGAACGCGGCGCGGGCCGAGAACTTCTTGCACACGATCTGTCCTTCGACCGAGCCCGTGACGTCGGTCGGCAGCGGCAGCCCATCGTTCTCGTAGACGCGTGAGATCGCCCCGTCGCCGTCGACCCGGAGGAAATGCTGACGGATGCCGAGATGCACCGTCATCAGGTTCGTCATACGCATCGCGGCGGCTTCGTGCGTCACACCGAACGCGTCGCGGAAGTCCTCGACGGCGAGGTTGCGGTCCTTCTTCGCCTGCGCGAGGAACGCGACGGAGCTGGTCTCCGGCATCAGGCAGCATGCGGCGTAGTAGTTGATCTCGAGCCGCTGCTGCAGGAAGTCGGCGTAGTCGGTCGGCGGGCGGTGCCCGAGCAGGCGGTGGGCCATCGCCTGCAGCGCCATCGAACGCAGCCCGTGTCCGCCGGGGATGGATGCCGGCGGCAGGTAGATGCGTCCGTTCTCGAGGTCGGTGACCGACCGCGCGGAGTGGGGGAGGTCGGCGACGTAGATGAGCTCGAACCCGAGCTGCTCGGCCATGATGCTCACGGTGCGGTGGGTGAGCGCGCCCGAGGTGTGACCGGCGGCCTTGAGCTGCTTCTCGGCGAGCTTCTCGATGTCGGGGAGGTGGTTGTCGAGCGCGCGCATGCGCAGACGGAGCTCGGTGTTGGCGCGACGGGCCTCCTCCGGACTCGCGATCGTCTCGCGCTCACGACGTTGCAGCTCGCGGTGCAGGCCCAGCACGGCCTCGATGGTCTCGTCGCTCGTGCCCTTGCTCACTTTGATGGCGGGGATGCCGAGCTGCCGGAAGAACGGGCTCGACTGCGCGCGCTCCAGCTCGATCTCGAGTGCCGCTCGACGGTTCGGCGGCTCGGTCGAGAGCAGCTCGGTGACCTCGGTCTCGGTCGCGCGCGCGATCTCCTGCAGGAGCGACAGCTTCGGTTCGCGCTTGCCGTTCTCGATGAGGCTCAGCTGGCTCCCCGCCACCCCGACCAGCGCCCCCAACTCGTCGAGGGTGTATCCGCGGGCGAGGCGGTGGTGTCGGATGCGGTGTCCGAGCGTGGTCAGTTCGAGCGACGAGGCCATTCCTTGACGATAGCGAAAGAAGTGCACTTCTTGTGGCGATATTCACTCGAAAGTCGGGCCCTGGGGTCGCAAAGTGGAGGAAGACCACCGAATTCGCTCTCAATCGAGGAGATCGACCCATGGCACTCGCCGACATCTTCGCCGGACGCCCCTCCGGTCGCACCGCACCCGCCGTCCGACAGCCCCAGGCCGGCCGCGGCATCCGTCCCTCGGTCGAGGGCCCCGGACTCGCCGCCCTCACCGCCTGGGTCGACCAGGTCGCCGCGCTCACCCAGCCCGACCGCATCCACTGGGTCGACGGCTCCGCGGCCGAGAACGACGCACTGCTGCGCGAAATGGTCGACGAGGGCAAGCTCATCAAGCTCAACCCCGAGTGGCGTCCCGGGTCGTACCTGGCGCGTTCGCACCCGAGCGACGTCGCGCGGCTCGAGTCCCGGACCTACATCGCGTCCGAGAGCGAAGAGGATGCCGGTCCCACCAACAACTGGATCGCCCCGGCCGAGATCCGCGAGACGCTGAACGGCGTCTTCGAGGGGTCGATGCGCGGACGCACCATGTACGTCGTCCCCTTCTCGATGGGAACCGTCGGCGGTCCGCTCAGCCACATCGGCGTGCAGATCACCGACAGCGCGTACGCCGTGGCATCCATCGGCATCATGACGCGCGTCGGCACCGCGGTCCTCGAGCAGATCGCCGCGGGTGCGCCGTGGGTCAAGACCGTGCACTCCGTCGGTGCGCCCCTGGCGCCGGGCGAGGCGGACGTCGCGTGGCCCTGCAACGACGAGAAGTACATCGTGCACTTCCCCGACACGCTCGAAGTGTGGTCGTTCGGCTCGGGCTACGGCGGCAACGCGATCCTGGCGAAGAAGTGCTTCGCGCTGCGCATCGCCTCGGTCATCGGCCGCGACGAGGGCTGGCTCGCCGAGCACATGCTGCTCATCCGCGTCATCGACCCTCAGGGCAAGGCGTACCACGTCGCCGCCGCGTTCCCCTCGGCGTGCGGCAAGACCAACCTCGCGATGCTGCGCCCCACGATCCCCGGCTGGCGCGTCGAGACCCTCGGCGACGACATCACGTGGATCCGCCCGGGTGAGGACGGCCGCCTGTGGGCCATCAACCCCGAAGCCGGCTTCTTCGGCGTCGCCCCGGGCACCGGCGAGTCGACGAACGTGACCGCGGTCGAGACGCTGTGGGGCAACACGATCTTCACCAACGTGGCGCTCCGCCCGGACGGCGACGTCTGGTGGGAGGGTCTGACCGACGAGGCTCCGCCGCAGCTCATCGACTGGGAGGGCAAGGATTGGACGCCGGCGTCGGGCCGCCCCGCCGCGCACCCGAACTCGCGCTTCACCGTCGCGGCCGCCCAGTGCCCGCAGATCGCACCGGACTGGGAGACCCCCGAGGGCGTCCCGCTGGATGTCATCCTGTTCGGCGGACGTCGCGCCACGAACGTCCCGCTGGTGCTCGAGGCCACGGACTGGTCGCACGGCGTCTTCCTCGGTTCGACGGTGTCGAGCGAGAAGACCGCCGCCCAGGAGGGCACCGTCGGCGAGCTGCGCCGCGACCCGTTCGCGATGCTGCCCTTCTGCGGTTACAACATGGGCGACTACTTCGGCCACTGGCTGAAGGTCGGTGAGAAGCTCCGCTTCGACCGCGCGCCGCGCATCTTCCAGGTCAACTGGTTCCGCAAGGGCGACGACGGTCGGTTCCTGTGGCCCGGTTTCGGTGACAACGCCCGGGTGATCGACTGGATCATCCGCCGTGTCGACGGTCAGGTCGACGCGGTGGACAGCCCCATCGGACGCCTGCCCTACGCCGACGACCTCGACCTCTCGGGTCTCGACCTTCCCGAGGCCGACCTCGCCGAGCTCTTCGCCGTCGACGCGCAGTCGTGGCTGGCCGAGGCCGACCTCACCGAGGAGTTCTTCGACACGTTCGGCAGCCACCTCCCGGCCGCCCTCCGGGCCGAGCTGGCCGCCCTCCGCTACCGCCTGCAGCGCGCGTAGCCGCACAGACCCGCCCGCCCCGTCGCCCTGCGGCGCGGGGCGGGCGCGAACTCGACGCCCCTCCCTGCTCTTGGCGCGCGGGAGGGGCGTCGTCGTGCGCCCTCCCGCGGGGAGTCCCGCCCTCCGCGTTCCCACCCCCCCCCGTTGACTTCGGGGAAACGTACGCGCGGGGCGGCATCACGGGTACGTTCGGCCGAAGTCAACGCCGCGGATGCGCGTGCCTCACACCAGCAGCTGGTGCTTCGCCAGGTCGCGGTAGAGCGGGACGGATGCCACGAGCTCGCTGTGCGTGCCCTGGCCGACGACACGGCCGTGCTCGAGCACCACGATCACGTCGCTGTCGACGACGGTGGAGAGGCGATGCGCGATGACCAGCAGCGTCCGCCCGGTGGCGACGGCGTCGATCGCCTCCCGCATGCGCTGCTCATTGACCCCGTCCAGCGACGAGGTCGACTCGTCGAGCAGCAGCACCGGGGGAGCGGCCAGCAGCGCCCGGGCGATCGCGAGTCGCTGACGCTCGCCGCCCGAGAGCATCACCCCGTCTTCGCCGACCGGCGCATCCACGCCGAGCGCACTCCGCTCGAGCACGTCGCCCAGGTTCACCGCCCGCAGCACGCGCTCGCAGTCGGCGTCGGATGCCTCGGGGGAGGCGAGCCGCAGATTGTCGGCGATCGTGCCCGCGAGGGTGGGGGCGTCCTGCTCGACGTATCCGAAGCGGGCGCGCAGGTCGTCGCGGGACAGATCGCGCGCATCGACGCCGTCGACCAGGATCGCCCCGCCGGTGGGGTCGTAGAACCGCTCGATGAGCGAGAGCACCGTGCTCTTGCCCGCGCCGGAGGGGCCGACCAGCGCGACCCGCGCGCCGCGGGGAACGGTGAACGACACACCGCGCAGCACGTCGCGCGCGGTCTCGTCCGCTTCGGCCTCGGCCTCGTCGGTGGCGCGGTCGAGGTGTGCCTGGGCGAGCACCGACCGAGCCTCCTCCGCCGCGGCCTCGCGCGCCTTGACGACGTGGTCGGGGTAGCGGAAGCGCACGTCGCGGAACTCGATGGCCGCGGCATCCGGTTCGGGGGTCGCCGTGCCGGGGCGGTCGCCCGCGCTCTCCTCCGGGAGGTCGAGCACCTCCTGGATGCGCCCGAGGGCGCCGAGCGCCTGGTTGACCGACATGATGGCGCCGATCGCCGAGGCCAGGGGCTGGACGAGCAGGAAGAGGAAGATGACGAACGTGACGAGGGAAGCGACGTCGATGGCTCCGGATGCCACACGGAACCCGCCCACGCCGAGCACGACCAGGAGCGACACCTGCAGCGCGATCCCGGCCACGGGGACGATGAGCGCCGACACCTTCGCGATGCGCACGCCCGCGTGATAGGCCTCCGTGGCGGTCGCACTGACCGTCTCGACCTCGCGCTCGGTCGCCCCCGACGCACGGATGGTGCGGATCGAGCCGACGGCGCGCTCGACCCCCGAGGCCAGCTCGCCCACCTTCTCCTGCTGCGCGGCGGACGCCGCGCGGATACGCAGGCTCAGGACCGCCACCGTTCCGATCGAGACGCCGAGCACGAGCACGATGAGGCCGAGCAGCAGCGGGTCGATGAACGCCATCGCCACGACTGCCCCGACGAGGATGAGCGCGTTGCCCATGGCATCCGCGAGTCCCTGCGTGAGGACCGCGTACAGCAGAGTCGTGTCGGTACCGACCCGCGAGACGAGGTCGCCCGTGCGCCGGGCGTCGAACTCGCTGATCGGCAGACGCAGGATGCGCGCGATGAGACGCCGTCGCGACGAGTACACGACCGCGGTTCCGGTGCGCTGCAGCAGATAGTGCTGGTAGCCGGAGATGAGCGACGACAGCACGACGAACCCGATGAGCAGCCACACGAGGGCGCCGAGGGGAACCGACTCCTGCACGCGGGAGATGACCTGGCCGACGAGGAGCGGCTGGACCAGCGTCGCGCCGGCACCGAGCACGCTCAGGACAGCCACCACGACGAGCGTGCCCTTGTGTTCGAGCAGGAACGGCAGCAGCTGGCGGAAGGACGCGCGCGGGCCCTCGGGGGTGCGGCGGCCGCGGCGGCCACGGGCGGGAGCGGACAGAGACATGCTCACCTCGGGAGAAGAACGGGTCCTTCGACCGTACCCCGCCTCGCCGACACCGGAGCACGCGTCTGCTCGTCGGTGGAACGACGGATGCCACGGAGCCGAGGCCCCGTGGCATCCGATGCTCTGTGCAGAACCGGTTACGGCGCGGTCGCGCCCGCGGCGAGGTTGTCGTCGTAGTCGACGTCCTTCGTCTCGGGCGACAGGGACACCGCGATCAGGGTGAGGACGCCCATCACCGACAGGTACACGCCCACGAGCCACGGGTTGCCACCGCCCGCGGCCCACAGGGCCACGGCGACGATCGGGGCCAGGGCCGCGCCGAGGATCGACGACACGTTGTACGAGATCGCCGAGCCGGTGTAACGCGTGTTCGTGGGGAACAGCTCGGGCAGGACCGCGCCCATCGGCCCGAACGTCGTGCCCATGAGCAGGAACCCGATGATGAGGAACGCCTGGACGTAGACGCGGGTGAGACCGGCATCCGCCTGCGGCAGCAGGAAGAACGAGAACGTCAGGCCGAACAGGATGATCGCGATCGTGACGCCGATGAGCAGACGCTTCCGCCCGAACCGGTCGGCGAGAGGACCCGACAGCAGCGTGAACACGCCGAAGAACACGACACCGATGATCTGCATGATCACGAAGTCGGTGTAGCCGAAGCCGAGGCCGGGCACGAATGCGGCCGCGTCGAACGGGGTGCCCGCCTTCTCCGCGGCGGCGGCAGCGCCCTCGAGCGTCGGCTTGGTGCCGTACGAGAGCGTGAAGCTCGTCATCAGGTAGAAGAGCACGTAGGTGGCCAGCATGATGAACGTGCCCAGGATCAGCTGCACCCAGTTGCGACGGATGACCTCGCCCAGCGGGAACTTGCGGATCACGCCGCTCTTCTCGGCCTTCGCGAACGACTCGCTCTCGACCAGGCGCAGGCGCACCCACAGGCCGACGATGACCATCACGGCCGAGAACAGGAACGGCACGCGCCAGCCCCACGCGAGGAACTCCGCCGACCGCTGCGCGGTGCCGTCGGGGTGCGGAAGGGCGAAGTTGATGATGAGGAAGATGCCGTTGGCGATGATGAAGCCGATCGGCGCGCCCAGCTGCGGGAAGGTGCCGTACCAGGCGCGCTTGCCCTTCGGGGCGTTCTCGGTCGCGACCAGCGCCGCGCCCGACCACTCGCCGCCGAGCGCGAAGCCCTGCGCGAGGCGCATGATCAGCAGAAGGACGGCCGCCCACACGCCGATCTCGTTGACGGTCGGGAGGCAGCCGATGAGGAACGTCGCGACACCCATGGTGAGCAGGGATGCCACGAGCGTCGCCTTGCGACCGAACCGGTCGCCGAAGTGGCCGAAGACGACGGCTCCGAGGGGACGCGCGACCATGGCGGCGCCGAAGACGCTGAAGGACAGCAGGAGCGAGGTGGTCTCGTTGCCGGTCGGGAAGAAGAGGATCGGGAAGACGAGGACGGCCGCGGTGGCGTACGCGTAGAAGTCGTAGAACTCGATCGTCGTGCCGATGAGGCTCGCGGTGATGACACGCGAGCGCGGGTTGGCGGGCGCCGACGAAGAGCGGAGGGCGGGGGAGGAGGAGGTCATGACTGCCTGACGAGAGATCGAGCGATCGCGTCCGTCGTGAGGGCGCAGCGGTGGCGTGATTCGGTCACGGCAGGTGTGCGTGGCCGGGCGCGCGGCGGGGGGCACCGGGAAGGACCCGGGTGTGGGTCCAGACCCTCCAGTCTATGCGCCTGCCGAGAAAGCTCTGCCGACGGTGCGGTATCGCGCGGACGTCAGTGCCAGATGACGGCGAGTCCGGCGTTGAGCAGCGCCAGGATGCCGACCGGCCAGAAGATCGCGGGGGAGAGCGAGCCGGTGCGCTTCTGTCGCGCCGAACCGATGCCGAGAAGCGCGCCGATCACGAGGAGCACGACCAGCTTGATGCCGATCTTCGTGTAGTTGAGGTCGTGATCCAGCCCCCAGGGTGCCGAAAGCGCGAGCCCGGTCACCAGCGAGATCACGATGGCGTAGTTCATCAGAGGCGTCACGCGCACACGACGGGAGACCGCCTCGACGGCCCACGCACCGAACAGCAGCGCGAACCCGACGAGATGGATCAGGATGACGACGTTGCGCAGGATCTCCATGCCCGTCACCTTAGGGATGCCACGCCCCGGACGCCAGCAAGGCGCGCCTCACCGCCGGGGGAGACGCGCCTCGCGGGGGTGAGGGTCAGCCGCGCAGGTCGCGCAGCACCAGGGCCGTGCGGAGGGCCGCATCGGCCGCCTCGGCGCCCTTGTCCTCCTTGGAGCCCTCGAGCCCGGCGCGGTCCAGGCCCTGCTGCTCGTCGTCGAGGGTCAGGACGCCGAATCCGACCGGCTTCCCGGCGTCGATCGCGACGCGGGTCAGTCCGTCGGTGGCCGCCGACGAGACGTACTCGAAGTGCGGCGTGCCGCCGCGGATGATGACGCCGAGCGCGACGACCGCGTCGGCCCCGCCCTCGAACGCGGCCACGGCGGCGACGGGCAGTTCGAACGAGCCCGGCACGCGCACGACGCGGTACGTCGCGCCCGTGGCATCCAGGACCCGCGTCGCTCCCGCGATCAGTCCGTCGGTGATGACCTCGTGCCACGTGCCGGCGACGACGACGACGTCGAGTCCCGTCGCGTCGATGCCGCCGGTCTCGGGTGCTCCGCTTCCCGCCATCAGACGAGTCCTTCCTTCATGTGCGCGAGTGCGTCACGCAGGTCGTCCTCGGCGATGACGTGACCCATCCGGTCGCGCTTCGTCTCGAGGTACTGGTGGTTGTTGGGCCCGACGCCCACGAGCAGGGGGACCTGCTCGACGACGTCGAGGCCGAAGCTGCGCAGCTGCGCCACCTTGTCGGTGTTGTTGGTCAGCAGGCGCACCTGCTCCACGCCGAGGTCGGTGAGGATGCCCGCGGCGGCCGCGTAGTCGCGCGCGTCGGCGGGGAGGCCCAGCGCGAGGTTGGCATCCACCGTGTCCAGACCCCGCTCCTGCAGGCTGTACGCGCGGAGCTTGTTGATGAGACCGATGCCGCGACCCTCGTGGCCACGCATGTAGATCACGATGCCGCCCTCGCGGTCGATCGTGTCGAGCGCGGCATCCAGCTGGGGGCCGCACTCGCACTTCAACGAACCGAACGCCTCGCCCGTCAGGCACTCCGAGTGCACGCGCACGAGGGGGGCCTCGTCGGTGATCTCCCCCGACACGACGGCGATGTGGTCGGTGCCGGTGATGCGGTCCTTGTACGCGAGGAAACGGAAGTTCCCGTGCGAGGTCGGCACGTTCGCTTCGGCTCGCAGGCTCACACGGCGACGTGCGACGGGGGTCGCCGCCACCGGCTCGGTCTCGTTCAGGTAGGCGATGAGCTGCTCGATCGTCACGACCGGGACGCCGTCGCGCTCGCCGAGCTCGATGAGGCCCGGAAGGCGCATCATGCTGCCGTCCTCGGCCACGACCTCGGCGATCGCGCCCACCGGCTCCAGGCCCGCCAGGCGCATGAAGTCCACCGCCGCCTCGGTGTGGCCCGCGCGCTCGCGCACACCGCCGTCGACGGCGCGCAGGGGGAGCACGTGACCGGGACGGATGAGGCTCGACGGCACCGACTCGGGATCGGCGAGGACGTTGAGCGTGTGCGCGCGATCGGCGGCGCTGATGCCCGTGGTCACGCCCGACGCGGCATCCACGCTCACCGTGTACGCCGTGCCGCGGGCGTCCTGGTTGACCTCGACCATCGGGGGCAGGTCGAGTCGGTCGGCCCAGTCGGCCGGCATGGGTGCGCAGACGTACCCGCTGGACCAGCGGACGGTCCACGCCAGCCATTCCGGGGTCGCGAGCTGCGCCGAGATGATGACGTCGCCCTCGTTCTCGCGGTTCTCATCATCGGCGACGAGGATCGGTCGTCCGGCGCGGAGGGCCTCCAGGGCCTCGGGGATGGTGGACAGGCTCATGCGGAGCCCCTCTCGGTCGTTGCGGCGGGGGCCGCGGGGTTCTCGGTGATGCGGAAGGCCAGCATGCGCTGCACGTGCCGGGCCAGGATGTCGGTCTCGAGGTTGACGGGGGTGCCCGCCTCCGCCCGGCCCAGGGTCGTCGCCTCGAGGGTCTCGGGGATGAGCGACACCTCGAGCCAGGGCTCGGGGTCGCCGGCCTCGCTCACCGCGCTGACGGTCAGCGAGACGCCGTCGATCGCGATGGACCCCTTGTCGACGACGAGGGGGGCGAGGTGGGACGGGATGCCGATGCGCACGACGCTCCACTGCGCGCCCGGACGCACCTCGCGAACGACACCCGTTCCGTCGATGTGTCCCTGCACGATGTGGCCGCCGAGGCGGCCGTGCGCGGCGGTCGCGCGCTCGAGGTTGACCGGGCGCCCCGCGGCGACGTCGGCGAGCGTGGACATGTCCAACGTCTGCTTCATCACGTCGGCGGTGAACCAGTCGGGGCCCTGGTCGACGACGGTGAGGCACACGCCGCTGACGGCGATCGAGTCGCCGTGACCGGCATCCGAAACGGACAGCGGGGCTTTCACGGTCACGCGCACGCCGTCGCCGTCGGGCTCGACCGCGGTGATCTCGCCGATCTCTTCGACGATTCCGGTGAACATCAGGATTCTCCCTGGGTGTCGTGGGCGGGACGGGCGACGACGCGGATGTCGTCGCCCAGGAGGTCGATGGAGGCCACCTCGAGCCGGTGCGCCGAGGCGATCCCCGGTACTCCGAGGTCGCCGAGCGCGAGCCGCGAGCCGCCCAGCAGCACGGGGGCGACGTAGACGAGCACCTCGTCCGCCAGCCCGTCGCGCAGCAGCGCGCTCTCGAGGGTGGGGCCGCCCTCGACGAAGACGGTCTGGATGCCACGACCGCCGAGTTCGTCGAGGACCGCGGCGAGGTCGCGGGTCGCGAAGAACAGCGCTTCGCGCGGGTGGCGACGGACGGCGGCGTCCGCGGAGACCGGCGTCTCGCCGACGATCACGGGGATCGGCTGGCGATCGAGGAGGGCGCCGTCCGCGTCACGAGCGGTGAGTGCCGGGTCGTCGGCGAGCACGGTGCCGGTGCCGGCGAGGATCGCGTCGGCCCTCGCGCGGCGCTCGTGCACGTCGCGGCGCGCGTCGGGGCCGGTGATCCACTGGCTGGACCCGTCGTCCGCGGCCGCGCGCCCGTCGAGGCTCTGCGCCCACTTCACGGTCACCCGCGGCCGGCCGGTGCGCTGCAGGTGCACCCAGTCGCGGACGAGCTCGGTGGCGGCCTCGCGCTCGAGTCCCGCCTCGACGTCGACCCCGCCGGCACGCAGCCGGTCGGCGCCGCCCGCCGCCGCATCCGTCGGGTCGTCGAGGGCGTACACGACGCGCGCGACACCGGCCTCCAGCAGCGCCACGGCGCAGGGACCGGTGCGTCCCGTGTGGTTGCACGGCTCGAGCGTCACGACGGCTGTCGCCCCGCGGGCCTCGCCCGGCGCGAGCTTCGACAGCGCGTCGACCTCGGCGTGCGGCGTACCCGCACCGCGGTGGTGGCCCTCGGCGAGGATCTCGCCGTCGGGGGAGAGGATCACGGCACCGACCTGCGGGTTGAGCCCGCGGGGGCCGTTCCGCGCGAGACGCAGCGCTCGGCGCATGGCGTCTGTTTCGGCGGCGGATGCCATTTCCCTGTCCTTCCCGTCGTGAGCGGGGCAGGAGCGCAGGGCGGCGCGGCGCGCCGACCGTGCTGCCTCCTATCCGGACTAGAGGAGATCTCTCGCCTCATCACCGTCGGTTCCGGAATTCCACCGGATCGGCCCCACCGCATGAAGCGGAGGGGTTCGCGGACTGTCACCGCCGGTTCGGATTCTCACCGACCCCGGAGCACGTTTTGCTTGGTCGAAGTCTAATCAACACCGCCGACACGGATTCATTCCCGCCGACTCGGGGCGAAACCGTGCTATTTGAGCAGACGCGAAAGCCGTCGGTCGGCGAGGATCTTGCCGCTCGTCTGGCAGGTGGGGCAGTACTCCAGGGAGTTGTCGGCGAAGAAGACGCTGCGCACTTCGTCTCCGCACACCGGGCATGCTTCGCCGCGGCGCCCGTGCACGCGCATGCCCCGCCGCTTGGCATCCTTCAGGTCGGCCGGAGGCTTGCCGCGCGCGGCATCGATCGCCTCGGTCAGAGTGGTGATCATCGCGGCGTACAGGGTGTCGACCTCGGCCTCCGTGAGGTTCGCCGCCAGAGCGTACGGCGACATCTTCGCCGCGTGGAGGATCTCGTCGGAGTACGCGTTGCCCACGCCGGCGATGACCGACTGGTCGCGGAGGACGCCCTTGATCTGGGTGCGACGCCCCGCCAGCAGAGCGGCGAACGCATCGCGGTCGAGGCCGGCGTCGAGGGGATCGGGGCCGAGCCGCGCGATGCCCGGCACGTCGGCGGGGGATCGGACGGCGTAGACGGCGAGCGACTTCTTCGTCCCCGCTTCGGTGAGGTCGAAGCCCGAGCCGTCGTCGAACCCCACCCGCAGCGCGATCGGCGTCTTCCCGGGCTTGATGATCGTGGAGGGGAGCACGTCGTACCAGCGCAGCCAGCCCGCCTTCGCGAGGTGGAACACGAGATGGATGCCACCGGTCGTGGCGACGTCGACGAACTTGCCGTGGCGCTCCACCCCTGTCGCCGCGGACCCGACGAGCGCGTCGATCGGCGGATCGTACGTCTTCAGGGCGCTGAAGGCGGTGACGGAGGCCTTCGTGAACGTCAGCCCCGTGACCCGCGCGCGCAAGAACTCCACGAGTCCTTGGACCTCGGGCATCTCGGGCATGCCGCCATCCTGGCATCCGCGTCCCACATCCGACAGGCCCTTGCCGCGCTCCCGCCACGCCCCACCGAGTGTCCAAGACACGCCGCATGCGATCGGGGCGCCGCGGCGTGTCTTGGACACTCGACCTCGCCGCCAGGGGGGCTACTCCAGGTCGAGAGGCCAGTCCTGCGGCGTGCGGTCGTCGCCGCGGAGCAGGCCGCCGATCCAGAGGTCGGCGCGGCCGAGGCTGTTGACATGCGCCTGCCGCAGCAGACCCTCGTACCGGAAGCCGAGGCGCCGCGCGATCCGGGCCGAGCCGAGGTTGCCGACCACGGCGCGCCACTCGATGCGTTCGACCGCGGGCCGGTCATCGGCGAAGGCCCAGTCGATCACCGCTGTCGCCGCTTCGACGGCGACGTTCTGACGCCGGGCGTCGCGGGCGATCCAGTACCCGATCTCGGGCGCTCCGGTCTCGAGCTTCGCCAGCCCGATCATGCCGATGAGGCGCTCACCGCGCCGGATCGCCCACGTCGGCTGCGTGCCGTCCGCCCACCACTCGGCGGTCAGGTCGACGAAACGCTCGGCGTCCTCGACGAGGTACGGCGACGGAACGGTGGTGTAGCGCTGCAGATCGGCATCCTGGCACGCCGCGTGGATCGCCGCGACGTCGGCCGTGATCGGGGCCGAGAGTTCCAGTCGTGGGGTCTGCAGGTGGTCGGGCTCCATCCGCCCACGCTACTGGCCGGCTCCCCGCGCGGTCTCAGCCGCGGCGCAGCAGGCCGATGCGATCGTAGACGTCGGCGAGGGTCTTCTCGGCGACGGATGCCGCCCGCTCCGCGTTCTGAGCGAGCACGCGGTCGAGTTCGGCGGGGTCGTCGAGCAGCTCGAGGGCACGCGCACGCACGGGCTCGAACTCCGCGACGACGACCTCGGCCAGACCCTTCTTGAAATCGCCGTACCCGCGGCCCGCGTACTCGTCCTCGATGGAGGCGATCTCCCGGCCGGTGAGGGCCGAGTAGATGACGAGCAGGTTCGAGACGCCGGGCTTCTCCTCGCGGTCGAAGCGGACCGCTCCCTCGGAGTCGGTGACCGCCCGCATGATCTTCTTCGCGCTCACCTTGGGGTCGTCCAGCATCCACAGCACGCCGGCATCGGACTCCGCCGACTTCGACATCTTCGACGTCGGGTTCTGCAGGTCGTAGATTCGCGCCGTCTCGCGCTGGATCATCGGCTTCGGCATCGCGAACGTCTCACCGAAGCGCTGGTTGAAACGCTCGGCGAGGTCGCGGGTCAGCTCGATGTGCTGCTTCTGGTCGTCGCCGACCGGCACGACATCGGTCTGGTAGAGCAGGATGTCGGCGGCCATCAGCACCGGGTACGTGAACAGGCCGACGTTGGTGGCATCCGTGCCGTACCGGGCCGACTTGTCCTTGAACTGGGTCATGCGCCCGGCCTCGCCGAAACCGGTGAGCGTCGACAGCACCCACTGCAGTTCCGCGTGCGCGGGCACGTGCGACTGCACGTACAGCGTCGACCGCGAGGGCTCGATGCCCGCCGCGATGTACTGCGCCGCCGTCCGGCGGGTCTTCTCACGACGCTCGGCCGGGTCGCCCGGCTGCGTCAGGGCGTGCAGGTCCACGACGGAGAAGAACGCGTCGTACTGGTCCTGCAGCTCGCGCCACTGCAGAAGCGCCCCGATGTAGTTGCCGATCTGAAGGCTGTCGGCGGAGGGCTGCATTCCGGAGTAGAGGCGCTGCTGAGTCACCGTACGATCCTAGGCCGCCAGGCCTCGGGACCGCGCCCGGCGACCGGAGCCGCTCAGAGCCCGAGCGTGTAGTCGACGATCACCGGGGCGTGGTCGCTCCAGCGGGTGTCGTACGAGGGCGCACGATCGACGCGGTAGTCGGTCACCCGCTCGGCGAGCGCCGGGGTCACCACGTGGTAGTCGATGCGCCAGCCCGAGTCGTTGTCGAACGCCTTGCCGCGCATCGACCACCACGTGTACGGGCCATCGACCTCGCCCGCGTGGCGTCGCCCCACGTCGATCCAGCCGAGGCCGGGGCCGGTCGAACCGTCGGCGCCTTCGACCGGTTCGCCGGCGGCGCCGAAGAAACGGTCGAAGTAGGCGCGCTCCCGCGGGAGGAAGCCGGCGTTCTTCCGGTTGCCCCTCCAGTTCTTGATGTCGAGCTCGCGGTGGCCGACGTTCAGGTCGCCCATCACGACGGCCAGCTCGGTCGAGGAGCCGAGTTCGGCGAGACGCCGCTCCATGGCATCCAGGAAGAGCCACTTGGCATCCTGCTTCGGAGTGTCGACCTCGCCACTGTGCACGTAGGCGCTGACGACCGTCACCGTTTCGCCGTCGATGTCGAAGTCGGTCTCGATCCACCTGCCCGCCGCGTCGAGCGGTTCGGGGCCGAGGTGCGTGCGCGTCTCTACCCCGGGGAACCGGCTGACGATCGCGACGCCGGCACGGCCCTTCTGCAGTGCCTCGTCGTTCACGATCTGCCAACCGGGGAGGGCGGCGGCGAGCTGCTCGGCGGTGGCCCGCACTTCTTGCAGCGCGAGGATGTCGGCGCCCGAGGCGTCGAGCCACTCGGTCATGCCGTTGCGGACGGCGGCGCGGATGCCATTGACGTTGACGGAGACGATGCGTACGGAACGAGCCACCCCTCGAGCGTAGCCGGGGCCTCCGACATCGACTCGTGGCCTCTGCCGACCCGGAGCGACGCCCCTAGTCGAGGGGCAGTATCGAGCGCCGTGGTGCGGGCAGCTCCGCCTCGAGCCGTTCGAGGTGCGCCCGTGCCCCGCGCAGACGGCGTCGCGCCAGCCAGCGCCGAGGCCAGCGCGCGAGAGCCGCGACCTCCTCCGCTTCCCGGACCGCGACCTGGGCCGCGATCACCAGGGCCGTCTGCTCCATCGCCCGGCGGTCCTCCGGCGAACGCAGCGGCACGTCGCGATCGCCGGCCGCGACCGCGATCCAGGCGGCGGCGACGAGGATGACGATCCCGACCAACCGGAACCAGAGGAGGAATCCGATGAGCACGGTGAACGTCGCCAGGAGCGGGTTCGACGGCGAATAGACGAAGAGGAAGCCGGCGGCGACCTGCAGGACCACCAGCCCCGCCGACCCCACGACCGCACCGGGCCAGATGCGGCGCCAGGGGAGTGCCGTGCCGGTGAGGAACCGGAAGAGCGACGCCAGGGCGACGGTGTTGACGCCGAAGGCGACCACGACCGACACCGCGCGTGCGCCCACGGTCCACCCGAGGGTGTCGCGAGTCCACCCGATCCACCCGAATACGAGGTCGACGGCGCCGGTCGTGATGGAGCCCAGGAGCGCGCCGAGCAGCAGCGAGAGGCCGAACAGCAGGGACGCGACGAAGTCGCGCGCCTTCAACAGGACGTAGTTGCGCAGGTCGAAGGGCAGCCCGAACGTGTCGCGCACGGCACGCCGGGTGAACGTCACGAAGCCGATCGCGGTCCAGACGACCACGACACCGGCCACACCTCCGGTGATGCCGAGGAGCTTGCCGCTCTCCTGAGCCACGGCCTCGACCTGCTCGGGCTTGACCAGTCCGGTGTCGCTGATGATCCCGGGGATGTAGCCGTTGATCAGCCGGATGAGTCCGTCGATCGCGGGCTTGCTCCCGCCCAGCCAGATCCCGACGCCCGCGAATGCCAGGTACAGCGCGGCGAACAACGTGAACAGGCCCTGGTAGCTCATCCCGGCGGCGAGCAGGAATCCGTTGTGCCGCAGGAAGTGTCGCCAGACCCGGATGGGGAACAGTTGCGCCAGCTGGGCCGCGCGCGCGATCGGCTCGTCCAGGCGGTCGCGCACCGCCGACTGCGCCGCCTCGAACCGGTCGCGCAGCGACGTCTCCTCGACCTCGGCGCCGGGCAGCGGTCGGGGGTCGTGGTGGCGGTCGGTCACCGTCCGAGCCTAATGAATGGATGCCGGACGGTCGGGCGCCGTGCGCGCGGCGGGGCTGTGTCTCCGCCGCCGCGGGCCCGGGCCGGAAACGTCGGCAGACGCCGAACGGCGGGGCGCCGAAGCGCACCCGCCGTTCGAGGAGTGAGGCTCAACGGCCGCGGAGGACCGCCTGCTTGACCTCGGCGATGGCCTTGGTGACCTCGATGCCGCGCGGGCACGCCTCGGTGCAGTTGAAGGTGGTGCGGCAGCGCCACACGCCCTCTTTGTCGTTGAGGATGTCCAGACGCACATCCGCCGCGTCATCGCGGGAGTCGAAGATGAAGCGGTGCGCGTTGACGATCGCGGCCGGACCGAAGTACTGGCCGTCGGTCCAGAACACGGGGCACGAGGACGTGCACGCGGCGCACAGGATGCACTTCGTGGTGTCGTCGAAGACCTCGCGGTCGACGATCGACTGGACGCGCTCCTTGCCGGGCTCCGGCTTGCTGTTCGCGATGAGGAAGGGCTGCACCTCGCGGTAGGAGGCGAAGAACGGCTCCATGTCGACGATGAGGTCCTTCTCCAGCGGCAGACCCTTGATCGCCTCGACGTAGATCGGCTGCGAGATGTCGAGGTCCTTGATCAGCGTCTTGCACGCCAGTCGGTTGCGGCCGTTGATGCGCATGGCATCCGATCCGCAGATGCCGTGCGCGCACGAGCGGCGGAACGACAGCGACCCGTCGGTCTCCCACTTGATCTTGTGGAGGGCGTCGAGCACGCGGTCGGTGGAGTAGAGCTCCACGTCGTAGTCGACCCAGCGCGGTTCGTCGTCGACCTCGGGGTCGAATCGACGGATGTTGAAGGTCACGAGGAACGACTGGATCCCCGTGTCCTCGGGGGTCTGCTCGACCTCGTCGGAGGTGTCGACGGTCTCGATGACGGTGGATGCCATCTCAGTACTTCCTCTCCAGGGGCGGGTAGCGCAGCTCGCCGGCGTCGTTCTTGGTGAACACCACGGGCTTCCAGCCGAGTTCGATGTGGTCGGCCGGGTGCGACGAGTGCGGGTCGCCGGTCAGATACGCCATGGTGTGCTGCATGTAGTTCTCGTCGTCACGCGTCGGGAAGTCGTCGCGCATGTGACCGCCACGGCTCTCCTCGCGGTTCTGCGCCGAGTACACGACGACCTCGGCGAGATCGAGGAGGAAGCCGAGCTCGACGGCCTCGAGCAGGTCGGTGTTGTACCGCTTGCCCTTGTCGTCGACGTGGACGTTCTTGTACCGCTCGCGCAGGTCGGCGATGATGTCGAGCACTTCGGCGAGGGAGTCGTGGGTGCGGAACACCTGGGCGCCCTTGTCCATCTCGTCCTGCAGCGTCTTGCGGAGGACCGCGATGCGCTCGGTGCCCGAGTTGGCCCGCAGGCCTTCGATCATCTCGCGGACCTCCTTGGCGGGGTCCTCGGGGAGGGGCACGAAGTCGGCCGTCCGGACGTACTCGACCGCGTTGCGGCCGGCGCGCTTGCCGAAGACGTTGATGTCGAGCAGAGAGTTGGTGCCGAGGCGGTTGGAGCCGTGCACCGAGACGCACGCGCATTCGCCGGCCGCGTAGAGACCGGGGACGACGGTGTCGTTGTCGGAGAGCACCTCGGCCTTGATGTTGGTCGGGATGCCGCCCATGGCGTAGTGCGCCGTCGGCATGACCGGGACGGGCTCGACGACCGGGTCGACGCCCAGGTACGTGCGCGCGAACTCGGTGATGTCCGGAAGCTTCGTCTCGAGGACCTCGGCACCCAGGTGCGTGCAGTCCAGGAGCACGTAGTCGCGGTGCGGCCCCGCGCCCCGACCCTCGGCGACCTCCTGCACCATGCAGCGCGCGACGATGTCACGCGGCGCGAGGTCCTTGATGGTCGGCGCGTAGCGTTCCATGAACCGCTCACCGCTGGCGTTGCGGAGGATCGCGCCCTCACCTCGCGCACCCTCGGTCAGCAGGATGCCGAGACCGGCGAGACCGGTCGGGTGGAACTGGAAGAACTCCATGTCCTCGAGCGGCAGGCCCTTACGCCACACGATGCCGACGCCGTCACCGGTGAGCGTGTGGGCGTTCGAGGTGGTCTTGAAGATCTTGCCGAAGCCGCCCGTGGCGAAGACGACGGCCTTCGACTGGAAGACGTGCAGATCACCGGTGGCGAGCTCGTACGCGACGACGCCGGCGACCTGGGTGTTCCCCGCGTCGTCCTTCACGGTCACGAGGTCGAGGACGTAGAACTCGTTGAAGAAGTTGATGCCGAGCTTCACGCAGTTCTGGAACAGCGTCTGCAGGATCATGTGACCGGTGCGGTCGGCCGCGTAGCAGGCGCGACGCACGGGGGTCTTGCCGTGGTCGGCCGTGTGTCCGCCGAAGCGGCGCTGGTCGATCTTGCCCTCGGGCGTGCGGTTGAACGGCAGACCCATGTTCTCGAGGTCGATGACGGCGTCGATCGCCTCCTTGGCGAGGATCTCCGCGGCATCCTGGTCGACGAGGTAGTCGCCGCCCTTGATGGTGTCGAAGGTGTGCCACTCCCACGAGTCCTCTTCGACGTTGGCGAGGGCCGCGGCCATCCCGCCCTGGGCCGCTCCGGTGTGGGAGCGCGTCGGGTACAGCTTGGAGATGACGGCGGTCTTGGCTCCGGGGCCGGCCTCGATGGCTGCGCGCATGCCGGCGCCGCCGGCGCCGACGATCACGATGTCGAACTGGTGGTAGTGCACGCCGTCCTTGACGATCGTGTCCGCGTTCTGAGTGCTCACGTGTGCAATGCCTCTGCTGTCTCAGTCGAAAAGGAGGATGCCGAGGCTCACGCCTGGCAGATCTCCCACAGGGAGCTGCTCTCGGTGACGCCGAGGCAGGGGTCGAAGGTGAAGACGACGAGCGTGCCGAGAAGGATCAGGAACGCGGCCGACAGCCCGATCGCCCAGACCAGGACGCGGCGGACGGAGGGGGTGGTGACGTAGTCGTTCACGATCGTGCGCATGCCGTTCGCCCCGTGGATGAGCGCCAGCCAGAGCATGAGGACGTCCCACCACTGCCAGAACGGCGAGGCGAGCTTCCCGGCGACGAACGCGAAGTCGATCTGGTGGATGCCCTCGCCCGTCATCAGGTTGACGAAGAGGTGGCCGAAGATGAGGACGACCAGCAGCACGCCGGAGGCGCGCATGTAGACCCATCCCCACTTCTCGAGGTTCGAGCCCTTCTTCCGCACGGCGGGCGTGCGGGGGGCGGGGATCGTGCTGGCTTCCTGGGCGACGGACATCAGTGGCTCCCCGTGACGGCGCTGAAGACGTTGATGAGGTGGCGCGGCGTGAAGCCGAGCATCGTGACGACCCAGAGGCCGAGGACACCCCACCACAGCTGACGCTGGTGGCGTGTCGCCCACGGCCAGAAGTCCACCGCGATGATGCGCAGACCGTTGAAGGCGTGGTAGGCGATGGCACCCACGAGGGCGACCTCGCCGAGACCCATGATCGGGTTCTTGTACGTGCCGATCACGGCGTCGTACGCCTCGGGGGACACCCGGATGAGGGCGGTGTCGAGGATGTGGACGAGCAGGAAGAAGAAGATCGCCACACCGGTGATGCGGTGCAGGACCCACGACCACATGCCCTCACGGCCGCGGTAGAGCGTTCCGCGCGGCCTCTTCGAGGTGGTCTCTTTCACCGACGGCGTGGCACGTGCTGGTGCTGACACGGTCGTCCTCCCTGATCGAACACGGTGTGGGGCCGGCACAGGCCCCGAGCGTCACACGGGCGCCACTGAATACTACGGCCGGGCTATGAAACGGAGGGATGAGGGTCGCCTAACACTCTCTCGATGTCGAGATAGTTTCGCGCGAATTTCCGTGCGGAGTTGTTTCCCCCGCGTGGGCGGAACCGGCGGGGCTCGCCGAGTAGGGTCGGTGCCATGGCCGAACCTGCTATCGACGACTTCTACGCCGTTATCCCCGCCGGTGGGATCGGCAGCCGCCTGTGGCCGCTCTCCCGTGCGGACGCACCCAAGTTCCTCCACGACCTCACCGGATCCGGCCAGACGCTCCTGCGCGACACCTGGGACCGTCTCGCCCCGCTGTCGGGCGACGACCGCATCGCGGTCGTGACGGGCCGTGCGCACCGCGCCGCGGTCGAGCGCGAGCTGCCCGGCGTGCCCGATCACAACGTGTTCCTCGAGTCCGAGCCGCGCGACTCCAGCGCCGCCATCGGCCTGGCGGCCGCGATCCTCGTCCGCCGCGAGCCCGACGTCATCATCGGCTCGTTCGCCGCCGACCACGTCATCCGCCAGACGCGGCAGTTCGACTTCGCCGTCCGTCAGGCGGTCGCCGTCGCCCGTGCGGGTTACATCTGCACGATCGGCATCCAGCCCAGCGAGCCCTCGGTCGGCTTCGGCTACATCAAGCAGGCGGACGAGCTCATCGTCGACGGCGCGCCCGAGGCCTATACGGTGGAGCGCTTCGTCGAGAAGCCCGACCTCGACACGGCCAAGGCGTACTTCGCGGATCGCGCCTACCTCTGGAATGCGGGCATGTTCATCACCCGCGCCGACGTCCTCCTCGCCGAACTGGCCGTCAACGAGCCCGAGCTGCACGCGGGTCTGATCGAGCTGGCCGAGGCCTGGGACGACCGCGACCTGCGCGGTCCCGCGGTCGACCGCATCTGGCCGGGTCTGAAGAAGATCGCGATCGACTACTCCGTCGCCGAGCCCGCGGCCGAGAAGGGGCGTCTCGCCGTGATCCCCGGTCACTTCGACTGGGACGACGTGGGCGACTTCGCGAGCCTGTCCAAGCTCAACTCCTCCGGGGGGCGCAACGAGCTGGCGATCCTCGGTGAGGACGCGCGCGTCCTCTCCGACGCTTCCAGCGGCATCGTCGTCTCGCAGACCAAGCGCGTCATCAGCCTCATCGGTGTCCGGGACATCGTCGTCGTCGACACCCCCGACGCGCTCCTGGTCACCACCAGCGAGAACGCCCAGCGCGTCAAGGGCGTGGTGGACGCGCTCAAGCTCACGGGCCGCGGCGACGTCCTCTGACACCGGATGCCGCTGCCGGCGGCATCCGGTCCCGTCGGGGTCGCGGCTGTGTGGCGCGCGCATCACGCGAGATTGCGTCTTTGTAACCATTGCCGCGCGCGGCCCGTCCGGGCGCGCAAGCGATTCGTCACAGTGGGTAACGTGACTCCATCGTCCCCCGAACCCGTTGGGGGCCCCCGTCTTGGAGGACCATTCGTGAAGACCACGAAGAAGGCCGTCGTCAGCGGCCTCGCGATGATCGGCGCGGCCGTGCTGCTCGCCGGCTGCGGTGCCGCGCCCGAGAGCACCGGCTCGTCGGCCGCTGCCGGTGCCAGCGACTACCTGCCCTGCATGGTGTCGGACTCGGGTGGGTTCGACGACAAGTCGTTCAACCAGCTCGGCAAGGAGGGCCTCGACGCCGCGGCCCAGGAGCTCGGCTCGAAGAAGCCGATCGAGGTCCAGTCGCAGGCCGAGACCGACTTCGCCTCCAACCTCTCCAGCCTCGTCGACCAGGGATGCAACACGATCATCACGGTCGGCTTCCTCCTGGCGCCCGCCGCGCTCGAGTCGGCGACGGCCAACCCCGATCTGCAGTACGTCTCGATCGACGACACCGTCGACCAGAACTTCGACGGCACGACGGACGCTCCGAACATCAAGCCGATCATCTTCGACACCGCGCAGGCCGCGTACCTGGCGGGCTACCTCGCCGCGGGTGTCTCCAAGACCGGCGTCGTGGGCACCTTCGGTGGCATGAACATCCCGACCGTCACGATCTTCATGGACGGCTTCGCCCAGGGCGTCGAGAAGTACAACGCCGACAACGGCACCTCCGTGCGCGTCGTCGGCTGGGACCGCACCGCCAAGGACGGTTCCTTCACCGGTGGCTTCGAGGCCAACGACACCGCGCGTCAGACCGCGCAGGCGATCATCGACCAGAACGTCGACGTGCTGCTGCCCGTCGGTGGCCCGATCTACCAGTCGGCCGCCGTCGCGATCCAGGACTCCGGCCGTGAGATCGCCATGGTCGGCGTCGACGCCGACGTGTTCCAGACCGACCCCTCGGTCGGCAGCCTGCTGCTGACGTCGATCCTCAAGGGCATCGACGTGGGTACGAAGGACGCCATCGTCGCCGCGGGCAAGGGCGAGTTCGACACCAAGCCGTTCGTCGGCACCCTCGAGAACGAGGGCGTCGGAATCGCTCCCTACCACGACTGGTCCGACCGCGTCCCCGCCGACCTGACCAGCAAGGTCGACGCCCTCAAGGCCGACATCGTCTCGGGCAAGATCAAGGTCGAGTCCTACCTGGCCGGCTGAGAGATCCACTCTCCTGGGGGAGGTCGGCTCCGTGCCGGCCTCCCCTCCCTTATGGGAGCCGCGGCCCCGGCTGCGGCGATCGGAACCGATCCGCTCACGAGGCGGATCCTCCCCGTCGCACCCCGCGTGCGGCGCCACAGAACTTAGGATCGGGAACATGAAGCTCGAACTCCGCGGGATCACGAAAACCTTCGGATCCCTGGTGGCGAACGATCACATCGACCTCACCGTCGAGGCCGGAGAGATCCACTGCCTGCTCGGCGAGAACGGTGCCGGCAAGTCCACCCTGATGAACGTCCTCTACGGCCTCTACCAGGCCGACGGGGGAGAGATCCTGCTGGACGACGCCGTCCAGCACTTCGCCGGACCCGGCGACGCGATGCGCGCGGGCATCGGCATGGTGCACCAGCACTTCATGCTCATCCCGGTCTTCACCGTCGCCGAGAACGTCATGCTGGGCCACGAGCCCACGAAGTTCGGCGGGCGGCTCGACCTCGCCTCGGCCCGCGCGAAGGTCAAGGAGATCTCCGACCGCTTCGGCTTCGACGTCGACCCCGACGCGCTCGTCGACGATCTGCCCGTGGGGGTCCAGCAGCGCGTCGAGATCATCAAGGCCCTCTCCCGGGATGCCAAGGTGCTCGTGTTCGACGAGCCCACCGCCGTCCTGACACCGCAGGAGACCGACGAGCTGATGGCGATCATGCGTCAGCTGAAGTCGTCGGGCACCTCGATCGTCTTCATCACCCACAAACTGCGTGAGGTCCGCGAGGTCGCGGATCGCATCACGGTGATCCGCCTCGGCAAGGTGGTGGGAGAAGCCGACCCGCAGGCTTCCAACGCCGAACTCGCCTCGCTCATGGTGGGCCGCGCGGTCGAGCTGACCGTGCACAAGGAGGCCCCGACGCTGGGCGACGTGGGTCTCTCCGTCTCCCGCCTGACGGTGGTCGATCCGATCGGGCAGCTGGTCGTCAACGACGTCAGCTTCGACGTGCGCCGCGGGGAGGTCCTCGCGATCGCGGGTGTGCAGGGCAACGGCCAGACCGAGCTCACCGAGGCGTTGCTCGGACTTCAGGAGCGCGTCGAGGGATCCATCGTGCTCGACGGCACCGAGATCAACGGCCACAGCGTGCGAGCGGTCCTCGAGGCGGGCGTCGGCTTCGTGCCGGAGGACCGCAAGGAGGACGGGCTGGTGGGGGAGTTCTCCATCGCCGAGAACCTCATGCTCGACCGCGCGGACGGCGCTCCGTTCGTCAAGGGCGGTGCGCTCCAGCTCTCGACCCTCGCCGATTTCGCGCGGGAGAAGGTGAGCGAGTTCGACGTTCGGACCCCGTCGATCGAGACGCCGGTCGGACGCCTCTCCGGCGGCAACCAGCAGAAGGTCGTCCTCGCACGCGAGCTGAGCCGCGACCTGCGTCTGTTCGTGGCCGCCCAGCCCACCCGTGGCGTGGACGTCGGCTCGATCGAGTTCATCCACAAGCGGGTCATCGAGACCCGCGACGCCGGTGTGCCCGTGATCGTCGTGTCCACCGAGCTCGACGAGGTCACCGCCCTCGCCGACCGCATCATGGTCATGTACCGGGGCCGCGTCGTCGGCATCGTCCCGGGAGACACCTCGCGCGACGTGCTCGGCCTGATGATGGCCGGCGAAGCGCCCCAGAACGAAGGAGTCGCCGCGTGAGCGATTCGCACAGCCCGCACGACCCGACGGCGGCGCGCGCCGATCGCGCCGCGGAGATCGCCGCGGCGACCGACACCGACGTCGCCCTCGAGGGAACCGTCGCCGTCGACACGGCCGCGGGGGCCCGCGTGGTGACGCCTCCGCCCGCGCCCGAAGAGAGCCGCTGGAGCCGCGCCCTGCGCGAGATCGCGACGGGCAACGCCATCATCTCGGTGCTCGCCGTCATCCTGGCGCTGCTCGTGGGCGCCGTCATGATCGCGGCCACCGACGAGAACGTCCAGGCGACGTCGGCCTACTTCTTCGCGCGGCCGGGCGACACGCTCGCCGCCATCTGGCAGTCGGTGTCGGGGGCGTACGCCTCCTTCTTCCAGGGCGCGATCTACAACTTCCGGCGTCCGGAGTTCGCCACGGGGATCAAGCCGCTCACGGAGACGCTGACGTTCGCGACGCCGCTGATCGCGGCGGGCCTGGGTGTCGCCCTCGCGTTCCGCGTCGGCATGTTCAACATCGGTGGTCGTGGCCAGATGCTCGTCGCCGCGGCGGCGGCCGGCTGGGTCGCCTTCTCGTTCGACCTGCCGTGGGGCGTCCACATGGTCATCGCCCTGGTCGCCGGTGTCGCCGCCGGTGCGATCTGGGCCGGCATCGCGGGAGTCCTCAAGGCCCGCACCGGCGCGCACGAGGTGATCGTGACGATCATGCTCAACTACGTGGCGTACTACCTCGTGTACTACATGCTCCGTACGCCCGGCCTGCTCCAGGCGCCCGGTTCGAGCAACCCGACGACCCCGCCGATGAAGGACACCGCGGTCTTCCCGGACCTGTTCGGCTCGGGCTACAACCTGCACTTCGGGTTCATCCTGTCGCTCCTCGCGGTGGTGCTGGTGTGGTGGATCCTCGAGCGCTCGTCGCTGGGTTTCCGGTTCCGCGCCGTCGGCCTGAACCCGAACGCCGCGCGCGTCGCCGGCATCAACGTCAAGTCGATGTACATCTACTCGATGCTCATCTCCGGGGCGCTCATCGGCCTCGCCGGCGTCGACCAGGTCCTCGGTACGGTGACGACCGGGTTCTCCAGCGGTATCGACGCGGGCATCGGGTTCGACGCGATCACGGTGGCGCTGCTCGGCCGCTCCACTCCCGTGGGAGTGCTCGTGGCCGGCATCCTGTTCGGCGCTTTCAAGGCCGGCGGATTCGCCATGCAGGCCGCCAACGGCGTGCCGATCGACATCGTCCTGGTCGTGCAGTCGCTCATCGTCCTGTTCATCGCGGCACCCCCTCTGGTGCGCGCGATCTTCCGTCTGCCGGCCCCCGGGGCGCGTCAGCCCCAGGCCCGCGCCGCCAAGAAGAAGGAGGCGGCCCGGTGAGCACCACCGCCGCACATTCCGAGACCGCTCCCGCGGCCGACGCGCTCGACAAGGCCGTCGTCGTCAGCTGGAAAGCGCCGATCGTCTACGGCGTCATCACGGTGCTGGCCGCCGTGCTGTTCATCGTCGCGCGGCAGGACGGCGACGCCGTCTTCCGCATCTCCAGCCCGGGCGAGTTCATCCAGCTCCCCGAGCTGGTGCTCGGCGGGGTCGTCACGGGGGCCGTGTGCACCGTCCTCCTCGCGCTGGTCACCGTCGCGAGCGTCCTCATCGTGCGCGCGCACCGTCGCCCGCCGATCTGGCTGGCCGTGATCTTCGCCGTGGTGTTCATGGTCGGATTCCTCACGTGGGCCGCCGCGGGCGCGACGACCGCGGTCATCCCGCTGACGGGACTTCTCGCCGGTGGACTGAGCCTGTCGGTGCCCCTCATCTTCGGTGCCATGGCGGGCGTCCTCAGCGAGCGCGTCGGCGTGGTCAACATCGCCATCGAGGGCCAGCTCCTGGCCGGTGCATTCACCTCCGCGGTGGTGGCGACCGTGACCGGCAATCCCTTCGTCGGTCTGCTCGCCGCCGCGGTGGCCGGCGTCCTGGTGTCGTTCATCCTGGCCGCCTTCGCGATCAAGTACTTCGTCGACCAGGTCATCGTCGGCGTCGTGCTGAACGTCCTGGTGGTGGGGCTGACGAGCTTCCTGTTCTCGCAGCTGCTGTCGCCGCACGCCGACACGCTGAACTC
Source organism: Microbacterium sp. 71-36 (assembly GCF_001898305.1). Taxonomy (NCBI): domain Bacteria; kingdom Bacillati; phylum Actinomycetota; class Actinomycetes; order Micrococcales; family Microbacteriaceae; genus Microbacterium; species Microbacterium sp. 71-36. Next base: position 98,813 of record NZ_MKTP01000002.1, read on the forward strand.
GCCGCCCCGCTTCCCGCGCCTGCCCATCCCGGTGCTCGCGGACATCCCGATCATCGGCCCGATGCTGTTCAACCAGACGATCATCGTCTACCTGATGTACGTCACGGTGGCCGCCGTCTACGTCGGCCTCTTCCACACCCGCTGGGGCCTGCGTCTGCGCGCCGTGGGCGAGCACCCGCAGGCGGCCGACACCGTGGGCATCAACATCGCCCGCACCCGGTTCTGGAACGTCTCGTTGGGCGGTGCGATCGCGGGTCTCGGTGGAGCCTTCTTCACGCTGGGTTCGGTCGGCGCCTTCAACAAGGAGATGACGGCCGGTGCCGGGTACATCGCCCTCGCCGCGGTCATCTTCGGCCAGTGGGACCCGATTCGCGCCACCCTCGCGGCGCTGTTGTTCGGCTTCGCCTCGAACCTGCAGAACACCCTCGGCGTGATCGGATCGCCCGTGCCCAGCGAGTTCATGCTCATGCTGCCGTACGTCGTGACGATCTTCGCCGTCGCCGGTCTCGTCGGGAAGGTCCGCGGTCCCGCGGCCGCCGGCAAACCGTACGTCAAGGGCTGACCCGGCCCGCTTCCCCCTTCACGAGAGGACCCTCTGCTCCACGATGACCGACATCGACTGGGACGAACTCCGTTCCGCCGCCACCGAGGCCATGCACCGCGCCTACGCCCCCTACTCCCGTTTCAAGGTGGGCGCCGCGGCGCTCGTCGCCGACGGGCGGATCGTCGCGGGGTGCAACGTCGAGAACGCCTCGTACGGTGTGACGCTGTGCGCCGAATGCGGGCTCGTGTCCGAGCTCCACATGAGCGGCGGTGGTCAGCTCGTGGCCTTCGTGTGCGTCGACGGTGAGGGCCGCACCCTCATGCCCTGCGGACGGTGCCGTCAGCTCCTCTTCGAGCACGCGATCCCGGGCATGCTGCTCGAGACGGTCAGCGGCATCCGTACCATCGACGAGGTCCTGCCGGACGCCTTCGGTCCGCGCGACCTCGAGGAGGCGGCCCGGTGAGCGCCGAGCAGTACGACGCGGTCGACATCATCCGCGCGCAGCGCGACGGCCGACCCATCTCCGAGGGGGAGATCCGCTGGCTGGTCGACGCCTACACGCGCGGCTACGTGATGGACGCGCAGATGTCGGCCTTCACGATGGCGGTCCTCCTCAACGGCCTCGGCCGGGACCAGATCCGGGTGCTGACGGATGCCATGATCGCTTCGGGCGAGCGCATGGACTTCTCGTCGCTGGGCAAGCCCACGGTCGACAAGCACTCCACCGGCGGCGTCGGGGACAAGATCACGCTGCCGCTCGCGCCGCTCGTCGCCGCGTTCGGCGTCGCGGTCCCGCAGCTCTCCGGCCGCGGACTCGGCCACACCGGAGGCACCCTCGACAAGCTCGAGTCGATCCCCGGCTGGCGCGCGGCGCTCTCCAACGACGAGATCCTCGCGCAGCTCGCCGACGTCGGTGCCGTGATCTGCGCCGCCGGCACGGGCCTCGCTCCCGCCGACAAGAAGCTCTACGCGTTGCGCGACGTCACGGGCACGGTCGAAGCGATCCCGCTGATCGCCTCGAGCATCATGTCGAAGAAGATCGCGGAGGGCACCGACTCGCTCGTGCTCGACGTGAAGTTCGGGTCGGGCGCCTTCATGCAGGACATCGACCGGGCCCGCGAACTCGCGGAGACGATGGTCGCGCTGGGGACCGACTCGGGCGTCAACACGACGGCGCTGTTGACCGACATGAACATCCCGCTCGGCCGCGCCATCGGCAACGCCAACGAGGTGCGCGAGTCCGTCGAGGTCCTCGCGGGCGGCGGTCCTGCCGACGTGGTGGAGCTCACCGTCGCGCTCGCCCGCGAGATGCTGACGCTGGCGGGTCAGCCCGACGCCGACGTCGAGGCGGCTCTCGCCGACGGCCGGGCGATGGACGTGTGGAAGCGCATGATCCGCGCCCAGGACGGCGACCCGGATGCCGCGCTCCCGACCCCGCGCGAAACGCACACGGTCGTGGCCGACCGCGCCGGCGTGGTGACCCGCGTCGAGGCGCTGCCCTTCGGCATTGGTGCGTGGCGCCTGGGCGCCGGTCGTGCCCGCGCCGAGGACGCCGTGGTGCACGCCGCCGGCATCGACCTCCACGTGACGGTGGGCGACCGGGTCGCGGCCGGTCAGCCGCTGTTCACCCTCTCGGCCGATGATGAGACGCGATTCGACCGCGCTCTCGCCGCCGTCGAAGGCGCGTGGGAGATCGGCGACACCGCTCCGGCGCGCACCCCGCTCGTGCGCGAGCGCATCACCGCGTGATGGCATCCGACCCGAGGAGCACCATGGCCACCGACGACGTCCGCATCCAGGGCAAGAAGCTCAAGAACCTCCCGAAGGTGTCACTGCACGACCACCTCGACGGCGGGCTGCGCCCGCAGACCGTCCTGGAGCTCGCGGACGACATCGACCTCGACCTGCCCGCGGAGGACGCGAACGGGCTCGAGGCCTGGTTCTCCGACCACATCGACGGGGGTTCGCTCGAGGATTACCTCGAGAAGTTCGACGCCACCATCGGGGTGATGCAGACGCGCGAAGGGCTCGTGCGCGTGGCGAAGGAGTTCGTGGAAGACCTCGCGGACGACGGCGTCGTCTACGCCGAGGTGCGCTGGGCGCCCGAGCAGCACCTGACCCGCGGCCTGAGCCTGGACGACGTCGTCGACGCCGTGCAGGAGGGCATCGAAGAGGGCGAGGATGCCGCGGATGCGCGCGGCAAGGACATCCGCGTCGGGCAGCTGCTCACCGCCATGCGTCAGGGCTCGCGCTCGCGCGAGATCGCCGAGCTCGCCGTGTCGTGGCGTGGTCGCGGCGTCGTCGGCTTCGACCTCGCCGGTCCCGAGGACGGGTTCCCGGCATCGAATCACCGCGCGGCCTTCGACTACCTCGCCGAGCAGTTCTTCCCCACGACGGTGCACGCCGGCGAAGGGGCGGGGCTGGCATCCATCCGCTCCGCGCTCATCGACGGTCGGGCCGTGCGCCTGGGCCACGGCGTGCGCATCGCGAACGACCTCGATGTCGTCTCGCGCGAGGGCGAGGAGGTGCTGGTCACCTTCGGCGACATGGCGCGGTGGGTGCGCGACCGGGAGATCACGCTCGAACTCTCGCCGACGTCGAACCTCCAGTCGGGCGCGGTCACGGCCTGGGGCGACACGATGGACGCCCACCCGTTCGACCTGCTCTACCAGCTCGGCTTCTCGGTCACGGTGAACGTCGACAACCGCCTGATGAGCCGCACGACGCTGACGCGGGAGCTCGGGCTGCTGGCGCAGGCGTTCGATTATGACCTCGATGACCTCGAGGCGTTCCAGCTCAACGCCGCCGCCGGAGCGTTCCTGCCGGTGGAGGAGCGCGAGGAGCTCATCGAGATCATCGCTGAGGGCTTCCAGCGCTGAGCCGGCAGGTGGACGGGTGCGCTCGTCCCGCGCTCCGGAGAGATTCCGCGCTTGCGGGTCTCGCATGCGGGCGGCGAGGTCGTTCCCGCGCGTCGATCCGGAGCGCGGCGCATTCCCGCCTGGCGCACAGGAGCGGGAGGTCGCGGCGTGTCCGGCTGAACCGTAGTCCCGTGCTCCGGATCATCGCTGCCGAGACCGGCTGCGTCGCGCGGGTGTCGGCGCGAAAACGGAGCGTCCTCCGGAGCGCCGAACCGCCGGCCCGTGGCCGAGAATCTCCTCCAGCTGTGCGCGCACGGACTCTGGCCGCGAAAGCACGTCCGCCGCGAGCAGCCGGACGGTGACATAGCCGCGCGCGAGCGCGGCCGCGTCACGGCGACGGTCGCGCACCTGCGCATCCCACCCGGAGTGAAACCGGCGGCTGTCGCATTCCACGATGAGCCACCCGTCGACGACGAGATCGACACGCCCGACACCGTCGATGACCACCTGCAGCTGCGGTCGGTGGCCGAGGGTGCGGAGGATCAGGCGGACGAGCGTTTCCACTCCCGCCTCGCTGCGCGCATCCAGGAGACCACGAAGCACGCTGAATCGCGCGGGCAGTCGCCGGAACGCCTCGTCCACACCGCGCTCGTCGACGAGGCCGAGGTGCCAGGCACTGTCGAGCGTCGCGATGGCGTGCCGCGCGGGCTGACACAGGACAGCCTGCGCGAGCGCCCCCGTGAGGTCCGCGACGAGCGACTCCGCGGGTGCTGCCGTCGGGCGCCAGTGGCAACGTACCTCCGCCGGTCGTGACGGCAGACGTGTCGCGTGGGGATCGATCTGGATGTGCGGGCCTGTCCGCGAGTGCACGAAGACTCCGAGGTGTGACAACAACGAGACGCAGTCGAGGCGGCCTCCCCATCGAGCCACGTCGATCAGGAGCTGCGGGGTCTCCCGCGGCGCATATCGCCCCAACCGGAGGCGGTGCAGATCTCCTTGCGAAACGGCGGCGGTGATCGCGCGCTTCGTCATGCCCGCCTGTCGGAGCTCACTCGTCGTGAGCGACCGAGGGACATCGGCCGGGATTGCAGGGACGCGCACCGACCCAGTCTTGAACCATGGGCCCCACCAGGTGGTGAGTTTTCCGGAACGGTGGAGAGCCGAGCGCTGTGGAGGAAGGGCGGATGCCCCGAAGCTCGCGGGCCGCGCTCCGGACATACTGCGCCCAAGAAAGCGGGCCGAGCGCGAGGTATGGAAAAAGCGGCGAGATGATCCGGAGCGCGGGACGCCGCCGCACGTACGCCCGCGGCCCGGGGCGGAGAGGCCGCGTCAGGGCGTGGGAAGGAACGCCGCCAACTGCTCGGCGATGACCCTGTCCACCTCGGCCGGATCCGCCGTGGGCGTGCCGTCACCGGCCTGGGGGCCGTAGGCGCCGAACGACGCGTGCGAGGCTCCGGGGATCTCGACGAAGGTCGCGTTCGAGGGCAGCTCGCCCTTCGCCTCGGTGATCTTCTGGGGCGTGGACAGCCCGTCCTCCGAGCCGGACAGGCTCAGCACGGGAAGCCCCGAACCGGACAGGTCGTTCGCGCAGTAGGAGGCGAAGAGCACGAGCGCGTCGGCGTCCGTCGCGAGCTGACACGCGCGCACACCGCCGAGGGAATGGCCGCCGACGGCCCACACCGAGACGTCGGGGGCGAGCTCGGTGAAGGCCGAGAGGGGGCGCGGATCGAAGAACGCGAGGTTGAGCCACGGACGCGTGATGACGACCGTGATCCCGTCGTCGACGACCGTGTCGGCGAACGTCGCGATGTAGCCCTCGGCCTGGACTTTGGCGCCCGGGATGAACACCAGACCCTGCCCGGTTCCGCCGGCGGTGGGGGAGAGCACGACGGCCGATCCGTCCTCGGCGATCGTCATCCCGGGGTTGGCTCGGGCATCGGCGAGGGGGCCCGGCTCGGCTGCCATGACCCCGACCTGGCTGTAGATCAGGATGCCGCCGACCGCCAGCACAACGAGGGCGCCGAGGCCGCCCAGGATCCAGCGCAGGACACGAAAACGCCGACGGGGCGCTCTGGGCGCCCCGTCGGCGGACGGTGTGGTGTCGGTCACCTCACGAGCGTAACGCCGCCTGCCGTGCGGCGACGATCTCCTCGACGCGCGCGAACAACGGGTGCTCCGGTGCGAGCCCGGTCACCTCGGCGGTGACCGCCGCAGCATCCAGGTCGCCGAGCAGCCGCTGGAGCTCCACGGCCTGGGCATCCTCGGCATCCTGGAACTCCAGGGCGGCGGCCATCGCCGCCACGAGCGCGTCGACGGGGAGACCCCGCTCGATCGCCTCGGCCGCGGGCCCGACGAAGCGTTCGTGACGCGAGAGCTTGCGCAGCGGCTGTCGCCCGACGCGCCCCACGGTGTCGGGCAACGCGGGGTTGCGGAAGCGCCGCAGGATCGTGGCGCGGTACTGTCCCTGCACCTCGGGGTCGAGCTCGTGTTTCTGCACCAGGAGCGCGCTCGTCTCCTCCAGCGCCGCCTCGACCTTCGCCGCGATCGCCGGATCGGCGAGCGCATCGGAGATGCGCTCGATTCCGGCCTGGGCGCCGAAGTACGCGGTCGCCGCGTGGCCGGTGTTGACGGTGAACAACTTGCGCTCGATGTACGGCTCGAGGTCGTCGACGAAGTGCGCGCCCGGGATGTGGGGCGGGGCGTCGCCGAACGGCCCGCGCTCGATCGCCCACTCGTAGAACGGCTCGACGGTCACGTCGACGCCGCCGACGGCCTGGGCCGGGACGATACGGTCCACCGCGGTGTTGGCGAAGACCGCACGGGCTTCGAGGGCGTCCCACGACTCGCCGGCGATCTCGACCACGTGTTCGCGCAGCTGGTCGGTCGCCCCGATCGCGTTCTCGCACGCCATGATCTGCAGGGGGGCGAGCGAGGGGTCGCGGAGAGCGAGCCCGGCGACGATGTGCGGCGCGACGAACTTCAGGATCGTGGGGCCGACCGCGGTGGTCACCACGTCGGCGGTGGCGATCTCATCGACGAGCGCCTCGGCATCCGTCGAACTGTCGATGGCGCGGAAGCCGGTCACCGTCTTGTCGGTGCCGCCCTCGCCCACCTCGTGGACGGTGTACTCGGATGCCGCGTTGATGGCGGCGACGAGCGGGGCCGAGACGTCGGAGAAGACGAGCTCGTAGCCGCCCTCGTGGAGCAGCAGACCGACGAAGCCGCGACCGATGTTGCCGGCGCCGAAGTGGACGGCCTTCATGCGTTGACGGAGCCCGACAGGGCCTCGAAGAGCTCCGCGGGGGAGGAGGCGGCCTTCAGACGGGCGACATCGTCCTCCTCGGAGAAGAGGATGGCGATCTGCGACAGGATCTCGAGGTGCTCGTCACCCTTGCCGGCGATCCCGATCACGAAGCTCACCGGCTCCCCGCCCCAGTCGACGCCGCCGTCGTAGCGGACGACGGAGAGGCCGGAGGCGAGGATGGCCTGCTTGGTCTCGTTGGTGCCGTGGGGGATCGCGAGTTCGTTGCCCATGTAGGTGGACACCGTCTCCTCGCGCTGCTGCATCGCGGCGAAGTACTCGCCGGTGACGGAGCCCGCGGCTTCGAGCAGATCGGCGGCTTCCTTCATCGCCTCCTCACGGGTGGCGCTGCCGGGGTGGATGCGAACGGATTCGATGCGGAGGACATCCGACATGGTTCTCGCCTTTCTCGTCGTGCTGTCCAGCCTCGCAAAACGCGGGCCGGACGGGAAGACGAAGGGGCCGGGATTGTGTCCCGGCCCCTCCGTAGGGGTGTTACTTCGCCTCGTGCTGGCTGCGGACCATCTCCACGACCTCGTCGTACTTCGGCGAGTTCATGAAGTTGTCCACCGACACGTGGATCGCGTCGGGGTTCTGCGCCTTGGCGCGGTCGGTCAGCTGGTTCTGCGTGATGACCAGGTCGGCGGTGCCGTCGAGGTTCGCGATCGCCTGGTTGGTGACCGTGACGCCCTCGATGCCGGCCTTCTTGATCTTGTTGCGCAGGACGCTGGCGCCCATGGCCGAGGACCCCATGCCCGCGTCGCAGGCGAACACGATGGTGTTCAGCTGCTTCGTCGCGACGGCGCCTTCGAGACCGCTCAGCGAGCCTTCGACATCGCGGTCAGCCGACGCGAGCACGTCGTCGTTCGACGAACGGTTACGCAGCGCGCCCAGCGTGGACGACTCCTTGCCCTTATTCGCCTCGGTCGCCGCGATGGCGGCGGAGAGGTCACCGGCGCCTTCGGTGGCGAGATCGCGCTTGCGCGTGCGGATGAGGAAGAGCGCCGACAGCAGGAACGACACCGTGGCCGACAGGATCACCGACAGGATGACGCCGACGTAGCTGTCCGGTGCGGTGGCCAGCAGCACGGCGATGATGCTTCCCGGAGCTGCGGGGAATCGCAGGCCGCTGTTGAAGATCGCGTTCGTCGCCACGCCGGTCATGCCGCCCGCGATGACCGAGAGGAACAGGATCGGCTTCATCAGCACGTACGGGAAGTAGATCTCGTGGATGCCACCGAAGAACTGAATGATGATCGCACCGGGGGCCGAAGCCTTGGCCGCGCCGACGCCGAAGAAGGTGAAGGCGAGGAGGACGCCGAGACCGGGTCCGGGGTTGGCCTCGATGAGGAACAGGATCGACTTGCCGGTCTCGGCGGCCTGCTGGATGCCGAGGGGCGTGAACACGCCGTGGTTGATGGCGTTGTTCAGGAACAGCACCTTCGCGGGCTCGACGATGATCGACAGCAGGGGCAGCAGGCCGACGCTCACGAGACCGTTGACGATGGTCCCGAGGAACGAGCTGATGGCCGAGAAGATCGGGCCGAATCCGAAGAAGCCGGCGATGGCCAGCAGCATGCCGAGGATGCCGGCGGAGAAGTTGTTCACCAGCATCTCGAAGCCGGGGCGGATCTTGCCGTCCCACAGCTTGTCCATCTGCTTGGTGATCCAGGCCGCCAGCGGGCCCATGATCATCGCGCCGAGAAACATCGGGATCGTGGTGCCGACGATGACGCCCATGACCGCGATCGAGGCCACCACGCCACCGCGCTCGCCGTAGACCATGCGGCCGCCGGTGTTCGCGATGAGCAGGGGCAGCAGGTAGGTGATCATCGAACCGACCAGACCGACGTACTGCGGGAAGGTCGTGCCGTCGGGGTTGGCCGCCAGGGTGGTCATGGCGTGCTGCCAGCCCACCTTGCCGGCGTCGCCGAAGCCACCGAGCATGTCGGCGACGGGGTACCACTTGCCCAGCCATCCGGCCGAGATGAACAGGGTGGTGATCAGACCCCACGCGATGAACGCCGCGATGTTGGGCATGATCATGCCGGAGAGGAACGTGCCGAATCGCTGGACCGCGACCCGTGCACCTCCCGGCTTCTTGACTGTAGACGCCGTCGTCATTGCTGTGTCTCCTTGTTGTGGATGCGGCCGGGGCCGCGGGGGTGGTGCGCGGCTCAGGCCGCGGCGGATGCGGAGGCGGCCTGGGCGGCCTCCCGGGCGGAGGCCGCGTCGTCGGCGGCCAGGGCTGCCTCGGCGATGCGGCGGGCATCGTCGAGCGTGTGGGTCAGAAGCGAGGCGCGCACGTCGGCGAGCGCGGTGGGCGCCATCGACAGCGTGGTGGCACCGAGGCCGACGAGCACGACCGCGAGCAGCGGGTCGGCGGCGGCCTCGCCGCAGATGCCGACCGGCTTGCCGTTCGCACGGCCGGCGGCGCCGACCTCGCGGATCAGGCGGAGGACGGCCGGATGCCACGGGTCCTGGAACGACGCCACCGAACCGAGCAGCCGGTCGGCGGCGAGGGTGTACTGCGTCAGGTCGTTCGTGCCGATCGAGGCGAAGTCGGCGATCTGCAGGATGCGATCGGCCAGCAGAGCGGAGGAGGGCACCTCGACCATCACGCCGGTCGTCTTCAGGCCGTAGTCCTTGGCCAGCGCCGTGAAGTACCGGGTCTCCTCGACCGTGGAGACCATGGGCGCCATGACCCACAGATCGGCGGGGCCGGCCGCGGACTTGCGGGTCTCGGCATCCGCTTCGGCCAGCGCCGTCAGCTGCTCGCGCAGGATGTCCTCGCTCGCGCGGAGGGCCCGGAGGCCCCGCAGGCCGAGGGCCGGGTTCTCCTCGTGCGCGTCGTTGAGGAAGGGGAGCGGCTTGTCCGCGCCGGCGTCGAGCACGCGCACGACGACCTTCTTGCCGGGGAAGGCGCTGAGCAGCTCGATGTAGGCGGCGCGCTGCTCCTCGACGGTGGGTGCGGAGCTGGAGCTGAGGAAGAGGAACTCGGTGCGGAACAGGCCCACGCCCTCGGCGCCGAGCTCGACGGCTTCGGCAGCGCCGCCGGGCTTGCCGAGGTTGGCCAGCAGCGGCACCTTCGTGCCGTCGGCGAGAGCGCCGTCGGTGATGGGGGCGGATGCCGCGGCGGCCCGCGCGTCGGCCCGGTTCTTGGCCCGCGCCAGGTCATCGTCGCTCGGGTCGACCGTGACGACGCCGGCGGCGGCATCCACGATCACCGTCTGGCCGTCGACCAGGTCCTTCGCGCCGGTCGCGCCGACCACGGCGACGATCGACTTCTCCCGCGCGAGGATCGCGGTGTGCGAGGTGGGGCCGCCCTCGGTGGTCACGAGCGCGAGCACCTTGTCGAGGTCGAGGAGCGCGGTGTCGGCGGGGGCGAGGTCCTTCGCGACGAGCACGAACGGGTGGCCGGGATCCGGGATGCCGGGGGCGGCGACGCCGCGGAGGCGCGCGATGACCCGCTGGGCGACGTCGTCGAGATCTGCGGCGCGCTCGCCGAGATAGCCGCCGAGGGCGACGAGCTGCTCGCGGAAAGAGGCGAAGGCGTCGTGGACGGAGAACTCGCCGTTCTTGCCGGCGGCCAGGCGCGCGTCGACCTCGGCTTCGAGGGTCGGGTCCTCGGCGATCATCGCCTGGGCCTCGAGCACGTCGCGGGCCGCGCCGCCGGCCTGCGCACCGCGGGCTTCGAGCTCGCGGGCGACCGCGCCGACGGCTTCGCGGACGCGCGCCGTCTCCTGCTCGACCGACAGCTCGCTGGGGCCGTCCTTCGGCGCGGGCAGGGGTTCCGCCATGCGCGCGATGGGGCCCTGGGCCACGCCCAGTCCGATTCCGACTCCACGGAGTTCCGTCATGTTCCTGTGCTTCCTTTACTCGGCGTCGTGGTCGGTCGTCAGCAGCTCGCTGAGGCGGTCGAGGGTGGCTTCGGCGGTGTCGCCGTCGGCGGTGAGGGTCACGTAGTCGCCGTACTCCAGGCCCAGGGCGATGATCCCGAGGATGCTGGCGGCGTTCACCGGAGCCCCGGCGTCCTTCGCGATCGTCACGGGGATGCCGGACTCCTTGGCGGCCTGGGCGAACAGCTTCGCGGGGCGGGCGTGGAGGCCGTGCGACGATCCGATGCGGACGGTGCGGGTGAGCTGGGGCATGGGTGTTCCTTTCCGGCGGCGGGTCAGACGGTGTCCGCGGATTCCCGCGCGCCCATCGCCTCGTCCACGAGAGCGAGCGTGCGGGTACCGGTCAGGTCGGTGAAGACGTCCTCGGGCAGCAGCGCGACGCGCACCCCCCGTGTCGCGGCATCCTGTCGTATCCGCTCCAGGTCGGGGGCCAGGTGCGGGCCGACGAGGACGATGTCGGTCGCGTCGAGATCGATCGGGAGCGATCTCACGGTCCCCGCCGAAGCGGAGTAGGGGAGGCCGCGATCATGGGCGGCGCGTTGAACACGCTGTGCGACGAACGTGCTGGACGCACCCGCGCCGCACACCACGAGGATCCTCATCGACCCGCCTCCTTTCCCTCGATTCTCGGCACCGCGTTCACAGCGGACAACCAGGTTCGTTTCCCACCCCCCGGAACGCCGTTGCCGCGACCCGGCGCCCCGAGAGGAAGCGCGTGGTTGGATGGACGGAGCGCTGCCAACCTGGGGACGGCGCGGAGGACGGATCGTGACGACGAAAGCTCGCCAAGACCGCCTGCTGGCCCTGCTGCTGCGGGACGCGGAGTGGTCCACGGCCGCATCGCTGGCGGATGCGCTGGGCGTGACCCCCCGCAGCGTGCGTTCGTACGTGACGGCGGTCAACGCCCGCGTCTCCGGGGGTGCGGCGATCGAGTCCGGACCGCTCGGCTACCGCGCCGGCACGGACGCCGCCCTCGCCCTGCGCGCCGGTTCGCCCGCCGACAGCGGAACCCCGCGCGATCGCCTGCACACGCTCGTGCGCCGGCTCCTCGACTCCGCCGACGGCATCGACGTCTACGAGACCGCGGACTCGCTCCACGTCAGCGCCGCCACGCTCGAGGCCGACCTCGCGCGCGTGCGAGGGCTGCTGGGCGGAACGGAACTGACCCTCGAGCGCTCGGCATCCACCGCCCGCCTGCGCGGAACCGAGGTCGCGCAGCGGCGGCTGCTGTCCAAGCTCGCGCACGACGAGATGGATGCCGGCATGTTCGACCTCGACGCGCTGCGGCGGACGCTCGGCGAGAGGTCGGTCGGGGCGCGTGCGTTCGGCCCGTTCAAGGCCGAACTGGTCGCCGAGCTCGGGGCGCTCGGATACTTCGTGAACGAGATCGGCATCGGCGACGTCGTCATGCACATCGCCATCGCCGCCGACCGCGTCACGCGCGACCGGGGCCTCGGGGCCGCGGCGGGCGAGACCTCGGAGGCCGCGGACACCGTCGCCGACCTGCTCGACCGGCTCACCCTCAAGCACATCGGCGTGCAGCTCGGCGCGGGCGATCTGCGCCACCTCGCGACGCTCGTGCTGACCCGTATCGTCGCCCCCGGCGCGCCGGCGCGCGACGACGTGCGCTCGCGCCTCGACCCCGCGGTCGAGGGAGCGGTGCGCGCGGTCGTGGAGGCCGCGGCATCCCAGTACCTGGTGGACATCGCGCACGACGACTTCGTGCTGCGGCTGGCGCTCCACGTGCAGAACCTGCTGCACCGCTCGCGGGAACAGGCCTGGTCGCGGAACCCCCTGACGCGGTCCCTGAAGTCGACGTATCCGATGATCTTCGAGGTCGCCGTCTACATCGCCAGCGGTCTGCAGGACGCCCTCGGCATCCCGATCCTCGACGACGAGATCGCCTACATCGCGATGCACGTCGGCGGGCGCCTCGAGCGCAGCCGTCGCTCCGACCAGCAGCTCACCGCGACGATCGTGTGCCCGGGGTACTACGAGCTCCATGAGCTGCTGCGCTCCAGCGTCGACCGCTCGCTCGGGCAGGCGATCGAGGTCGTCGGCGTCGAGACGCGCATCGACCCGGCGTGGGACTCCATCGACACAGACCTCGTGCTCACCACGATCGACCCGCCCCGTCCCGGCGACCGATTCGTCCGCATCCAGCCGTTCCTCACCGACGCCGACGTCGAGCGCGTGCAGGCCGCGGCGTCGCGCGTGCGCCGAGGCCGCCGTCTCGCCCGCCTCCGCGCCGAGCTCGAGACGTACTTCTCGCCCGACGCGTTCGTGCGCGGGCTGGATGCCGACGGCGGCGAGGCGGGGGTCATCCGGCGCCTCGGCGGGCTGCTGGTGGACGAGGGCGTCATCGACGACGACTACGTGGCCCGGGCGGTGGAGCGCGAGGGGATCTCGTCGACCGCGTTCACCGACGCGCTCGCCGTGCCGCACGCCATGGGGATGACCGCGACCCAGACGCGCATCGCGATCGGCATCGCCGACCCCTCGATCGCCTGGGGCGAGGGGCGCGTGCAGGTGGTGGCGCTCGTGGCGTTCAGCGAGACCGACCGCGAGGCGTTCCAGACCGTGTTCGAGCAGTTCGTCGAGGTGTTCAGCGAGCGCGACAGCGTGCAGCGGATCGTCCGCCGCGCGACGGACTTCCCGGCGTTCCTCGACGAGCTGGTCGCGGTGATCGACGGCTGACGTCGGGCTGCGTGGCAGATCCCGCGGGTCGTAGGTGGCCCCGGGGCCACGCCGGCACAGGGGCGGCCCAGGATACCTACGTCGGGGAGCGGCCGGGGCGGATCCCGAAGGCTGCGAGCCGCCGCCCGAGCGTGGCGGCATCCGTGATGTCGGCCCACCCCCACCGAACGACAGGGCGTTCGGTCGGGGGTTCGTTCTGCATTGCCGAGAGCGCGGGTGGCCCCGGGGCCACTTCCGTCGCCCCGGGGCCACCCGCGCGCAGCTCCGCGCACCGCCGCACGCCTGGGCGCCGGACCCGCGTCAGCGCACGGCCGCGAGCAGCTCCTCCGCACCGGCGCGCAGGGCGGCCAGGCGACGGTTCGCCTTCTTCGCCGACGAGCCGCGCACGTCGAGGTACAGCTTCAGCTTCGGCTCGGTGCCGCTGGGGCGGACGATGAGGCGCGAGCCGTCCTCGAGCCAGATCCGCAGCACGTCGCCCGGGGGCAGCCCGTCGACGCCCTCGAGCAGATCGTCGACCTTCGACACCGCGACCTCGCCCACCGCGGACGGCGGCTGGGTGCGGAGGGAAGCCATGATCCCGCCGATCTCGCTCAGGTCGGTCACGCGCACCGAGATCTGATCGCTCGCGAACGCGCCGAAGGTGTCGCGGAACTCCTGCAGGAGGTCGGCGATCGTCCGGCCCTCGGCACGGGCGGCGGTGACGAGACCGAGGAACGCCACGGCGGCGGAGATGCCGTCCTTGTCGCGCACGGTTTCGGGGTTCACGAGGTAGCCCAGAGCCTCCTCGAAGCCGAAGACGATGCCGGGCGCCCGCGAGATCCACTTGAAGCCGGTGAGCGTCGCGTGGAAATCGAGTCCGTAATGCTCGGCCACCGCCTGCAAGCCGGGCGACGACACCAGGGAGCACGCGAGCGAACCGCCCGACGCCGAACGCGCCGCGCGCCACCCGAGCAGCAGCCCGATCTCGTTGCCCGACAGACGACGCCAGCCGCCGTCCGCGTCGGCGTCGGGGATCGCGACGGCGAGGCGATCGGCATCCGGGTCGTTCGCGATGACGAACTCCGCGTCGGCGGAGCGCGCCGTCTCGAACGCCAGGTCCATGGCCCCGGGCTCCTCCGGGTTGGGGAAGGCCACGGTGGGGAAGCGCCCGTCGGGGTGGATCTGCGCCTCGACGACCGTCGGCGCGGGATACCCGGCCGCGGCGAGTACGCGAGACACCGTCTCCCACCCGACGCCGTGCATCGCGGTGTAGACCCAGCGCAGCCCGTCGACGCCGGCCGGCGCGGGGGCCACGGCGGCGGTCGCGGCGACATAGGCCTCGACGAGCGACTCCGGCGCGTTCTCGAAACCGACCGAGCGGGGGAGGACCGTGACGTCGCCGGCATCGGCCACACGCTGGATGTGCGCGGCGATCTCGGCATCCGCCGGCGAGACGATCTGTGCACCGTCGTCCGCACCGCCGAGGTACACCTTGTAGCCGTTGTCGTCGGGCGGGTTGTGGCTCGCGGTCACCATGACGCCGGCGTCCGCGCCGAGGTGGCGCACCGCGAACGCGAGCACGGGCGTCGGCAGCATGCGGGGGAGCAGGATCGCGCGGAGCCCCGCACCGGCGAAGATCTCCACCGAGTCGCGGGCGAACACGTCGGAGTTGCGGCGTCCGTCGTAGCCGACCACCACGGTCGGCGTGCCGTCGGGCTGCTTCTCGCGCAGGTACGCCGCGAACCCCGCGGCGGCCTGGGCGACGAGCACCCGGTTCATGCGGTTCGACCCGGCGCCGAGCGTGCCGCGGAGGCCCGCGGTGCCGAAGGCGAGGCGGGTGGCGAAACGGTCCTCGAGGTCGGCGGCCGCCTCGGCATCCCCGCCCTCCACCCGCGCGAGCAGCGCGGTGAGTTCTTCGCGGGTGGTGGCATCCGGGTCCTGGGCGAGCCAGGCGCGGGCCGCGGCGACGTGGTCGCTCACAGCGCGCCGATCACGCGGGCCAGCAGCGCGGAGATCACCGGCTCGGCGTCGCGCCCGGCTTCGAGCACCTCGGCGTGGCTGAGCGGCGTCTTCTGGATGCCGGCGGCCAGGTTCGTGATGAGCGAGAAACCGAGGATCTCCATGCCCGCCTGGCGCGCGGCGATCGCCTCGAGGGCCGTGGACATGCCGACGATGTGGCCGCCGATGGTCTTGGCCATCTGCACTTCGGCGGGGGTCTCGTAGTGCGGACCGCGGAACTGCGTGTACACGCCCTCGTCGAGGGTCGGGTCGATCGAACGGGCGAGGTCGCGCAGCCGCTGCGAGTACAGGTCGGTCAGGTCGATGAAAGTCGCGCCCTCGAGCGGAGAGTCGGCGGTGAGGTTGATGTGGTCGCTGATGAGCACCGGCTGGCCGGGCTTCCAGGTCTCGCGGATGCCGCCCGCGCCGTTCGTCAGGATCATCGTGGTCGCGCCGGTCGCCGCGGCGGTGCGGACGCTGTGGACGACCCGGCGGACGCCGTGACCCTCGTAGTAGTGCGTGCGGGCACCGATGACGAGGACGTTCTTGCCGCCGGGGGTGCGCACGCTGCGGAGGGTGCCGACGTGTCCCTCGAGGGCGGGCTTCGAGAAGCCGGTGACCTCGGTCGCGGGGAACGCCGCGGTCTCCTCGCCGATGAGTTCGGCGGCGCGGCCCCAGCCGCTGCCGAGGGTGACCGCGATGTCGTGACGCTCGACGCCGGTGAGGCGCGCGATGTCGGCGGCCGCCGTCGCGGCGACCTCGAACGGGTCGACCGCCGGGTCGTCGAGCTGGTGAGAGTTGCTGTGTGCCATAGGACCACTCTAGAAACCCGCGGCATCCGGGGCCAGGCGCACGGGCCGCGCGTCGCTCTAGGGAAGAATGGATGCCATGGTGCAGAGCTTCGAGCGCAAGCAGTCCGTCGCGATCGTCGGCGGGGGCCCCGGCGGCTACGAAGCGGCTCTCTCCGCCGCCCAGCTCGGCGCCGACGTGACCCTCGTCGAGCGGGCGGGCGTGGGCGGCTCGGCCGTCATCACCGATGTCGTGCCGTCGAAGACGCTCATCGCGACCGCCGATGCCGCCGTGGCGATCCGCAACGCCAGCGAGCTGGGCGTGCAGCTCTTCGCCAAGGATGACCGCGGCAAGCCCCTGGCCCCCGAGGTCGCGATCAACCTGGCCGCGGTCAATCAGCGGCTGCTCTCGCTCGCGCGGCAGCAGTCGGACGACATGCGTTCGTCGCTGCTGGAGGCGGGCGTCCGCATCATCTCCGGCCACGGACGCCTCGACGGCTCCGGCGCGGTCGTCGTCTCGACCGAGGCGGGCGGCACCGACTTCGACCGCATCGAGGCCGAGACACTCGTGGTGTCGGTGGGCGCCTCGCCGCGCGAGCTGCCGTCCGCACAGCCCGACGGCGAGCGCATCCTCACGTGGACCCAGCTCTACAACATGAAGTCCGTCCCGCAGCACCTCATCGTCGTCGGCTCGGGTGTGACCGGCGCCGAGTTCGCCTCGGCGTACATGAACCTCGGCGCGAAGGTGACGCTCGTCTCCAGCCGCGACCAGGTGCTCCCCGGGGAAGACCAGGATGCCGCGGCCGTGCTGGAGCG
Organism: Microbacterium sp. 71-36; assembly: GCF_001898305.1. Classification (NCBI taxonomy): domain Bacteria; kingdom Bacillati; phylum Actinomycetota; class Actinomycetes; order Micrococcales; family Microbacteriaceae; genus Microbacterium; species Microbacterium sp. 71-36. Next base: position 115,693 of record NZ_MKTP01000002.1, read on the forward strand.
CGTCTTCCAGCGGGGCGGCATGACCCTGCTGTCGAAGGCGCGCGCCGACTCGGTCGTGAACACCGGTGACGGCGTCACCGTGACGCTCGCCGACGGCCGCACGATCGAGGGCAGCCACTGCCTCATGGCCGTCGGTTCCATCCCCAACACCGCCGGTATCGGGCTCGAGCAGGCGGGCGTGCAGATGACGCCGTCGGGCCACATCCGCGTCAACCGCGTCGCGCGCACGTCGGTGCCCAACATCTACGCCGCGGGCGACTGCACGAACTTCTTCCCGCTGGCGTCCGTGGCATCCATGCAGGGGCGTCAGGCCGTCTTCCACGCGCTCGGCGACGTCGTGATCCCCCTGGAGACCCGCCGCATCACGGCGAACATCTTCACCGCGCCCGAGATCGCGACGGTCGGTTTCAGCGAGCAGGACATCGCCGACGGCAAGATCGCCGGGGTCGTGAAGAAGCTGCCCCTGTCGGCCAATCCGCGCGCGAAGATGCAGGGCATCACCGACGGCTTCGTCAAGCTCATCGCGCGGCAGGGGAGCGGAACCGTCATGGGCGGCGTCATCGTCGCCCCGCGCGCCTCGGAGCTCATCTACCCGATCGCGATCGCCGTCGAGCGTCGCCTCACCGTCGACCAGGTCGCCCGCGTGTTCGCGGTGTACCCGTCGCTGACGTCGAGCATCACGGACGCTGCCCGCGCGATGCACATCGTCGACCGCGACGATCCCGGCGAGGACTGAACGCGGCATCGCGCCGGCCGCGTGCCCCGCGGCGGGGGTACGGCGGGGGTACGGCGGTGCGCCGGGGCGCGCGTTGCCGCGGTCGGAAGCGGCGGTGCCCGTAGGCGCAATGGGTGGCGATAAACGGCATCCACGATGAGAAACGCGCTGTCGCCCCGTTTCTCGTCGGGAACGGCGTTTATCGGATCGGGGCGCGACGCGCCCCGCGTCGGCGCACGGCGCGCGGCCGCCCCGGGACACTGCGCGACAGCGCGCGACACCGTGCCCCCGTCGCGCGCGGGGAGTTGCGCAACTCCGCCGATAAACGCGATCTACGGCGAGAAACGCGCCGTCGTGGCGTTTCTCGTCGTGGATGCCGTTTATCGCGCAGCCGCAAAGCGCGACGCCGCCGCACAGTTGCGCCGACGCCGCAAAGCGCGACGCAGCCGCGCAGCGCGACGCCGCCGCACAGCGCAACGCCGCCGCCCAGTTACGCCGACGCCGCGCCCCCGGAGGGACGCGGCGTCGGACGAGGACGGGATGCCTCAGCTGATCAGCAGCAGCGGATGGCCGGCCGCGACGGTCGAGCCGGGGGTCGCGTCGATGCCGGCGACGGTGCCGTCCTTGTGCGCCTGGATCGGCTGCTCCATCTTCATGGCCTCGAGCACGACGACGAGGTCGCCCTTGACGACCTGCTGGCCCTCCTCGACCGCGATCTTCACGACCGTGGCCTGCATCGGGGACTTCACGGCGTCGCCGGTGGCTCCGGCGGTCGGCGACGCGGAGTGGGACCGGCGCGACGGCGGTGCGGCGGCCGGGCGTCCGGGCTTGGCGGCGGGGACGGCGATCCGGTCGGGGAGGCTGACCTCCAGGCGCTTGCCGCCGACCTCGACGACCACGGTGTGACGGCCCTGAGCCTCGGCGGGTGCTTCGAGCTCACCGTCCCACGCGGGGATGTCGTTGACGAACTCGGTCTCGATCCAGCGGGTGAAGACGCCGAACGTGCGGTCCTCGGCGGTGAACGCGGGGTCGCGGACGACCTTGCGGTGGAAGGGGAGCACGGTGGGCAGTCCCGCCACCTCGAACTCGTCGAGGGCGCGGCGGGCGCGCTCGAGCGCCTCGGCGCGGTCGCGTCCGGTCACGATGATCTTCGCAAGCAGCGAGTCGAACGCGCCCGAGACGCTGTCGCCCGCCGTCACGCCGGAGTCGAGGCGCAGCCCCGGACCGCCGAAGGTCTTGAAGACGTGGATGGGGCCGGGCTGGGGCAGGAAGTTGCGGCCCGGGTCCTCGCCGTTGATGCGGAATTCGAACGAGTGACCGACGGGGGCGGGGTCGTCGTACCCGAGTTCCTCGCCCTCGGCGATGCGGAACTGCTCCCGGACGAGGTCGAGGCCCGTGACCTCCTCGGAGACCGGGTGCTCCACCTGGAGGCGCGTGTTGACCTCGAGGAACGAGATCGTGCCGTCGGCGCCGATGAGGAACTCGCACGTGCCGGCACCGACGTAGCCGACCTCGCGGAGGATCGCCTTGGATGCCGAGTAGAGGATCGCGTTCTGCTCGTCGCTGAGGAACGGCGCCGGGGCCTCCTCGACGAGCTTCTGGTGGCGCCGCTGCAGCGAGCAGTCGCGCGTGGAGACGACGACGACGCTGCCGGCCGCATCCGCGAGGCACTGCGTCTCGACGTGGCGCGGCTTGTCGAGGTACTTCTCGACGAAGCATTCGCCGCGGCCGAACGCGGCGACGGCTTCGCGCGTCGCCGACTCGAACATCTCGGCGACCTCGTCGAGCTCGCGCGCGACCTTCAGTCCGCGCCCGCCGCCGCCGTAGGCGGCCTTGATGGCGATCGGCAGGCCCACCTGCTCGGCGAACGCGATGACCTCGTCGGCGCCCGAGACGGGGCCGGGGGTGCCGGGTGCGAGCGGGGCGCCGACCTTCTCGGCGACGTGGCGCGCGGTCACCTTGTCGCCGAGGGCCTCGATGGCCTCGGGGGAGGGGCCGATCCAGACGAGACCCGCGTCGATCACGGCGCGGGCGAAGTCGGCGTTCTCGGCGAGGAAGCCGTAACCGGGGTGCACGGCGTCGGCGCCGGAGCGGCGGGCGACCGAGAGGATCTTCTCGATCGAGAGGTACGTGTCGGCGCTGGTCGCGCCCTCGAGCGCGTACGCCTCGTCGGCGAGGCGGGTGTGCAGGGCGTCACGGTCCTGGTCGGCGTAGACGGCGACCGACGCCTTTCCCGAATCGCGTGCGGCGCGGATGACACGGACGGCGATCTCGCCGCGGTTGGCGACGAGAACCTTGGCGATCTTCGGCATTCGTCCAGCCTAGCGAGGGGAGGTGCGCGTCTTTTGACCCTCCTCGACAAGAAACGCCGAAAAACGTGTGCTGGAGTCTACGAACGGTTCCAGAGGTCGGTCCATGACCCGCCGAGTTCACGGACGAGACGCCGCACCGTCGACAGCGACATCCCCACCACCGTCGACGGATCTCCCTCGACGCGCTCGATGAAGGCGCCGCCCAGGCTGTCGACGGTGAACGCGCCGGCGACGAGCAGCGGCTCGCCGCTGGCGACGTAGGCGGCGATCTCGTCGTCGTCTACGTCGGCGGCGAATGTCACCGATGCTTCCGCACCGGCGAACGCCTCCCGGGGCTTCTGGCCGGGCGTCACGCGGAACACGCTGTGTCCGGAGTGCAGCACGCCCGTGCGCCCGCGCATGTCGCGCCAGCGCGCGGTCGCGGCCTCGGCGGTGTAGGGCTTGCCGAGGATCTCGTCGCCGAGCGCGAACATCGAGTCGCCGCCGATGACGAATCCGTCGAACCCCGATCCTTCCTCGGCCAGAAGGGACGCGACGTCGGCGGCCTTTCGGCGTGCGAGCAGCAGGACGTGCTCCGGCGCCGGAAGCGTGCGCCCCTCGGACGCCTCGACCTCGGCGATCACCGCCTCCTCGTCCACTCGGGGAGCCCGGGTCTCCGGCTCGATCCCGGCCTGCCGCAGCAGCATGAGACGAGCGGGGGAGGTGGATGCCAGGCACACGCGCATGCGTCCACGCTACCGACGACGCGGCCGCGGCGGATCGTCGTATGACAGGCTCGGAGGATGCAGAACGGCGACCTCATCGATCTCGACATCACCGGAGTCGCCCACGGCGGCATCTTCGTCGGGCGCCACGAGGGCCGCGTGGTCTTCGTCCCGGACACCCTGCCGGGCGAGCGGGTGCGCGTCCGTCTCACCGACACGCGGAAGAAGGCGTTCTGGCGCGCCGAGGCCCTGGAGGTCCTGGATGCCGCGCCCGAGCGTCGCCCGCACGTGTGGCCGTCGGCCGCGATCGACCGTTCGCCCGACGAACGCGTCGGCGGTGCGGAGTTCGGCCACATCGAGCTCGGTCAGCAGCGGCTGCTGAAGGAGCGGGTGATCCGAGAGTCCCTCGAACGCGTCGGTCGACTCGAACTCCCCGTGTCGGTCCGGCCGGCCGGGGACGACGAGACGTCCGACGGCACGCGTTGGCGGACGCGTGTGAGCCTGCACGTCGACGAGGACGGGCGTGTGGGCCCGTTCGCCCCGCGGTCGCACCGCGTGGTCGAGACGCCCGATCTTCCGCTCGCGACGGACGCGATCGCCCGCGCGGCCGCCGATCTGCGCGGCGCCGCTCCGGGCCGGATCGACCTCGTGCAGCCCGCCGACGGGCGGGTCCGCGTCCTCCCTCGCCCCGACGGAGCTCCCGCGACCGGGACGGTCGAGGTCGTCGAGGAGCGCGTGGGCGACCGCGTCTTCCGCGTCGACGCGGGCGGCTTCTGGCAGGTCCACCGCTTGGCGGCGGGAGCTCTCACCGAGGCGGTCGCCGACCGTATCCGCTCGGCGGCGGGAGAGTTGGACCCGGATGCCGTTCACCTCGACCTCTACGGAGGGGTGGGGCTGTTCGCCGCGGCACTGGCCGACATCGGCGGCGCATCCACCCGGGTCGTCAGCGTCGAGAGCGACGCGCGCGCGACGGAGCATGCGGGGGAGAATCTGGCCGAGTGGGTCGGTGCGCGCGCGGAGACGGCGCGGGTCGACCGCTACGTCGCCCGACTGCGCGCGGACGCCTCGGAGCGAGAGCGGGAGCGGATCTCCCGCGGTGTCGTCGTCCTCGATCCTCCTCGCGCCGGCGCCGGTCGCGAGGTCGTCGAGGGGATCGCGGGGCTCGATCCCCGAGCGGTGGTCTACGTGGCCTGCGACCCCGTCGCGCTCGCGCGGGACCTGGCGACGTTCGCGGTGCACGGGTACCGCGTCGACGGGGGCGTCCACGGTCTCGATCTCTTCCCCCACTCCCACCACGTCGAGGCGGTCGTCGCCCTGCGGCGATGACCCGCAGGGCGTCCACGGTCTCGATCTCTTCCCCCACTCCCACCAC
>NZ_MKTP01000002.1:120811-349210 GCF_001898305.1 Microbacterium sp. 71-36
TCGTTCCACGTGGTCTCGTCGGGGGCGAACGTCGCCGCGTACCTCGATTGGCGCCGTGCCGCAGGGGAGGCTCCCGCCGACGTCGTGGTGCTCGACCTCACGCTCGGCGACGGCACCACCGTCTCCGAGAACGTCGACCGTGTCGTGCGCGACGGTTCGAGCGTGATCATCCACAGCGTCGCCGATCGGCCGGCCGCGGTGCGCGAGGCGCTCGCCGCCGGCGCCGCCGGTATCGTCAGCAAGTCCTCGCCGACGCACGAGGTCCTGGCGGCCATCGACACCGTCGCCCGGGGCGAGCTCCTCGACAACGTCGAGTGGGCCAGTGCCGTCGAGGGCGATCGCGCGTTCGCCGACGCGCAGCTCTCCGCACGCGAGCGAGAGGTGCTGCGACTGTACGCTGCGGGGCTGCCCCTCAAGGCCGTCGCCGAGCGTCTGGGAGTGGCGTACTCCACGGCCAAGGAGAACATCACGCGCGTCCGCGTGAAGTACGTCGAGGTGGGTCGCCCCGCCCCGACGAAGGTCGATCTGCTGCGGCGGGCGATGGAGGACGGAATCCTCCACGAGACGCCCGAGACCCCCCGAGATGCCTGACGTCGAGCGGTCCGTCCTCGACGAGGCGTGGGGGCGGATCCCCCACACGCGCGAGACCAGCGACGACCCCGGCTCGTTCACGCAGAAGCGCATCGAACGCGTCATCACTCTGCTGGTCGGGCCGGCCTGTCTGGTCCTCGGCGTCCAGGCCTTCGTCGCCGCCTTCGGACCGAGCGACGAGTCCCCGGGGTGGCACCTCCCCCTCGTCATCGGGGTCTTCGTCCCGCTCGTCGCAATGGTCATCGCGTGTGCGGTGAACCGGTTCGCCCGAGTGTTCTCCGGTCTGTTCGCCGTGCTGTTCATGGTGGCCCTCGCCCTGTGGCCGATCGCCACGATGGGCGGCGAGCAGGCTCCGTCGCCCACCGAGAACCCCTGGATCTTCTACCTGATCAACGTGGCGACGGTCGCGACGGTCGTGGCCTTCCCGCTTCCCCTGCAGGTCGCCTGGACGGTGGCGGCGCCGCTCCTGTTCGGCGTGGTCCGCCTGCTCCAGGTGGGTGGGCGGCCGGAGTTCCTCCTGCCCGTCGCGCTCGACGTTTCCTTCGCGCTCCTCCTGGGCAGCGTCCTCGTCACGCTCACCTGGATGTACCGCTCGATCGCCGCGAACGTCGACGAGACGCGTGCCCGCGCCGTCGCGAGCTACGCGCAAGCCGCCGCCACCGCGGCGACCGAGCGCGAGCGCGTCGCCGTCGCCGCCCTCATGCACGACAGCGTGCTGGGTGCTCTGCTCGCAGCGGAACGCGCGGCGACCCCGCGCGAGCGCACGCTCGCCGTCAGCATGGCGCGCGAAGCCCTCACTCGACTGGCCAACGCCGAGAAGGACGCGCTCGAGGGCAGCGACGAGCCGATGGATGCCGTGGCCCTGGCCGACGACATCGAGACCTCGGCCCGCGACTTCGGAGTGGAGCTGGCGGTCACGCGCCGCGTGCAGGAAGGAACGCCGCGGGTGCCGGGTCGCGTGGCCCGGGCGCTGGTGCTCGCCGCGATGCAGGCCGTCGCCAACGCCGTGCAGCACGCCGAGGCCCGGGCGCTGACGGTGGAGGTCTCCGGGTCCGCCGAGCCCGGGGGAGTGACGATCCGTGTGCGCGACGCGGGTCGCGGCTTCGACGTGAATGCGATCCCCGCCGATCGGCTCGGGATCCGGGGGTCGATCATCGCGCGCGTGACCGCGGTGGGCGGCCGCTCGACGGTGGACTCCTCGCCGGCGGGCACGACGGTGACCCTCGAGTGGGAGAGCGGGGATCGCTGGTGACCGTCCGCTCCATCCTGTCGGGCATCGGCCTGGCCTTCACGGCCTACCTCGCCGCGCGCAGCCTCCTCTGGACGCTCCCCGACACCGTCGAGCGAGGGTGGTTGCTGATCGCCGCGCTCGTGCTGTACCTGCCGATCACGTGGATCTGGATCCTCCTGCCGACGCGTCGGCCGGCTGTCGTCTCGGGCGAGGGGGATTCCGGCACTCGGCTCGCGCCTCCCCGCTGGGCCGTCGTCCTCGCGCTGCTGGCGGCCGCCGTCGTCCCGAACGCGGCTTTCGCCGCGGTGAGCGAGGCCGGTCGCGCGCAGCCCTTCGTCACGTGGGTCATCGGGGGCATCGGCGCGCTGATGACCGTCGTGATGGTGCGTCGTCGACCGATCGTCGCCTGGGTCGGCACGGGGATCCTGGCCGGGTCGGCGGCGGCGTGGCTGGGGCCGCTCTCCGCGCTCAGCATGGGGCTCGTGGGGTCGCTCGTGTGGGTGGCCGTGGCCCAGCTGATCACGACGGCTCTCGATCGCGTCGCTCCCGACGCCGAGCAGTTGTCCGAGCTCCAGCAGGCGGCCTCCGCCTGGCAGGCCTCACAGAGCGGGCGTCAGCGGGAGCGCCGCCTGCACGTGCAGCGGGCACTTCACGTCGCAGGCCCGGTGCTCGGTCGCACGATCGAGACGGGCGGCAATCTGCGTCCGAGCGAGAAGAACGCGGCGCGCCTGGCGGAGCAGAGTCTGCGCGACGAGTTGCGCAGTCCGCGCCTCCTCGACGAGGCGGTGCGCGCACAGATCGACGCGGCTCGTCGTCGTGGGACGATCGTGATGCTCTTCGACGAGGGCGGCCTCGAAGACCTGCCGGCGTCGGCGCTGCACGACATCCGGGCCGAACTGGCGGGCATCGTCGAGCAGGCCTCCTCCGAGCGCCTGATCATCCGGACGTCGCCCCACCACGAGGTCGCGGTCACGGTCGTGGGGCGCACGGCGGCTGCGGGTGCCGGCGCGGACGAGGACGACGTCGACCTCTGGCGCGAGATCCGCCGCCCGCACTGAGGCGAAAGGGAGGCCCCCGCGGCGCGAACGCCGCCGGGGGCCAGACGGGTATCTGCATCCGGGGAAGAGTGCGAAAAATGAGGGGTGAGGGGCGGCGATGTCGCCTGCCCCTCACCCATGCGAACGGCTACCCGAAAACCGTTCGCGGTGGCCGGAACCGGCTCGATGGAGCGGCCCGACCGAACGCGTGATGCGTTCCAGCTCCTCCAGTATTCGCGAACGATCCGGCGGCGTCTGTAGGTATTTCGGGGGACAGTCAGCCCGTGAATCCGTTCCAGCCGGCGTCGCGGTTGAGCGGGACCCGCAGTCCGCGCGCGGACAACTCCCAGCGCGATCGCGCCGCGGCGTCGGGCGCCGTGGCGTCCGCCGCCTCTCGCGCGTACGCCTCGCCCACGACGACGATGGCCGCAGCGAGTTCTTCGGGGGTCGGGGCTCCGCGGACGATGCGACCGACCGACGCGGGCGGCTCGACGGCGCTGGGCTCGCTCACAGCGGGATGTTCCCGTGCTTCTTGGCGGGCAGGCTCGCGCGCTTGTTGCGCAGCGCCCGCAGCGCCTTGGCGATCGACACGCGCGTCTGTGCGGGCTCGATGATGCCGTCGAGCTCTCCGCGCTCCGCAGCCAGGAAGGGGGATGCCACGTTGTAGGTGTACTCGTTGGCCAGGCGCGTGCGCACCGCGGCGACGTCTTCGCCCGCTTCCTCGGCGCGCTTGATCTCGCCGCGGTAGAGGATGTTGACCGCGCCCTGGCCGCCCATCACCGCGATCTCGGCCGTCGGCCACGCGAGGTTGATGTCGGCGCCGAGCTGCTTGGATCCCATCACGATGTAGGCGCCGCCGTAGGCCTTGCGCAGGATGACGGTCACCAGTGGCACGGTCGCCTCGGCGTAGGCGTACAGCAGCTTGGCGCCGCGGCGGATCACGCCGGTCCACTCCTGGTCGGTGCCGGGAAGGTAGCCGGGCACATCCACCAGGGTGACGATCGGGATGGAGAACGCGTCGCAGAATCGCACGAAGCGCGACGCCTTCTCTCCCGCGTCGATGTTCAGCGTGCCGGCCATCTGCGACGGCTGGTTGGCGATGATGCCGACGGTGCGGCCCTCGATGCGACCGAAGCCGATGACGATGTTCGGGGCGAACAGAGGCTGGACCTCGAGGAAGTCGGCGCCGTCCACGATGCCCTCGATGACGGTGTGGATGTCGTAGGGCTGGTTCGGCGAGTCGGGGATGACGGTGTTCAGGGCCCGATCGGCATCCGTCGTCTCGAACTCGAACGGCGTCTCGTAGAGCGGCAGCTCGGCGAGGTTGTTGTCGGGGAGGAACCCGATGAGCGTGCGCGCGTAGTCGAGCGCGTCGTCCTCGTCGTCGGCGAGGTAGTGCGCGACGCCCGAGCGGGTGTTGTGGGTGTGCGCGCCGCCGAGCTCCTCCATGCCGACGTCTTCGCCGGTGACGGTCTTGATGACGTCGGGGCCGGTGACGAACATCTGGCTGGTCTTGTCGACCATGATGACGAAATCGGTGAGCGCGGGGGAGTACACGGCGCCGCCGGCGGCCGGACCCATGATGATCGAGATCTGCGGGATCACGCCCGAGGCTGCGGTGTTCAGGCGGAAGATCTCGCCGTACTTCCCGAGCGCGACGACGCCCTCCTGGATGCGCGCGCCACCCGAGTCGAGCATTCCGATGATCGGGATGCCACTGCGCAGCGCCAGCTCCATGACCTTGATGATCTTGTCGCCGGCGACCTCGCCGAGCGAGCCGCCGAAGGTGGAGAAGTCCTGCGCGTACACCGCGACCGTGCGGCCGTGGATCGTGCCGGTCCCGGTGACGACGGAGTCGCCGTAGGGACGCGACTTGTCCATGCCGAACGCCGTCGTGCGGTGGCGCACGTACTCGTCGAGCTCGACGAACGAGCCGGGATCGACCAGCATCTCGATGCGTTCCCGGGCGGTGAGCTTGCCCTTCGCGTGCTGTTTGGTGCGCGCGGCGGCTTCGGCGTCGACGACCGCGTCCTGGAACCTGGCGCGCAGGTCCGCGATCTTGCCGGCGGTGGTGAAGAGATCGGGCTGGTCGGTCACGCTTTCCACCCTAGCGACCGGTTCGGCGCCGATGTTGGAGGGTGCGCACAAGCACCCCGCCGGGACGCTGTGGCATCCATCCATCCCGTCCGCGGGTGCGAGCAGGGGGAGAGGCGAGGGGATGCAGATGCCCCCGCGTCGTGCCTAGGGTGTGCACATGCCCATCCCCGCTGCCGGATACCCGCTCACCGCCGCACTCAGCCCCCGGGTCCAGGTCGTCGAGACCACCGACTCCACCAACGCCGACGTCGTGGCCGCCGTGACGGCGGACCCCGCGGGGTGGCCGCACCTGTCGTTGCTCGTGACGGACGACCAGCGGGCGGGGCGCGGCCGGCTCGACCGCACGTGGACCGCCCCCGCCGGCACCGCGCTCGCCGTGTCGGTGGTCGTGGACGCCGGGCGCATCCCGATGGAGATGCGCGGGTGGATCCCGCTCGCCGCAGGCGCGGCGATGACACGCGCCATCGACGCGCGGCTGGTCGGTCACGGTCCGAGCGCACAGCTGAAGTGGCCGAACGACGTGCTCGTGGACGGGGGCAAGATCTGCGGGATCCTGGCCGAAGCGGTCCCCGGCAGCCTCGACACGGTCGTGATCGGGTCGGGGATCAACACGCGCATGACGCGGGCGGATCTCCCCGTGTCCACGGCCACGTCCTTCGCCGCGATGGGGGTCGAGGTCGACGACGACCGTCTGCTCGCCGACTACGTCGAGGCCCTCGCCTGGTTCCTCGCCGCGCTCTCGGGCGGCGACGCGGCGCGCGTGCACCGCGATGTCGAGAAGCTGTGTTCGACGGTGGGGCGCGATGTGTCGGTGTCCCTCCCCGACGGCACGACCGTGCAGGGCCGGGCGGAGCGGCTCGACGCCGAGGGCCGGCTCGTCGTCGCGTCGGGCACGATCGAGACGGTGGTCGCGGCCGGAGACGTCGTCCACGTGCGCTGACCCGTGTCCGGTCCGCGTGTGCGGGCGGACTCGACGGCTTCGACCCCCACAATGAGTATGTGACCCCGCCCGACACCTACGGAGGCCGCCCTCGCACGCCGGCTCCCGGCGCGGCTGCGCCCGAACGGCGCATCGCGCGCCTGCGCGGTCATGCCCGGCGGCTGTTCTGGTCGGCTCTCGTCCTCATCGCCGTGGCCGGGGCGACCGCGTACTACTACGACAACCTCCCCGCGCCGTTCGAGAACTGGATGCTGCTGACCGCAGCCGGTGCCGCGCTGGTGCTGCTCGTGCTGGTGCCGTACTTCGTGTGGCTGTCGCGGTCGTGGACGATCACGACCCGTCGGGTCATCGAGCGCTCCGGCTTCTTCGGGTCGAGCAGCCGGGAGATCTCGCACGTCCGCGGCTATGCGATCCAGATGCGTCGCGGCATCCTGCAACGCATCTGGGGGGCCGGGACCCTCACGCTTTCCAACGGCGTCGAGCCTCCGCTGCGTCTGAAGAACGTGCCGCACGCGGCCCTCGTGCACGAGACGCTGGTCGATCAGGTCGAGGTGAACCAGATCCTCGCGCATCGCGACTCCCAGGCGCACGGGTCCGGCGCCGTCGACTTCTGACGCCCCGCCCCGCTCGCTGACGCCCCGTCGATAAACGGCATCCACGGCGAGAAACGCGCTGTCGCGCCGTTTCTTCGCGCGGATGCCGTTTATCGCGCGGGGGAGGGGTGCGGAGGGGAGCGCAGCGGTGGCGTGCAGCACAATGGACGGGACGGAAGGAGCGGCATGGCGCTGCGAGTCGGAGTGGTCGGTGGCGGACAGCTGGCGCGGATGATGATCGCGCCGGCCGAGGAGCTCGGAATCGACATCCGCGTCCTCGCCGAGGCCGAGGGCATGTCGGCGGGGCTCGCCGCCACCGCCGTGGGCGATTACCGCGACGCCGAGACGGTGCTCCGCTTCGCGCGGGACGTGGACGTCCTCACGTTCGATCACGAGCACGTGCCGCAGGACGTCCTGGCAGCCCTCGTGGACGCGGGCGTGGCCGTGCACCCGGGTCCGGCCCCCCTGGCCGTGGCTCAGGACAAGCTCGTCATGCGCGCACGCATGGCGGAGCTCGGGATGCCGCAGCCCGACTGGGCGGCGGTCGCGGATGCCGCGCAGCTCCAGGACTTCCTCGACGCCCACGGCGGCCGGGCGGTCGTGAAGACGCCCCGCGGCGGCTACGACGGCAAGGGCGTGCGCGTGGTCTCGGCGGCGACCGAGGCCGACGACTGGTTCGCCGCGCTCGCCGAGGACGCCCGCGGCGGGGCCCTCCTCGTGGAGGAGCTCGTCGACTTCACGAGAGAGCTGGCGCAGCAGGTCGCCCGTCGCCCGTCCGGCGAGGTGCGGACGTACCCCCTCGTGGCGACCACGCAGCGCGACGGCGTGTGCGCCGAGGTGATCGCCCCCGCGCCGCGCGCGAGCGAGCGACTCTCGCGCATGGCCGCGGAGATCGGCGTCGCGGTCGCGGAGGGCCTCGGCGTCACCGGGATGCTCGCCGTCGAGCTGTTCGAGACGTCCGACGACCGCATCCTCATCAACGAACTCGCCATGCGCCCCCACAACAGCGGGCACTGGACGCAGGACGGCGCCGTCACGAGCCAGTTCGAGCAGCATCTGCGCGCGGTTCTCGACCTCCCGCTCGGATCCACCGAGGCCGTCGCGCCCTGGACCGTCATGATCAACATCCTCGGCGGCCCCGCCGAGGGCGGGCTCACGGAGCGGTTCGCGCCCGCGATGGCCGCGCATCCGACCGCGAAGATCCACACGTACGGCAAAGACCCGCGCCCGGGGCGCAAGGTCGGGCACGTCAATGTCGCGGGCGACGACCTCGACGACGTCGTCTACGAGGGGCGTGCGGCGGCCGCGTTCTTCGACTGAGCGCGCCGTTCCGGGATCTTCCAGCGACCCGCCCTACCCTGGACCGGTGACCCGGCCGCTGCATTCCTCCGAGACGCCGCTGGTCGGCGTCGTCATGGGCTCCGATTCCGATTGGCGCGTGATGAGCGACGCCTCGCAGGTGCTCACCGAGTTCGGCATCCCGCACGAGGTGGAGGTCGTCTCGGCGCACCGTACCCCCGACAAGCTCATCCGCTACGGCCGCGAGGCGCGGGCGCGGGGGCTTCGGGCGATCATCGCCGGGGCCGGCGGTGCCGCCCACCTCCCGGGAATGCTCGCCTCGGTCACCGCGCTCCCGGTCATCGGCGTCCCCGTCCAGCTGGCCACGCTGGACGGTCTGGACTCGCTGCTGAGCATCGTGCAGATGCCGGCCGGCATCCCCGTCGCCACGGTCTCGATCAACGGGGCCAAGAACGCGGGGCTCCTGGCGGCCCGCATCCTCGGTGCGAGCGACACCGCCCTCGGAGACCGCGTCGAGGCGTACGCCGTCGACCTCGAATCCCAGGTGGAGGAGAAGAACCGCCGCCTCAAGGACTCGTTGTGAGCGTTGCCGCACCGGTGCGGCCCCGCGCACGCGAGTCGCTGACCGAGTCCCGACCGATGCGTCACCCGGACGCGTCGTCGCGGGAGGTCATGACCCGTCGCGGGTGGTGGCTCGTCGTGCTCAACGTGCTCGTGCCCGGGTCGGCGCAGATCCTCGCGGGCAACCGCCGCCTGGGCCGCTTCGGTCTGGGCGCCACGCTCTTCCTCTGGGCGGTCCTCGCCCTCACGGCGCTGGGGGCGCTGCTCTGGCCGAGCGGGCTGTTCGCCCTCGCGACGGGCTCGTTCATCCCCGACTTCCTGGCCTGGTTCCGGTGGGTTCCGCTCACCCTCGTGCAGGTCGTCCTCGTCGGCTACGTCGTCCTCTGGATCGTGCTCACGATCGACACTCTGCGTCTCGTGCGGTTGGTGCGGACCGGCCCCGTGGCGCGCTGGGCGATGGCGGTCGTGTCGGTGGGACTGCTGGTCGTGACCGGCTCCGGCGCCGCCTGGGCGGGCCAGGCCGCCGGGACCACGCGCGACGCCTTCGCGTCGATCTTCGCCGAATCCGCGCCGGTCGTCCCGCCGTCGGACGGCTACTACAACATCCTGCTCCTGGGCGCGGATTCGGGCGAGGGGCGCGACTCGATGCGGTTCGACTCCATCTCGGTCGTCTCCGTCAACGCCTCCACCGGGGCGGTCACCATCACCGGCATCCCGCGTGACATGCCGCACTTCCCGTTCGCCCCCGGGCCCATGCAGGACGAGTACCCGGATGGCCACCAGGGCAAGTACGACCCGACCTGCGGCTGGGGGAGCGGCATCAATCAGCTGCGCACCGAGGTCGAGGTGTGCCAGGACGGCAACGCCCTCTATCCCGACGCCAAGGCCAACGGATCCGAGCCGGGCATCGAAGCGACCAAGGATGCCGCGGAAGGAATCCTCGGCATCCAGATCCCGTACTACGTGCTGATCGACATGAAGGGCTTCGCCGACGTCGTCGACGCGCTCGGCGGCGTCGACATCACCGTCGACGAGCGCCTGCCCAAGGGGGGTCCGGCCTACGACGGGCAGCCCGTGGACGACTGGGCGTTCGGCTGGATCGAGCCCGGCGCGCAGCACATGGACGGGGACACCGCGCAGTGGTACGCCCGCTCGCGCTACACCACGAGCGACTTCGACCGCATGCGGCGCCAGCGCCAGCTGCAGGAGGCGATCCTCGCGCAGTTCACCCCCCAGAACGTCCTGCAGCATTTCCAGCAGGTGGCGGCGGCCGGGACGAACATCCTCGAGACCGATCTTCCCCAGGGGCTGATCGCGCCGACGCTGGTCGATCTCGCCCTGAAAGCCAAGGACCAGCCCGTCACGACCATCGAATTGACCCCCGAGGGCGGCGTCGACGAGTTCGACCCGGACTACGCGCAGGTCCAGCAGATCGTGCGCGACAAGCTCCACCCCCCGACCGAAACGGAGAGCCCCGCGCCGTGACCGTCACCCTCCGGCTCGTCCTCGACCAGCTCGTCGCACCGACCTCCCGCGACCTCGCGGAAGCCTCGGCGTCGCTCGCTCAGGCCCTCGTCGACACCGCCCCCCGCGGCTGCGACGTCGCGGCCATCACTCCCGCGCCGGGTCTGCCCGACGACGCGGGCATCACGGGTCTGAGCGCCGAGACGCGCCTGTCGATGCGCCGACGCGAGCTAGCGGCATCCTGGCAGCTGGGTGTGGTGCCCGGGATCGGTCGCGGGCTCATCCACTCGCCGACCGCGCTCGCCCCGCTCGTCCGGCACGATCGTGTCAACGAAACCCATCAGATCGTCGTCACGCTGTGGGATCTGCGCGCCTGGGAGACGCCGGACGAGCTGCCCCGCGCCGAGGTCCTCGCCACCCGCGCGCTGCTGTCGCGCATCGGCAAGCACGCGGATGCCGTCGTGGTGCCCTCGCACGCCATGGCCGAGCGTCTGGCGGAGGTGGCCAAAGCCAAGCTCGTCGCGAAGGTGCGGGTCATCGGAGGGGCGCCGGTGGCCGGGTTCCGTGTGCCGTCGGACGTCGTCGGGCGCCTCCGCGCGCTCGACCTGCCCTCGTCGTTCGTCGCCCTGTCCGGCGGTGCGGCCGCCTCGGACGGTCTCGCGGCCGCGTTCACAGGCCTGGCTTCGGAGTGGGACGGCGACGTCGTGGTGCTGGACGTCCCGGAAGGGGAGGAGCCGGCTGTCGTCGAGCTCGCGTCGGCCGCGGGGATCCCCGAGGCCCGCGTGCACGCGCGGGGTGCGCTCGACCAGTGGGACCGCGCCGCGGTCCTCTCCCACGCCGTCGCGTTCCTCGTGGCGAGCACTCGGACCGACTGGCCGTGGCGTGCCGTGGACGCGCTCGCCCTCTCCGTCCCGATCGTAGCGCGCGACACCCCGGTCCACCGTGAGGTGCTCGCCGACGCCGCGGCGTTCGCCGCGGAGGGGGAGCTCGGCGCCGCCGTCGCCCGCGCTCTCGGGCCGGATGCCGAGCGCCTGCGCGTGCTGGCCGGCGATCGCGCGAAGGGCTTCGCGTGGGCGGCGTCCGCCGAGCGCGTCTGGGCGTTGCACGCCGAGCTCTGAAACATCACCGACGGCCCCCGCTCACGACGCCCTCCCAGGAGGCTCGGGAACCTGCGGCTACCATGGCTTGGTTGCCCAGAGTGTGGAGGAACACCCGAATGCACGTGCACGGTCACGACGACCTGACGGTGGACATCGTGATGCGCACCAAGGATCGTTCCCTGCTGCTCGCGCGTGCCCTCGACGACGTGCTCGGCCAGACGCACCGTTCCTGGTTCCTCACGGTCGTCAACGACGGCGGCGATCCCGACGCGGTCGATGCTCTCGTGGCCGCGAGGTCCGCGGCGTGGGACGGGCGCGTGCGGGTCATCCACCACCGGGAGTCCGCGGGCATGGAAGCTGCGGCGAACGCCGCCATCCGCGCATCCGAGAACCCCTGGATCGCCATCCACGACGACGACGACACGTGGGATCCGCGCTTCCTGGAGCGGACCGTGGCGTGGCTTGCGGAGCATCCGGACGCCCCCGCGGTCGGTGTGCGCACCGAGATCGTGTGGGAGCGGATCGAAGGCGACCGGGTGAGCGAGCTGTCGCGCGAGATCTTCCTGCCCGAACTCACCCAGGTCACCCTCGCGCAGTTGCTGCGCTTCAACTGCTGCGTCCCCATCTCCCTGCTCTACCGGCGCACCGCCCTGGAGGCCGTGGGCCTGTTCGACGAGGCTCTCGCCGTCGTCGGCGACTGGGAGTGCAACGTGCGGCTCGCCGTGCACGGCCCGCTGGGATTCCTCGCCGATGAGCCTCTCGCCTTCTGGCGGCAGCGGCCCGGCCTCACGGGCGTGCTCGGGAACTCCGTCATCACCCAGCACGACGCCCATCGGCGCGCGGACCGGGAGGTCCGCGACCGCGAGCTGCGTGTCGCGATCCAACGCGACGGCACCGGCATCCCTCTCTACCTCACCCGCTTCCTCGACGATCGGTTCGACGAGCTGCATCGCCGACTCGACGGGTTCGACGACCGCTTCGGCGGCCTCGAGAACCGACACGACCGACAGCTCGCCGTACGGCTGAGACGATTCGCCGGACGCGTGCTGCGTCGCGGAGGGAGATCATGACCGCCGACATCTCCGTCGTCGTCCCCGCGCACGCCGAAGGACGGATCCTGCTCCCGACCCTCCGCTCCGTCCGCGCCGCGGCGGACGTGGCCGGGGAGAGCGGCATCCGGGTCGAACTGGTGATCGTCGCCGATCGCATCGACGAAGAGACCCGCCGGGTCCTCGACGCGCACGCGGACTCCGCGACGCTCGGCGACGTCGAACTGCAGGTCCTCGAGGTCGACAACGGCGACCTGGGCCTCTCGCGCAACGACGGAATCGCCGCCGCGACCGCCCCGGTCATCGCCGTGCTGGACGGTGACAACCTCATCTCCACGCGGTGGCTGATCGACGGGCTCGAGCAGGTCCGCGCGCACGGCGATCGGACGATCGTGCACCCCGAGACGATCATCTCCTTCGGTGCGCGTCACACGCGCTGGGACCTCGTCGCCGGCGACGCTCCGGACTTCCCGCCGGGACTGCTGGCCGCGGTGAACCCGTGGGACGCCTGCGTGATCGCCTCTCGCGCGGTGTTCGAGACGGTGCCGTACCTCTACCTCCCGCCGACGCTCGGCCTCGGCCCCGAGGACTGGGCGTGGAACCTCGAGACCCTCGATGCCGGGTTCACGCATGTCGTCGCCCCCCGCACCGCCATGTTCTACCGGGTACGCCCCGGATCGCTCCTCGCCGCGCACGGGGACAACCTGCTGCCTCCGGTCGGCTTCCTCTCCTCGCTCGACCGCGCGGAGGCCGCTCTGAACGATGCCCGCCTCTTTCCGCGCGCGATCCCGCGCACCGGTCGCGACGTGTTCCGCGAGGTCGTGCCCTTCCCGGTCCGGCGCGCTCTGCGCGACACCGCCCGGGGAACACGCTCGGTCGCCCGCCGTGTCGTCCGGCGCATCGGCCGCGAAGGCGCCCCGATCGCGCCCGTCCCGTCCGCGATCGTCGGCGAGGAATGGTTGCACCACGAATGGGCGGCCGCCAACCGGCTGGAGCCCGAGGTGCCTTTCCCCCGCGCCGACGCCGTCGCACGGTACTCGCCGTGGGGGCACCCGTGGGGGGAGTGGGACCGCGAACGCGCTGCCGCCTACTGGGGGATGCTCCGCGCCTTCGGTGGTGCCCCGGACTTCCTGTTCGTGTGCCCGTGGGTGCGCACCGGGGGCGGCGACCGGGTGATGCTGCAGTACATCGCCTCCGTCCGGCGCACGCGTCCCGACGCGCGCATCGTCCTGCTGACGACCGAGCCGGACCGGTCCACGCGTCTGTCGGAGGTCCCGGAGGGCGTGCGGGTGGTGGAGCTGCGCGACTTCCTCTCTCGTCATGTCGACCGTGAGTGGATGGTCAGCCGACTTCTGCCGCAGCTGTTCACGCAGGCCGCGCCCCGCACCATGCACCTGTTCAACTCGACCGTCGGGTACGACGTCGTGGAACGGTTCGGTCGCGTGCTCTCGCGGAAGATCGCGATCTTCGTATCCACGTTCGTGCTGGATCGCACGCCCGACGGGGAGCGCACATCGGTCCTGTTCTACCGTCATCCGCGGTTCCTCGACCCCGTGCAGGCGGTCCTGGTCGACAGCCGTGCCTTCGCGGAGACGATGGTGCGCGAACAGGGTTACGACCGGGAGAAGTTCTGGGTGCAGCATCAGATCGTCCCCGACCTGCCGATGGTGGCGCGCGCGTCGCGGACGATCTCGGACTCGGCGCCGCTGCGCGTGCTGTGGGCGGGGCGCTTCGATCTGCAGAAGCGGCTGGACGTCCTCGCCGACGTCGCCGAGGAGATCGTGCGTCGCGGTCTCCCCGTGCGCATCGACTACTACGGGGAGGCCGTCATGGGCGACCCCGACCTCGAGACGCACCTCGCGCGGCTGGACGCGGCCGGGGCCGTTCGGCACCCGGCGTACTCGCACATCGGCGAGGTCGCGCTCGACCGGTACGACGTCTACCTCATGACGAGCGAGTGGGAAGGGGTGCCCAACACCCTTCTGGAGGCGATGACGGTCGGGGTCCCCGCGATCGCCCCCCTGGTCGGCGGTGTGGGGGAGGTGCTCGACGAGCGCACCGGCTACCCCGTGGAACGCTTCGACGACGCCGGCCTCTACGCGGACGCCCTCGAGGCGGTCCTGTCCGACGTCGAGCAGTCCCGCGACCGCGCGCAGGCCGCCCACGACCTGGTGCGCGCGAAGTTCTCGGTCGAGGCGTTCGACGAGGGCATGGAATCCGTCCCGCACTATCTCGACGGACTCGCGGACCCGGAGGGGGAAGCGGATGCCGTGTCCCCCGAGGAGCCGGAGATCCGCTTCGTCGCGGACGACGAGACCCTCCGCTTCCTCGCGTCGGACGCGCCCCGGGTGCTGATGTTCGCCGGCTCTGCGGGCTACGCCAACTACGGCGACGTGCTCCAGCACAAGAACGTGCTGCGTCAATGGGCCGAATCCGCACCCGACCGCACCCCGGTCAGCGTGTTCCACGTCGGATCGGCGGGTTCTCCCGAGCACCTGGCCGCGCTCCGCGACTGGTATCGCACCCGGCACATCGTCTTCTTCCACCGCCCGGACGAGGAGATACCCGAGTGGCTCGCGCCCACCCCGTCCGCGGAGGGCGCGGCGTGGCCGACGCACGTCGTCGGCGGCGGCTACCTCAACAAGGAGTGGGGGCCCGGCTACATCGCGGTCATCGACGCGATGGCCGATCAGCTCGGCGCCGAGACCTTCCTGTTCTCCGGGATGCAGATCGACGATTTCATCGTCCCGCACATCGTCGATTTCGCCGAGCGGCGGGAGGTCAGCGCCTTCGGCACGCGCGACCGCCAGTCGTTCGCGCGTGTGCGCGCGGCCCTCGGCGATCGCGCGGCGCACACCTTCGACGACCTCTGGGAGATCATCTCCGCGTGGGAGGCCGCACCGCCCACGCCGAGCGATCGGCCGTTCCGGCTGGGTCTGCACATCAACGCATCCGGATATGTCGGCGACGACGTGATCGCGCACATCTCCGAGATGCTCGGGGAGGTCCTCCAACGGCATCCCGACGCCCGGGTGACCCTGCTCAACGCGTACGACGATCGCCGTGCCGAGGTGGTCGACACGCTCGCGGCACTCCGTCTCTTCGACGACACGTTCCCGTTCGCCACGTTCGACGTGGTCGACCTCGCCCGGATCTCGCTGGAGACCGCGCCGGGGGAGCCCACGCCGGAGGGCGTCGCGCGCCTGGATCTGGATGCCGCCATCACCTGCTCGTATCACACGGCGATGACCATGAACGCCCTGGGTGTCCCCGCCTTCCTGCTGCGCCGCAGCGCGTACTACGCCCAGAAGGCCGAGATCTTCGGTCTTCCGGACGACTTCGCGACCTTCATCGACGCACCCGAGCGCTACCTCAAGGACTTCGCGGCGGAGGACGCCGAACGTCGCGCGTGGACCGCGCGCCTGGCGGCATGGATCCGCGGAGAATCCGTGGCCCTGGGTGAGCCCGCGTGAGCGCTCAGGCTGCGACGGCCCGTGACTTCCGCCCGGAGATCCAGGCGCTGCGCGCCTTCGCCGTCGTCGTCGTCGTCCTGAACCATCTGTGGCCCGGGCGGCTGCCGGGCGGTTTCGTGGGGGTCGACGTCTTCTTCGTCATCTCCGGGTACCTCATCACCGCGCACCTGCTCCGCGAAGCCGATGCGACGGGGCGCGTGCGCCTCGGGGCCTTCTGGGCACGTCGCGCCCGGCGACTGCTCCCGGCGAGCATGCTGGTGCTGGTCGTCTCCGCCGTCGGCGTGCTGTGTCTCGTGCCCCTGGGGCAGTGGGAGCTCCCGCTTCAGCAGATCGCGGCCGCTGCGGTCTACGGCGTGAACTGGCTGCTCCTGGTGCAGGCGACGGACTACTTCACGTCGGCCAGTTCGCCGTCGCCGGTCACCCACTTCTGGTCGCTGTCGGTCGAGGAGCAGTTCTATCTGGTCTGGCCGCTGCTCATCGTCCTCGCGTACCTCGTGGCCCGCCGACTCGGTCGACGTGGTCTGCCGTTCGCGGGCGCGGTGCTGGGCCTGGTGTTCCTGGGGTCGCTGATCTACAGTCTCGCGATCTCGGGCACGCACGCGAGCGTGGCCTACTTCTCCACGTTCACGCGGGCGTGGGAGTTCGCAGCCGGCGGTCTCCTCGCGATCGTCCTCGCCTCCCGCCGTCTGCCCGCCCCGGTCGCCGTGTGGGCGAGCTGGCTGGGGTGGGGAGGGCTCGCATCCTCCATCCTCATCATCACCCCCGACATGGCCTTCCCGGGGTGGATCGCCCTGCTCCCGGTCGTCTCGACCGCGCTGGTGATCGCCGCTCGCAGCGGAGGGAGCGGGCCGAACCTCAACGACGCGACCGGATTCGCCCCGCTGCAGTTCGTCGGCGGCATCTCCTACTCGCTCTACCTGTGGCACTGGCCGCTCATCATCCTGATCCCGTTCATCGTGGGGCGTCAGATCGGGGACGTGTGGCGGGTGGGCATCATCGTCCTCAGTGTGCTCGTGGCGTGGGCCAGCAAACGGTGGGTCGAGGATCCCGTGCGCAGTGCCCGGGTCCTCACGTCGCGCAAATCCTGGGTCACGCTGGCGGCGACCGGGGTGTCCATGGTGCTCGTCGCCGGTGTGGGGCTCGTGCCCATCGCCGCCTCCGCGACGCTCCGCGAGAGTGCGAGCGACCGGCTGTCCGCCGCCGCGTTCTCGCCCGCGCCGTGCTTCGGCGCCCTGGCCGCCGTCGACGATTGCGCCGACTCGCATGATCTGCAGTACCCCGACGCCCTGTCCCTCACCTTCGGCGCCGAGGGGGGTTCGGTGCCCGGCTACGACCCGCAGTGCGAGACGCCCGCCGATGCCCCCCTCCTCACCGTCTGCACCTACGGTCCGCCGGCCGATCAGGCCACGCGCACCGTCGCGCTGATGGGCGACTCGCACGCGGTCCACTACACGGCCCCGCTCGCGAAGCTCGCGGCGACCGAGGGGTGGCGTGTGGTGTCGGTGGCGCAGTCGGGCTGCATGCCCATCGGCTTCGACGATCGCGTCGTGCCGCTCTGGGCACCCGAGAAGGCGAAGGAATGCCGTCCGTGGGCGGAGCAGGCCATCTCCTACATCGCCGGGCGCGCGGACATCGGGACCGTCCTGTACTCCAGCCTGTCCAGGGAGTACGGCTATGTCGACGGGACCCCGACGGCCGGTCAGGACATCAGCGACGACTATGTGCGCTCGTGGCAGCCGTGGCTGGACGCCGGGAAACGTGTCCTCGTGCTGGCGGACACCGCATTCCTCAACCAGGGCACCGTCCTGGAATGCATCGGAAGGGAGCGGGGCCAGAGCGACCCGTGCGCGAGTCCGCGGGACGTGGTTCTGAGCAAGCCCGACCCCATGGTCACGGCCGCGGAGAAGATCGGCTCCCCCCGGGTCGCGGTCTTCGACCCGAACCGCTACATCTGCGACGACCGTCTGTGCCACGCCGTGGTGGGCGGCATTCCCGTGTTCATCGACCAGAACCACATGCTCCAGGCTTTCGCGATGACCCTCTCGGGGTTCCTCTCGAGTTCGCTGCAGGAGTTGGAGGCCGCCTCATGACGACGACCGCCGCCGCTGACATCGCGGACGCCCCCGGACGCCTGGATCCCGCCGACCGTGCAGCCGGACGGCGGGGGCGGCGCCTCGGAGTGCCCTTCCGCGGAGCGGTCGTCGAGACGGGGACCTGGACGCGGTGGATCGTCCTCGCCCTGTTCGTGGTCTCGTCGGTGTTCCTCCTCGCCCAGGCCGTCATCAGCGTGTTCCAGGCCCTGGATCACTCGACCCGATTCTCGGGCTACGCGCTCGACGGCGCGTTCCAGCTCTACAACCCGCTCCGACGTCTCGCCGACGGGGAACTGCCCGGACGCGACTTCCCCTTCTTCCACGGCGTGGGGATGCCGTGGATCCACTACCCGCTCTTCGTCCTGTTCGGACAGAACATCTTCGCGTCGGAGATGGCGCGGTGGCTCCTGAGCCCCTTCCTGTTCGCCCTCAGCGGCGCGCTCTTCTTCCGGGCGCTGCTGGGCACGTGGACCCGGGCCGTCATCGCACTCGGCGTCTTCGTCGCGATGTCGAACACCGTTCCCGAGCTCAACCTCGTCGACCCGGGCAATTCCATGGTCGGCATCCGATCCACCACGGTGCTCTTCCTCGCGGCCGCCATGCTCTGGCCCGCACGCCGACGCAGGACCGTCGGAGGATTCCTGCAGGCCGACACGCCGTTGCTGGTGTCGTACGCGCTGCTGGGTGTGTCGGTCGCCCTCGGGAGCGAGCAGGGGGTCGCCGCCATCGGCGCCTTCCTCCTGGTCCGTTTCTTCCAGAACCTCCGGCGGCTCGGCTGGGGATGGCGTCCGTTCGCGCAGAGCGCCGTGGATGCGGTGGCCGCCGTGGCATCCGTCCTGCTGGTGCTCACCGTCCTGACGGGCGGCCACGCCGTCGAAGCGCTGCGGTATGCGTTCGTCGACATCCCGGCGGACCAGGGGTGGGTGTTCGGCACGATCCCCAACATCGTCCTGACCCCCGATGCGCTGGCGTGGGACCTGCGTGGTGGACCGACGCTGGACCTGCACGCCATGGTCCCGGGCTACCTCATCACCGGCGCTGTGGCGATCCTGTTGCTGGTGATCGCCCGTCGCACCGGCGCGGTGCACCCTCGCATCGTCCCCGCGGCGGCGATGCTGGCTCTCGCCGGCATCGCGGTGCTCGCCGCCGTGCTCGGCTACCTCTCCTTGACGCTCCAGCTGGCGCCGTTCGGTCGCAACGCCGCCGCCGTGGCCAGCGGCGTGGGAACAGCGCTCGTCATCACCGGGATCGCTCGCGTCGAGGCGCGCATCCGGTCGGGTCGAGGGCTCTCGTGGGCCGTCGCGGGGCGGGCGGCGACGGCGATCGCCCTGGTGGCCGCGGCCGTCGTGTTCCTGGGGACGAGCGCGGTCGCCCGGGTGCCCGTCTTCCAGGCGATCCCCAAGCGCGAGGTCGTCTCGGCCGCGATCGCGGCACCGGGTCAGGACGACTACGACGTGGCGGGTCCCGGGTTCCGGGGGGCGATGGATCAGATCCTGCCCCGCATCCCCGAGGGCGCGCGCATCTGGGCCACCTACTCGAGCCTGTTCAACAGCGAACGACGCGAACTCGTGCCGGCGCCCGGCGGCGAGGACTACATCATCCACGCCCTCGGAGCCGAACGACGGGACGCCTACGAGAACGCCTTCGCGACGGAACGACCCGAAGCCGTGATCACCTCGAACCCGAACTACACCATCTACGAGGAATGGCTGTGGGGCCGGTACCCGCGGTTCTACGCGACCCTCCTGCAGGACTACACCCTCACGGTGGTCACGGGCAGCCATCTGCTGTGGCTGCGCAACGACGTCTCCACCCCGCAGGACGCTCCCTCGCAGGAGATCACGATCGGCGACGACGGAAGCTTCACGCTGCCCGGGAACGACAGCGACCGGGTGCGCTATTTCGAGCTGACGGTCGACTATTCGGCATCCGGGGGCTCGCTCCCGGTCCTCAACCGACTTCCCCGGTTCTACCTCGGTGTCAGCGGATCGGCCCTCTCGCTCAGCGGTGAGGTGCTGCCGCCGGACGAGACATCGTGGTCCCTCACGGTCCCGGTTCTGCCGGGATCCGCCGGCGTCACGGTCCACCCGTTCATCGACGGCGTCGCACCGCAGGCGACACTGGAAGTGACGGGGGCGCGGTACCGCACGCTGGACGTCCCGCGCGAGAACGATCAACTCATCGACCTGAACTACTGCTTCTGGAACAAGACCAATGAGATCTGTGCCCGATAAACGGCCCTGGTACGCCGCCCTCCTCGCGGCCGCGCGCGGTCAGCGCGGTGTCGGCGCGTGGCTGCTCGTGCTGCTCGCGGTGTACCTGCTGCTCCAGCTGATCTTCCTCCTCGCGAACCTCTGGGCCGCGGCGTTGCCGCACGCCCCGATCGTGGCGGCCCTCGAGCAGGGGCTGACGCAGAACCTGTGGTCCACGGCCGACTACCCGTCGGACGGCATCGGCCACGCGGTGCCGGCGTTCCCCTTCGCGGGCGTGAGCGACGCGTACACGCAGTGCATCGCGCTGACGATGAACGTCCCCACGGTGGGAGCGGGTCTGTGGGATGCCGCTCTGGCCGGGCGCCACCTCGGCACCTGCTCGGCCGCCGTGCCGGCGCTGGGGCAGATCGCCGCGGGCGCCGACGCGCCTTTCCTGTCCTACAACCGCTATTGGAACGGCTACTCCGCGCTCACGCGCCCGCTGCTTCTCCTCGGCGGGGTGGGCATGGTGCGGATCGTCATCGCCGTCCTGTTCGCCGCCGCCCTCGTCTTCGCCGCGGTGATGCTCAGCCGTCACGTGTCGCGCGTGGCCCCCCTGGTGCTGCTGCCCCTGGTGCTGTCGACGAACGTGCTGACCCAGCCCACGGATTCCTTCCCCCACGCGCTGGCTTTCGCCGTGCTGTTGACCGGGATGGGGCTGGGGGCGCGATGGGGGAGCGAACCGCTGCCCTTCGTGTTCCTCGGAGCGGCGGCCGTCGCGAGCGTGTTCAACTTCGTCGACTACCTCCTCAATCCGCCGGTGGCGTGGGCCCTGTTCGTCTTCGCCGTCGTCGCCGCGCGCTGGAGCGCCGGGCGCGGCCGCCTGCGCGGGCTGTGGGCGGCGGGCGGGATCGCGGCGATCGGCTGGGTCGTCGGCTACGGCGCCACCTGGATGACGCGGTGGGTCCTCGCGGTGGCCACCTTCGGCGATTCCGCCTGGCAGGAGATCCTGGGAGTGATCGGCAACCGGCTCCAGGGGCAGGTCGACGGTCTCGTGCTTCCGGGTCCTCTCGAGGCGACGCGCCGCAACACCCAGTTCTGGCTCGAGACGATCCCCACGGCACCGGCGGTCGCGGTCGCGGCCCTGGTGACGCTCATCGCGTGTCTGGTCTGGATGCTCGTGCGACGCGAATGGGTGCGCCTCGGCGCGTTCGCCGCGATGGCGGCCGCCGCGCTGCTGGTGCCGATGTGGTTCGAGCTGTTGAACAACCACTCGCAGATCCACCTCTTCTTCGTGTACCGCGCCGTTCCGACCGCCGTCGGCGTCGCCGCCGCTGCGGCGCTGGTCGCGGTGTTCACGCGACGTGCCTCCGGGGCCGCGCCCGTGCGTCCGCCTGTCGCGGGAGAGGCGGTCGTGGCATGAAGCGCCTGATGGTCCAGACCCTGCAGTACTTCTGGGTCGCACTGGTCGGCCTGGTGGTCGACTTCGGTACGCTCGTCCTCCTCACCGAGGTGTTCCACGTGAACTACCTCGTCTCGGCGATCTGCGGCTTCCTCGGTGGGCTGGTGGTCAACTTCTTCCTGAGCGAGCGATACGTCTTCCGCGACCCGAAGCTCCGCTCGGGATGGACGCGTTTCGGCCTGTTCGGGATCATCGGGCTCCTCGGGCTCGGCCTGCTGACGCTGTTGATGTGGCTGCAGGTCGACGTGCTCGGCTGGAACTACATCGTCGCCAAGGTGGCGGCGACGGTGTTCGTGTACGCCTGGAACTTCGTCGCCCGTCGTGCGATGTACCGGTCATGAGCGATTCCACGTACGACTTCATCGTCATCGGCGGGGGGTTCTTCGGACTGCGCATCGCGCTGTACGTGCGCGAGGAGCTCGGGCTCGAGCGTGTCGCCGTGTTCGAGCGCGAGCCCGAGGCCATGAACCGTGCGTCCTACGTCAACCAGGCGCGTGTGCACAACGGCTACCACTATCCGCGCAGCATCCTGACGGCGTACCGGTCGCGGGTGAGCTCCCGGACGTGGACCGAGGAGTACCGCGAGGCGATCGACGACGACTTCACGCACTATTACGCCGTGGCGCGGAGGATGTCGAAGGTGACGGCCCGGCAGTTCGAGGTCTTCGCCGACCGGATCGGCGCCACGCTCGCCCCCGTGGGCGACCCCGATGTCGCCGGCGCGTTCTCACCGCTGATCGAGCGGGCGTGGGAAGCGGAGGAGTGGGCGTTCGATTCGCGCAAGCTGCGCGAGCTCGTCCTCGCGCGCATCGCGGCGGTCGGCGGGATCGATGTCCGTCTGGGCGAGGGCGTCGATCGGATCTCCCGCTCGTCCGGAGCGCTCGCGGTCCACACCGCGGCGGGCACGGCGCGGGCGCCCTTCGTCGTGAGTTCGGTCTACTCGCAGATCAATCCGCTGCACCGCGCCTCCGGCATCCCGCCGGTTCCGCTGCAGTTGGAGGTGACCGAGATGGCGCTGGTCCGACTCCCCGAGCGGTTCCGGCGATCGGCGTTCACGGTGATGGACGGGCCGTTCTTCTCGATCATGCCGTTCCCCTCCCGCGGCCTGCACACCCTTTCGCACGTGCGGTACACGCCCCACCTGAGGTGGACCGACACCGATGCCGTGCCCGATGACCGGCCCATTCCTTCCATCGGATCGCTCCGAGAGGGGGCGAGCACGTTTCGTGAGATGATTGCGGACGTCCGGCGCTACGTGCCGGCGCTCGGGGCGACCGAGTACGTCGACTCCGTGCGCGAGGTCAAAGCCGTGTTGGCCGATCAGGACCGGACGGACAGCCGACCGATCCTCGTCCGGGCCGAGCCCAGCCTCCCAGGCTATGTGTGCATCATGGGAGGCAAGATAGACAACGTCAATGACGTTCTGCATGAGGTGACGGCCCTCCTCGACCTCGGAACGGCCGCTCCTGGAGATCCCTCGAATGACCCGACCTGAATCCGCTCCTTCCGCGCGCATCGACGCGTTCGTCAGTGTCATCACGGTGGTGGATGTCGATGTGGACGACGTGCGCGGCACGGTCCTCGAGACCCAACGGATGCTGGAGCGTCACTACACCAACTACGAGCTCATCGTGGTCGACAACGGGCTGCGCCCCGAGACCGTCGCCGCATTGCGGGAACTGCTCACGGACATCCCCTGCGTGCGGATCCTGCGCCTTTCGCGGCGGTTCCCCTACGACACGGCGCTCTTCAGCGGGATCGAGTCGGCCATCGGCGACTACGTCGTCGTGTTCGAAGCCGGTCGGGATCCCCTCACTCTGATCCCGTCGTTCGTGGCGGCCTTGATGTCGGGGCACGACATCGTCCAGGGCCTGAGCACGACCCGCATCGGAGGGTCTCCTCTGCATCGGGCAGGACGGTCGCTGTTCTACTGGTACAACAAGCAGGCCCTGCGCATCGTGATCCCGGACCGGGCGACGTACTTCACCGGCTTCACGCGTCGAGCCGTGAACTCGCTCTCCAGCTCCGACCGCCAGTACCGCTACCTGCGCCACCTCATGCGCCACATCGGCTACTCGATCTTCGACCTGTCGTACGCGCCGCGAACGGTGTCCGCGCCGCGTCGGAGCCTGTTCTCGGCGGCGCACGACGCTGTCGAGATGGTGACGAGCTATTCGGTGCGACCGCTGCGGGTCGTCTCTGCGACGGGCATCGCCGTGGCCGCGCTGAACCTGCTGTACGCCATCTACGTGGTCGTGACCTTCCTCTCCGCCGACGGCGTGGAGCGCGGATGGACGACGACGAACCTCCAGTTGGCGGTGATGTTCTTCGTCCTCTTCCTGTCGCTGGCGGTGATCTCGGAGTACATCGCGCGCCTCCTGGCCGAGTCCCGGCGGGAGCCCGCCTACTTCGTGATGGAAGAACTGACGAGTGATCGGCTGCTGGCCGACGAGACGAGGCGCAACATTGTCTGACATCGCCGGGCGCGCGGTCCCCGAGTACCGCGCCGACGAGTTCCACGAACGACGCTCCGACCTCCTGGTGGCGGTGTTCGTGATCAACGAGGGCGAGAAGGTGCGCAAGCAGCTTCTGCGGATGCGCCCCCTCGCCGCCGACGTCGACATCATCGTCGCGGACGGCGGAAGCACGGACGGATCCCTCGATCACGAGTATCTGCGCGAGACGGGGGTGCGGGCGCTGCTGACGAAGACGGGCCCGGGCAAGCTCAGCGCGCAGATGCGGATGGCGTTCGCGTGGGCGCTCGACCAGGGGTACTCCGGCGTCATCGCCATCGACGGCAACGGCAAGGACGGGGTGGAGGCCATCCCCGAGTTCGCGCGCCTGCTGCGGGCGGGCTACGACCACATCCAGGGATCGCGGTTCATCCCCGGCGGCAAGGCCGTCAACACTCCGCTCTCGCGCCTGATCGGTCTGCGCATCCTGCACGCGCCCTTGATCAGCCTCGCATCGGGCGTGCGTCAGACCGACACGACCAACGGCTTCCGCGGCTACAGCGCCGCCCTCCTGGCCGATCCCGAGGTCGACGTGTTCCGCGACGTCTTCCAGACGTACGAGCTCCACTACCATCTCGCCATCGAGGCGGGCCGGGCATCCAGGTTCCGTACCGTCGAGACCCCCGTGACGCGCACGTATCCCCGGGGGAAGGTGCCCACCAAGATCAGCCCCATCCGCGGGAACGCGCACGTCCTGGGTGTGCTCTTCCGCGCCGCCCGCGGGGCCTACCGTTCGCCCGCCGCACGTAAGGACGTCTCCGCATGACCAGCGCCCTCATCGGCTACACCGGGTTCGTCGGGGGCAATCTCCTGCGCTCGCGCACGTTCGACGATCGGTTCAACTCCGCGAACGTCCACGAGGTCGCCGGTCGCTCGTACGACGAGGTCGTCTTCTCCGCCGCGAAGGCCGAGAAGTGGCGCATCAACCAGGATCCCGAGACGGATGCCGCTCACATCACGGACCTCGAGCGGATCCTGACGTCGTTCCAGGCCTCGCGCCTCGTCCTCATCTCGACCGTCGACGTCTACGGCAGCCCCGTCGACGTCGACGAGGACACGGTCGTCGAGACCGAGGGACTCCATCCCTACGGTCTGCATCGCCTGCGCCTCGAGGCGTTCGCCCGCGCGAACTTCGACGACGTCCTCGTCGTGCGCCTGCCGGGTCTCTTCGGCCCCGGCATCAAGAAGAACGTGATCTTCGACCTCATGAACGACAACAACGTCGACCGGATCCACCCCGGCGGCGAGTTCCAGTACTACGACCTGCGCCGCCTGGCCGACGACATCGAGGTGGCCCGCGCCGCCGGTCTCGACCTGGTGAACCTCGCCACCGAGCCCGTGTCGACCGCCCGGCTCGCGCGAGAGGCGTTCGGCGTGGAGCTCGACGTTCCGGAGAACGGCGCAGCCGGCCGTTACGACATGCGCACCCGGCACAGCGGGCTCTGGGGCCGCGACGACGGGTATCTGGCATCCGCCGACGACGTGGTCGAGGCGGTCACCTCCTTCGTCGAGAGCGAGCGCGCACGATGATCGGCCTGGCCGTCTCCAACATCGCCTGGGATGCCACCGAAGAGGCCGATGTCGCCCGTGCGCTCCGCGACCGTGGCGTCCGCCGCGTCGAGATCGCACCGACGAAGGTTTTCGAGGATCCCACCGATGTCTCCGACGCCGCCATCGCCGACTACCGGGGCTTCTGGGAAGCGCACGGCATCGATGTCGTGGCTTTCCAGTCGATGCTCTTCGGGTACCCCGACCTGTCGATCTTCGGTGACGAGGCCGTGGTGCGGGCGACTGTCGAACGTCTGGGCGCGTTCATCGACCTCGCCGGAAGGATGGGGGCGGGGCGTCTCGTGTTCGGGTCGCCGCGCAACCGGCGCCGTCCCGCCGGGATGGACGACGAAGAGATCCAGGATGCCGCGATCGCGGTGTTCGGCGAGCTCGGGCGCCGTGCCGCCGACGCCGGCGTGATCTTCTGCATCGAGCCGAACCCGCCGCAGTACGGTTGCGACTTCGTCACGACCGCCGCGGAGGGGGAGCGACTCGTCCGCGCGGTCGCGCACCCCGGCTTCGGGCTGCACCTCGATGTCGCCGGCATGACACTGGCCGGTGACACTCCGGCGGAGGCGGTGCGCTCGGCCGCCGACGTGCTGTGCCACTATCACGTCAGTGCGCCCGACCTCGGGCCGATCGAGAGGGATGTCGTGGACCACGTCTCCGCGTTCCGGGCGCTCGCCGAAACGAGCTACTCCGGCACCGTCTCCATCGAGATGCGCCCCGGTGACCCCGGGGAGGCCGTCTCGCGCGTCGAGTCCGCCGTCGACCTCGCGCGCGCCGCCGCGGTCCGCGCGGGTCTCGACCTCGACCCGGCGAGCGGAGCGGCGTGAGCGACAACACGGCACGCGGCGTGGCCCCCCTCGTCGCCCCCGGTGCCTCCCTCGGTCTCCTGTCCGTCATCGCCCGCCGTCATCTGCTGTGGCTGCTGGTCCGCAAGGACGTCCAGATCCGCTACCGCGGTTCGGTGCTGGGCTGGCTGTGGTCGTACCTCAAGCCGGCTGCGCAGTTCGCGGTCTACTACATCGCCGTCGGCGGATTCCTCGGCTTGAACAGCTCGATGCCGAACTTCCCGATCTACCTGTTCTCCGGGCTGGTGTTGATCAACCTCTTCAACGAGGCCTTCGGGAACTCCACTCGGGCGGTGGTCGACAACTCCGAGCTGATCAAGAAGATCTTCCTGCCGCGCGAGCTGTTCCCCGTGGCATCCGTCATCATCGCGCTGGTCAACTTCCTGCCCCAGCTGCTGGTGCTTCTCGTGGTGTGCGGCTTCGTGGGATGGCATCCCTCGCTCCTGCAGGTGTTGTGCATCCTGCTCGCGATGCTCGTCATCGTCGTCCTGGCGCTCGGTCTCGGTCTGCTCTTCGGCGCCATCAACGTGGGGCTGCGCGACGCGCAGAACGTCGTCGAACTGATCCTGCTGTTCACGACGTGGCTCTCACCGGTGCTGTACAACATCTCGCTCGTGCGCGGCGTGGTTCCGGACTGGGTCTTGACGCTGTACCAGCTGAACCCGATCACGGGTGCGGTCGGGCTGATGCATTACGGAGTCTGGTTCCCGACCACCGACCAGTCCGCGCAGGTCGGCTCGCTCATCGGGAGCGACAACATCCTGTTCGGGCTCATCGGCCTGGGGCTTTCCCTCGTGCTCCTGGTGATCGGCCAGATCGTCTTCCGGAACCTGGAGAAGTCCTTTGCCCAGAATCTCTGACACCAGCGCACACCCGGACTCGGCGGCCATCGTCGTGTCGCGGGCGACGAAGCGGTTCGTGCTGCGTCACACGCACTCGATGAAGGAGACTTTCGTCGCGTGGACGCGCGGCAAGCCCATCTCCAACGACTTCCTGGCTCTCGACGACGTCTCGTTCACGATCGATCAGGGCGAGTCGGTCGCGCTGCTCGGACTCAACGGTTCGGGCAAGTCCACGTCGCTCAAGCTGATCTCGGGCGTGCTCGTCCCCGACAGCGGCGAGGTGCTCACCCGCGGGCGCGTCGCCGGGCTGATCGAGGTCGGCGCGGGATTCCACCCCGACCTGTCCGGGCGGGAGAACGTGTATCTCAACGCCGCGATCCTCGGGATGTCCCAGGCCGAGACCGATGCGCGTTTCGACGAGATCGTGGCCTTCAGCGGCATCGAGCGATTCATCGACACCGAGGTCAAGCACTACTCGTCCGGGATGTTCGTGCGCCTCGCCTTCGCGGTGGCGATCCACACGGAGATGGACACGCTGCTGGTCGATGAGGTCCTCAGCGTCGGCGACGAGCCGTTCCAGCACAAATGCATCGAGCGGATCCGCGAGCTCAATGAGGCGGGGAAGACGCTCGTCGTCGTCAGTCATGACCTGGCCACGGTCAGCCAGATCTGTCGTCGGGGCGTCGTGATGCGCTCGGGAACGGTGCTGTTCGACGGGCCCATCGACGAGGCCGTGGCGGCGCTGCGCGCGTCGGCGGAGTGACGTTCCTCACAAATCACACCCGCAACATCCGTCACATCCCGGTTAGGCTGTGCGCATGAGCCTGCGTGCGCGCGTCGGGATCGCCGTCGGAGGCGTCGTCCTCGTCGTCGTGGTCCTCCTGATCGTGGCCACGGTCAGCGGCGTGTTCTCCGGAAGCTCGGTGGATGCCTCGTCCTCACCCGCTCCGACGGGGAGCGACGTGTCGGCGACCCCGCTCGACACCCCCACTCCGCTCGCCCCCTCGCTCACGCCCGCACCGGCGGTTCCCTCCGCCTCCGCGTCGGATTCGCCGGGGCCGGCGCCGAGCGCCACCATCGGGACCGCGTCGCTGATCTTGGCCGCCTGGCAGGCGGACGACCGGGGCATCTCGGCTTCGGCGTTCGTCCAGGACGTCGTCGAGGAGGGCGGAACCTGTGTCCTGCACGCGCGGCAGGGCGACATCGTGCGCGAATCGACGGCACCGGCCACCCCCACGGGGCAGAACGTCTCGTGCGGCTTCCAGACGATTCCCGCTTCCGAACTGACGCCCGGCGACTGGACGATCTGGTTCGATTACTCATCTCCCACCACCGCGGCGACGTCCGGCGCGGTGACGCTGGGATACGGCAAGGATCAGTGATGCTCCCTCGTTTCATCGCGCTGCGCGCCCTCGGACTTCTCGTGATCGCCGTGCTCTCGGCCGGTCTCTTCGTCGCTGTGGCACCCGCCCCGGCGGCACAGGCGGCCGATGCGCGCGACTTCGACGCGGGCGAGATCGTGTCGGATGCCAACTTCTACTCGACGTCGACGATGACGGCGGGCGACGTCCAGAACTTCCTGAACACCAAGGGCAACCGCTGTTCGCGCAACTGCCTGAAGGACTACGTCACGACGACGGTGGCGAAGTCCGCCGAGTCGGCTCTGTGCAGCGGATACCAGGGGGGCGTGCGCCAGACGGCCGCCCAGATCATCGATGGCGTCGCGCGGTCCTGCGGCATCAGCCAGAAGGTCCTCCTCGTCCTCCTCGAGAAGGAACAGAGCCTGGTCACGATGGACAACCCGAGCGCCGGCCGGTACCAGGCCGCCACCGGGCAGGGATGCCCGGACACCGCCGCCTGCGACTCGGCCTATTACGGACTGTTCAACCAGATCTACGGCGCCGCACGCCAGTTCAAGATCTACCAGAAGTACGCCGACAGCTACTGGTACAAGGCGGGGATGACCAACAGCATCCTGTACTCGCCGAACCAGTCGTGCGGCCGGAAGTCGGTGTACATCGTCAACCAGGCGACCGCCGCCCTCTACATCTACACCCCGTACACCCCCAACGACGCGGCGCTGCGGGCGCAGTGGGGGGAGGGCGACGGGTGCTCCGCCTACGGCAACCGCAACTTCTTCCTGTTCTGGTCGACGTGGTTCGGCGACCCGACGGCATCGCTTCCGGAGGCGGAGATCCAGGCCGTGCGCGACGCGAACCCCTCCCTCGGGGCCTCGACGTCCGGGGTGGAGTGCAACGATGCCCGGACGGGGTGCCAGCAGCGTTTCGCGTCCGGCGGCGTGTTCTGGACCACTGACAACGGTGCCAAGAAGGTCGACGGCGGGATCTGGGGGCTCTACCAGCAGAGCGGGCAGCAGAACGGGTACCTGGGCTACCCGACCGACACGGCGACGTGGTCGACGGTCAACCAGGGTGGATGGATCCAGAACTTCCAGCTGGGCGCGATCTACTGGTCGTCGGTGGCGGGCGGCCGCATCGTGTCGAGTTCGATCTTCGCCGAGTATCAGCGCTGGGGCGGTCCCTCGGGCGATCTCGGATGGCCGATGACGGATCAGTCGTGCGGCCTCCCGCGCGGCGGATGCAGCCAGGTCTTCCAGAACGGCGAGATCTTCTGGTCGGCGGGCGGCGGCACGTGGGCCGTGCGCGGCGGCATCAAGCAGAGCTTCGACGCGCTCGGCGGCGTCGGCGGCACGATCGGCTACCCGACGGGTCCGGAGCAGTACCGCACCGTCAACGGCACGGGCTGGGTCCAGGGCTTCGAGGGCGGAGCCATCTACTGGCGCAACGGCTGGGGCATCCACATGTTCGGTGGCATCCGCGATGCCTACGCGGCGGCCGGGTACAGCGACGGGCGACTCGGCTGGCCCGTGTCGGTACAGTCCTGCGGCTCGTCGGGCTGTCGCCAGGACTTCCAGAACGGGACGATCCTGTGGACCGCGACCGGCGGCACGCACGTCGTCGACGGCGCGATCTTCGCCCAGTACTCGGCCCAGGGGTTCGAGAAGGGGCGGATGGGGTATCCGACGACGGATGCGCTGCCGCGCTCGGGGAACGGCGACGGGATCGTCCAGGGCTTCACGGGCGGCGCGATCTATCTGCCGCCGGCGAGCGACACGGCGATCCAGATGTTCGGCGCCATCCGTGACGAGTACGCGCGTCAGAACTACAACTGGGGTCCGCTCGGATGGCCGACGGGCGCGCAGGTCTGCGGTCTCGATCGCGGCGGTTGCGTCCAGCCCTTCGACGGCGGATCCATCTACTGGACGTCCTCCCTCGGAGCGGTGCGCGTCGACAAGGCCGTGGCCGTGCCGTACGCGGCCCGCGGAGCCGAGAAGGGCGTGCTGGGCTACCCCACGGGGCCGACGCAGGCGCGCGACGGGAACGGCGTGGGCGTCGCACAGGGATTCGAGAAGGGTGCCCTGTACGTCAAGGACGGCAAGGACATACTGCTGAGCGGCCCGATCCGCGACGAGTACGCCCGTCAGGGATACAACGCCGGAACGCTCGGCTGGCCCCGCGCGGATGCGGTGTGCAAGCTGACGGGGGGCGGCTGCAAGCAGCAGTTCGACACCGGCTGGATCGTGTGGTCGCCGAACACGGCGGCGGTGCGCATCGACGGGGGACTCCTCGAGACGTGGACCTCGTTGGGGGCCGAGGGCGGGCAGCTCGGCTACCCGACGACGGCGGCCTACCCGCGTGCGGGCGGCGGCTGGAGCCAGGACTTCGAACACGGGACGATCTCGTGGACCGGAGCCCGCGGCGGGTTCGTGGAGGGGGCGGCCTCCTCGACGGGAGCGCGCTCGGCAGCACCGTCGGCGACGCCCACGGCCCCGCCGACCGTGTCGCCCACGCCGAGCCCGACACCCGTCACGAGCCCGTCCGCGACGCCGAGCGTCTCACCGACCCGCTGACCCGCGATCCCGATCGGCCGGGGGCGCGCGCTCGCCTCACCGCCCGAGGAGGTACCCGACCAGGCGCGCTCGCCACGGTGCGTCGAGCCCGTCGGTCTCGAGGACGCTGTTGCGGGGGCGCGGCGCCGTCGGTCCGCGGGATCCCGCGGAGTACTCCTCGGTCGAGACGGCCGTC
Source organism: Microbacterium sp. 71-36 (assembly GCF_001898305.1). Classification (NCBI taxonomy): domain Bacteria; kingdom Bacillati; phylum Actinomycetota; class Actinomycetes; order Micrococcales; family Microbacteriaceae; genus Microbacterium; species Microbacterium sp. 71-36. The sequence goes on from NZ_MKTP01000002.1 coordinate 151,857, forward strand.
ACGCGCGCAGGATCGTGACCGGTGAGACGGAAGACCTCCCGGGCGATCTCGTGCCAGGTCGCGGGCGTTCCCGTGCCGCTGACGTGGTGAGTCCCGTAGGGCGCGCCGGTGTCCAGGAGTCGCCGGACGGCGGCGGCGATGTCGACGGTGAAGGTCGGACGTCCGGTCTGGTCGTCCACCACCATCGGGTCGATGCCGCGCTCGGCGAGGGCGGTCATGGTCCGCACGAAGTTCTCGCCGTCGCCGATGACCCAGCTGGTGCGGAGGATGTAGTGGCGCGGGACGGTGCTGACGACGGCGTCCGCGGCGGCCTTGGTCTGTCCGTAGACGCCGAGGGGCGAGACGGGATCGGTCGTGGTGTAGGCGCCGTCCTTGGTGCCGTCGAAGACGTAGTCGCTGGAGATGTGGACGAGGGTGATGCCGTGACGTGTGGCGATGCGTGCGAGGGCGGCGACGGCGGTCACGTTCGTCGTCCACGCGTCCACGCGTCCGCGGGGCGTCTCGGCGGTGTCGACGGCGGTGTAGGCCGCTGCGTTGATGATGGTCGCGACGTCACTCCATCGGCGGGCGGCGGGGAGGTCGGGGGACGTGAGATCGAGCGTCTCCCGCGTGGTGTATTCGATCCACGGATGGTCCCCGTAGAGGGCGCGCAGGGCGCGGCCGAGCTGACCGTCGGCGCCGGTCACGAGGATCTTCTTCGGCGCCATCGGGGTCACCTCCGTCAGGCGCGGGTGCCCCTTGTCTTTCTCGCTGATCTCCACCGAGCGGAGGGGGATCGGCCAGTCGATCGCGACCGACTCGTCGGCGAGGTTGAGGCAGGTGTAGGAGGCGTCGGGCGACCAGTGGTCGTTGACGAGATAGGTGTAGGCGGTCCGCGGCTCGAGGGTCTGGTAGGCGTTGCCGACACCGCGGGGGACGAAGACCGCCGTGGAGGGGTCGATCTCCGCGGTGTGGACCGCGCCGAAGCTGTCGCCGTCGCGCAGGTCGACCCATGCTCCGAACACGCGCCCGGTGGCGACGGAAACGTACTTGTCCCACGGCTCGGCATGGATGCCGCGGGTGGTCCCGACCGCGTGGTTGTAGGAGATGTTGTTCTGTACCGGACCGAAGTCGGGCAGGCCGAGGTCCTCACCCGTCATCTGCTCGCGGTGCCAGTTCTCTTTGAACCAGCCGCGCGCGTCCCCGTGCACGGGCAGGTCCAGAACGAGCAGGCCGGGGATCGGGGTGGTCGTGACGGCGAGGGTCTTGTCGAAGGCGAGGGTCATGCCGCTCACCGGCCCGTGCGCGCGTAGAACGCTTCGACCCCGTCTTTCTCCGGGCCCCACCACGCCTCGTTCTCCCGGTACCAGCCGATGGTCGCGGTGAGACCGGCCACGAAGTCGCCGTAGGTCGGGGTCCACCCGAGCTCGGAGCGCAGCTTGGTGGAGTCGATCGCGTAGCGCAGATCATGCCCGGGGCGGTCGGGGACGAGATCGTACGCGTCGACGGGCAGACCCATGAGCTCGAGGATGAGCTCGACCACGCTCCTGTTGTCGCGCTCGCCGTCGGCGCCGATCAGATAGGTCTCGCCGATCTCGCCGCGGTCGAGGATCCTGAGGACGGCGGACGAGTGGTCGTCGGCGTGGATCCAGTCGCGCACATTCACGCCGGCGCCGTAGAGCTTGGGGCGAAGCCCGCGCAGCACGTTGGTGATCTGGCGAGGGATGAACTTCTCGACGTGTTGGAACGGGCCGTAGTTGTTCGAGCAGTTGCTGATCGTGGCGCGGAGCCCGAACGAACGCACCCACGCGCGCACCAGCAGATCCGATCCGGCTTTCGTCGAGGAGTACGGCGACGAGGGGTTGTAGGGGGTGGACTCCGTGAACCGGGTCGGGTCGTCCAGCGCGAGGTCGCCGTAGACCTCGTCGGTGGAGATGTGGTGGAAACGGACGTCGTGTCGGCGGGCGGCTTCGAGCAGCGTGTACGTGCCGACGAGGTTGGTGTCCACGAACGGTCGCGGGTCGTGCAGAGAGTTGTCGTTGTGGGACTCCGCGGCGAAGTGGACCACGGCGTCGGTCTCGGCGGTCAGCGGATCGACCACCGCGGCATCGGCGATGTCGCCGACCACGAGCCGCACCCGGGCGGGCGGCAGTCCTGCCAGCGATGCCCGGTTGCCGGCGTAGGTGAGCTTGTCGAGCACGGTCACCGTGTGGTCGGTGTGGCGAACCACGTGGTGCACGAAGTTGGAACCGATGAAGCCGGCGCCGCCGGTCACGAGCAGCTTGCCCATCACCGCCCCCGCTCGAGGATCTCGAGGAGGTAGCTGCCGTAGCCGGATTTCACCAGTCGGTTCGCCCGTTCTCTCAGCTCGTCATCCGTGACCAGTCCCTCGCGCCAGGCGACCTCTTCGGGGACGCCGATCCGCATGCCGGTGCGCCGCTCCATCGTGCGCACGTAGTCGGCGGCATCCGTCATCTGATCGAACGTACCCGTGTCGAGCCAGGCCGTACCGCGGGGGAGAACCTCCACGTTCAACCTCCCTGACGCGAGATAGGAGCGGTTCACATCGGTTATCTCGTATTCTCCCCTGGCGGAACGGCGCAGGTTCCGTGCAATGCCGACGACGTCGTTGTCGTAGAAGTAGAGTCCGGGCACCGCGAAGTGGCTCTTCGGGTGCACGGGTTTCTCTTCGAGCGACACCGCACGGCCGGCTCCGTCGAACTCCACCACACCGTACGCCGCCGGTTCGGCCACCCAGTAGGCGAACACCGTGGCGCCGTCGACCCGGTCGTGCTTCTTCAACTGTGCGCCGAGGCCCGGGCCGTAGAGCAGGTTGTCACCGAGGGCGAGCGCGACCGTGTCGTCGCCGATGAACTCCGCCCCGATCACGAGCGCCTGCGCGAGCCCGTCGGGCGACGGTTGCTCGGCGAAGCTCAGACGGATGCCGAACTGGGATCCGTCTCCGAGGAGGGCCCGGAACTGCGGCGCGTCCCGCGGCGTGGTGATGACGAGAATCTCGCGCACCCCGGCCAGCATCAGCGTCGACAGCGGGTAGTAGATCATCGGCTTGTCGTACACGGGCACGAGCTGCTTCGACACACCGAGCGTGATCGGGTGGAGGCGCGTGCCGGAGCCGCCGGCGAGGAGGATGCCTTTCACCTCGGCATCGTCGCACCCCCGGCGGAGGGACCTCCTGCGTCGTACCGGACCGTCCGGGCGGGTGAGTCCGCCGTTCGGTCGACGGCGCTCGCGCGCCGTCTCAGGCGTCGGCGAGCACTCCGCGGAAGTAGTCGATGGTGCGCTCGAGCCCCGGCCGCAGAGCCACCGTCGGCTCCCACCCGAGCTCGCGGCGGGCGAGGTCGATGTTGGGCTGACGCTGCTTCGGGTCGTCCTGGGGGAGCGGGCGGTGCTCGATGGTCGAGGTGCTGCCCGTGATCTCGAGAACGGCGTTCGCCAGCTCGAGCATCGTGAACTCGCCGGGGTTGCCCACGTTGATGGGGCCGGTGACCTCGTGGTCGGTGTTCATCAGACGCACCATGCCGTCGACGAGATCGTCGACGAAGCAGAAGGAGCGGGTCTGCGAGCCGTCGCCGTAGATGGTGATCGGCTCGCCGCGGAGAGCCTGGACGATGAAGTTGGACACGACCCGACCGTCATTCGGGTGCATACGCGGCCCGTACGTGTTGAAGATGCGGATGACCTTGATCGAGAGGTCGTGCTGGCGGCGGTAGTCGAAGAACAGCGTCTCGGCGGCGCGCTTGCCCTCGTCGTAGCAGGACCGCGTGCCGATGGGGTTGACGTTGCCCCAGTAGTCCTCGGTCTGCGGGTGCACCGCGGGATCGCCGTAGACCTCCGAGGTGGAGGCCTGGAGGATCGGGACGCGCAGACGCTTGGCCAGGCCGAGCATGTTGATGGCGCCCATCACGCTGGTCTTCGTGGTCTGCACCGGATCGTGCTGGTAGTGCACCGGGGAGGCCGGGCAGGCGAGGTTGTAGATCTGGTCGACCTCGACGTACAGCGGGAACGTCACGTCGTGACGCATGAGCTCGAAACGCGGGTTCCCGAAGAGGTGCTCGACATTGCGGCGCGACCCCGTGAAGAAGTTGTCGACGCAGATGACCTCGTGGCCCTCGCCCAGCAACCGCTCGGACAGGTGGGACCCGATGAAGCCGGCGCCGCCGGTGATCAGAACTCTCGAAGACACTTCCGTAGCCTACCAGCGGCGCGCCGGCGGACCCGGTCAGCGAGTCGTCGACACCATACGGGCCTGCCCGAACGTGCGCCCCAGACCGCCCTCCAGTCGGCCGAGGAACATGGGCCAGCCGTCGGCCACCGTGATCGGCTTCGGGTTGCGCAGCCCGTAGAGCAGCCCCGCTCCGGTGAACGCGGCGCGCCACCACAACGGGTAGCCGTGCACCGCGAAGGCCCGACCCGTGCCACGACCGTAGGCGCGGAGCTTGCGGCGGCGCTCGGCATCCGACAGTCCGAATCCGGTGGAGATGCCGTCGACGTGGACCTCCGCGGGGAGCCAGCGGAACTCGGTCAGCAGCCGCGGCTCGTGCGCCATCGCGCGCAGGAGCAGGTCGGTGCCTTCGGCGACCTGCCAGGGTGTCGCGGATCCCGGACCCAGGTCTTCGTCGAACCCGCCGACGGCGTCGAACAGCGAGCGGCGCATCAGGATGCCCATCTCGATCACGGCCCACACGTTGTACTTGTCGAGCGGGGTGCCGGGCGTCGGCAGGGTCGTCTTGGGCCCGCGCTCGTCCCAGGAGGTGAATCCCCCCGCGAGGAACGCGGAGTCGTCGATCGCGGCGTGGAGGGCGTCGACCGTGCCGGCGGGATAGGTGGTGTTGTCGTTGGGGAACGTCACGACGGCCTCACCGGGCGGCAGCGCCGCGACACCGGTGTTGCGTCCGAGCGACGCGCCCCGGCCTGAGGTCGTCGAGGTGACGGCGACGCCGCGCGCCGCGAACTCCGCGGCCAGTGCCGCGACGTCGTCCTGGGCGCCCTGCGCGACCAGCACGACGTGATCGCCGTCGCGGAGCTGGCCCTCGAGGGAGGTCAGGAGGGCGCGGAGGGGATCGAGGCGCCCCAGGGTCGTCACGACGAAGCCGATGTTCACCTCTCGATTGTGCCCCGCCGACCGGTCCGTCGCGGAATCAGAGGCCTCGGCCGCGCCGCAGCCGATCCTCGATGAGGTCGTTCCATCGTTCCGCGGTCCGACGCCAGGTGAAGTCGCGGGCGTTGGCGACACCGCGCTGCGAGAGGTCGGCGCGCGCATCGGGGTCTGCGGCGACCTCCGTGATCAGGGCGGCGAGGGCCGCGGCATCCGTGGCCGGGAAGTAGCGCGCGGAGTCGCGGAGGATCTCGCGGTTGATCGGGATGTCGGAGGCGAGGATCGGCGTGCCCAGGCGCTGGGCCTCCAGCGGGGGGAGTCCGAAGCCCTCGTGCAGAGACGGCCACACGAACGCCGACGCGCGGGCGAACGCGTCCGCGAGCTCGTCGTCGCTCACCCGCCCGCGCCATCGGATGCGACCGGGCGCGATGCCCTTCTCCGCGGCGTAGGGCTCCAGCGCGGGATCGAGATCGCCGAGGAACTCCACCTGGATCGGTGCGTCCTCGGGGAGCAGGGCCAGCGCGTTGATCGTGGCTCGTGCGTTCTTGCCGGCGCCGTGGCGGCCGAAGGCGACGATGACGGCGGGATCGGCGGGCGCGGGCCTCGCCTCGGGCACCGGCAGGGTGTCGGCTCCGAGGTGGACGACGTCGATCGTCTCCGGGGCCACGCCGAAGCGTTCCGCGATCTCCCGCCGCGACGCGTCACTGCTGGTGACCAGGGTCTGGCCGCGGCGCAGCATCCCCCAACGCACCGACAGGTGCCATTGGACGCGGAAGAGGAAGGTGAAGTCCTGCGGGCGCAGCGACGGCGCGATGTCGTGCTGCACGGAGATCTGCGGCCGATAGACCATCGGGGCGATGTTCGCCGGGTTCAGCAGCAGGGGCGAGCCGTTTCGACGCAGCCACAGCGGCAGCTCGATCTGCTCCCAGAGCGGGCCGCCGGTGCGCCCGATCGCACGGAACGGAACCCCCTCGGGCACCTGGTCGACCGCGGACGGCGGGACCAGCAGCACGATGTCGGAGCGCATCTGCGACAGGTGCTGGGTGATCTCGATGGCGCACCGGCGGACGCCCCCGAAGGAGGCGAGCAGGTACCGCCCGTTGATGGCGACGGTCACGGGGGCGTCCTTCCGGTTCGACGCGGAGGGTCCGTTCGACGAGGCGGACGGGGGAGAGGATGTCATGACGGAGCCTCCGAGGGGGCGTGACGCAGCTCCCGCAGGACGCGGAGGCAGCGGCGAGCGAGCAGCAGGGTCGCGGCGCCTTCGGTGAAGGCGTACCCGAGAGCCGCGCCGACCGGGCCCCAGGCGATTCCGAGACCGATCATCAGCGGGATGCCGAGGACCGTGGCGATCAGGGTCGCGCGCATCACGGGACCGGCCTGTCCGGCGGGGAAGAGGATCAGCCGTGCGACGGCGGTGCGGACCGAGAAGAAGAAGAACACCAGACCCATCACGAGCAGGATGTCGAAGGGCGCTCCGGCGGCGGCGCCCAGGTAGGCGCTCGTGAGCCAGGGACCCACGAGGGCGAGCCCCGCCCACCCGAGGAGCCCCGTGCCCGCGGCCAGCAGCAGGGCGATGCCCATGCGGCGCCCGCGGTGGGCCCCATGAGCCTCGCCGATCCAGCTCTGCAGCGCGTTCGCGAGCGTCATCGGGATGAACTGACCGAGCTTGAGCATCTTGTCGGCGGTGGCGTACCCGGCGGCCGCCGACGCGGGCGAGGTGACGTTGACCACGGGGGCGGGGACGCTGGAATAGCCGCTGAGACCGGCGTCGTTGAGCGCGACCGGCAGGGTGCTGCGCAGCAGTCGCGGCAGGTCGCGTCGCCCGGGCCAGGGCCCCGGATGCCGTCGCAGCAACCGGATCGTGAAGATCCCGGTGCCGATGAGGGTCACCGCGATACCGGCGACCGGGTAGAGCACGACCACGCCCGTGACCAGCACCAGTCCCGCCGCGGCGATGTTCGCGACGAGGCGGGGCACGGCGTCGAAGATCACGATCGTGCGCGGGTCTCCCACCCCGGCGCTGAACCAGGTGAAGGACAGCGCGATGAGCGCTCCCTGCGCGCCCATGAGGATGGTGAGCCACTCCGATCCCGGCGAGGCGATGAACCAGCAGACGACGCCGAGGGCGGGGAGGGCCACCACCGCGATCAGCAGGCGCACGACGATCGACTCGCGGTACAGGCGGGCCCGTTCGTCGTCGTCGGCGGCGATGGAGATCAGTGCCGGGCCGATGGTCGCCCAGCCCCACCCGATCGCGATCGCGGCGAACGTGCCGATCGATTCGCCCGCGATCGCGCTGGCCCAACCGGCATCGCCGGCGATGCGCACGACGACCGGGAGGGCGACGATCGGAGAGAGCGCCGCGATCGCGGGCAGCAGCATGAAGCCCAGCAGGCGCCGCCGCAGCGACGGGGCTGCGCTCATCGCCGTCGTCCCGCCGACAGCACGCGCTCCAGCTCGGCGGCGGTCGCCTCCGCGGCGCCGTCCCAGGTGAACCGCGACGCCCAGGCCCGTGCGGCCTCGCGCGCGTCGGCATCCGGCGGCGACGCCAACGCGGCGCCGATCGCGGCGCCGAAGGCGGTGGCATCCGTCGCGTCGGCGTACCGCGCGGCGACTCCGCCGACCTCGCGCAGGACCGGGACGTCGTGCGCCAGCACCGGGATGCCGCGCCGCAGCGCATCGACGATGGGGAGGCCGAATCCTTCGACGAGCGACGGGCACACGTACAGGTCGGCGATCTGGAACAGCGCTTCCAACTGCGCGTCGCTCACCCAGCCGGGCAGGACGACGTCGGCCTCGAGACCGAGCCGGGCCACATCGGCCTCCAGCGGATCGGGCAGCCGACTGCCCGCGATCACGGTCACCGGGCGCTGCTCCCTCGGCAACGTGGCGACGGCGGCGAGGAGTCCGGGGAAGTTCTTGTGCGGCATGCGGTTGCCGACGCTGAGCACGACGGGCCGGCCGGCGGGGATCGCGAGGGATGCCACCTCGCTCGCCGGATCGGCGACGGGGCGAGGGTCGGTGCTGCCGTTGTGCACCACGGCGATCCGACCCGACGGGACCCCGAGATGGCGGCCGATGCTCTCGGCAGCGGCGTGAGAGACCGTCAGCACCCGGTCGGCCGTGCGGGCCGACCGGCGCATGAGCCACGACGTCACGCCCCGCTGCGCCCGCTGGGCGAGGCTGCCGGGCACCTCGTCGTAGATCGCGTCGTGCACCGTGACCACGCGCGGCACGCCGCGCAGGACGGGACCGAAGTTGGCCGGTGCCCACACGAGGTCGGCCCGGTGCCGACGCGCGATCGCATCGGTGGCCGCGACCGCGCCGAGCGCCCACGTGGCCGGATCGGTGCCCACGGCGCCGAGGGTCTGCACACGACCCGGGAAGAACGCGCCGACCCGTTCGGTGCCCGCACGGCCCGTCAGGGCGGCGAAGCGCATGTCGGGCAGCAGGGCGTCGATGCGGGGGAGGAGTTCCCGGACGTAGGTCTCGGTCCCCCCGCGCGACCCCGTGAAGCCGAGCAGGTCGACGAGGATTCGACGGGCGGGCATCAGCTCTCGATGACGGCTTCGGGGCGCTGCTCGCGCCGGGGCGTGGTCAGCACGCCCGAGAAGAAGCTCATCATCACGGTCTGGAAGCCCAGGATGATCAGCAGCGCACTGGGCACCGCGATGCGCACCGCCTGCGCCGCGTTCTGCTGACCGAAGTCGAGGTTGCCCCACAGCACGACCTGCACGATCCCGATGATCACGCCGAGCACGAACAGCCCGACGCCGATCAGCAGGCCGCGCTCGGCGGACCAGTTCGCCACGATGCGCCGGTATCTCGCGCTCGTGGGGAGGAACCCCTCTTGGGTCGCGTACAGCTTCGTCAACCAGAAGAAGAGCAGCGATTGGAACCCGATGACGCACAGGGCGCTGGCGTAGACCATCGTGGTCACGTCGAAACCCACCCCGCCGATGTTGATGCCGCCGAAGGCGAGCACGCCCACCGCGATCGCACCGAGGAAGAACGCGACCAGCCCCGGGTAGACGAACAGCCAACGCGGTGCGAACAGCAGCAGGAAGCGCAGGTGCCGCCACCCGTCGTGCCAGCTGCGCAGGTGCGGCGGACGCGACCGACCGTCCTTCTTCAGCGTGGTCGGCACCTCTTCGATGCGGTAGCGGGCGAGCGAGGCGCGCACCACCATCTCGGAGGCGAACTCCATGCCCGTGGTCTGCAGGTCGAGCTCGCGGATGCGTGCGCGGTTGAACCCGCGCAGACCGCAGTGGAAGTCCCGGATGCCCGGGCGGAAGAAGAGCTCTCCGATGAACGACAGCACCGGGTTGCCCAGGTACTTGTGCAGCGGCGGCATCGCGCCCGGGGCGATCCCTCCGCGGAAGCGGTTCCCCATCACGAGGTCCGCACCGGCGCGCAGCCGCTCGACGAACGGCTCGAGGTTCTCGAAGTCGTAGCTGTCATCGGCATCCGCCATGATGACGTACGTCCCGTGCGCCTGCTCGATGCCGTTGATCAGTGCGGCGCCGTATCCGCGGCGGGGGGCGTGCGAGACGCGGGCGCCGAGACGCTCGGCGATCGCCTGAGACCCGTCGGTGCTGCCGTTGTCGGAGATGAGGACCTCACCGCGGATGCCGCTGCGCTGGAGGAAGCCCTGTGCCTTGCGGATGCAGACCTCGAGCGTCTCCGCCTCGTTGAGGCAGGGCATGAGGATCGTCAGTTCGACGGCGTCGTTGGGGGCGGGAGAGGTCACGGCGTGTCTTCTTTCGTGGTCCGCGGGGCGGGGGCGGTCGACAGCTGCAGCGCCGACAGGATCCCCTCCACGGTGCGTCGGATGGTGCGGGTGCCCACGGCGGTGTCGTACCAGGCGCGCGCGGAGCGGCGCAGGTCGTCACCGCCGTGGGCGACGGCCCGGATCGCCCGGGCGAGGTCGGTGGGGGAGGTGCTGGGTGCGACGACGCCGTTGACGCCCTCGTCGATCAGCTCGGTGGCGGCGTTGCCCTCGTCGGCGACGAGGACGACGGGCGTGCCGTGGGCGTTGGCCTCGACGACGACGAGTCCGTATCCCTCGCGGCGGGACGGGTTGATCAACGCCAGCGCGCCGTGCATGAGGGCGTCGAGCTCGGCGTCGTCGACGAAGCCCGGGAAGTCGGTCCATCCCGAGCCGTGGACCCGGTCGACCTCCGCGCGGATCCGAGCCGAGGTCGGTCCGGTGCCCAGGACCGTCAACCGCAGATCGGGGATCGTCGTGCGGGCCTCGGCGACCGCGGCGGGCAGCGACTCGACGCGCTTGTCGGGGATGTGGCGCCCGGCGTACAGGACGTACGGCGGCTGGGATGCCGGCGCCGTCGGCGCGGCATCCACGGCGCCGTCGATGAGCCCGGGGCTCACGAGCGGAGCGCGGCGGAGGCCCTCTCGGCGCAGGCGCGTCGCGCTCAGCTGCGAATGACAGGTCGCCAGGGGCGTGATCGCGATCGCGCCCCGCTGGAGGAGCCACGCGATCGTGCCGGTGATGAGGCCGGAGTACTCCACCCACTGACGTCGGTGCCAGACCTCGAGGTAGTCCACCACGACGCGCGTGCGCGTCCCGAGGAGTGCGAGGCGCGCGGCGTACACGTTGAAGATCGGCAGACCGCTCACGATGACGGCGTCGTAGCGACCGCGACTGCGCCCGAGTGACCGGAACAGTCCGGCGGCGTACGCGAGGGCCGCGGGGATGCGGCGGACACCGTCGGCGCCGTAGAGCGACAGACGTCGGCTGACCGGAACGATGCGGAAGTTCCGTTCCGACGGTATGTCGCCGTCCCACTGGACGGCCGTGAGGTACTCGACGTCGAGCCCCCGCGCGCCCATCTCGTCGGCGAACGCGCGATACTGCCGTTCGCCGCCCCCCGTGGAGTAGGGGAACAGGCAGTCGTACGCGACCGCGACGGTCGCCGGGGATGCCACGATCAGCACCCCTCGATGCGGAACAGGCGCGCGTCGGGTCCCTGCGCATCCACGAGGACGAGATGCGCGGACGGCGTCAGCCCGTAGAGCCCCTGGCGGTCGAGACCGACGCCCGGGTTGTTCCACACGTTCTGCGCGCCGAAGTCGAGCACGTAGTCGACGCCCAGTCGATCCACGACCTGGCAGACCTTCGGGTCGGAGTCGATGTCCTTCAGGCGGTTGTCGAGGTACTGCTCGTCGGCACCGATGTTCCCGAAGACGTGCTTGCGGAGCACTTCGCGGTCGCCGATCGCGTAGGCCAGAGACGCGCCGGTCCACGCGCTGCCGGCGATCACGGCATCCGCGGGCGTGGTCTCGGGAAGGCGCTCGAGGAGCGCCTCCTCGTCGGAGGTCAGCAGGGCGGATGTCGGTGTCAGCGCGAACGAGTCACGGGCGTCGTTCGCGGTGCGCAGCACGTTGGGGCTGACGGCGACGGAGAACACGATGACGACGCCCACCGCGGCGACGAGTCCGCGCACCGCACCGGGGGCGCGCAGCGAGGTCAGGGCTGCCGCGGCGAGGTCGACCACGGTGAGCGCTCCGAGCACGACGAGCGGGATCCCGGCGACGGGGAGGAGCGCCGCCAGGCGGAAGGAGTCGTTGTACCAGGGGTTGGTGACGAGCTCGCGGATCGGATTGCCGACGCCGGTGCCCGAGACCAGGACGAACATGACGGATGCCACGACCCACGGCGCGAGCACCACCAGGTTCCGGCGTGGGCGGCGGACGACGGTGATGAGGCCGACGATCATGAGCAGGGAGATCGTGATCGTGATCGGGTACGAGCGCGGCGACAGCAGGATCGCCTCGCCCACCGCCTGGGCGGTGCTCTGCCACGGGCCCCAGCGCGACATGTCGTACCCGGTGCGCGAGAAGCGCCAGAGGAACAGCATGACCAGGGCGAGAGCGGCGAGGATCGCGGCGACGCGGATCCACCCCCGTCGGGTCGGCTGGGCCCAGACCTCGCCGATCAGCTCGACGACGACGATGGCGGCCGACAGGGCGACCATCGCGAGGAAGGCGTTGGGATGGGAGAGACCGACTCCCGCGGCCGCGGCCAGCACCAGCACCCCCGCACGCACGCGCGCGGCGACCCCGCGGACGCGGAGGAGATGCACCACGGCCGCGATCCCCCCGGGCAGGACCGCGTATCCCATGGCGTTCGGGTAGAGCACGCCGAAGTAGAGCAGGAGCAGGGGGAACGCCCCGAAGCCGGTCGACAGGGCGGCGGAGCTCACGAGCACGGCCGTGCGCTCGCCGAGCAGCGCGGCCGACAGCGCGACGACGGAGACGGGCCAGGCCACGGCCCCCAGCGCGATGGTGGCGGCGTTGACCGCGACGGGGACGGACACCCCCGTCATCTCCGCCGCGAGGGCGGCGACGGTGTGCCAGCCGTTGGGGTAGAACCCGATGTCGGAGGTCGCACCGATGTGGAAGGCCGAGGCGTCGTGCTGCGCGACCGCGTACGCGACGGTGTTGAGGTGCACGATCGCGTCGAAGGTCTGCGAGATGTTGCCGGGGGCGCCGAAGACCGAGATCATCTGCAGGGCGATCGCGACGGCTGCGGCGGCGAGGGCGAGCAGCCCCCAGGCGAACGGGGCGCGCGGGGTGCGGTCCCCGGGCTCGGGTCCGACCCACCGGCGGAGTCCGAATGCGGCGCCGGCGGCGAGCAGGGTGACCAGGAGGATCGGCAGGGGCGACCACCCCAGACCGAGGAGCGGCGCGAGGGTGGCGGAGATACCGAGGATCGCGATCGACACGACCGGCGCGAGCGCCAGCAGTCGCAGCCGCCGCACGCCCCATCCGGCGGCCATGACGGCGATTCCGGGGACGGTCAGCCCCAGGACCGAGACGATCAGAGGCATCACGATCACCGACCAGGAATCGCTCATGCACTCCCATTTCTCGCTGGACGACAGTCAGTCATGCTAACCGACGGCGCCTGATCTCCCCCTGAGGGGCGCGGAGGAGGGCCCGCATAGACTGGTCGGGCGTGGGCGAGACCCGCGCGTTCGTCGACACGAAAGTCTTCTGCTTCCATGGATCTTCTCATCGTCGGCTCGGGCTTCTTCGGTCTCACGATCGCGGAGCGCGCGGCCGCCTCGGGTCGGAAGGTGACGGTCATCGACCGTCGCCATCACATCGGCGGCAACGCCTACTCCGAAGCCGAGGCCGAGACCGGCATCGAGGTGCACCGCTACGGCGCGCACCTGTTCCACACCTCGAACCCCTCGGTGTGGGAGTACGTCAATCGCTTCACCGACTTCACGTCGTACGTGCACCGCGTCTACACGACCCACAAGGGCGTCGTGTTCCCCCTGCCGATCAACCTCGGCACCATCAACCAGTTCTTCCAGGCGGCCTACACGCCCGATCAGGCGCGGGAGCTCGTGCAGGAGCTGGCGGGCGAATTCGACGCGAAGGATGCGGCGAACCTCGAGGAGCGCGCGATCGGTCTGATCGGGCGCCCGCTGTACGAAGCGTTCATCCGCGACTACACGGCCAAGCAGTGGCAGACGGATCCGCGCAACCTCCCCGCGGAGATCATCTCCCGGCTGCCGGTGCGCTACACCTACGACAACCGCTACTTCAACGACACCTGGGAGGGGCTCCCCGTCGACGGGTACACCGCGTGGCTGGAGCGCATGGCGGATCACCCGAACATCGACGTGAAGCTGTCGACCGACTACTTCGACGAGACGCAGCCGTTCAACAAGAAGGCCACGGTCGGCCGGGTGCCGGTCGTCTACACCGGTCCCGTCGACCGGTACTTCGACTACGCCGAGGGCGAGCTGGGGTGGCGCACGCTCGACTTCGAGCAGGAAGTGCTGCCCATCGGCGACTTCCAGGGGACGAGCGTCATGAACTACGCCGACGCCGACGTCCCGTACACGCGCATCCACGAGTTCAAGCACTTCCACCCCGAGCGGGCCGACCGGTACCCGACCGACAAGACGGTCGTCGTGCGCGAGTACTCGCGGTTCGCGACGCGCGCCGACGAGCCGTACTACCCGGTGAACACCCCGGAGGACCGCGCGGGGCTGCTGACCTACCGTGAGCTGGCCAAGGGGGAGCGCGACGTGTTCTTCGGTGGGCGTCTCGGCACGTATCAGTACCTCGACATGCACATGGCGATCGGCTCGGCCCTGTCCATGTGGAACAACCAGCTGGCGTGAGTCTCGTCGGGTCCGCCTCTCCCGCACCCCCGCTCAGCGCCGACGAGCGCGCGCGGGGGCGATGGGACTACCGGTCCGACATCGACGGGCTCAGGGCCGTCGCCGTCCTCTTGGTGGTCACGTACCACGTGTGGTTCGGGCGGGTGTCCGGCGGGGTCGACGTCTTCCTGATGCTGTCCGCGTTCTTCCTGACGCGCGGATTCGTCCGCCGCATGGACGGCCCCGCCCCGGTCCGTCCGGTGCGGCATCTGCTGGGCGTCTTCCGCCGCCTGCTGCCGGCCGCCGCCGTGACCCTCGTCGGGGTCCTCGCCCTGGTGCGGACGCTGTACCCGCCGACCACCTGGGTGTCCGTGTGGGAACAGACGTGGGCGTCCCTGCTGTACGTGCAGAACCGGTTGCTCGCGCTGGACGCCGTGGACTACTACGCCCGCACCGAGGTCGCGAGCCCGCTCCAGCACTTCTGGTCGTTGTCGGTCCAGGGGCAGGCCTTCGTGCTGTGGGTCGCGATCCTGGCCCTGTGCCAGGTCCTCGTGCGCCGTGCCGGGCTCTCGCCCGACCGCGTCGTGGCCGCGGCCTTCGGCATCGTGTTCGCGCTGTCGTTCACGTACTCCGTCATCATCACCGCCGCCGACCAGCAGGCGGCCTACTTCGACACCGGCGCACGGCTGTGGGAGTTCGCCGCGGGCTCACTCCTGGTCGTCGCTCTTCCGCACGTCCGTCTGCGCGAGTGGGCGCGGGCACTCGTGGGGTGGGCCGGCGTCGTCGGGCTCCTCGTGCTCGGGCTGGCCGTGGACGTCCGCGGCGGCTTCCCCGGATTCCTCGCCCTGTGGCCGGTCCTCTGCGCGGCCGCCGTGGTCGTCTCGGGATCGGGGGAGCGGCAGGTGGGCCCGGCCCGGATCCTGGCATCCCGCCCCCTCGGCGCGCTCGGGCGCGATGCGTATGCGCTGTATCTCGTTCATTGGCCGCTGTTGATCACCCTGTTCGTGGTGACGGGCCGCACCGACGCGGGCCTGGTCGGCGGGGCGCTGGTGATCGCGGTCTCGCTCGTGCTCGCCCGCGGGCTCACCGTGCTCGTGGACGCCCCGGTCCGTGCGTGGCGCCGCAACGACCGTTCGCCGCTCGTGCCGGTGGCCGTCCTCGTCGTGGCGACGGCGCTCGTGGTCACGCCGCTGGCGGGATGGCAGGTGTCCAGCGCCATCCAGGATCGCGAGCTCGAGGCGAGGGCGCTGCAGGACAACCCCGGTGCCGCGGTGCTGAACGACCCCTCGTTGCCGGAGCCTCCGTCGGACGCGGTGATGCTTCCTCTGCCCACGCAGCTCGAGGACGAGTGGGTCCACCTCGATCAGGAGTGTTCGGGGGCGCGCGCGGTCGACGAAGAGATCCTGCACGGGACGTGCTCGGAGACTCGGGGCACTTCGCGAGCCGACCGGACGATCGTCGTCATCGGCGACTCGCACGCGCAGCAGATGACCGGTGCGCTGCTGCCGGTCGCGGCGCAGAACGGGTGGGGCGTCGTGTTCCTCATCAAGGGCGGATGCTCGATGGGGTGGGATGAGGCCGGTATGGATCCGACCTGCCCGGAGTGGCGCGACGCCGCCGTCGCGCACGCGGAGCGCCTGGCGCCGGACGCGGTGATGACCGTCGTGACACGGTCCGACCCGGGTGAGGACGATGAGGCCCTCCGCCCGGGGGTGGAGCGCTTCGTCGAGCGGATGACGCAATCCGGGATCGAGGTCTGGGCCGTGCGCGACAACCCGCGGTTCTCGTTCGACATGTTCGGCTGCGTGGTGGAGGCCGACGAAGCCCTGGAGTGCGCGGTTCCGCAATCCAGTTCGCTCGCAGCGGTCGACCCGTCCCGGCGTCTGTCGGGACCGGGGGTCCGTTTCATCGACCTCACCCCGTGGATCTGCCCCGACGGGTTCTGCCCCGGGGTGATCGGCAACGTGGCCGTCTACCGTGACGACAACCATCTGTCCGGGACGTACGCGCGGACGCTCGCCCCGTCACTCGCCGAGCAGCTGCCCCCCAGCCTCGGCTGAGGGCGGGCGCATAGGATTCTCCGGTGACCCCCGCCGCCGTCGGCGCCCCCGGATCGGTGCGGCGCTCCCTCCACTCGTTGTGGTTGCTGTCGTCGCGCGATCTGCGTGTGCGGTACTCCACGAGTGCGCTGGGGTACCTGTGGTCGGTGCTCGATCCACTGGTGATGAGCGGGATCTACTGGTTCGTCTTCACGCAGGTGTTCCATCGCTCGGTCGGCGAGGATCCCTACATCGTGTTCCTCATCACGGCACTCCTGCCGTGGGTGTGGTTCAACTCGGCGGTCACCGACTTCACGAAGGCGTTCAAGAAGGACGCGCGTCTCGTACGGTCGACGTCCATCCCCCGCAGCATCTGGGTCACGCGCATCGTGCTGAGCAAGGGCATCGAGTTCCTGTTCTCCCTCCCGGTGCTCGTGCTGTTCGCGGTCTTCGGCGGCGCCCAGGTGACGTGGGGTCTCCTGCTCTTTCCCGTCGCGGTTCTCCTGCAGAGTGTGCTGCTGGTCGGCCTCGGGCTGATCGTGGCGCCGCTGTGCGTGATGTTCGGCGATCTGGAGCGCACGACGCGCCTCGTGCTGCGCGCACTGTTCTACGCCTCGCCGATCATCTACGGCGTCGGGAACCTCCCCGGCGTGTTCGCGGACCTCGCGGCCGTCAATCCGCTCGCGGGCATCATCACGCTCTACCGTGTCGGGTTCTTCCCCGATCAGTGGGATCCGCTGACGGTCACCGTCGGGGCGGTGCTGAGTTTCGGCATCCTCGCCGTCGGCGTCGCCGTCTTCCCGCGGCTCGAGCGTCCCGTCTTGAAGGAGCTGTGATGGAACGCGCAGCGATCGATGTGGACGACCTCGGTGTCCGGTTCCGCCGCAACCGCCGCGGCGGACGCTCCCTCAAGGACCTGTTCGGGGGCGCGGCCCGCCGCACCCGCCCCGACGAGTTCTGGGCGTTGCGGGGCGTGTCCTTCTCGGTGCGGCCGGGCGAGGCGATCGGGGTCGTGGGGCGCAACGGCCAGGGCAAGTCGACTCTCCTCAAACTGGTGGCGGGCGTGCTGCTGCCCGACGAGGGTCGGGTCACGGTCGACGGCGGCGTCGCGCCGCTCATCGAGATCACGGGCGGGTTCGTCGGCGACCTGACGGTGCGCGAGAACGTCCGGCTGACGGCCGGCCTGCACGGGATGCCGCGCGCCGAGGTCGCGCGACGGTTCGACGACATGATCGCGTTCGCCGAGATCGGCGACTTCGTGGACACCCCGTACAAGCACCTGTCGAATGGGATGAAGGTGCGCCTGGCCTTCTCGGTCGTGTCGCAGCTGGACGAGCCCATCCTGCTCGTGGACGAGGTGCTGGCCGTCGGCGACCGCTCGTTCCGTGAGAAGTGCTATCGCCGCATCGACGAACTCCTCGCGGACGGTCGGACCCTCTTCTTCGTCAGCCACAACGAGAGGGATCTCCGTCGCTTCTGCACGCGCGGGCTCTACCTCGACGGCGGCGTGCTGAAGCACGACGGGCCGATCGCCGACGTGCTCGACCGGTACAACTCCGATCACCCGGCGGGGTGACGCTCAGGGGGCGGTGAGGCAGCACGCCGCCCCGCCGTTGGCCGTGAGGACGCGTCGACCGTTGCCGTCCGTCCACCAGCCGGAGTAGGCCGTTCCCGAACTGTAGGCGGTGTATCCGCCGAAGGTGACGCCGTTCATGGCGACGGGTCGGTCCTGGTAGAACAGGCGCAGGTGGACGTGGTCGAACGTCGCCCCACCACCGCACGGGACCTCGCGGCCGACGTCGCCGAGATAGGTGCCCTGGGGCACTCGGGTGCCGATGAGCCCCTTCTGCACATTGACGAGGTGGTAGTAACTGGAGGTCCAGCCGTCGCCGTGATCGACGCTGAGATATCCGCTCGATCCGCACGCCACCCAGCCGACGACTCCGTCCGCGATCGTGCGGACCTCTCGTGACTGACCGGAGATCGGGCCGAAGTCGAGCGCGTTCCAGGCGCCCCTCCCGTCGCCGTGGGCGGCTCCGGCGGACCAGCGCTGTCCCGTGGCGAACGGGAGGCCCCATACGCGTGCGCCCTGCACACGGGAGGACCACATCACCCGGCCGTCGCCGCGCACCACGGCGAGTTCGCCGTCGTCGCGCAGTTCCAGACGTGTGTTCGCCGCGGTCGCGGGGGTGCTGGCCCAGATCTCCGACCCGTCCGGGCGAACGAGGTGCAGGATGCCGTCGGTGGCGAGCCGCAGCTCGGCGGTGTCGTTCCCGCGTGTCCGCGACTCCCAGACCCGCCCGCCGGGACCGGAGACGGTGAGGTTGCCGTCGGTGCCGACGTCGAACCAGTACGCGCGGTTGGGGGAGCGCAACGACTTTCCGGCCGGGAGGCTCGATCCGTTGGCGAGCGAAGATCCGTAGTCGTCGGGCACGACGGCCACGGCGCTCTGGCGGCCGGTGCGGAAGTACCCGTCGAGGGTCGCCGTGATCCGCACGGTGAGGGAGGCGCCGGCGTCGCCGCGGGTGACGGTGTAGGTCGAGGTCGTGGCGCCCGGGATCGGCATCCCGTCGCGCAGCCACTGCGTCTCCACCCGGGTGGGTGCCGGACTCCACGGCTCCGTCACCGTTGCGCGCAGTTCCGTGCCCACACGGGCGTCGCCGTCGATGGTGGGCACCGGGGCGTGCGTGAACCGCGACAGGCCGCCGTTGGCGTGACGTGACAGGAACGCGGCCATGGCATCCCGGGTGATGCTGTTCCACGGGCGGAAATCGCTCGCCCCGGCGGGGGCGTCGTAGCCTCCCGTGATCCCGCGGCCGTACAGCCACGAGATCTCCCGGGAGAACGGGGATCCGTCGGGCACGTCGGCGAACGGCGACGGCGGGACGGGCGTGGATGCCGGGACTCCGGTGAAACGGTAGAGGAAGGCCGCCATGGCATCCCGCGTGATCGACTCGAACGGACGGAACTCGCGCGCGCCGTCGGAGGTCTCCCATCCGGTCGAGACCTTCTGCTGGGCGAGCCAGGCGATCTCGCGATAGAACGGGGCGTCCGTGGCGACATCCGCGAACGGGGAGACCTTCGGCGCGGGGAAGTCCGGGGATCCGGCGTAACGGTAGAGGAACGCCGCCATCGCGTCGCGGGAGATGGCGAGCCAGGGGCGGTACTCCCGTCGGCCGTCCACCTCCCACCCCGTGGAGACGCCCGTCCGGTCGAGCCAGTCGATCTCGCCGGCGAACTCGCTGTACACGGGGGAGGCGGGATCGGAGGACACGTCGGAGAAGGCGGAGGCCGCGACGGTGGCGGGGGCGACCGTGGGGGCGACCACGACCATCGTGGTCACGAGACAGACGGCCAGCAGGGCGGTGATGATGCGTCCCGTCCGCGAGCGGAGTGCATCGGGGCGTCGCGGGGCACGAAGAAGGCGGGGGGCGGTGGAGCGCACGTGGGTCCTGCGATCGGTGGGGGGATGTCTGGGGTCAGCGTACTGCGGTGCGGGGCGGAGTCGAAGCGAGCGGATTCACCGGGCCGCGGCGAGACCGCGGGCGTAGTCGAGGGTCTGCCGGATGAGGGGATCGTCCGGGGCGAGAGAAGCGGCACGTTCGAGCTCGACCAGTGCCGCATCCACGTCGCCGGAGAGGAGGAGGACACCGCCGAGCCGCTGGTGCAGTCGGGGGTCGACGGGCGAGAGCACGACCGCGCGGCGCAGCGCGTCCAGGGCGCGGGACCGATCACCCGAGTACTGCGCGATGATCGCGTCCGCGAGGAGGGCGCGCGACGAGGCGGGCAGGGTGCGGACCGCCGTGTCGGCCCAGGCTCCGGCGACCGCGGGGTCCCCGGTCGCGCCGGTCTGCTCGGCGGCGGCGGCGTAGGTCTCCGCGGCGCGCAGAGCGAGGTCGGCATCCCACGGTCGCAGTGTCGCGGCGGTGGCGAAGGAGCGCTCGGCGTCGGCCGCTCGGCCGGCCCCCAGATCCCCCATGCCGCGGGCGAACGCGTGGTCGCCCGCGAGAGCGAGCACGAGGGCGAGCCCCCAGACGGTCAGACCTCCCACCGCGGTCCGCCGCACCCACGGCCCCTCGGGAGCACTCGTCCGCACCGCGGCGATCGCACCGGTCAGCAGGCACAGCAGCAGGAACGGTCCCGGCGAGGTGACGTGGGTGAGGAGGGCGATCCCGCCGCCCACGAGGGCGATCACGGCGGAGGTCCCGAACGCGCCACCGACCCCCCGGCGGCGGAGGCCGCGGGCGAGGAGGACGATGAGGCCCGCCGCCGTCGCGGCGCCCAGGACACCTCCCGCCGCGAGGACCTGCAGAGGGAGATCGTGCGGCGACTCGGTCCATGCGCCGAGTCCCGTCTCCGCGAACCAGGTGTCGCCCAGGACCGCGGGGAGGGCATCGGCGAAGCCGTTCGGTCCGACACCGGTGAGCGGATGCTGTCCGATCAGCTGGAGCGTCGATGCCCAGAGGTCGAGCCGATGGAGGGCGGAGTCCGCCGCGTTCGGAGAGGTCCCGAACACGCGAGCGGCGGTGAGAGGGAGGAGCAGCGCGCTCACGGTGGTCGCCGCGCCGGCGACCGCGACGGTGGCCCACCACCGAGGACGCCGTTCTCGTCGGCGCAGAGCGGTGAGCGCGGTCAGCGCGACCACGACGACGGCGGCGACGAGCGCCGCGCGCGATGCCGACAGCAGCACGGTCACGATCGCCGCCACCGTACCGACGGCGGGCACCACGCGTCGCGTTCCGGATGCCAGGGCATCGGCGGCTCGAGGGAGGAACAGCGCCAGGCCGACGACCCCCACCACCCCGAGATCGGACGCGTTGCCCAGGAGCGACCCCGGCCGGTCCAGGTCGCTGGCGAGAGGTCGCCCCCCGGCCGCCTCGATCACGGCGAGCAGCGCGGCGAGGGTCAGACCCGCGGCGAAGGCCGTCGCCCCGATGTCGCGGAGTGTGCGGGTCGCGCCGTTCCTCGAGGGGCCGGGCGCGCCCCACAGTCGTGCGCCGAGGGGGACGGCCAGGGCGTACGCGCCGAGGGTGACGATCCCTTCGTACCGTGGCCATCGACCCAGGAACTGGGGGAGGGGGGCGGCGCCCCAGAGCGCCGTGAGCCCGAGCACGACGATCGCGACGGCCACCCACCATCGCCACCACCGCGGCATCCGGTACTCGGACGGGACCGCCCAGGCCAGCACGGCGGCCGCGACGAGACAGAGCTCTTTCGGGAAGACCCACCGGTCCAGACCGAAGGGGTCGAAGGCGAACGGCGCGAGCGCCGCGAGGATCGCCGCGAGCCGGAGCGGCAGACCCGGATGCCACGGCGCCGGCGGACGCGTCCGCCCGGACGCGACCGCCGCCGGCCGTGGAGCGCGCGTCACTTCGGGTTCTGCACCAGGGCGGTCAGGCGCAGCAGCGCGTCCTCGAGGGACTGCAGGGCGGCAGGAGCGGAGGACTCCGGCGTGGTGGCCGCGGCCGTGAGCGCGTCCAGCGCCCGTTCGACCTCGCCGAAGGCGTCGAGCGCCGCGCCGTCCGTCGTCGCAGCGGCGATCGACGACCGCACGCGGCTGGAATCGGCGTGGAGTCGATCGAGCAGGGGCGTGAGGTCGGCGCCGGCGCCGAGGGCTGATCGGGCGGACCCCGCGTCGGCGCGGAACTGTTCCACGGCCAGCGCGGTCTCCGCGCCGCGGGCGATGCGCTCGTCGTCGCGGCGCACCTGCTGCTCCGCCTCGTTCATCGCGGCTTCCTGAGCGCTGTTCACGGTGCCGTCGGGCGCGCTCGGTGCGGGAGACCCGCCCGTGTCGGCCGCGACGTCGGACGAGGAGCCCGCGGACTCCGCGCCGCGTGCCTCGGTGGTCTCGCCGGTACCGCCCGAGGCGGAACCCGCGTTCGCCGACGCGACCGCCCACGCCGTCCCGCCGCCGATGACCAGCACCGCGCCGACGACCACCGCGGCGATCACCGGACGCGACGGTCTCCGCGACGCGCCCTGCTCGCGCCCGCCGCCGGAGGTGTCGTTCGTGTCGGTCACTGGTTCTTGTAGCGGTAGAGGAAGGCTGCCATGGCGTCGCGGGTGATGTCGTCGAAGGGTTTGAAGGAGCGGGTGCCGTTGCCGTTGTCGTATCCGGTGGACAGGCCCTTGCTGGACATCCAGGCGATCTCCTTGAGGAAGGCGCTGTCGGCGGGGACATCGGTGAACGGGCTCGTCTCCGGTTTGGGGTCGGTTGCTTTGGCGTAGCGATAGAGGAACGCGGCCATCGCGTCGCGGGTGATGTTCAGCGTCGGACGGTATTCCTTGGCGTTGCCGACGGCCCAGCCAGTCGAGATCTTCTCGCGATCCATCCACGCGATCTCTTTGAAGAACGGGTGGGTCGTGGGGACGTCCGTGAACGGCGAGGTCTTCGGGGCGTCGAACTGAGGGGATCCGGCGGCGCGGTAGAGGAAAGCGGCCATCGCGTCGCGGGTGACTTTGCCGAACGGGCGGTATTCGCGTCCGTTGGGGGTCTCGTAGCCGGTGGAGATGCCCTGGTCGTACATCCAGGTGATCTCTTTGGTGAAGGCGCTGCCGGTGATGTCGATGAATCCGGTGACGGGCGTCGTGGAACCGGTGACGGTTCCGTCGATACCGGTCTTCTTCTGTCCGGTGGTCAGCGTCAGCGCGTCGGCGGAGGCGAGGGAGGTCTTCTTCTGCCACCACTGCTCGGTCACGGCCGGGTTGGCCGAATACGGCGTCTGCGACTTCTCGAAACCGACCGTGTACGTTCCCGCGGTCAGACCCGGAACCGTGTACGGCACGGTCCCGTTCTTCTCCGCCGAGACGGCCCCGGGGACGAAGAAGAAGAGCTGGTCCAGCGGCACCCACGTCGAGTCCAGCTTCTGGTAGATCCGCGTGTCGGCGAGGTAGTGCTTCGTGTTCGGATCAGCCGTCTGGTTGGCGAACCCGGTCGCCGTCAACGAGCCCGCGATGCTCGCCGTCGTCGGCTGCGCCGTGAGCTTCTGGCCCGAAAGGCCGCTCCCGGCGATCGTGAACGCGTACCCACCCGACGGGTTCTTCAGGAACTGGTAGTGCGAACCGTCGGTGTTGTTCCACGTGTACAGGCGCAGCCAGTAGGTACCGGGGCGAAGACCGGCGAAAGCGAACGAGCTGTCGGATGCCACGGGGGTGCCGATGTAGTCGGCGGAGTCGAGCTTGGTGGCATCCACCAGTTCCAGGTAGGAGTCCTGCGGGGTGGCGCCACTCAGGGTTCCCTTGAGTTCGGCTCCCGCGGCGAGGGTCACGTCGGTCTTCGTCCGAACCTGACCCGCGGTGAGAGTGAGCACGCGCGCGGACGCGAAGTCCGCCGCGTCGTCATAGAACTCCGAGACGAGGTTCGGCGTGATGTAGACACCGCCCGACGGGCCGGGGATGCTGCCCACGGAGAACTGGATCTTGTAGTCGCCCGGCTCGAGTCCGAACACCGCGTAGGTTCCGTCGTCGGCGATCGAGGAGCTGTACTCCGCGTATTCGCCGGACGCGGTACGCACGACCAGGTTGACGGCCCTCACCCACTGCGCCGGTGCGCCACTCGGAAGCGTGATCTTGCCGGAGATGCTGGAGCCGGCGTCGAGCGACGCGTCGATCTTCGATGTCGTGCTCCCCGCGGCGACCGTGATCTTGGTGGCCGTGTTGTAGTCGCGCGTCGAGTTCCAATACTCGCTCAACAGGTTCGGGGTGACGTTCTTCCCGTTCGCGTCCGTGTATACGCCGACGTTGAACTGCACGCGATATGTTCCGCCCGAGAGGCCGCTCAACGTGTACGTGCCGTCCGCAGCGATGTCGCGTGCATATCCGCGACCGCCCATTCCTTCCTGGGATGCCGAGACGCTGACGCCCTCGAGCCACTCGGCGGGGGCGCCCGCCGGGAGAGTGATCTTCCCGGTGATCGTCGCCCCCTTGGCCAGGGCGGCGTCGATGCCGGTCTTGACGTCTCCGGCGGACACGGTCACCGTCTTGGCCGACGACCAGTCGAGGGCGTCGTCGTAGTACTCGGGCACGAGGTTCGTCGGCTCGCTCTGCTGCGTGTCGGGGTTCCACCACGTCGAGCTCGGGGTGAAGGAGATCTTGTAGGTTCCGGCCACGACACCGGTCAGCACGTAGGTGCCGTCCTTCTCCACGTAGCCGTAGGCCCCGGGACCGTTGCCGACGGCCGGAGACGCGTTGACGCTGACGCTCGTCACCCACCCCGCGGGGACGTTCTTCGGGAGCGTCACCTTGCCCGAGATGGTTGCGCCCTGCGCGAGGGTCGCGTCGATGCCCGACGTCGTCCCGCCCTTGGTCACGGCGACGGGTTTGGCCGCGTCATAGCTCGTCGCGTCGTCGTAGTACTCGGGAATGAGATTGGGGCGGATCGGGGATCCTGACGGCGGGTAGTACGTGTTCGAGCTGAACTGCACGCGGTAGTCGCCCGCGGCAAGCCCGGACACGCTGTACGTGCCGTCCTGTGCGAGCATGGCGGAGCCGTAGCTTCCCCCCTGGATGGCGTTCACCGACACCGAGACCGCCTGCCGCCACTCGGCGGGCGCACCGGCGGGCAGGGTGACCTTGCCGGTGATCAGACCGCCCTTGCCGAGGGTCACGTTCGTCTTCGACGCGGTGCCCCCGGCAGTCACGGTGACGAGAGTTGCGGCCGAGTAATCCGGCGTGTCGCCGTAGTACTCGTTGACGAGGTTCGTCTGCACGGTCTTCTGGGTCTTCTCGTCCCAGTAGGAGTATGTCGAGAACCGCACCCGATACGTTCCGGCGTCGAGGCCTGTGATCGCGAACGTTCCATCGCTCTGCGGGAACGCGCTGCCGTACGACGAGCCCGACACGGATTCCGCCGACACGGAGACGCCCTTGATCCAGTCACTCGGCACTCCGGACTCGAGCGTGACCTTGCCCGTGATGGTTCCGGTGCCGGCCGCGTTCGCGGCGACGGGCGCCTGGGTGCCGAGCAGCAGAGCCGCGAAGAGCGTGAAGATGACGGCGAGTGCGCGAGCGACGCGCGGCCGCCCGACCGTGGATCGGGTGGTCATGGAGTTCCCCCTGGCTCATGGGCGAGCGTCCCCCCGCTTCGCCTCCCTGGGAAAACTATCGGAATGCGGTATGCGTTTCCTAATCCTTCATAATGCGGGGTGAATCACGGCGTGTTCGGATCAATTCGCCCATGAATCCGCGCTGAAGTGTGCATTTCGCCCCGTCGGCGGTCGCGCTACGCGACGGGCTGAGCGGGCTCCAGCGGCGGCATCGGACGCCAGGACGCGTCGCGTGAGATCTTCCGGCCTTCGCGCAGCCCACGGAACAAGTGGCTGGTGCCACGCAGCTTCCGCTCGACCACGACCAGTCGGATGAGTTCCTTCACGAACGTCAGCGCGGTGCCGGCGGAGAAGAGGAGCGGACGGTAGACGCCCAGCTCGCGGTAGTACTTCGCGAGGTAGGCCCGGTTGCGCATGATGTAGAACCGGTAGGCGTCGCTCGAGGCGTTCATATGCCGGATGCCCATGTCCCACTGCTTGATCTCGCGGGTACGGCGCAGGACGAACTCGTTCACGATCACCGAGTCGGTCACCCGGGAGGCGAGCCACCCGTACAGCTGGTCGTCCCAGTAGATGAAGAAGCGCGGGTCGGGCAGGCCGATCTTCGCCACGACGTCGCGGTGGATGAACATGCCCTCGAAGCATCCGGAGTTCATCGGTTTGAACCCCGACTCGTCGAAGCTCGCGGGCGCGAACGGGATCGGGATCGCCATCGATTCGGCCACGCGGTACTGCCAGTAGAACTCGCTGCCGTCGTAGTCGTAGCGGCGTCCCTGGATGCTGCGGAACCGCGGCGCCCACGCCCCCATGCGGGCGAGGCCGTCGGTGACGACCTCGACGTCGTCGTCCATGAGCCAGATCCACTCGGAACCCAGCTCGTAGGCCACCCGCATGCCTTCGCTGAAGCCGCCGGAGCCGCCGGTGTTCGTCTCGAGCCGGCGGTAGACGAGCTCGGTGGGGAGGCGATCGCGGAACGACTCGACCACCTCGGTCGTGTCATCCGTCGACGCGTTGTCGACGATCACGAGGTGCCCCGGTGCCGGTGACATCCGCTCGATGCTCTCGAGCAGACGCGTAAGCAACGGGGTGCGGTTGTAGGTGACGACGACGATGGTCGCGGACGCCGGGTCGAAGGATGCCGTGCTCACGCCTGCTCCTCGAACGTCGCGCGCCACTGGCTCTCGGACACGAGGTCGGGCAGGGCGTCCCGGTACTGGCGAGCGAGCCGCGGCCACTCGCGCTGGAGCCGGCGGTGCAGACGCACACTGTCGAGCAGCATCCGTCGGAACTGCGCGCGGTCGCGGGTGTAGATGTTCTTGCCCGATCCGTCGGCGGCGCTCACGAGGGCACTGTCGTACAGCGGCACGCGCCACCAGTGCGCGTCGCCCTTGCCGAACTCCACCTCGGGCTGGGCGACGTTCTCGGGACGCGGGGAGTGGAACCAGTGCGAGATCAAGGTGCGGACGGTGAAGGTGCGCAGCGCGATACCCGTCGGGCTGTCGAACTCGTTCTTCTTGAGTCGCTTGAAGACCTGCCGGCCGCGGCGGGACCGCAACGGCACCCCGGAGTCCTTGTGGATGCGGGTCTCGGGGTGCTTCTGGGCGATCAGGCGCGCCTCGGGCATCGCCCGATCCAACGTCTGGCGCATGTGCGCGGGGCCGGACAGGATGTCGCGCAGCGCCCGGTGACGCAGCTCGACGGGGTAGTACTGCATCATCATCAGGTGCTTCAGGTCGACCCGGCGGCTGTGGCGGATCAGGGTGCCCCCGAGCGGTGACTGCGAGTGCAGCAGCGCCGCGACGATCCGGTTGCGGGCGTGGAAGTAGGCCTGCCAGTCGATCGAATCGTCCTTGCCGACCCACGAGACGTGCCACAGCGCGACACCGGGCATCGACACGGTCGGGTAGCCGGCATCCCGGGCCCGGACGCAGAACTCCGCGTCGTCCCACTTGATGAACGCCGGGAGCGACAGGCCGATCTCGCGCAGGATGCTGGTGGGGATCAGGCACATCCACCAGCCGTTGTAGTCGGCGTCGAGCCGCATGTGGAGCATCGGCGTCTGGCGGAGGTTCGCGACGCTGAAGTCGTGGGGGAGACGCTCCTGGAACAGCGCACGCCACATGAACGGGGCGTCGTCGACGACCTCGGCCCACGCGTGGAGCTTGGGGCGGTCGAGCAGGTCGAACATGTGGGCGCCGACGATCGTCGGGACCGACGCGTAGCGTCCGAAGACCACCGAACGGCGGATCGACTCGGGCTCGATGCGCACGTCGTCGTCGAGGAGCTGGACGAAGTCGCTCTCGGGGCGAGCGAGGGTCTCGACCATCGCGCGGGCGAAGCCGCCGGAGCCGCCGAGATTGGGCTGTCGCACGATCTGCAGGGTCTCGCCCAGGCGCTCGGCGACCGCCGGGAACGCGGTCTGGTCGGCCACGAGGTCGGTGCCCTGGTCGATGAGGAACACGCGGTCCACGACATCGAGCACATCGGGGGCGTCCGCGAGGGCGGTCAGCGTCGTGACGCAGTAGTCGGGCTTGTTGTAGGTCGTGATCCCGATGCTGGCCTTGCCCGCGCGCACCGGCTCCTGCTCGGTGGTCCAGTCGGCGCCCTCGAACATCGCGTCCGTGCGGTCGGCGGCGACGTCGAACCAGATCCACCCGCCGTCGCTGTACTGGTCGAGCACGAGGTCGAACGACGTCGCGGCGTCGCCGCGGACCTCGCGGGTCTCGATCCGCTGCTTCGTGCCCGCTCCGTTCGAGCGGTACACCAGGATCGTGGCATCCCCGGACGTGCGAACGGTCAGCCGCACCTCGCGCACGGCGGTCCAGTGCTGCCAGTACGACGCCGGGAACGCGTTGAAGTACGTCCCGAAAGACACGCGGCGACCGGCGACGATGCGGGCGCGGTGGCGATCGAGGATGTTGCTGAGCTGCGCGACGTTGGTGACCCGCACCGGCTCCTCGTCGATCGTGGACCAGGTCTCGGGATCGACATACAGGGGGAGGAGGTCCGGATCGCGGTCGAGCGGGAGCACCGCGTTCTGCAGGGTGTACGTCACGAAGGGATCTTTCGTCGGAGGCGCAGGCCGTCGCGGCCAGCCCGCAGTCTACCCGCCGCTCTCGCGCCCGCCCTGAGTGGACGCCGGGCCGCCGAAGGGCTCGGAGCGACGCTCCAGGCGCTCGCGCCAGGAGCGCGACTGGCCGGCGCGGACCGCGCACAGGACGAGGAGCAGCAGGCCCGGCCCCGACAGCACCGAACTCTCGAACAGGGACACCGTCAGCAGGACCACGAGCGTCAACGGGGCCCAGGTGTGAACGACAGAGCGGCGCTCGCCGGCGACGAGCCAGCTTCGCGCGATAGCGAGGGCGCAGAGGGAGAGGAAGACCACGAGGCCCACCCACCCGAGCTGCAGGAGGACGTCGAGAGGGGCGTTCAACGCCGAGGCGTGTTGCTGGCCGAGGGTGAAGTTGGGCGTGCTGAAGGGTGCCTCGGCGGGATCCCAGGGGCCGAACCACCCGAATCCCATGACGGGCCGATCGTCGGAAAGTCGGAGGATCTCGCCCCACAGGTCGGTGCGCAGCGTCAGTTCGGCGCGGCCGTCGAGCGCGGCGGCGATCGCGAGGCGCTGCGCCCAGGCGACGGCCGAGAGGACGGCGACCGACAGTCCGAGCCCGACCTGGGCCGCCCGGCGTCGGCGCGGGGGGAGCGCCCGCACGAGGGCGAGCGCCGCGGCCGCGAGCGCCGTCACCACCGCGACGATCAGGACGGTCGGCGAGCCGCTCAGCACGGCCAGCAGCGCCGCGAGGATCACCGAGGCCGCCGCGGTCGCGGGCCGGACGGAGCGGGTGCGCCATTCCACCAGGAACGTCAGCAGGGCGACGACCGTCACGACGCCCAGATCGTTGCGGCTGCCGAAGAGACCCTGCACGGGGCCGAGTCGCGCGATGTCGCCACGGATGCCGAGGAAAGGGATGGGAGTGTCCCACAGGATGCCGCTGAGGATCTCGAGAACCAGGGAAGCCGCCAACAGCCAGCGCAGGACGTCCCCCAGTGCGCGCACGCTCTGATGCGCGTCGCGCACGTGCCCGACGACGATGCCGAGGAACGAGACGCCGAGGAGGGAAGCCCACCCGGTGCCACTGCGGAGCGCGTCCGTGCTCCACAGGATGCTCGCGCCGGCCCACACGACGAACAGCACGAGGGTCGTCGGCGCCAGGTGCAGGATCTCGACCTCGCGCCGCCGGGCGACGAGCATCGCCCCGCCGAGGAGGCAGAGGCCGGTGAGGATCGTGGCGTACGTGACGTCCCCCGCGGCGCCGCGGATCGCCGATCCGCCGAACGTCGCGACGAACACCGCGAGCGCGAATGCCCGCGCGAGTTCCGCCGAGGCCAGGAGGGTCCGCGGGTCCGGCCGCATCGCGGGCGGTGCGTCGCTCACGACCCCGATCTCTGGAACTCGCCGCGTTCGATGGCGATGCTCTGTTCGGCCGGGCCGACCCCCAGCAGGGGAGACTGCTTGATCTTCGACCCGAAGAGCACCACCAGCATCCAACCCCACAGCAGGAGGGGAGTCGACTCGGTGAGGCCCTGCACGACCAGGAGGGCTCCCACCAGCGTCGGGAGCAGCGTGAGGGGGGAGTACGGCCGGTCGGCGCGCAGGTCCCATCGCGGGCGGTCCACGGCGAAGAACCACGATCGCCACACGTAGGCGAGGAACACCAGGGCGAGCAGCACGACGCCGACCCCGCCGAGCTGGAAGTAGGCGTCGAGCCACATGCTGTGGGCCTGGATCACGGTCTGCCCGTGATCCACGATCCATCCGTCGATGAGCGGCTCGGACGAGATCCAGGGCGTGGAGAACCCCCACCCGAGGAACGGATGCTGATCGGCCCGCGCCAGCACGTCGGCCCAGATCCCCTCACGCCCGGTGAGATCGGCGTCGCGGCCGAGCGCGCCGAACACGCCGTCGCGGCCGAACCACAGTGCGGCTCCGCCGCCGAGTCCCACGATCGCGTACAGCACGTACCAGCGGGTGCGCTCGCCCGGACGACCCGCCGTGCGCATGACCAGCACCGTTGCGAGCACGAGCACGACGAACGCCGCGGCGATCACGGTGGTGGCGGAGCCGGCCCGGATGAAGAGGAAGGCGGCGACCGCGATCCAGCCCCAGAGCAGCGAGCGGCGCGGGGCCCGCGCGGCGTAGCGGATGGCGAACACGATGATCGCGAGGAGCATCGCCGCACCCAGCAGGTTGGCGTTGCCGAAGATGCCCTGGATGCGACCCCCGTCGAAGAGGTTGTCGCGGGACCAGTAGACGATGGGATCCATCCGGCCGGAGGGCGACTGGAAGCCGGGCAGGATCGGACCCCGGACGAAGATCGAGACGGCGAGCTCGAACAGCAGCGACAGCCCCACGACCCACTTGGCGGCCGAGGCGACGGCACCCACGACGTCGCGCCAGGTCAGCACGGCGCCGATGAACAGCCCCTGGAAGGTGGTCACCGCCAGCAGCAGCCAGGTGAGCACGGATGCCGCGGGCCAGGCGCTCCACAGGATCGACAGTCCCGCCCACGCGACGTAGCCGAACGCCAGGAACGGCAGACGCCGCACCGCGACCGGAGGGCGGACGACGATCCAGACGACGGTCGACACCAGCGCGGAGGCGACCGCGAGGATGCCCGTGACCGTGGAGCCGACGGCGTTGATCACGCCGACGCCGCCCAGGGCGAGGAACAGCACGAAGACGCACCAGGCGCGGAGGAGGAGGTGCCCGGTGGTCTCCCGCGGGGGAGGGGTCGGCAGCGCCGAGACCGGGTGACTGGTGTACATCGCCATCGTGCCCTCAGGCTACCGCCCGCGCGCACGGGAGCCGAGGGCGTCGCCGCTAGGCTGACGCCCGTGCTGATCGAGATCTCGAACACCCCCCGCGACTACGCCTGGGGCAGCTCCACGCTCATCGCCGGCCTCGAGGGGCGGACGCCGTCGGGCTCCCCGGAGGCCGAAGTGTGGTTCGGGGACCACCCGGGGTCCCCGGCGCTCGTGCACGACGGTTCCGACCGGACACTGGATGCCTGGCTGGGCGCGCACGCGGACGACTCGGGCGTCCCCGCTCGTCTGCCGTATCTGCTGAAGCTGCTGGCCGCGGGGGGACCGCTGTCGATCCAGGTGCATCCGTCGAAGGACCAGGCGGCCCGGGGCTTCGCTCGCGAAGAGGCCGCGGGCGTGCCGCGCGACGCCGGCCACCGCAACTACAAGGACGACAATCACAAACCCGAGGTCATCGTCGCTCTGAGCGACACGTTCACCGCGCTCGCGGGACTGCGCGACATCGAGGCGACGCGTCGTCTGATCGCCGCGCTCGGCACGGGCGAGGGCGTGCGGACCCTCGGGGGGTTGTTGGATGCCGATGACCCGGCCGCAGCTCTCCGGGCGGCGATCGCGTGGGTGCTCGACGAGGCCGACGCCGCCTCGATCGAGCAGATCGTCGGCGCCGCGGCATCCGCCCGGTCCGAGGAGTTCGCGGGCGAGCTCCGTCTGACGCGCACGCTCGAGGCCGCCTACCCCGGTGACCCGGGCATCGTCGTCGCGCTTCTGATGAACCTCGTCGAGCTGCGGCGCGGCGAGGCGATCTTCGTCCCGGCCGGCGTCTTGCACGCCTATGTCGCGGGGCTCGGCGTGGAGATCATGGCGGCCAGCGACAACGTGTTGCGGGGCGGTCTGACCACGAAGCACATCGACGTGCCGGAGCTTCTCGCGCTCGTCGACTTCCGCCCCGCGGCTCCGCCCGTGCTCGCCCCCCGCCGGGGCGAGGCGGGGGCGGAGCTCTTCGCCCCCGGCATCCCGGACTTCTCCCTCGCCCACGTGCCCGGCGACGCCGCGGGGGCCGTGGAGCTCGCCGGCGTCTCGATCGCCCTGGCGGTCGCGGGGGAGGCTGTCGTCACGGGTGCCTCGGGGACGAGCATCGCACTGACCCCGGGGCGCGCGGCGGTCATCACCCCCGACGAGTCGCCGTTGTCGGTCGAGGGTGGCGAGCTCTTCGTCGCGATGCCCGGGGAGTGACGCGACACGCCGACGGTGCGTCGTGAAGGTTCACCTCGCCCTTGAGGGTTTACGATCCGCGACTTGACCAATCGGAATGACACGGGTGTAATTACTCGTACGCGCCAGCGTCAGGGGATCGAACGAGGGGGAGGACGAGATGGCGACATCGCAGTACCGGTCCGGTGTCCCGGAGAACTGGTTCGTCGACCCGGTCGACCTGGGGGTCCCGGGCGTCCGTCGCGACATCGACGCCCCTGAGGAGAACACCCTCGCGTGGCAGACCGACGCGCTGTGCTCGCAGACCGATCCCGAAGCCTTCTTCCCGGAGAAGGGCGGATCGACGCGGGATGCCAAGCGCATCTGCACCTCCTGCGACGTGAAGTCCGAGTGCCTCGAGTACGCCCTGCAGAACGACGAGCGTTTCGGCATCTGGGGCGGTCTGAGCGAACGCGAACGTCGCAAGCTGAAGCGTCGCGCCTGAGGCCCGGCGCCCGCGCTGCGGTTCCTGAGGGATCCGTCGCGAACCGGCGCGGCGTACGACAACCCGGAGCACCCCGCCTAGGCTGACCACGCCATGCCCGCCCGTGTACACGCCGTCCTCGTGGTCCGCCCCGAAGGACGCATCCCCGCAGCCCCCCACCTCACGCGTACCCTCGAGGCGCTGGCCGCTCAGACGCGCCCCGTGGACGCGCTCACGATCGTGCTGTGCGGGAACGACCCCGCCCTGACCCGCATCGCCGCCGCCTCCGGTGCCGAGGGCGTCATCACGGCTTCCGCGGGAACGACCTTCGCGGCCGCGACCGCCCTCGCGACCCCGCGGTTGACGGGGGATGCGGTCTGGCTCCTCGCCCAGGACACCGCTCCCGACCC
This sequence comes from Microbacterium sp. 71-36, assembly GCF_001898305.1. Classification (NCBI taxonomy): domain Bacteria; kingdom Bacillati; phylum Actinomycetota; class Actinomycetes; order Micrococcales; family Microbacteriaceae; genus Microbacterium; species Microbacterium sp. 71-36. The sequence goes on from NZ_MKTP01000002.1 coordinate 185,086, forward strand.
CGACGCGCTCCTCCGGCTCGCCGGTGCGCTCGAACTCTCGTCCTCGCTCGCAGTGGCGGCGCCCAAGCTCGTCGCCTGGGACGACCCGGCCGAGATCGTCTCGCTCGGGGTCAGCATGACGAGGTACGGCCGCACGGTCGAGCTCGCCGCCGGCGAACTGGACCAGGGCCAGCGCGACGGCGACGCGGACGTGCTGGGGGCGGACGTGCGCGGAATGCTCGTGCACCGGGAGTCGTGGCGCGCGCTCGGCGGGCTCGACGCCGCGCTCGGGGGCGCCGACGAGGGACTCGACCTCGCCGTGCGTGCCCGGCTCGCCGCCGACCGTGTCTCGCTCGTCCCCGCGGCGCGCGTCGCCGTCGCCGGAGACGGCGTCGCCGCCATGGCGCGCGGGCGCAAGCGCGCGCGGCGCCGGGCGTTCGCCGAGCGCACCGCCCAGCTGCACCGCCGTCTGGCGTACGCCCCCGCGCCCGCCGTCGTGCTGCACTGGCTCTCGTTCCTGCCGCTCGCGCTGTGGCGCAGCGTCGTCCACCTGGTGGGCAAGGTCCCGCACAAGGTCCTCCCCGAGTGGGGTGCGACGCTCCTGGTGATGGCGCGGATGGCCGCGGTCGCCCGCGCGCGGCGCCGCATCCGGACCGCCCGCACGGTGGGATGGTCCCGCATCGCCCCCCTCCGCGTCTCGCGGTCGGAGATGCGGCTGCGATGGGACGGCGACGCCGCCGAGAGCGACGCCCCGGTGCGGTCGGAGCTGCGCTTCTTCGTCGGCGGCGGTGCGTGGGTGGTCCTCGGCGCGCTGGCCGTCTCCGCACTGCTCTTCGCCCCTCTGCTCGCGTGGCCCGTCCTCGGTGGCGGGGGGCTGGCCCCGCTGCGCGCGACCGTCGCGGGGCTCTGGCAGGACGCCGCGTGGGGCGCACGCCCGCTGGGCCTCGACGTCGTGGGCCCCGCCGATCCCTTCTCCGCACTGCTCGCCCTCATCGGATCGCTGTCTCCCGCGGAGCCCTCCCGCGCGCTCGTCGTGCTGTGGATCCTCGCCCTCCCGCTCGCCGTCCTGGGCGGCTGGTTCGCGGCGACGCGCGTCACCGAATCGTCGCTGCTGCGCATCACCGCGGCGATCGCCTGGGCGCTCGCCCCCGCCTTCCTCGCCGCCCTGGTCGAAGGGCGCCCGGCGGCGCTCCTGCTCCACCTGCTGCTGCCGTGGCTCTTCTTCGCCGCGAGCGTGGCCCACCGGTCGTGGGCGCCCGCCGGGGCGGCATCCATTCTTCTCGTGGCCGTCCTCGCATGCGCCCCGTCGCTCGCCCCGGCGGTCGCGGTGCTGTGGTCGGCCGCGCTCGTGGTCGTCGCGCTGGTCGCGCCCCGGGGCATCGCCCGGGTGGTGTGGCTCGTGGTGCCGTCGATCGTGGTGTTCGCGCCGCTCGTCTGGACGCAGGTGCGGCTCGGCAACCCGTGGGGGCTGCTCGCCGACCCGGGCGTCCCGTTCGCGGGGGACGAGGCCACCGCCGACCCACTCGGTCGTCTGCTGCTCGCGGCCGGGTTCCCCACCTCCGACCCGGGAGGATGGACGGCCCTCACCGGAGGTCCGGTGTGGTGGATCGTGCTGCTCGCCGCGCCGCTCGCGGTCCTGGCGCTGCTGGCGGCCCTCACACCGCGGTGGCTGACCGCCGCCGGGCTGCTCCTCATCGCCGCGACGGGCCTGGCCACGGCGTTCGCGGCCGTCGGTGTGGCCGTGTCGTTCGATCACGCGACGCCCATCCCGCTCTGGCCCGGCTCGGGTTTGAGTCTGGCCTGGCTCGGTGTGGTCGGGGCGGCTGTCGTCGCGCTGGACGCGGGCGTCACCGCGCGCGTCCGAGTGCTCCGCCCCATCGGCGCCCTGGTGACCCTCGTCGCATTGACCGTCGCCGTCGCACCGTCGCTGACCGCCATGACGTCCGACGTTCCGCGCGCCGTGCTGACCAACGGCCCCGCATCGACGCTCCCCGCCTTCGTCGCCGCGGAGGGTCGGGGGTCGACGTCCGTGGGGACGATCGTGCTGGACCCCCGCGCGGACGGCCTGCGCGTCGACGTCGTCTGGGGAGGCAGCGCCACGCTCGGCGGGCAGAGCACCCTGGATGCCACGCGCACCGAGGCGCGCCCCGCCGATCAGGAGTTGGCATCCCTCGCCGCCGACCTCGTCACGCCCTCCTCCGAGGATGCGGTGGGCGCCCTGGCGGCACGCGGCATCGGTTTCGTCCTGCTCGAACCCGGGCCGGGAGGGGAGGACGACGTGATCCGCGGAGCCCGCCTGACGGCGGCGACATCGCTCGACCAGCGCGACTCGCTCGACGCGGTGGGAGCCACGGCGCGCGGCGACCTGTGGCGGGTCACCGCCGGCGTGCAGCCCCGCGCCGCGCTCGACGGCACCCAGGCCCGACTGCAGCAGCTCGTCGCGGCAGGGTGGATCGGCGTGCTCGTCGTCGCCGCGCTCCTCGCCGTCCCGACCGCCGCGTCGCGTCGCGTCGCGCGTCGCACCCCGCGCACCGTCGGCTTCGTCCGGGGAGGTACCCGATGAGCGATCGTCGTCTGGTTCGTGCGGCCACCACCGGCGCCCGCGTCCTCGTGGGGGGCGCCGTGGCCGCGGCGGTCGTCGTCGGGACGATCGCCGGGATCGCCGCGCCGTGGCCGGGTCTCGTCGCCGATCCGGTCCGCGTGGAGGTCACGCCCGCCCCGTCGGACACCGTGCTCGCGTGCGACGGCCCGGTGTTCGCGCTCGGGCGCACGGCCGAGTCGGCCGGCGCGGTCAGCGTCGCCGCCCCGCAGACCACCGTGTCGGGTCCGGACACCTCCGCGGCGGAGACCTCCGCCCTCTCGGGAGCGACCGCGGACGGATCGGGGGATGCCACGGTGTTCCGTGCTCCGCCGCGCGACCGCACCGCGACGGCGTACGCCGCAGCGGGCTCGGCGACGGTCGCGTCGCCCGACCTCATCGGCTTCAGCGCTTCGGCCTGCCGGCCGCCGCTCGCGGAGTCGTGGCTCGTCGCCGGTGCGAGCACGACCGGCGCGAACGACCTCGTGGTCCTCGGCAACCCGGGCGACGTCGCCGCCACCGTGCAGCTGACCGTGTACGGCGCGCAGGGCGTATCCGCCCCGGCATCCGGTGCGGGGATCGTGGTTCCCGCCGGCGGTCAGCGCGTGATCCCCCTCGCGGGCCTCCTTCTGGGCGAGGAGAGCCCGGTGGTCCGCGTCGTCGCCACGGGGGCGCCGGTGCGGGCGTCGCTGCAGGCGGGCCTCACACGCGTGCTGCTCCCCGGGGGGAGCGATCAGGCCGCTCCGCTCGCCCAGGCGTCCACGTCGCTCGTGATCCCCGGCGTCCAGGTCGTGACGGCATCGGCCGGGGACGCCGGGACGGTGCTGCGGCTCCTCGCGCCCGGGTCCGCCACGTCGGCGACCGTGACGATCACCCCGGTGGGCAGCGGCACGCCCGCGGAGAATCCGCGTACCCTCGACCTCCCCGCCGGGACCCCCACGTCCCTCGACCTCTCGAGCCTGGCACCCGGCGCGTACACCGTCTCGATCGACGCCGCCCAGCCGGTCGTCGGGGGCGTGTGGTCGACGACCGGTTTCGGGGCGGGCGCCGACTTCGCCTGGTATGCACCCGCCCCGAGCTTCGGGTCATCCGGTCTCGTGGCGGTCGCGCCGGGGGCGGGCGCTGCGCTCGTCGTCGCGACGGATGCCGCGCGAGGACCCGCCTCGGTCACGCTGACGCCCCCAGCCGGCGGCGCCCCGGTGACCGTGACGGTGCCGGCGGGCGGATCCGCGACGGTGCCGGTGGGCGCGGGGGTCTACGAGCTCAGCCCGGACCGTCCGGTCCACGCCGCGGTGTCCTACGCGGCACCGGGTGCGCTCGCCGGATATCCGCTGTGGCCGGCCGACGCGGCCGCGGGGGCCTTGACGGTCCTGCCCTGACCCGGGGCCGCCGGGCTCAGAAGAAGCGGAAGCGCTCGGGCCCGAGGTCCCACGGATCGCGATCGAGATACTCGGCGGCCGCGCGGAACACGGCGCCCTCGATCATCATGCGGCGGTGCAGATCGTCGTCGATGTGGGGATGTCCGAGACGCTCGATCGGCACCCGGTAGAGGATGATGCGTTTCTGCTCGCGCAGCACCTGCCACCGCGGGATCGCGCCGGTGGCGGCGGGCGGCATGATGCCGATCTCGAAGGACACATCGCGCAGGTCGCTCCACGCGGAGCGCAGGAATTCGGCGGCCGTGCTCACCGCGATGTCGAAGCGCTCGATGCGGGTGTCCAGCGGAGGCAGCGGCGGCCGGACGACGGGGCTGCGGTTCTCCCGACCGTGACGGCCGTGGCGCGAGGGGCGCGCGACCGGACGGGCCTCACGGGTTCGACGACGCATGCGCCCATCCTACGTTCGGCGTGGCGACGGGTCGGCCGCGCTCGGCCGTGCCGCGGCGCGGCGTCGCCGGCCCGGGCGGGCGTCGGCCTAGGCTGACCGGCGATGCGCGACAGACTCTGCTCGAAGGTGGGATGCGCCCGCGAGGCGATGAGCACCCTCACCTACGACTACGGCGACCAGATGGCCGCCCTCGGACCCCTCGGCCGTGCGGGCGACCCGCACGCCCATGACCTGTGCGCGCTGCACGCCGACCGCCTGTCGGTCCCGCGCGGATGGGTCGTCGTGCGGCACGAGACGCTGCGCGCCTGACCCCGCCGGGAGGCGCGAGTCGCCCACGATTCGTCGCCTGATCCCGTCGCGAGGCGACGGATCCCGGCGACTCACGCGCGTTCGGTGAGGGATGCCGCGCGCTCGTTCTCGAGCACCAGAGCGCGGTACTCGCGCTCGCGGCGCACCGCGGCCGCCGCCCGCACGAACGTCTCCGGGTCGGCGGCGGGGATCGGCGCGACGTAGGGCGTCACCGCTTCGGCGAGACCCGCCGCGACGCGTGCCCGCGCGGTCGGCTCGAGGGCCTCGGCGCCGCGGACGAACTGCGCCATGCGCGCGGCGAGGCGGTCGGGCAGACGGGAGACGTCGGCGACCGCGGCCCAGCCCTCCATTCCCGGCGGCACGCCGGGCGCCGCCGCGGGCAGTGGACGGGCGCGGGTGCGTTCGCACGCCGTCCCCGCCAACAGGTCGCCCAGGCGCTGGGCGCGCGGGGTGAACATCCCGACGATCGCGGCGATGCCGCCGAGCGTGAACCACAGCTCCAGCACGCCCACGAGCGCGCGGATGAACGCCTGCCGGAACCCGGCCGCTCCGCCGTCGACGCGGACGACGCGACCGCCGACCGCCCAGCGGCCGAGGCTGCGCCCGCGCGAGAGGGTCTCGACGGCCGTCGGGACCACGACCATCACGACGACGAGGAGGGTGATCAGTCCGATGCGGAAGGCGGAGTCGGGGATCGTGCCCCCCGCCACGAGCACGGAGAGGAACAGCGAGCCCCCGATCAGCAGGGCGATCCCCGCGACCATGTCGATGAGGCATCCCACCGCCCGGAGGAAGAAGCCGAGCGGCTGAACATCCAGCGCGACGGCCTCTCCGGTGAGCGTCTCGTCGGCGTCGAGGTGCGCGCGCGAGATCCGGGTCGCGGGGAGGGGCGCGGGGGAGGCCATGCGTACAGTTGACCACATGGACCTCGACGCCCTCACGGCGGCCCGTCGGCAGGAATGGGCGCGGCTCGACGAGCTGGGGCGCACGCGGCGGCTGAGCGGCCCGGAGGTCGACGAGCTCGTCACCCGCTATCGCGCGGCCTCGGCGGACCTCGCCGACATCAAGACCTCCGCCGGACGGACGCCCCAGGGCGACCACGTGTCGATCCTCCTCGCCCGCACCCGGCTGCGGCTCACCGGGGTCCGCGAGAACGTGCTCCGCCAGGCGCCCCGGTTCTTCCTGCAGCAGCTGCCCGCCGCGCTGTACCGCGTCCGGTGGACGACGCTGGCCGTCGCGGTGGCCTTCGTCGTGGTGGCCACGCTCGTCGCGGTGTGGATCTCGTCGGATCCCCGCGCCGTCGCGGCTCTCGGCGCGCGCAGCGAGCTGCAGAACTACGCCGACGAGCAGTTCGTGCAGTACTACCGCGAGAACCCGAACGCGATCTTCGCCGGAACGGTGTGGACGAACAACGCGTGGATCGCGGCGCAGTGCGTGCTGTTCGGCGTCACGGGCTTCTGGCCGCTGATGGTCCTGATGCAGAACGCCGTCGGCGTGGGCTCCTCGGCGGCCATCATGGTCGCGTTCGACCGCGCCGACGTGTTCTTCCAGTTCATCCTCCCGCACGGTCTGCTCGAGCTCACGGCGATCTTCGTCGCCGGCGCGGCCGGGCTCCACATCTTCTGGGCGTGGGTCGCGCCGGGCCGCCGGACGCGATCCGCGGCCCTCGCGGCGGAGGGGCGATCGCTCGCGACGGTCGCGGTGGGCCTCGTGTTCGCGCTCGGGCTCTCGGGTCTGGTGGAGGGCTTCGTGACGCCCTCGACGCTGCCGTGGCAGGTGAAGATCGCGATCGGCGCGGCGGCCCTCGGCCTCTTCCTCGCGTACATGCTCGTGTGGGGGCGTCGGGCGTTCCGCTCGGGCGAGACCGGTGACGTCACCGAGTACGAGGCCGGCACTCCGACGTTGACGTCGGGCTGAGGCATCCGCGATTCCGGACGTTCCCCGGCGCGTCATTTTTGATTCACTCAAAAATACGTAGGGTGGAACCATGCTCGACGATCGGACGGATGTCACCGCGGACGCGCTCCTGCGCGGCGCGGGGCTGCGGGTCACCGCGACCCGTGTGGCGGTGCTGGGAGCGCTGCGCTCCGGACCGCACGCCACCGCCGACGACGTCTTCGACGCCATCCGGGGGACGCTCCCGGGCACCAGCATGCAGTCGGTGTACAACGCCCTCGGCGATCTCGCCGACGCGGGGTTGGCTCGCCGCATCGAGCCGGCCGGGCACCCCGGCATGTTCGAGCTGCGGGTCGGGGACAACCACCACCACGTCGTGTGCACCGGCTGCGGCCGGGTGGACGACGTGGACTGCGTCGTGGGCGAGGCCCCCTGCCTGCACGTGCCCGAGGGCAGCGGTTTCCTCATCGAGACCGCCGAGGTGACGTTCTGGGGCGTCTGCCCCGATTGTCGAGCGACGTCCGAAGCCGAAAAACCGAGAGGATCCCGATGAGCGACGCTCTGAACGGGTGCCCCGTCTTCCACGATGGTGCCGCCCCCGACGACAACCGACTGCCGGTGGGCGAAGCACCCGCCGACAGCGAGCCGGCCGGCGCCCTGCCCCACCCGACCCGCGGGTCGGCCAACCGCGTGTGGTGGCCCGACAGTCTGAACGTGAAGATCCTCGCGAAGAACAACGAGAAGCGCGACCCGCTGGGCGGCGACTTCGACTACCGCGCCGCGTTCGAGACCCTCGACCTGGATGCCGTGAAGAAGGACATCCAGGAGGCGCTCACCACCTCGCAGGACTGGTGGCCCGCGGACTTCGGCCACTACGGCCCCCTCATCATCCGCATGGCGTGGCACAGCGCGGGCACGTACCGCGTGACCGACGGCCGCGGCGGTGCGGGCGCCGGCATGCAGCGGTTCGCGCCGCTGAACAGCTGGCCCGACAACGTCAACCTCGACAAGGCCCGACGTCTGCTGTGGCCCATCAAGAAGAAGTACGGCCAGGCGATCTCGTGGGCCGACCTCATGATCCTCGCCGGCAACGTCGCGCTGGAGGACATGGGCTTCCCGACGTTCGGCTTCGCCGGTGGGCGCGCCGACGTGTGGGAGCCCGACGACGACGTGTACTGGGGCCCCGAGACCACCTGGCTCGGCGACGAGCGCTACACCGGCACGCGCGATCTCGAGAAGCCGCTCGCGGCCGTGCAGATGGGCCTCATCTACGTCAACCCCGAGGGCCCGAACGGCAACCCCGACCCGCAGCTGTCGGCGCACGACATCCGCGAGACGTTCGGCCGCATGGCCATGAACGACGAGGAGACGGTCGCGCTGATCGCCGGTGGACACACCTTCGGCAAGACCCACGGGGCCGCGTCCGACAGCCACGTGGGTCCCAACCCCGAGGCCGGCGACATCGAGGACCAGGGCTTCGGCTGGAAGAGCGACTTCGGCTCCGGCAAGGGCGACGACACGATCTCGAGCGGCCTCGAGGTGACGTGGACCTACCACCCCACCCGCTGGGACAACGAGTTCTTCCACATCCTGTTCGCCTACGAGTGGGAGCTGTTCCAGAGCCCGGCCGGCGCCCACCAGTGGCGTCCGAAGAACGGCGCCGGCGCCGACATGGTTCCGCTCGCCCACTCCGAGGGGCGCCGCGAGCCGCGCATGCTGACGAGCGACCTCGCCCTCCGCGTCGACCCGGCGTACGAGAAGATCTCGCGCCGCTTCGCCGAAGACCCCGCGGCCTTCCAGGATGCCTTCGCCCGCGCGTGGTTCAAGCTGACCCACCGCGACATGGGCCCGCGTGCCCGGTACCTGGGCCCCGAGGTGCCCGCCGAGGTGCTCGACTGGCAGGACCCCGTGCCCGCCGTCGACCACCCGCTCATCGACGCGGCCGACGCCGCGGCGCTGAAGCAGCAGATCCTCGACAGCGGACTCTCGGTGCAGCAGCTCGTGACCACGACGTGGGCCGCGGCGTCGACCTTCCGCGGCAGCGACAAGCGCGGCGGTGTCAACGGCGCGCGGATCCGCCTCGAGCCGCAGAAGAGCTGGACGGTCAACAACCCCGAGCAGCTGGCATCCGTGCTCTCGGTCCTCGAGAACATCAAGGCCGAGTTCGACGCGCAGGCGGCGGACGGCAAGAAGGTCTCGATCGCCGACCTCATCGTGCTGGCCGGCAACGCCGGTGTCGAGCAGGCCGCCCGCGCGGGCGGTGTCGAGGTCGAGGTGCCCTTCACCCCGGGCCGCACCGACGCGACGCAGGAGCAGACCGACGTCGACTCGTTCCGGTGGCTCGAGCCGGCGGCCGACGGCTTCCGCAACTACGCCTCGCGCGAGTCGCGGCTGCCCGCCGAGTACCTGCTGCTCGACAAGGCCAACCTGCTCACGCTCACGGCGCCCGAGACGACGGTGCTCGTCGGCGGTCTCCGCGCGATCGGCGCGAACTGGGACGGCTCGGACTGGGGCGTGTTCACCGCGACTCCGGGCGCGCTCACCAACGACGTGTTCGTGAACCTCCTCGACCTCGGCACGACGTGGAAGCCGCTGGACGCCGGCAAGCACGCGTTCGAGGGCACCAAGGACGGATCGGGCGAGAAGGTCGGCATCGGTACCCGTGTCGACCTGGTGTTCGGCTCGAACTCGGAGCTCCGCGCGCTCGCCGAGGTCTACGCCTCGGACGACGCGAAGGAGAAGTTCGTGCACGACTTCGTCGCCGCATGGCGCAAGGTGACCGAGCTGGACCGGTTCGATCTGGTCTGAGCCCTGGCATCCCGAAGGCCCGTCCCCCCGCGGGGCGGGCCTTCTGCCGTGTTCGGCGCCGCGTGTGCGCGATGCCGCCCCTGCTGCGCGCTGCGGCGCGCAGCAGGGGCGGTGCGGCGCGCAGCAGGGGCGGTGCGGCGCGCCGCAGGGCCGGCGCCGGGGAGCCGGGGTGCCGGGCTCAGGCGCGGGAGAGGCGGCGGAGGCCCTCGTCGAGCGAGACGGCGGGCGTCCAACGCAGGTCGCGGCGGATCTCGGTCTGATCGAACCAGTGCGCGGTGGAGAGCTGCTCGGCGAGGAAGCGGGTCATGGGCGGTTCGTCGGCGCCCGGACGGACGGCCCAGACCCGCTCGACGAGTCCTCCGGCAGCGCGCGCCACGCCGGCGGGGACGCTGAACCGCGGCGGTCGTACGCCCGACGCGCGGCAGATCCCGGCGAGCAGGTCGCCCACGGGGCGCGGTTCGCCGTTCGTGAGCACATAGGCGCGGCCGCTGACGTCGTCGACGCGCTCCAGCGCGGCCACGATCCCGGATGCCGCGTTGTCGACGTACGTCGAGTCGATCAGCGCCGTGCCGCCGTTGAGCAGCGGCAACCGCCCTCGGCGCGCGCGGTCCACCACGCGGGCGATGAGCTGCGTGTCGCCGGGGCCCCACACGAGATGCGGGCGGATCGCGACGAGGGATGCCGACTCCCCGGCGCGGGAGAGGGCGAGGAGCTCGGCCTCCGCCTTGGTGCGGGCGTACTCGCCGCGGGCGCCGACGGGATCGGCGGGCTCGGCCCCGACCCCGGCCAGGGCATGCCCGGCGTGCGCGACCGACGGAGACGACACGTGCACGGTCCGCGTGACCCCCGCCGCGGCGGCGGCATCGAGCAGCGTCCGGGTGCCCTCGACGTTGACGGCGCGGAACTCGCCCGGGTCGCCCGCGAGCGACACCTTCGCCGCCAGATGCACGATCGCGTCGACGCCCTCGACGGCGGCAGCCGTGGCATCCGGGTCGGTCACCGATCCGAGGCGGTCGTCCGCACCGGGCACGCCGGACGGTCGCCGCTGCAGCGTTCTGACGTCGTGGCCGGCGTCTTGCAGCGCCCGGACGACCGCGCGCCCGAGGAAGCCGGACGCCCCGGTGGCGAGGACCTTCACGGCGCCGTCGGCCGCTCGCCCGCGAGCACCCGCCCGGCCCAGGCCGCGAGGCGCGAGCGGTCGATCTTGGAGTTGTGTCGGATGTCGGTCGGGAGCGCCGGCACCACGAGCACGGCCGCGATCGGCGAAGCCGTCGCCGCGCGCACGACCTCGGTCAGACCCGCGGATGCCACGCCCGCGCGCCGTACTCCCGGATCGCGTTCGACCACCACCGCGATGACCTGCCGCCCGACCGGTCCCACGCCGACGGCCGCCGCGCGCACCACGCCGGGAACCGCCTCGACGTCCTGCTCGATGCCGACCGGCGTGACCGGACCTTCGGCTGTCGTGATGACGTGGGGGAGCCGCCCCTCGATCCACAGGCGTCCGTCGGCGTCGAGATGCCCCACGTCGCCGGTGCGGTGCCAGCGGCCGCGGAGATCGCCCAGGTCGCGCGTCGCCTCGCGGTCGGTGAGGTGAAGTCGGAAGTAGCCGCGCTTGAGGTGCGGCGCGCTGATCACGACCTCGCCCGTGACTCCGGCGTCGGTCGTGGGGATGCCGGTGGCGCGGCCGTCCGCGTCGAGCGGCGCGATGCGCACCCGTCCGCGGCCGATGGGCGCCCCCACACAGACGCCGCGATCGCCGGAGGCGTCGGCCTTCTCGATCTCGGGCAGTGTGACGTCCGCGACGAGGAGGCACTCGGTCATGCCGTATGGCGTGTGCGCCGTCGCGTTCGGCATGAGCTGCTGCGCTCGCTGCAGCAGGGCGGTGCCCACCGGCGCTCCGGTCGAGAGGAAAGTGCGGACGCGGTCGAGCGCCGCGCGATCGTCGGACGCCAGCTCGCCGGCGGTCGCGACGACATTGCGGACGGCGGCGGGCGAGAGGAAGACGATCCCCGCATCCGACGCGCGCACCGCCGCGGCCACGGCGGACGCCGTGAGCGTGCGCGGTGCGGACACATCCATGTCGGGGGTGGCCGAGCGCGTGCCGAGCGCGGGACCCAGCAGAGCGAAGGGCGCGAAACCCGTGACGAGCCCCGTGTCCGGACCGACGTCGAAGTGCTCGGCGAGGGCGTCCCGCAGCGACGAGAGCTGGCGGTGCGTGTAGACGACGCCCTTCGCCGGTCCCGTCGAGCCGGAGGTGAAGAGGACCGCGGCGTCCGCGTCCGCGTCCGGAGGGACGGGCAGCGTCCGGCCGCGCCCCGCCCGGGCGATGTCGGCGAGGCTCGCGTCGACCCCGAGGGCGCGCATCGCGGCGGCGGGGAGAGCCGCGGTCGACACCCGACGGCCCGGCCAGCCGAGAGCGCGCGCGGCGGCGAGCCCGGCGACCTCGCCGATGACGACGTCGGGCACGGTCCCGCGGACGGCGCGGGAGAGACCCCGGATGCCGAGCCCCCGGTCGGCCACGACGACCACGGCGCCGATGCGCAGGCACGCGTACAGCACCGCGGTGAGCGTGGGACCCGGGGGGACGAGGAGGGAGACGCGGTCGCCCGCGCGGATGCCGAGGGCGTCCAGGCCCGCGGCGAGCTCGTCGACCCGTTCGGCGAGCTGCCGCCAGCTCACCCGCAGCGGGGTCCCGGCGGAACCCGTGGCCATGTCGATGACCGCGACGTCGTCGTCCGCGCGGCGCGCGTCGAGGGCCGCCCACAGGGGAGCGGGGGCGGGGGTGTCGTCCGCGGGCGCGGGCGTGCCGGCATCCGGAGCGCTCTGCGCGGCGAGCCAGTCGAGCACCGCCTCGGCGTACGGACGCTCCTCGGCCATCAGGTGACCGGCGCCCTCGTAGCGGTGGACGTCGGCGTGCGGCAGTCGGTCGACGAGGTCGTCGAGATGCGCCTCGAGGAACACGGGGTCCTTCGGGCCGCGCAGCAGCAGGGCCGGGACCTCGAGCTCGCGGAGGCCCGCGGAGAGCGCGCGCAGCGCCGGGGTGCTCTCGTCCGCGGCGGTGGCGGGGATGTCGGCGACGAACCCGCCGATCCCGCGGCGGCGCGCGGCCGTGGCGTACGGCGTGCGGAACGCCGCGCGTACCGCCGGGTCGAGGTCGGCGAGGGCCAGGGTCGTGTCGAGGAACGCGGTCGTCCCGGTCGTGCCCGCGGCGAGCACGCCGCGCGCGGTCGCCACGCGCAGGGGGAACGGCAGCGGCGCGTCCTCGGCGTGATGCACCGCGGTGTTCAACGCGATGACGGCGGCGAGCCGCTCGCGGTTCTGCACGGCCCATCCGAGCGAGACCGGCCCGCCCCAGTCGTGCCCGATGGTCACGATCGGATCAGGGATGCCGAGGGCGTCGACGAGGCCGCCGAGATCGGTGATGCGCTGCGCCAGCGTCCGGCGCAGGTCGGTGCGCTCGGAGAAGCCCATCTCGAGCTGGTCGACCGCGACGACGCGCCACGCGGGAGCGCCCGCCACGGCGCGGGCGAGCGACGCGTTCACGAGCGCGCGCCACAGGTACGACCAGGTCGGGTTGCCGTGGACGGCGACGATCGTGCCGACGGGGGTGACGCCGCGAGCGGTGAGCGCGGGACCGGTGTCCAGGACGTGCCATGTGCGGCGGCGACCGGCATCCGCGTCGGCGCCGTCGACCTCGACGAGGCGGGAGAGGGCGGGGTCGAGACCGGGAAGACCCGCCGGGGGAAGGGTCGCGGACAGGTCCGTGATCGTCACCAGGCCAGCTCCAGCATCCCGGTGTTCAGCCCGGAGCCCACTCCCATCAGCAGGACGCGGTCGCCGCGGCGCAGGGTCTTCTGCTCGTCGGCCAGGGTGATCGGGATGGAGGCGGGTCCCACGTTCCCCAGGTGGGGGTAGGTGACCGGGACCCGGCCGCGGTCGAGCTTCGCGGCGCGGACGATCGCGGAGGTGTGCACCGACGAGACCTGGTGGGTGATGTAGCGGTCCATGCCCGTCCACGAGAACTCTTCCCGGGCTTCCTTCCACGCCGAGACCACGAGGTCGAGGCCGCCCTTGAGCAGCGCCTTCGCGTCGGTGAACATGCCGTCGACGCTGCCGACGCAGAGGTCGTAGAACTGGGTGGCGGCGCGCGTGACGCCCCCGACGATCCGGTGGCCCTCGGGGTGGTCGCTCGCGCGGCCGAGCACCGCGGCCGCGGCGCCGGAGCCGAGCGTCAGCGACGCGAACTCCTGCATGAACGCGTCGCGGTCGAGGTCTTCGCGCACGAGCCGGTTGATCGTGTTGACCTGGATCTCGTCGGCGTCCTCGCCGTTGACGATGAGGGCGTACTTCACCTGACCCGACTGGATCATGCCCGCCGCGAGACTCATGCCGTTGATGAAGCCGAGGCAGGCGTTGGCCACGTCGAAGTTGATCGCCGAGCTCGGCAGCCCGAGGCCGTGGTGCAGGCGCACCGCGACCGAGGGCTCGAGGTGCTTGCGCGTCACCGAGGTGTTGATGATGAGTCCGACCTCGCTCGGGTCGACGCCCGCCTCGGCGAGCGCCTGCTTGCCGGCGGCGATCGTCGCCTCGTCGGACGACTCGCCCTCGGCCCAGTTGCGGCGCTCCACCACTCCGGCCACGCGGCGCAGGAGTCCCGGCTTCAGCTTCAGCCGCGACAGAGCGGGCGCCAGCCTCTCTTCGATGTCGTCGGAGGTGGTCACGCGGCTGGGCAGCACGCTGGCCACCGAGACGAGGGCCACATCGTCGAAGCGAGTGGTGGCGTTTCCTGGCAAGAGAGCTCCCGCATCCTGTGCGTAGACGGCCGAGCCGCGCGCGGAGGGACACGCCGGCGGCTGGAAGGGTACCCCCCAGGATAAGCCGCGACGTATGCGACCGGCTGCATGGGGAGTGTGAGAGGGGGGCCGTGCCACCGGGTGCTCAGAGGCGCCCGGCCGCCTTGAGCACGAGATAGCGGTCGGCGACCAGCGGCGGCAGGTCGTCGGCCGACGCCGAGATCGCATCGCCGCCGGCCCGTTCGACGGCCTCCCGCACGCGATCGGCGTCTGATCGGGCGCGCTCGACGGCGGCCGCGGCGTAGACGGCGGCGGCGTCGTCGAGCTCGGGGGCGTCGCCGGGGCCGTCCGTGGCCGTCGCGACGAGCAGACGCGAACGTGCCGCCACGGCGGGCAGCGACGCGAGGAACGCGCGCGCGGCCTCCGGATCGTCCGCGGCCGTCAACAGCACGACGAGGGCCGGGCGCTGCGTGAACCCGCGCACCTGGGTGAAGGCGGCATCCCAGTCGGTGTCGATGAGCTGCGGTTCGACGGAGGCCATCGCGTCGACGAGCGCGGGAAGCAGCCCCGCGCCGTCGACGCGCGTGACGCGCGCCCGGGTCACCCGATCGAACATCAGCAGGTGCACGTGGTCGCCCGCCCGTGCCGCCAGGGCGGAGAGGAGCAGGGCCGACTCCATCGCGGCATCGAGCCGGGTGCCGTCGCCCACCCGCGCCGCGGCGGTCCGGCCGGTGTCGACGACGATGACGACGTGTCGATCGCGTTCGGGGCGCCAGGTGCGCAGCATCGTCGTTCCCGCGCGGGCCGTGGCGCGCCAATCGATCGAACGCACATCGTCGCCGCGCACGTATTCGCGCAGGCTGTCGAACTCGGTGCCGGGACCGCGCACCTGCAGGGTCGTGTTGCCGTCGAGTTCGCGCAGACGCGCGAGGCGCGACGGCAGGTGGCGTCGCGACGTGAACGGGGGGAGCACGCGGAGTCCGGCCGCGGACGGGATCGTCGCCTGCCGCCCGGCGAGGCGCAGCGGCCCGTCCGAGCGCACGACCACGAACTCGCTGCGAAGCTCGCCGCGCCGGCGCGGCAGGAGCGGCAGGGGAGCGCCGCGTCGTTCCCCCGGCGGCACGACGAAGCGCAGCCGCTCCGGGGGGACGCCCGCGGTGGGCTGCCACGCGTCGCGCACCTGGGCGCGGAGCAGGCGACGGCCGAGGTTGCGCACCCGCAGTTCCCCCGCGACCGGCTCGTCGCGCAGGGCGCGTTCGGGCAGCCGCCGGCTGATCTCGACCGTCCGGGGACTCGCGGCGAGCAGCATGTCGACGGCGGCCAGCCCCGCGCACAGCCCGAGCCAGCCGCCCACCACGGCCCACGGCTCGGCCCCGGCGGAGGAGAGCAGGACCAGGGGGACGACGCCGAGCGCGACGAGCAGGGCCAGGCGGCCGGTGACGTGCATCAGAGCGGAACGCGGGTCTGCTGCAGGACCGAGGTGAGGACGGCATCCACCGAGACCCCTTCGATCTCGGCTTCGGGTCGCAGCCGGATGCGGTGCCGCCAGACGGGCACGAGCATCGTCTGCACGTGGTCGGGGGTGATGGCGGGGTAGCCGCCGAGCCACGCCCACGCCTTCGCCGCCGCGAGCAGACCGGTGGACGCGCGCGGGCTCACGCCCAGCAGCACGGACGGGCTCTGCCGGGTCGCCCGGGCGAGGTCGACGACGTAGCCGAGCACGTCGTCGGCGACGGCGACGGATGCCGCCGCGCGCTGCGCCGCGAGGATCTCGGGCGCCGTGACGACGGCATCCACCCCGGCGTCGGCGAGGCGCCGCGGGTCGAACCCGCCCGCGTGGCGGCGCAGGACGTCGACCTCGGCGTCACGGTCGGGGAGATCGACCACCAGCTTGAGGAGGAAGCGGTCGAGCTGGGCCTCGGGCAGCGTGTAGGTGCCCTCGTGTTCGACGGGGTTCTGCGTGGCCGCGACGAGGAACGGATCCGGCAGCGGTCGGCTGACGCCGTCGGACGAGACCTGGCGCTCCTCCATGGCTTCCAGGAGCGCGGCCTGCGTCTTCGGGGGTGTGCGGTTGATCTCGTCGGCGAGGAGCACGTGCGTGAACACCGGGCCGGCGCGGAACTCGAACTCGCCCGAGCGTGCGTCGTAGACGAGAGAACCCGTGACGTCGCCCGGCATGAGGTCGGGGGTGAACTGCACCCGTCGCGTGTCGAGCCCGAGCGCCCGGCTGAACGACCGCACCAGCAGCGTCTTGGCGACGCCCGGCACGCCCTCGAGCAGCACGTGGCCGCGCGCGAGGAGGGCGATGAGCAGCCCCGTGATGGTGCCGTCCTGGCCGACGACGGCCTTGCCCACCTCGGTGCGGACGCGGTGCATCGCCTGACGCAGCGCGGCGTCGTCGGCGTCCGCTCGAGCGGGCGCCGGTGTCGGGGCCGCGGTGGGGTGGTCGGGGGAGCCGAGAGGACTGTCGGTCATCGGGAGGTCCTTTCCGTTCGAAGGGTCGCGCGGACGCTCGTCTCGAGATCGCGCAGTCGATCGCTGGCCGCGACGAGCTCGCGGTCGGTGCGGGGGAGGTCGTCGATCAGGATGCCGTGCACGACCGCCCGGTCGGTTCCGAGCCGTTCCGCCACCGCGTCGGCGATCTGCTCCGCCGGCGTGCGCGCCGGCAGACCGAGCAGTCGCACCAGTCGGCGGCGGGCGGCACGGCGCAACTCGTCGAGTGCGTGCGCGGCGTCGCCGGAGGCGGCGTAGAGCCGGGCCCGTCCCTCGGTGGTCTCGTTCGCGCGCACCGTGACGGGCAGGCGTTCGGTCACGAGCGGGCCGAATCGGCGCCCGCGCCACACCGCGGCCGTGAGTCCGGCGATCAGCAGCAGCGCCATCGCCGGCGTCACCCACCCCGGGGTGAGGTCGCCGATCGTGGGGACGGCGCTGCCGGTGTCGGCGTCGGCGAGGGACGGCACATACCAGACGAGGGTCGCGTTGCGCCCGAGCAGCCCGAGGGCGAGGGCGGCGTCGCCGTCGAGCGGAAGGGCGCGGTTCGTGAGGACGGACAGCCCGTCGACCGCCGTGATCGACCGGCCACCGTCCTCGTGGACGAGGACGCCGAATCCGCCCTCCGCCGGGTAGCACCCGGTCACGCCGTCACCGGGTGCGTACAGCTCGCCCACATGGGCGGGGCCGGCCGCACGGGGTGCGGGAAGATCGCACATCGGGTCGACGGAGCGGTCGTCCACGACGTCGCCCAGCGTGGATCCGTTCAGCAGGACCTCGAGCGTCCGGGAGCGCGGCTCGACGAGCACGACATCGCTCGCCTTCGCCGTGAGACGCCGGAGCGTCGCGTCGGTGAGCATCGGCGCGTCGCGCAGGACGAGCGTGCTCGGCGCGGTGTCCAGGGCGCGTTCGGTGGCGGCGAGGTCGCGTGCGACGACGACCCGCACCCCCTGCTGCTCGAGGACGCGGACGACCGCGCGGGTGCCGTCCGGGGCGGGGGAATCGGGGTCGAGCGCATCGCGCGGCGTCCACTCGCCGGACACCAGCGTCGTGCCGAACAGCCCGACCACGGCGAGGCCGGCGACGAAAGCGATCCAGCCGACCGCGGTCCGGCGGCGGCGGGTCGTCGGCGCGGCGAGCGACGTCACGGCGCGACCGCCCCGGCATCCGGGAGTCCGACACGGGCGCGCACCGCGGTCTCGTCGAGGCGGCGGACGAGGGCGTAGGCGTCGGCCGTGCCGGGGCGTCCGAGATAGCGCACGTCATCGAACACGGAGGCCGCCGCGAGTGCGGGGCCCTCGAGAGAGGGGAGCGTCGCCCCGGCGGTTCGGGCGAAGGCGCGGGCGGTGGCTCCCGGCGGCGGGTCGACGATGCCGCGCTCGGACAGTCCGCGCGCGAACGAGCGGAAGCGGAGGACGATCGCGGCGTCCCAGTCGCCGCGGTCGGCCGCTGCGGCCGCGTCGGCGCGGAGCTCGTCGGCCGAGCGCCCGTCGTCGTCGTCGAAGAGGGCACGGGCGGCCGGGTGGGCGCGGGCGGTGCGACGGGGGCGGCCCCAGATCAGCAGTCCGACGACGATGGCGGCGACGGCGAGGACGGCCAGCACGACGAAGGCCCACGGGCCCCAATCGCCCGACACCGGTGCGGTGAACAGTCGCTGCAGGAAGTCGAGGACGGCCCGTGCCGCCCGGTCGAACGGTGTCGGCTCGGCCGCGCGGTAGATCGGGTCGGCGAGCTCGCGCTCGGCCCACTCCCGCGCCTCGTCGGCGTCGGGGAGCAGCGGAACGGCGCCGACCAGCGCCCGGAGGGCCGTGATCACGAACCCGCGGGCGGGGCGCCGGGGGCGGCCCAGGCGGTCGGGTCGGACGGTGGGGTCGCCGGCGCGGGCTGCGGGGTCGGTGCCGGCTGCGGCGCCGGTGCCGCGGTGGGTGCGGGATACGCCGCGGGGGACGGAGCCGGCGCCGCGGTCGGTACGGGCCACGCCGCGCCCGGGCCGCCGGCCGCGGGCTGTGCGGGCCAGGCCGCCGCCGGCGGCGCCCCCCACGCCGGGGCGGGCGCGAACCTGCGGCCGATGCCGGCACGGTACGGGTCGGCCTGCTCCGTCGCTCCCGCGTCGCGCGCCTCGACGTAGGTGGAGAGATCGTGGTCGAGGCCCTCCACGCGCATGCGCGCGTCGACGTACACCAGCACGGCCGAGGTCGATTGCACCACCACGGCGATGCACTGGACCAGCAGGATGCCGATCTGCCCGACGAACTGGATCACCACGAAGGCCACGAGCGCGCTCGGGTTCTCGGCTCCGGTCGGCGCGACGATCGCGGAGATCCCGCTCGAGAGCAGGCTCAGGGGGATCGAGATGACCTGGGCGACGAAGCCGAACGCGAGCGAGATGATCACGATCACGCCGAACGTCGACCAGAACCGCCGCCGCGTGAGCACCCACGACCGCGCGATGGCGCGTCGGATGCCGACCCCCTCGAGGATCATCGCGGAGGGGACGAGGAAGAGCTTGGTCGAGAGCCAGGCGTAGAGGGGGATGAGGCCGAGGGCGAACAGCACGCCCAGCACGATGCCGAGCGGGAGGACCGCCAGACCCACGAGGACCGCGATCCCGCCCAGCACCGCGAGGACGGTGACCGAGGCCAGAAGAGTGAGCAGCGCGTACCCGATCAGCCGGAGGAAGACGGGGCGCACCCGCCTCCAGGCCTCGCGCAGCGTCGGCTTCTCGGCGACGACCGCCGAGGCGACCTCGGTCACGACGACCGCCTGCACGAGGATGCCGAGCGCCCCGGCCAGGGCCCCGAGCACCAGGGCGGCGACGCCGGTCAGGGCGATGGACCCGGTCAGGACGGCGTCGAACGCGTCGCTGCCCTCCACGAGGGTGTCCAGGCGCGAGAAGCTCGCGATCGCCACGGCCGCGATGGCCGCCGTCACGACGACGTAGGCGACGGTCTGCACGATGAGGGCGAAACCCAGCAGGACGCGGGGGTTGTGGCGCAGCGCCACGAAGGAGCGCCCGAGGATGGTGCCGAATCCGTAGGGATGCAGCGGCACGATCCCGGCGCGCGAGGCCGGCGTCCAGGCGGGGTACGCGGTCACGATGACGCCTCCTCGGCGGTCGGCTGTGTCCTCATCGTGTCACACACCCCGGACAGGCTCGGCCTCATCGCGGGCACGTCGACTACGCTCGGGGTGATGCGCCCCACCCGCGGCGCGTTACCCGTTCCCGAACGGGGCCGAGACGGAAGACGTACACCCGATGACTTCACGGATCCTGGTTGTCGACGACGACACCGCGCTCGCCGAGATGATCGGCATCGTGCTGCGCACCGAGGGATTCGAGACCGTGTTCTGCGCCGACGGCGCGCAGGCGGTCGACGCGTGGCGCACCGAGCGCCCCGACCTGATCCTTCTGGACCTCATGCTGCCCGGTGTCGACGGGATCGAGATCTGCACCCGCGTCCGCGCGGAGTCCGGCATCCCGATCATCATGCTGACCGCCCGCACCGACACCGCCGATGTCGTGAAGGGGCTCGAGTCCGGCGCCGACGACTACATCGTCAAGCCGTTCAACCCGAAAGAGCTCGTCGCCCGCATCCGCACGCGGCTGCGTCCGGCGCAGGCCCCGGCCGACGAGATGCTGCGGATCGGCGACCTCGTCGTCGACGTCGCCGCACACGAGGTCCGCCGCGGCGACAGCCCCATCGCGCTGACCCCGCTCGAGTTCGAGCTCCTCGTGGCCCTCGCCGAGAAGCCGCAGCAGGTCTTCTCCCGCGAGATGCTCCTCGAGCAGGTGTGGGGGTACCACTACAAAGCCGACACGCGTCTGGTCAACGTCCACGTCCAGCGCCTGCGCGCCAAGATCGAGGCCGATCCCGACAACCCGCGCATCGTGACCACCGTGCGCGGGGTGGGCTATCGCGCCGGCGCGGTGGCTTGAGGCCCTCATGACGGGCGCGGTGCGCACGCTCCCGATCACCCGGGTGAGGCGGCCGATCGACTGGCGCGGCCTCCGCGACCGTCTGGCGACGCTCTGGCGTCGCTCCCTGCGGTTCCGCACGATCGTGATCGCCGTCGCGCTGACGGCCGCGACGATCCTCGTCACCTGCGTGGCGATGGCGCTCGTCATCCAGAACGAACTGTTCACCGCCCGCAAGGACCAGGTGCTCCTCGAAGCGCAGCGTGCGACCGCCGCGGCGCAGGCGACCCTGGATGCCGCGGTGGACTCCACCGACCCGGCCGCGGCGCAGACGCTGATGAACGGCATCGCCACGCGCCTGTCGCAGCAGTCCTCGAGCGACCTCATCGCGCTCTACCGCATCGGGCCGCCCTCCCCGCTGGCGCCGCAGCCGTTCATCTCCCCGGCGTTCGACTCCGCCATCGTCACCGACGCCCTGCGGACGCAGGTCCAGTCCAATCCCGATCTGCAGTGGTGGCAGTCGGTGGCGTTGCCGTCCGACGCGGGGCGCGACGTCCCCGGCATCCTGGTCGGTCATCAGCTGCGTTTCCCCGCGCAGGACGGCGTCGACTACTACGAGCTCTACATGGGGTACGACCTCACCAGTGCCGCCCAGACGCTCGCGTTCGTGCAGGTGCTGCTGTGGGTGGTCGGTCTGGTGCTCGTCGTGCTGATCGGCGCCATCGCCTGGGTGGTGCTCCGATCGGTGACGACCCCGATCGCGGATGCCGCCGAGACCAGCGCCAAACTGGCGGCGGGCGACCTGGGGGTGCGGCTGCCCGTCCGCGGAGAGGACGAGCTGGCCACGCTGAACCGCTCGTTCAATGCGATGGCTGACAGCATCGAGTCCCAGATCAAGGAGTTGGCCGACCTCTCGCTCGTGCAGCAGAGGTTCGTCTCCGATGTCTCGCACGAGCTGCGGACGCCCCTGACGACGATCCGCCTCGCCGCCGACATGATCAACGACCAGCGGGCGGAGTTCGAGCCGACCACGGCGCGTGCCGCCGAGCTGCTGCACGCCCAGGTGCAGCGGTTCGAAGTGCTCCTCACCGACCTCCTCGAGATCAGCCGGTACGACGCCGGCTCGGTGCAGCTCGAGCTCGAGCCCACGAGCATGGCGCACCTGGCCGAGGACGTCATCGCGTCGATGGAGCAGCTCGCCCACCAGCACGGCAGCGACGTGCGTCTCGTCGCGCCCGGCGGATACACCCCCATCGACATGGACGGGCGGCGCGTGCGCCGGATCGTGCGCAATCTCCTCGGCAACGCGATCGAGCACGGGGAGGGGCGGCCGATCGTCGTCTCCGTCGACAGCGACCGGGATGCCGTGGCCCTCAGCGTCCGCGATTTCGGTCTCGGGATGCGGGCCGACGACGTGGAGCGCGTGTTCGACCGCTTCTGGCGCGCGGACCCTTCGCGCGTGCGGACGATCGGCGGCACGGGGCTCGGGCTCTCCATCGCGCTGGGCGACGCGCGGCTGCACGGCGGCACGCTGTCGGTGTGGTCCGAGCTGGGCCACGGCTCGAACTTCCTGCTCACCCTCCCGCGCGACGGGCGTCCGCTCGGCGGATCGCCGCTGCCGCTCGTCCCGGACGACGAGCAGGGCGGCGCACTCGAAGCGCTGGGGCTGACCCAGCCGATCTCGCTCGGACGGACGGGGAGGACGCCGTCGTGAAACGCGCATTCGCGGGCCTGAGTCTGCTTCTCGTCCTGGTCCTCTCCGCCTGCACCGGGCTGCCGACGACCGGGTACGTCAACCCGGGCCGGGGACCGGAGGTCGACCAGACCCAGCAGTTCGCCTTCGTGCCGGACGGTCCGCTGGAAGACGCATCGCCCTCCGAGATCGTGGAGGGCTTCCTGCGCGCGGGATCGGGCCCCGCCGACGACTGGGCCACGGCGAAGCTCTTCCTCGCCCCCGGCACCCAGTGGGACCCGCGCGCCCGCGTGACGATCGACCGTCTCGCCGACCGGCGCGCGACGGCCGTCCCCGATGGGACGAGCGTGGGCGTGCAGCTCTCGACGATCGCCGGGGTGGATGCCGACGGCGCCTACTCCCCGGCGGTGAGCGGCGCCACCGAGACCCTCTCGTTCACCCTGGCGCGCGTCGACGACCAGTGGCGGATCACATCCGCGCCCGACGGCGTCGTGCTGTACGAGGAGGTCTTCCCGACCGTCTACCAGGCGGCATCCGTGGCGTACTTCGATCCCACGTGGAGCTACATCGTCCCCGACGTCCGATGGTTCCCGCGCCCGCTCGTGGCCAGTCGCGTCACGACCGCCCTCGTCGACGGGCAGCCCAGCGCGTGGCTCGCGGGCGCCGTGAAGAGCGCGTTCCCCGACGAGCTCTCGCTGGTGGGGCGTTCGGTGACCCTGTCCGCGAGCGGCGTCGCGCAGGTGCAACTGCCCCAGGCGGCACTGAGTCTGGATCGCACCACCCTCGACCGCATGCAGACGCAGTTGACCCGCAGCCTCGTCACGGCCGGGATCAGCGAGGTGCAGATGACGGTCGACGGGACTCCCATCGCCGCGAGCGAGCTGCCGGTGAAGGTCACCCGGGTCGATCCGTCGCCGGCCGTGCTCACCGCGGACGGGACCTTCGGGGTGCTCAACGGTGAGACCGTCGACACGATCCCCACGCTCTCGGATGCGGTGGAGTCGCTGGCGCCGACGAGTGTCGAGCTCGAAGCCGACCGCAGTCTCGCCGCGGTCCTGACGCAGCAGGGGGCGGTCGCCAGCGCGCTCGCCGACGGAGGCACCTTCCTCCTCGACGACCGCGCGGGTCTGCTGCCGCCGTCGATCGATGCCGTGGGGGAGATCTGGAGCGTTCCGCGCTCGTCGCCGTCGCAGTTGCGCGCGTACACGCCGCAAGGGGTTCCGCGCGAGATCGGCAACGCGTGGCCGGATGCCTCCGAGGTGGTGTCGTTCCAGATCTCGCGCGACGGCACACGTGTCGCGGCGGTCGTGACCGTCGCGGGGGTCCGAGAGGTGTGGCTCGCGGGCATCGTGCGCGAGGGCAACGCGGTCAGCCTCGGCCCCCCGCACGTCCTGTCGTTCTCGGAACCGGGTGCGTTCGATCTCGCCTGGCTCGACGACACGGTCGTCGGGGTGCTGACCTCCGTCGACGGGGCGGCACGACTCGATGAGCTCAGCGTCGGCGGTCGGGGCACCGTGGGATCCGTCCCCGAGAGCGCGAAGGCGATCTCCGGGGGCAGCGCGAGCGTGCGCATCCTCGACGACTCCGGCCGCCTGTTCAGCCGCCGCGGCAGCTCGTGGACCCTCGTGGCCACCGACATCCGCGTGCTGGCGGTGCAGCAGGGCACCACGTCCTGACCCCTCCTCCCCGGGGTGGCGCGACGGCGGCCTGGTCCACGGACCGCGACACCGGGTCGGCGGGCGGATGCCGCGCTGCTCCACGCTTCCGTCATGGCTTCCTCTTCTCCGACGGTGTGGCGGCGTGCGATCCGCGGCGCCGTCGGCGACGCGCTCGCGTTCTGGTTCCCGGTGGCGTGCGCGGGGTGCGGCGCGCTCGACGTCGACATCTGCGAGGGATGCCTCGCCGCCCTCGTCCCGCGCGTCGTGAGGCGTCGTCTCCGCGCCGATGTGGAGGTCTTCAGCGCGCTGGAGTTCGACGGCGTCGCCGCGCGCGTCATCCGCGCGATGAAGTCCGACGGGCGCACGGGCCTCGCCCGCGCCCTCGGTCCCGCTCTCGCGGCGGCTCTGGCGGCGGCTCCGGCGGACGCGACCGTGACGACCGTCCCCGCGTCCCGCGCGGCCGACCGGCGCCGGGGATACCGCCCCGTCGACCTCCTCGTGCGCAGCGCCGGAGCGCGGGCCGTGCCGCTGCTGCGGATGCGCCGCCGCTCCGCCGATCAGCGCGGTCTCACCCGTTCGGCACGGCAGGCCAACGTGGCCGGGCTGTTCGTCGCGCGCACCCCTCCTGCCGGGCCGGTCGTCGTGGTCGACGACGTCCTCACCACCGGCGCCACTCTCGGGGACGCGGTGTCGGCCCTGCGTGCGGCCGGAGCGCGCGACATCGTCGCGGTCGCGCTCGCGCACACGCCGCGACGCAGCGGATCCTCACGTGAATCCGAGGTGATTGACACGTGACAGGTCGGTGTCCATCCGACTACCGTGGGAGGGACTGAAGGCGACGGCTGTTCCGCCCTTAGACCGGGCGGAACCCGGAACAAGGAGGTCACGGATGGACACCAGCATCGTCGGCGTGGGAGTCGGTATCACCGATCGATTCCGCTCGGTGGTCGAAGAGAAGGTCAGCCGGATCGAGCACCTCGCGCCCCGCGCGAACACGCTCGAAGTCAAGGTGACGCATCGCTCCTATCGCAACGGCCGGATGGAGGACGATACCGTCGAGCTCACCCTCGATGGAAAGGGTCCCGTCGTCCGGGCGGAAGCGACCGACACCGACAAGTTCGCCGCTCTCGATCTGGCGGTCGACAAGATCTCCGAGCAGGTGCGCCGCGCGAAGCAGAAGCGCGTCGACGCCCGAAACCACCCGCGCGGGGCGAAGTTCGAGAAGGGGACGGGCGAACTCGCGGGCATCGACGTCGAGCCCGCCTCCGTCGACGTCCTGCGTGCCGTGGCGACGGGTTCCGTGCCCGTGCAGGCGGAGTCCGCAGAAGAAGCGGAGTACTGCCCGGTCGTCATCCGGCAGAAGGAGTTCGGCGCCGAGTGGATGACGGTCGAGGACGCCGTCGACCGGATGGAGCTCGTCGGCCACGACTTCTTCCTCTTCATCGACGCGCGCACCGACCACCCGAGCGTCGTCTACCGCCGCAAGGGCTGGGACTACGGCGTCATCGCGCTGGGCACCCAGGCCTCACCGGAGGTCGCGGTCGCGTCCTGACCATCGACGAAGAAGGGGCCCCGTCCATCGGACGGGGCCCCTTCTTCGTTCACGACGGATCAGCCGTCGAAGATGTCGCCCAGCAGCGAGCCGATGACGAGGCCGCCGAGCATGCCGCCGACCATGTTGCCGCCGCTCATCCCGCCGCCGCGACCGTAGCCGCCGCGGCCGTACCCGTTGCCGCCCCAGTCGTCGGGGCGGGACTGTTCGATGTCGCGCTGGGCCAGCTGCAGCGACTCGGACGCCAGGGCCCCGGCGCGCCGTGCCGTGGCGAGCGCGGTCTCTCTCTGGTCGTCGGCGATCGGTCCTAGGGGGAGACCGGCGCGCAGCCGCTCGGCCTCGACGAACCGCGTGCGCGCGTCCGCGCCGATCCATCCGCGGTGTCCCGTGATGAGGCCGCGGGCCACGGCGAGCTGGCGGTCGGCGTCGTCGATGGCGTGCTCGACCTGCTCCTGCGAGGGAACGGGTCGGGCCGCGCGCTCGCGGGCGAGATCCAGGTCGGCATTGGCTTGACGCAGCGAGGAAAGCGAGCTGAACGGGTCGGTGCGGGCGCCCGCCGCGGGCAGGGCGTGCAGCTCGCGCTCGAGCGTCGCCATGGCCTGGAGCACGGCCGGCGTCTGCGCACCTCGACGGGCATCGATCAGGTCGCCCCGGGAGTCGTCGATCACGGCCGCGAGCGTCGACTCGGCGCGCAGGGCCTCGATCTCGAAGGTGTCGACGGCGTCCAGGAGCGATTCGGCGCGCCGCACCGCCTCGGTCGCGGCTTCGAGCGCGACGGACGCCTGCTCGCGCTGACCGGCCTCTCGACGGCGCTCCGAGACGCCGGCGGTGTGCACCGCGAAGTCGAGGAGTTGTTGGACCTCTTCGGGGTTCCCGGCGATCTGCTGGAGCGCCGAGGGGCTGTACCGCTGGGCCAGCCGCTCGACGATCTCTCGGGCGTGGGGGACACGCTCGGCCAGACGGTCGCGGTCCGCGCGCACGCGGGCGAGCGTCTCGGGTGCGCGTCGTACCGCATCGATCTTGGGCTGCAGGACGAGAGTGCGTTCTTCGAGGAGATCTTCGGCCCACTCCGACAGCTGGATGATGCGGGCATTGCGCGTCCGCAGCTCATCCTTGGTGTCGGGGATCTCGTCGTGGTTGAGCTGGTGCAGCTGGAACGCCTCGGCCAGGTGCACCTTCACCGACTGCAGGGCCGCCGCCAGGTCTTCCGTGGCCTTGTCTCCGAGTTCGGCGCGCGCGAAGTCCAGCTCGTCCGAGGTCAGCCGCACGCGTTCGTCGGCGGCGACGATGGCGAGTTCGGCGCGGCGTGCCAGATCGGCATCCGCGGCGTCCTGCTCTTCGCGCTTCCTCTTACCCCAGAAACCGGCCATGCCTCGATCCTAAGCGGGGCTCTTCGGAGCGAGCCGGGTGTTCGCTACGGGCGCGCACGGCGAGCAGGAAAGCCAGCGGGCTCGCAGGTCACGAACGGATAACACCGATAACATGACCGTGTATGCCTGTGCGCAGGCCGGCGTCCACGAGGGCGCCGCACCCGATAGATGGAGATGCTTCGTGGCCAATCCGCTCGAGAAACTGCTGCGCGCCGGAGAGGGGCGCATCCTCCGCCGACTGCAGGGCGTCGTGAAGGCGACCGGTGCCCTCGAAGAGGACTACGAGCAGCTCACCGACGAGGAGCTGCGCAACGAGACGGTCGAACTGCGTGCGCGGTACGAAGCCGGCGAGACCCTCGACCAGCTCATGCCCGAAGCGTTCGCCGCCGTCCGCGAGGCGGCCAAGCGCACGCTCGGTCAGCGTCCCTACGACGTGCAGATCATGGGCGGCGCAGCCCTGCACCTCGGCAACATCGCCGAGATGAAGACCGGTGAGGGCAAGACCCTGACCGCGGCCCTGCCGGCCTACCTCAACGCGATCGCCGGCAAGGGCGTCCATGTCATCACGGTGAACGACTTCCTCGCGAGCTACCAGTCCGAGCTCATGGGCCGCGTGTACCGCGCCCTCGGCATGACGACCGGCACCGTGGTCTCGGGGCAGACGCCCGAGGTGCGCCGCGAGCAGTACGAGGCCGACATCAGCTACGGCACGAACAACGAGTTCGGCTTCGACTACCTGCGCGACAACATGGCGTGGCGCAAGGAGGACCTCGTGCAGCGCGGTCACTTCTTCGCCATCGTCGACGAGGTCGACTCGATCCTCATCGACGAGGCCCGCACGCCGCTCATCATCTCGGGCCCCGCGTCGGGCGAGGCCAACCGTTGGTTCACCGAGTTCGCCAAGCTCGCCCGCACGCTCGAGGCCGGTGTCGACTACGAGGTCGACGAGAAGAAGCGCACGATCGGTGTGCTCGAGCCCGGCATCGAGAAGGTCGAGGACTACCTCGGCATCGACAACCTGTACGAGTCGGCGAACACCCCGCTCATCTCGTTCCTCAACAACTCGATCAAGGCGATCGCGCTGTTCAAGCGAGACACCGACTACGTCGTGATGAACGACGAGGTCATGATCGTCGACGAGCACACGGGCCGCATCCTCGTGGGGCGCCGCTACAACGAGGGCATCCACCAGGCGATCGAGGCGAAGGAGAGCGTCCCGGTCAAGGCCGAGAACCAGACCCTCGCCACCGTCACGCTGCAGAACTACTTCCGCCTGTACGAGAAGCTCTCGGGGATGACCGGTACCGCCGAGACCGAGGCGGCCGAGTTCATGTCGACGTACAAGCTCGGCGTCGTGCCGATCCCGACGAACAAGCCGATGATCCGCAAGGACCAGCCCGACCTCGTCTACAAGAACGAGACGGCGAAGTTCGCGCAGGTCGTGGAGGACATCGCTGAGCGTCACGAGAAGGGCCAGCCGGTCCTCGTCGGCACCACGAGCGTCGAGAAGAGCGAGTACCTGTCGCGGTTGCTGTCGAAGAAGGGCATCCGCCACGAGGTGCTGAACGCGAAGAACCACGCGCGCGAGGCCGAGATCGTCGCCCGCGCCGGACGCCTCGGCGCCGTCACCGTCGCGACCAACATGGCCGGCCGCGGCACCGACATCATGCTCGGCGGCAACGCCGAGTTCCTGGCCGTGTCCGAGATGAAGGCCAAGGGGCTCGACCCGGTCGAGACGCCCGAGGCCTACGAGGCGGAGTGGGACTCGGTGTACACCGCCGTCCGCGACACCGTCGCCGAAGAGGCCGCGAAGGTGACCGAGGCCGGCGGCCTCTACGTGCTCGGCACCGAGCGCCACGAGTCGCGTCGCATCGACAACCAGCTGCGCGGTCGTTCGGGCCGTCAGGGCGACCCCGGCGAGAGCCGCTTCTACCTGTCGCTGACCGACGACCTCATGCGCCTGTTCCAGTCGGGGGCCGCCGAGGCGATCCTCGCGCGCACGAACTTCCCCGACGATGTCGCGATCGAGTCGGGTCTGGTCTCGCGCGCGATCAAGAGCGCCCAGTCGCAGGTCGAGGCCCGCAACGCCGAGATGCGCAAGAACGTGCTCAAGTACGACGACGTCCTCAACCGTCAGCGCGAGGCGATCTACGCCGACCGCCGTCACATGCTGCAGGGCGACGACATCGCCGACCGCGTGCAGCACTTCATCGAGGACGCGATCACGGCCATCATCGACGACCACACCGGCAGCGGGCACACCGAGTCGTGGGACTTCGATGCGCTGTGGACCGAGCTGAAGACCCTGTACCCCGTCAGCGTCACGATCGACGAGGTCGTCGCCGAAGCCGGCGGGAACAAGGGTCGCATCACCCCCGAGGGGCTCAAGCGCGAGATCATCTCCGACGCCCGCATCGCGTACGAGAACCGCGAGCAGACGCTCGGCGCCCCGGCGCTGCGCGAACTCGAGCGTCGCGTCGTGCTGCAGGTGCTCGACCGTCGCTGGCGCGAGCACCTCTACGAGATGGACTACCTGAAGGACGGCATCGGCCTGCGCGCCATGGCCCAGCGCGACCCGCTGATCGAGTACCAGCGCGAGGGCTACCAGATGTTCCAGTCGATGATGGGGCAGATCAAGGAGGAGTCAGCCGGCTTCCTCTACAACCTCGAGGTCGAGGTCCGGAAGGGCGACGGCGAAGAGGGCGCTCAGGTCGAGGCGAAGGGCCTGGCCCCCGCAGCGGTCGAGGGTCAGCGCCTGGAGTACTCCGCGGCGAACGACGCCGGCGAAGTCGAGGTGCGCAACGACCGCGGTCAGGTGCAGCAGGCGGCGACGAACCGTCTGCGCCAGGCCGGCCAGGCGGCGGCCCCCGCGGCCGAGGCCGCGCCCTCGGGTCCGCGCGGCGCCTTCGGGCAGCGCACAGCGGCAGCCGAACCCGCCGCGAACAACCGCGCCGATCGCCGCGCCGCCGGCAAGAAGAAGTAGCACGACCCCCATGGATGGCGTGTCCTCGCCGCCGCGCGGGGGCACGGCATCCATGCGTCGGGGCAGGCCACGGGTGGGTGATTGGCCGGTTCGGCCCGGGGA
Source organism: Microbacterium sp. 71-36 (assembly GCF_001898305.1). Classification (NCBI taxonomy): domain Bacteria; kingdom Bacillati; phylum Actinomycetota; class Actinomycetes; order Micrococcales; family Microbacteriaceae; genus Microbacterium; species Microbacterium sp. 71-36. The sequence goes on from NZ_MKTP01000002.1 coordinate 215,043, forward strand.
TATCCTGAGGCGATGAGCCCGCTGCGCCCCCTCGATCAGTCGTCGAAGCTGAAGGACGTCCTCTACGAGATCCGCGGGGAGGCCCTCGTCGAGGCCGATCGACTCGAGGCCGAGGGGCACTCGATCCTCAAGCTCAACACGGGGAACCCGGCGATCTTCGGGTTCGAGGCGCCGCATCAGATCGTGCGCGACATGATCGCGTCGGTGCCGCACGCCCACGGGTACAGCGACAGCCGTGGCATCCTGTCCGCCCGCCGGGCCGTCGTGTCGCGGTACGAGCAGGAGCCTGGATTCCCGCACGTCGACCCCGACCACGTGTACCTCGGCAACGGGGTGTCCGAGCTGATCACGATGACCATGCAGGCGCTGCTCGACGAGGGCGACGAGGTCCTCATCCCCGCTCCGGACTATCCGCTGTGGACGGCGATGACGAGCCTGGGCGGCGGCACGCCGGTCCACTACATCTGCGACGAGTCGCGGGAGTGGCAGCCGGACCTCGAGGACATCCGCTCGAAGATCACGCCGCGCACCAAGGCGATCGTCGTGATCAACCCGAACAACCCCACCGGCGCGGTGTATTCGCGTGAGGTGCTCGACGGGCTCGCCGACATCGCCCGCGAGCACTCGCTGCTGGTGCTCGCCGACGAGATCTACGACCGGATCGTGTTCGACGACGCGGTGCACATCCCGATGGCCACGGTCGCGCCGGATCTGCTCGTACTGACCTTCAACGGCCTGTCCAAGACGTATCGCGTCGCCGGGTACCGGTCGGGCTGGCTCGTGATCACGGGGCCCAAGGAGCACGCCGAGGGGTTCCTGCACGGCATCAACCTGCTGGCATCCACGCGTCTGTGTCCGAACGTGCCGGCGCAGTTCGCCGTCCAGGCGGCGCTGTCGGGCGTGCAGTCCATCGACGCGCTGATCGCGCCGACGGGACGCCTGCACGAGCAGCGGGATGCCGCATGGCAGGGCCTCGAAGCGATCCCGGGCGTCTCGTGCGTCATGCCCCGCGGTGCGCTGTACGCCTTCCCCCGGTTCGACCCGGAGGTGTACGAGATCCCCGACGACGCGCAGTTCGTGCGCGACTTCCTCATCGCGGAGCACGTCCTGCTCGTGCAGGGTTCGGGCTTCAACTGGCCGACGACCGACCACGTGCGCATCGTGACGCTCCCCGAGGCCCGGGTGATCTCGGATGCCATCGAGCGTCTGGGCAACTTCCTCGCGTCGTGGCGGCCCTGAGGCGCCGCGTCACAGCAGTGCGAGGGCGGTGACGCGCCAGCGGCCGTCCAGACCTTCGATGCGGAGGGCGATGGCGCGCGTGCGCGTCCGCGCCGCGGCGATCACAGTGGCTTCGACGACCCCGTCGGCGGGGGAGGAGAGGTGTACGGACCGGATCTCGTGAACGTCGCGCGGTACGGGCATGCGCCGTGCGCTGCGCGCCCGGGCGGCGAGACCCGCGCGGACCACGACGGCGCGGTAGACGTCCTCCGTCGTCCACCTCGCGAGTTGCTCCGCCTCGCGGACGCCGGCGAAGACCTCGAGTGCTCCGCGCACGACGTTCCGGACGAAGATCTCCGCCGAGGGGAGGTGCGCGGCGGATGTGCGCTGCGGGGCGAAGAACGCATCGGTTCGGACAGCGGCTGAGGCGTGCTCCGAGCCGCGGAGGAGGGGAGCGGACATTGTGGGGGGACTTCCGTGTCTCGTATGTGCCAGGGGGTGTGGCACGACGGTAGGAGGTCCCGGACGGGGAGGCGAACCGCGCGCGGAGCGACGGAGAGGACGCTGCGAGGGTGAGGAGCGGGCGATTCCCGGGCCCGGATGCGGTCGTCGTCACGAGCGCGCCCCCGGCCGGAAGGTCGTTCCCGCGGAGGTGCGCGATCGATTCCGGCGCGCGAAAGGGGCGGGGGGTGACGGGGCCTCGAGCGCGCGATCATCATGTCCCCCGAGTTGCCGGGATCGCGGGTTCACCCGCGGTCTTCACCCGCGCGCGCCGCGGTCGCGACCCCGAGCCGCGTTCGCGGGGACGCCGGGACGGGGATCACGCGCGGGTATCCCGCCCTCGGCCCGGCGGGCCCGGACCACGGGGGTCGGCGGCCTAGGCTGAGGGGGTGTCGACACTCAGCGAACTCGTCTACGCCCAGGGCCGCTCCAGTGAGGCCGACGTCGAGTGGCTGCATCGGCTCGCCGGCGACGGCCAGCTGCTCGCCGACCTCGCCTTCGCCGACATCGTGATCTGGGTGCCGACCCCCGACGACTCTTTCGTCGCCGTCGCACACACCCGACCCGGAGGAGCGGCGACGCTGTTCTACCGCGACATCGTCGGCGACCGGGTGCGTCCGCAGTGGCGCACGCAGGTGCGCGAGGCGTTCCAGAGCGGACGCATCGTCGACTCGGCATCCCCCGACTGGTTCGAGGAGACGCCGACGCGGGTGCGCGCGGTGCCGATCGTGCGCACGCTCGCGCGCGACGGGCAGGCCGAGGTCACCGTGGGCGTCCTCACCCGTCACACCAACCTCGGCGAGACGCGGACGCCCTCGCGTCAGCAGATCACCTTCAACGATTGCGCCGACGATCTGTTCGGCATGATCGCCTCCGGCGAGTTCCCCGACCTGAAGGCCCCGACCTCCCCGCGACGTGGTGCGCCGCGCGCCTCCGACGGCCTCATCCGGCTCGACGTCGACGGCATCACGACGTTCGCCAGCCCCAACGCGCTCTCCGCGTTCAACCGCATGGGCTTCGACGACGAGCTCGAAGGGGAGTCCCTCGCCGAGGTCACCGAGCGCATCCTCCCCGCCAAGCGGCAGGACGTCGACGAGTCGCTCCCCATCGTGGTGACCGGACGCGCCCCATGGCGCGCCGACATCGAGGCGCGGGGCGTGCAGGTGTCGCTGCGCACCATTCCCCTCCGCGACCGTGGAACGCGCATCGGCGCGATCGTCCTCAGCCGCGACGTGACCGAGATCCGGCACCAGGAGCAGGAGCTCATCACCAAGGACGCCACGATCCGCGAGATCCACCACCGCGTCAAGAACAACCTCCAGACCGTGGCATCCCTCCTTCGCATCCAGGCGCGGCGGACGCATTCCGACGAAGCCCGGGATGCCTTGACCCAGGCCATGCGACGGGTGTCGGCGATCGCGGTGGTCCACGACACGCTGTCGGAGGGGCTCGCCCAGAACGTCGACTTCGACGACGTGTTCGCCCGCGTGCTGAAGCTCGTCGCCGAGGTCGCCGCCGCCCCCAACACCCGGGCGCGGACCCGCAGCACCGGGCGCTTCGGCACGCTGCCGAGCGAGTACGCCACGCCCCTCGCGCTCGCGCTGACCGAGCTCGTGACCAACGCCGTCGAGCACGGGCTCGCGGGTCAGGAGGGCGACGTCGAGATCGCCGCGGAACGCGGGGACGAGATGCTCGAGGTGCGCGTGCGCGACACCGGCGTGGGGCTGCCGGAGGGACAGGTGGGCCGGGGTCTGGGCACGCAGATCGTCCGCACGCTCATCCAGGGCGAACTCGGGGGAACCATCGACTGGCACACCCTGATGGGCAGCGGTACCGAGGTCACGATCGAGATTCCTCTGCGCTACATCGACCGCGTCACCGCCTGACCGCGGCGCACCCTCCGCGATCGGCGCGGACTCAGCCCGCCTTGGCCGGTGGACGCTGATTCTGCGCGGATCGCTGAGCGGGCGCCGCACCCGGCCGAGGGAACGAAGAAGCCCACCCCCGCGGGGGTGGGCTTCTCGACGGCGATGCGGTGTCAGGACGCGCGGCGGGCGCGCGCGGCGCGGCGCTTGAGCGCGCGGCGCTCGTCTTCGGAGAGACCGCCCCACACGCCCGAATCCTGGCCGGACTCGAGGGCGTACTGCAGGCAGACCTCGGTGACGGTGCAACGCGCGCAGACCGACTTCGCCTTCTCGATCTGGTCGACCGCGGGGCCGGTGTTGCCCACGGGGAAGAACAGTTCGGGGTCGACGGTCAGGCAGGCTGCTTTGTCGCGCCAATCCATAGGGGTGCTCCTTGTTGCAGAAAAATATTCGTTGGCGGGCACCGGGGTTCGGGTCCGGTACCCTGGTGGGATACGCGAGCGATTGCTCGCCCCACTTCGCTGTGGGAGCACACGGCTTTTTCCATGGTCCCACAGCGCTTCCGGCCGATCAAGAGGTAACCGGCAGGTTTCCAGGTTGCAACGCCGGGGAAACACTCGTCGGGAAGGATCGCGGGTCATGCCGGTTCGTCATCTGGCCGCGTTCGTCCTCGGGCTCGAAGCCATCGGCGTGCTGGCGCTCGCCGGCTGGCAGGTCGTCGCGCTCGTCGGCGGAGACACCGACTCGGTCGTGAGCTCGGTGGCCCTCATCGTGCTCACCGTGATCGGAGCCGCGATCATCGGCGCGTTCGCCGTCGCGACCGCCCGAGAGGTCTCGGCCGGTCGCTCGGGCGGCATCGTCACGCAGCTGCTGATCCTGTCGGTGGCGATCGGCGCGGTGACGGGGGAGTGGGCGGCACCCGGGATCGCGCTGCTCATCGCGGCGCCCGCGGTCGTGGGGCTGATCCTGTTGATCCTCGCCGTGCGGGCGTCCGCGCCGCCCCGCCGCGACGACGGCTGAGCGCGGACCGGATCAGGCGGTCGCGAGCCCCAGCGACTTGCGCAGGCGCGCGACGTGACCGGTCGCCTTGACGTTGTACTGCGCCTCGACGATGCGACCCTCCTCGTCGATCACGAAGGTCGAACGCAGCACACCGGTGACGGTCTTGCCGTAGTTCTGCTTCTCGCCCCACGCGCCGTACGCCTCGTGCACCGCGTGGTCGGGGTCGCTCAGCAGCGGGAACGTCAGGCCGTCGCTGTCGCGGAACGCCCGCAGCTTCTCGGGGGTGTCACGCGAGACGCCGAGCACGGTGTAGCCCGCGCCCTGGAGCGAGGCGAGACTGTCGCGGAAGTCGCACGCCTGCGTCGTGCACCCGGGCGTCTGCGCCGCGGGGTAGAAGTTCACGATCACGCGGCGACCGCGGAAGTCGCTGAGCGAGACGGGGTGCTCGTCCTGGTCGAGCAGGGTGAAATCGGGAGCGGCCTGGCCGGCTTCGAGAGTCGTCACCCCTCCAGCCTAGAACGCTCGATCGACTGGAAGGTGGTGAGCAGACGCTGCAGCGAGTCCAGGCGCGCCGCGGCGCCCGGACCCAGACGACCGGATGCCACGGCCTCCACGATCGCGCAGTCGGGGGCGTCGGGCAGGTGGGTGCAGCCGCGCGGGCACTCCTCGGCGATCTCGGCGAGGTCGGTGAAGGCCGCGAGGACGTTCGCGGGGTCGACGTGCCCGAGTCCGAACGAGCGGACGCCGGGGGTGTCGATGACCCAGCCGGATCCGGCGGGCCCGCGATAGCGCAGCGACACCGCGGACGAGGACGTGTGGCGACCGCGCCCCGTGACCTCGTTGACGTGCCCGATGGCGCGCTCCGAACCGGTGAGGGCGTTCACGAGCGTCGACTTGCCGACGCCCGAGTGGCCGACGAACACGGTCGAATGCCCCGCGAGGGCCTCGCCGATCCGATCGAGCGGCATGGCCTCGCGGCCACTCGTGAACACCCGCAGGTCGACGCCGGCGAAGTGCGAGAGGAACTCGCTCGGATCGGCGAGGTCGGTCTTGGTCACCACGAGCATCGGACGGATGCCGGCATCCAGCGCCGCCACGAGGTAGCGGTCGACGAGGCGCTCGCGCGGTTCGGGGTCGGCCGCGGCGACGACGATGAGCATCTGGTCGGCGTTGGCCACGATGACGCGCTCGACCTGGTCGGTGTCGTCGGCGCTGCGCCGCAGCAGCGACGTGCGCTCCTCGATCCCGACGATGCGGCCGAGCGTCCCCTCGCCACCGGAGAGGTCTCCGACGACGCGGGCGCGGTCGCCGTTGACGATGGGCTGCTTGCGGAGCTCGCGGGCGCGGGTCGCGAGGACCCGTCGTTCGTCGGGGCCGCCCTCGTCGATGAGCACCGTGTAGCGGCCGCGGTCCACGCCCAGCACGCGGGCGATCCGAGCGTCGGCGTGCGCGGGACGGCGTTTGGTCCGCGGGCGGTTCGCCTTCGGATTCGGGCGGACCCGGACCGACGACTCGTCGTATTCGAGGTCGTCGTCGTCGGCTGCGTCGTCGAGCCAGCTCACGCGTCAGTCCGTGGCATCCGGATCCAGCATCGTCGCCCACAGCGCCGCGAACTGCGGCAGGGTCTTCGCGGTCGTGCCGATGTCGTCGATGACGACGCCGGGGACGCGCAGACCGATCAGGGCTCCGGTCGTGGCCATGCGGTGGTCGTGGTGCGCCTTCCACTCGCCGCCGCGGAGCGGAGCCGGGACGATGCGGATGCCGTCCTCCAGCTCGTGCGCCTCGCCGCCGATCGCCCGGAGGTTGCCGACCAGGGCCGCGATGCGGTCGGTCTCGTGCCCGCGGATGTGCCCGATGCCGTGCAGCGTGGTCGGACCGTCGGCGAACGCCGCGAGGCCGAAGATCGTCGGGGCCAGTTCGCCCGCGGCCGACAGGTCGAGCTCGGCGCCCAGGATGGCGTCGCCCGCCGTGACGGTGAGCGTGCCGCCGCGGCGGCTCACGCGTGCGCCCATCTCGCCGAGGATCTCGGGGAGCAGTGCGCCGGGCTGCGTGCTGTGGGCCGGCCACCCCGTCACCGACACGGATCCGCCGGTGACGATGGCCGCGGCCAGGAACGGTGCCGCGTTGGACAGGTCGGGCTCGATCGCGACGTCCTTCGCGCGGATCGGACCGGCCGGAACGATCCATTCGCCGACCGCGGGGCGTTCGACGTGCACGCCGCGGTGGGCGAGGGCCTCCACCGTCATGTCGATGTGGGGCACGCTCGGCAGTCGCGACCCGACGTGGCGGAGGTGCAGTCCGACGTCGAAACGGGGGGCCGCCAGGAGCAGTCCGGAGACGAACTGGCTGGACTGGCTGGCATCGATCTCGACCTCGCCGCCGCGCACGTGTCCGTGCCCGCGGACGGTGAAGGGGAGCGTCCAGTTGCCCCCGTCGTCGATGTCGACGCCCACCTCGCGCAGGGCGGAGATCATGGCGCCCATGGGGCGATGCAGCGCGCTCTCGTGGGCCGTGACGAGCACGTCGCCGCGGGCCAGCCCGGCGACCGGCGTCACGAACCGCATGACGGTGCCGGCCTGCCCGCAGTCGACGGTGGTGGCGCCGGCGAACGACGACGGCGGGATCACCCGCAGGTCGGGGCCGAACGGCGACCCCTCGTCGATCTCCTCGATCTGGACGCCGAGCGTGCGCAGCGCGTCGATCATGCGCGCGGAGTCGTCGGAGTGCAGCGGGGCGTGCAGCACGCCGGGTCCGTCGGCCAGGGCGGCGAGGACCAGTTCGCGGTTGGTGAGGGACTTCGACCCGGGCACGGTGACCGTGGCATCCACCGCGGTGTCCGCCACGGGCGCAGCCCAGGCGCCGCGCGGCGCGGCGGTCGGGGAGAGGGGGGAATACCCGTGGTCGCTCATCGGTTCCTACCCTACTGAAAGGGGGACGACACGTGACCGCACTTCTCCAGCGCCCGGCGCTGCGATGGCCCGAACATACGCTCGACGTAGACTTGCCACCGATGGATGACACGGCAGATGCGACGGAGCCTCGCGCGCAGTTCGAAGAGCAGGCTCTGCCCTTCATGGACCAGCTCTATGCGGCGGCCATGCGCATGACGCGCAACCCGGCCGACGCGGCCGACCTCGTGCAGGAGACCTTCGTCAAGGCCTTCGGATCGTGGTCGACCTTCACGCAGGGCACGAACCTGAAGGCCTGGCTCTACCGCATCCTGACGAACACGTACATCAACACGTACCGCAAGAAGCAGCGCGAGCCGTACCAGAGCGCCATCGACGACCTCGAGGACTGGCAGCTCGGCGGCGCCGAGTCGACCACGGCCACGAGCGCCCGCTCGGCCGAGGCCGAAGCGATCGACCACATGCCCGCGTCCGTCGTCAAGGACGCGCTGCAGTCGATCCCCGAGGATTTCCGGATGGCGGTGTACCTCGCCGACGTCGAGGGCTTCGCCTACCAGGAGATCGCCGACATCATGAAGACACCGATCGGCACGGTCATGAGCCGTCTGCACCGCGGCAGGCGGCTGCTGCGTGACCTGCTGTCGGACTACGCGAAGGAGCGCGGCATCCAGGCCGCGACGGGAGTGAAGAAATGAGCGACTGCGGCTGCGAGAAGGCACGGCGCGACCTGGAGGAGTACCTCCGGAACGAAGTGTGCAAGACCGAGCAGAACGACATCCGCGAGCACCTCGAGAACTGCCCCGGATGCCAGGACGAGGCGCTCGTGGCACGCACCCTCACCGAGGTCGTGGCGCGGGCGTGCAAAGAGACCGCTCCCGACGAACTGCGCGACCAGGTGCTCGCACGGCTGCGCGCCGTGCAGGCCACGCACTGATCCCGCGTCGTCCGGCGCCGGAGCGCGTGCGTCCGTAGGCTGGGGTCCATGGCCCCATCGCAGACCTCGACCCTTCCCCTGGACGCCGAATCCTCGGCTGCGCTGGCCCGGACCGGGCTCGAGTACGCCCTCGTCGACCCCGACGGAGACGGGTTCGCGTCGTTCCTGTCCTCGGTGGCGCGCGGATTCCTCGGTGAGGAGCCGACACCCGAGCAGGTCGAGAGTTCGCGCTCGGCCCTGCGGACCCGCCGGCTCACGGGGGTGTTCGACCGGGCCGGAGACCAGCCCGACGTCCCCGTCGCGACCGTGGACTCCTGGGTCAGCGAGCTGACGGTGTCGCCCGAGCGCACCCTCCCGATCTGGTCGATCAGCGCCGTGACCGTCGCCCCCACCCACCGTCGGCGCGGCATCGCGACCGCGATGCTCACGGGTGAACTGCGCACGGCCGCCGCGGCCGGCTACGCGCTCGCCGGACTCACGGTCACCGAGGCGACGATCTACGGTCGCTGGGGGTTCTCGCCGGCCGCGTGGGCGTCCGACGTCGTGGTCGACACGCGTCGCGCGCGCTGGACGGGTCCCGTCGCCCCGGGCCGCCTCGACTTCGTCCCCAAGGAGAGCCTGCCGGAGCGGATCACCGCGGTGCACGAGCGGATGCGCGTGCGCCGGCCGGGCGCCGTCCCCGGGTGGGAGGGCCGCTGGCGCGGAATCGCCGGGCTCACCCCCGAGGCGCCGGATGCCAAGAAGGTCCGCGCCGTGGCGTACCGCGACCCCGCGGGGGTGGAGCGCGGCATCCTGGTCTACACGATCGCCGAGCGTGAGGAGTTCACGGCGCACGAGCTGCAGATCCGGGCGCTCTTCGCCGACGGAGACGACGCGCTCGCCGCCCTGTGGCGATTCGCCCTCGAGCACGACCTCGTCGGGCGGGTGACCGCCGAGCTGCAGCCGGCCGTGCCCCCGGTCCAGTGGATGGTCTCCGACCGGCGCGCGGTCACCGCGACGCTCACCGACCACCACTGGCTGCGGGTTCTGGACGTGCCGGGTGCTCTGGCATCCCGTCGCTATTCCGGCCCCCTCGACCTCGTCTTCGGAGTGAGCGACCCGCTCGGGTTCGCCGAAGGCGCCTGGCGGGTCCGCATCGACGGGTCGGGAGAGGCCGTCGTGGACCGCGTCGAGGCCGAGCCGGACGTGCGGATGCCCGTGGGGTCGCTGGCGTCGCTCCTCCTCGGGGGAGTGCGCGCGACCGAGCTCGCCACGGCCGGGCTCGTGCACGGCGCGGCCGCGCACCTCGGTGCCGTCGACGGGGCGTTCGCGCCGGCCGCGGCGCCGCTCCTGGACATCTGGTACTGAGTGTCGTCCACAGAGTCGCCGAGTAGCATCCCGCCGATGTCCGACGCCGCGCCCCCCTCCGCACCCGCCGCTCCGCGGCGTGCGCGGCGTGCCCGGGAGCGGGTCGGCGCGCTGTCGCGCGCGGCCCGTCGCTTCGTCGCGACGCATCCGGTCTCGGTCGCTCTGATGGTCGTCATCCTCTCGACGGCGGCGCTGACCGGCACCCTCTGGGGCGAGGATGCCTCGATCTGGGGCGCCGGCCCCCTCGCGACGTTCGCGGCGGGCCGGTGGTGGACGCTGCTCACCGCTCTCGTGATCCCCGACTCCACGATCGACGCGGTCGTCTCGGCCTCCCTCGCGATCTCGGTGCTCGCGTACGCGGAGCGCCTGCTCGGGTCGCGGCGGACCGCGCTGCTCCTGGGCGTCCTCGGCTTGGCGGGTCTGTTGACGGGCATCGGCTTCCACGCCGCCGCCTGGGCCCTGACCGACCTGCGTCCGGTCGTGGCCGCCGAGGTGCCCGTCCTGGATCCGACCACGCCGATCGCCGGCGTCGTCCTGGCGGCGACGGCCTTCGCGCCGACTCTCTGGCGCCGGCGCGTGCGCCTCGTCGGTTTCGCGGTCCTCGCGCTCTTCGCGCTCTACGCCGGCGACGCCGACTCGTGGTACCGCCTGAGCGCCGCGGTCATCGGTCTCGGGGTCGGCGAAGTGCTCGCCCGAGGACGGGAGCGCCGCGCGTGGCACCGCAGTTCCACGCGCGAGACGCGGACCCTGCTCGCGCTCGTCGTCGCCGTCGTCGGGAGCGGGCCACTGGTCGCCCTCATCAGCGGCGGGGGGCGCGGCCCGCTCTCGCTCGTCGTCGACGCCTACACGCAGTACGACGACGAACTGCTGGCGCGGTGCGCGCGGGTGTCGTCGTCGGTGTGCGACGAGCAGCTCGCCCTGCTGATGACACGGGGACTCGGGCCGGCACTCCTGGCCGTGACCCCCCTCGTGCTGATGCTGGTGGCCGCGTGGGGACTGCGTCTCGGGCGTCGTTCCGCTCTCTTCCTCGCGGTGTTCACGCTGGTGGCGACCGCCGTCATCCCCGTGATCTCGCTGCTCGACGGGCGGCTGCTCATCGATCCGTGGGTCGACGGCAGCGGCGCCGAGTACGTGCTGTGGGCGGTGGCGACGGTGGTCATCCCCCTCGCGCTCGCCGTGGTCCTCGTCACCGCGCGCGGCCGTTTCTCGGTACGGGCGACGCCGCGCGCAGCCCGCACCGTCGGCGCGGTGATCGGCGTCGCCTTCGTCGCCTGCGCGACCACGTTCTTCGCGATCGAGGCGCTGGGGCGTCGCTCCTTCGACCGTGACCCCTCGGTCGGCGACCTCGTGCTCCTCACTCTCCGACGGTTCCTGCCGCCGGCGTACACGAACCCGGCGGGGGTGGCGACCTTCCCCCACCACGGGCCGGCGCTGTTCGCCTACCAGTGGGTGGGCGTGCTGTTCTGGGCCGTGGTGATCGCCGCGATCCTCTGGCTGTTCCGCCGCGTGCAGCGCCCCGACGCCGGTGACGCCCGCCTCTATCGCGAGCTGCTGCGCCGGGGCGGCGACACCCTCGGATTCCTCGGCACGTGGGCCGGCAACCGGCACTGGTACTCCGACGACCGCGACTGCGCCGTGGCGTACCGGCTGGTGGGCGACGTCGCGCTCGCGGTGGCGGACCCCCTCGCGCCCGAGGGGCGCCGGCCCGAGACGCTGCGGTCGTTCTCGGACTATTGCGTGGAGCATGGGTGGATTCCGGCCTTCTACAGCGTCCACGAGGACACCGCCGCCGATCTGGAAGCCCTCGGGTGGCGTCATGTCCCGGTCGGCGTGGAGACCGTGATGGATCTCGCCGGCCTGTCCTTCGCGGGGAAGGCCTGGCAGAAGGTGCGACAGCCGCTGACACGCGCCGAGCGCGAGGGGTACACCGCGGTCTGGACCCGATGGCGTGAGCTCACCGTCGTCCAGGCCTCTCAGGTGGTCGCGATCGACGAGGAATGGGTCGCCGACCGTGCCCTCCCCGAGATGGGATTCACGCTGGGTTCGCTCGACGAACTGCGCGACCGCGACGTCCGCCTGCTCCTCGCGGTGGGTCCCGACGGCCGCATCGAGGCGGTCACGAGCTGGATGCCGAGCTGGACCGACGGCGCGGTCACCGGGTGGACGCTGGACTTCATGCGTCGCCGGACCGACGGCCCCAACGGCATGATGGAGTTCCTCATCGCCAAGGCGGCGCTGCAGCTGCAGGAGGAGGGGGCGTCGGTGCTCAGCTTGTCCGGTGCTCCGCTGGCCGAAGCTCCGGACGCGGCGGCGGACGGCGACCCGTCGGCTCTGCGGGCGCTGCTGCGATGGCTCGCGGAGGTGCTCGAACCCGCGTACGGATTCGCGTCGCTGTTCCGGTTCAAGGGCAAGTTCCGCCCCCGCTACCGGGAACTCGCACTGGCGTACCGCGACCCGCTGCACCTCCCGGCGATCGGGGCGGCGGTAGGACGCGCCTACCTTCCCGATGCGTCGCGCCGGGAGATCGTGGCCCTGGCCCGATCGGCCTGGGGAGGTCGTCGATGAACCGCTTCTTCCTGTCGTTCGAGCTCATCGATTCGCCGCTGCTGCTCATCAGTGCCCTGATCGCCGCGGTCGGTGTCGTCGCGGTCCTGTTCTGGCCCCCGCGCCATCTCCTCCGGGCTCTTCTCATCGGCGTCTCGGCGGGGCTGGTCACCTACATCGTGGTCCACATCCTCGAAGGCGGTGACGTCTTCCAGGGGCCGCTCCCCGTGCACGCGGCCACATGGGCCTCCGCCGGCGTCGCCGCGGCGGCCGTGGGCGTCGTGGGGATCTGCAGCCGTCCCTGGGGGCGGCGCATCGTCGGCGTCATCACCGTGCTCGCGTCGCTGTTCGCCGCCGCGCTGGGAGTGAACGCGTCCTACGGCGTGACGCACAACCTCGCCGCGATCCTGGGCGTGCAGGCGCTCGATCCCGCGACCCTTCCACGGCAGGATGCCACGGCCGGTGACCCGGCCACCCTCTACCAGACCTGGCAGCCGCCGGCCGACATGCCCGCGAAGGGGACGGTGAGCGCCCTCACCGGCAGCACCAAGATCCCCACGGGGCAGTACGCCGCACGGGACGCCTCTCTGTACCTTCCGCCGGCCGCGCAGGTCGCCAACCCGCCGGCGCTGCCCCTCCTCGTGTTCATGATGGGTCAGCCCGGTTCGCCGGATCCGACGGCGCTGGCGAAGGCCCTCGACGCCTTCGCGGCCGCGAACAGGGGCCTCGCGCCCATCGCGATCGTCGTCGATCAGCTCACCGCCCCCGACCGCGACCCCACGTGCGTGGACTCGGCCAAGTACGGCGCCGTCGCCACCTACATCAACCAGCTCGTTCCGCAGTGGGCAGAGAAGAACCTCAACATCGTCACCGACCACCGGTACTGGGTCATCGGGGGCTTCTCCAACGGCGGGTCCTGCGCAGCCATGTACGGCGCGAAGTATCCCGGAACCTGGGGGCAGATGCTCGACGTGATGGGCAACGAGTTCCCGGGGTCCGAACACGTCGCCCAGACCGTGGCGGACGTGTACGGCGGCGATGCCGCGGCCTTCCAGGCGAACAAGCCGTCGGTCATCATGGGCGCCGCCGCCCCGGACACCTACGCCGGACACACCGCGATCTTCACCTGGGGGAGCCTCGACACCACGTACGGACCCGGCCAGCTCGCGAACTCCCAAGCGGCTCAGGCGGCGGGATTCACCGTCCTGACCCACATCGTCGACGGAGCGGGTCACACCGGAGAGGCGCTCGACAAGAGCCTCGCCTTCGCGATCCCGGCGCTCGCTCCGGTCCTCGGCCTCGCCGCACCGGCATCCTGAACCTCCCCGACGCACAACGCGGAAGGGGCCCGGTCGATCGACCGGGCCCCTTCCTCGTGTCGCGGGTCAGCGCGCGAGCGCCGCCTTCATGATCTCGGCGTGCTCGTTCGCGTGGACCTTCGGCGAACCCGTCGCCGTCGAGGCCGCGGCAGCCCGGGAGATGACGCGGATGCCACGCCCGCCCAGCTGGTCGGCGACCTCGAGAGCGATGAAGGGCCAGGCACCCTGGTTCTCGGGCTCGTCCTGCACCCACACCAGTTCGGCGTCGGGGTAATTCTCCAGCACACGGTTCAGCTCTTCGACGGGAGCCGGGTAGTACTGCTCGAGACGCACCAGGGCGATCTCGGGGTTGGGGTTCTTCTCGAGCTCCGCCCGCAGATCCCAGTGGATCTTGCCCGCGTGCAGGAGCACGCGCTTCACGGCGCCGGCGTCGAGGCCGCGGTCGTCGTCCAGCACCGGTTCGAACCGGCCCTCGAGGAAGTCCTCCACCGGGCTCGTGGCACCGCGCAGGCGCAGCATGGCCTTCGGCGTGAAGACGATCAGCGGGCGGCGCGGGCGCTGGTAGGCCTGACGGCGCAGGAGGTGGAAGTACGACGCGGGGGTCGACGGTCGCGCCACGATCATGTTGTCCTGCGCGCACATCTGCAGGTAGCGCTCGATGCGGGCCGACGAGTGGTCGGGTCCCTGACCCTCGTAGCCGTGGGGGAGCAGCAGCACGACGCTCGACTGCTGCGCCCACTTCTGGTCGGCCGACGAGATGAACTCGTCGATGACCGACTGAGCGCCGTTCGCGAAGTCGCCGAACTGCGCCTCCCAGAGCACCAGCGCGTCGGCGCGCTCGACCGAGTATCCGTACTCGAACGCCATCGCCGCGTACTCGCTGAGGAGGGAGTCGTAGATCCAGAAGCGGCCCTGGTTCTCGCTGAGGTTGGCCAGCGGCAGCCACTCCTGGCCGTTGTCGCGGTCGTGCAGCACCGCGTGACGCTGCACGAACGTACCGCGACGCGAGTCCTGCCCGGCGAAACGGACCGGAGTGCCCTCCATCAGCACGGAGCCGAAGGCGAGCAGTTCGCCGAAGGCCCAGTCGATGTTGCCGTTGCGGCTCATGTCGAAACGCTTGTCGAGCAGCTGCTGCAGCTTGTTGTGCACGGTGAAGCCGTCGGGCTTGTTGACGAAGGCGTCGCCGATGTGGTGCACGACCTCGCGGGAGACGCCGGTGGTCTCGGGCGCGCCCACGACCGGCTCGTCGGAGGCGTCGGCCGTCACGACCGGGTTGGTGCCCGTCTCCGCGGCGTGCGTGTCGGCGAAGGCGACCTCGAGACGGTTCTGGAAGTCCTGCTTCGCCTGGTCGTACTCGTCTTCGGTGATGTCGCCGCGGCCGACGAGCGACTCGGTGTACAGGCGCCGCACCGAGCGCTTGGCCTCGATGAGGTTCGTCATCAGAGGCTGCGTCATCGACGGGTCGTCGCCCTCGTTGTGACCGCGTCGGCGGTAGCAGACGAGATCGATGACGATGTCGCGGTGGAACTCCTCGCGGTAGAGGAACGCCAGGTCGGCGGCGCGGACGACGGCCTCGGGGTCGTCGCCGTTGACGTGCAGGATCGGAGCCTGGATCGTCTTGGCGACATCGGTCGCGTAGACCGAGGTGCGCGCGTCGGTCGGGGTGGTGGTGAAGCCCACCTGGTTGTTGACCACGACGTGGATCGTGCCGCCGGTGCGGTAGCCGCGCAGCTGCGACATCTGCAGCGTCTCGACGACGACGCCCTGCCCCGCGAACGCGGCGTCGCCGTGCACGAGGATCGGGAGCCACGAGAACGTGCCGATGGGCTTGCGGTCCTGCTTGGCGCGGACGATGCCCTCGAGCACGCCGTCGACGGTCTCGAGGTGCGACGGGTTCGCGGCGAGGTACACCGGCAGCTCGTCACCGGAGTCGCCGATGAACGTGCCCTCGGTGCCGAGGTGGTACTTCACGTCGCCCGAGCCGCGCTTGCTGCCGACGGCGACGGCGCCCTCGAACTCGCGGAACACCTGACCGTAGGTCTTGCCCGCGATGTTGGTGAGCACGTTGAGGCGACCGCGGTGGGCCATACCGATCGCGGCGCCGTCCATACCCGCGGACGCGGCGCCCTGGAGGATCTGGTCCAGCAGCGGGATGAGCGACTCGCCGCCCTCGAGGCTGAAGCGCTTCTGCCCGACGTACTTGGTCTGCAGGAACGTCTCGAAGGCCTCGGCCTGGTTCAGCTTCGACAGGATGCGCAGCTGCTCGTCGTGGCCGGGCTTGGTGTACTTGACCTCGACGTTGCGCTGGAACCACTGGCGCTGGGTCGGGTCCTGGATGTGCATGTACTCGACGCCGAGCGTGCGGCAGTAGGAGTCGCGCAGCACGCCGAGGATGTCGCGGAGCTTGGCCACGCGCTTGGCGCCGAGCCCTCCGGTGACGAACTCGCGGTCGAGGTCCCAGAAGGTGAGCCCGTGCGATTCGATCTCGAGGTCGGGGTGCGTGCGCTGGACGTACTCGAGCGGGTCGATGTCGGCCATCAGGTGGCCGCGCACGCGGTACGAGTTGATGAGCTCCTGCACGCGGGCGCTCTTGTCGATGCGCTCGGAGAGGTCGACGCTGATGTCGGCGGCCCAGTGGATCGGGGCGTACGGGATGCGCAGCGCCGCGAAGATGTCGTCGTAGAAGCCGCGCTGACCGATGAGCAGCTCGTGGACCTTCTTCAGGAACTCGCCGGAACCGGCGCCCTGGATGACGCGGTGGTCGTAGGTGCTGGTGAGGGTGATCGTCTTGCCGATCGCCAGTTCGTTGAGCGTCTTCTCGCTCGCGCCCTGGAACTCCGCGGGGTACTCCAGCGCACCGGCGCCGATGATGGCGCCCTGGCCGCGCATGAGGCGGGGGACCGAGTGCACGGTGCCGATGCCGCCGGGGTTCGTCAACGAGATCGTCGTGCCCTGGAAGTCGCCCGGCGTGAGCTTGTTCGAACGCGCGCGGCGGACGAGGTCTTCGTAGGAGGCGAGGAATTCGCCGAACGACAGCGTGTCGGCGCGCTTGATGCTGGGAACGAGGAGCGCACGCGAGCCGTCGGGCTTGGGCATGTCGATCGCGATGCCGAGGTTGATGTGCGCGGGCGCCACGACCGAGGGCTTGCCGTCGATCTCGGCGTAGTAGACGTTCTGGCTCGGGAACTCCTTCAGCGCCTGGATGAGCGCCCACCCGATGAGGTGCGTGAAGCTGACCTTGCCGCCGCGCGTGCGCGACATGTGGTTGTTGATGACGATGCGGTTGTCGATCATCAGCTTGGCCGGGATCGTGCGCACGCTCGTCGCGGTGGGAACCGTGAGCGAGTCGTCCATGTTGCTCGCGAGCGCCTTCGGCATGCCCTTGAGGACGGTGACCCGATCCTCTTCGGTGCTCTCCGCGCCGGAGGAGGGCACCGCGTTGGGTGCCTGGGCGGGGATCGGCTGAGGCTTCGCGGGCTTCGCGGTCGTGCGGGCCACGGGCGCCTGGCCGACCACCGGGATGGGTGCCGTCACGGGCTTCGGCTCCGTCGGCGCGGCCTGCGCGGAGGGGGAGGGCGGCGGGGCGGCCGCGGCGGATCCGTCGACGACCGGGTGGTACGCCTCCAGGATCGGCCACCAGGCCTTGTCTACGGAGTGCTTGTCGACTTTGAACTGTTCGTAGAGCTCGTCCACGAGCCACTCGTTCGCGCCGAACTCGCCCTCGCTCGAAGTACCGACGCCCGTCACCTGGCTCGACACAGTCGATCGCCTGCTTTCCTCGATGAAGATTCCTGTGGATGCACGCAGTCGTCCTCGTTGCGCACTCTCTCCAGCCTAGCCGAGGATCCTGGGCGCCCTCGGGGGTCTTGCCATTGATCGGATGTGGTGAGGTGGATGCCATGGAGTTCTCCGGTGCACAGCCCGATGTCGACCTGACCTACTCGGACGTCTTCCTGGTCCCGCGCCATTCCGAGGTCGGCAGCCGGCTCGGAGTGGACCTCGCGCCCGGCGACGGGAGCGGGGCGACCCTTCCGCTGGTGGCCTCGAACATGAACTCCGTCACGGGGCCGCGGCTCGCGGCGACGCTCGCGCGGCGCGGCGGTCTCGGTGTGCTGCCGCAGGACATGCCGCTGCCGCGCCTGGTGGAGGCCGTGGAGTGGGTCAAGGCGCAACCGGTCCGGTGGGACGCGGCCCTGGTGTTCCCGCCGTCCGCGACGGTGGCGGAGGCGCGCCTCGTGCTCCCCGCGGTTCCCGGGCGCGGCATCGTGGTGGCGGAGCAGCGCGAGGGCGGCGACGTGCCCCTCGACGGCTACCGCGGGATCGTCCCGGCTCCGCGCCTGGCGACGGCGCTCCCGGATGCCACCCTCGGCGACATCGCCCGCACCGACGTCCCGCTGGTGGAGGTCGAGCGCATCGGCGACCCGCACGAGGTCTTCGCCCTCGTCGGTACGGCCGACATCGTCCCGGTCGTGGACGGCGATCGCATCGTCGGCACCCTCTCGGCACGCAGCTCCTTGCGCGACTCCGTCTACCGCCCGGGAGTCGATGCGGACGGTCGGCTCATCGTCGCCGCCGCCGTCGGGATCAACGGCGACGTCTCGGGCAAGGCGCGCGCACTCGCCGCGGCGGGGGTCGACGTCCTCGTCGTGGACACCGCCCACGGGCATCAGGAGCAGATGCTGCGGGCGCTCCGCGAGGTCGCGGCGCTCGACCTCGGGCTCCCGATCGCGGCGGGCAACATCGTGACCGCCGAGGGCGTGCGCGACCTGACGGCGGCGGGAGCCTCGATCCTGAAGGTCGGCGTGGGCCCCGGCGCGATGTGCACGACGCGCATGATGACCGCCGTCGGACGCCCCCAGTTCTCGGCCGTGCTCGAAACGGCCGAGGCCGCGCGCGCGGTCGGCGCCCACGTGTGGGCCGACGGCGGTGTGCGCTACCCGCGCGACGTCGCTCTGGCGCTCGCCGCGGGGGCGGCGTCGGTGATGATCGGCTCCTGGTTCGCCGGCACCATCGAGTCCCCGGGGCGGCTCCGCACCGACGAGGACGGGCGCATCTACAAGGAATCGTGGGGCATGGCCTCCACCAAGGCGGTGCAGGGCCGCTTCCAGGGGCTCGACGCCTTCGAACGCGCCCGCAAGGAACTCTTCGCCGAGGGCATCTCGTCGTCGCGCATCTACCTCGACCCGCAGCGTCCCGGAGTCGAAGACCTGCTCGACATGATCACGTCCGGTGTGCGGTCGTCCTTCACCTACGCGGGAGCGGCGACGGTGGGCCAGTTCCACGAACGCGCCCGGGTCGGACTGCAGTCGGCCGCCGGCTACGAGGAGGGCAAGGCGCTGCCGGTCAGCTGGTGAGGCCCGCCGAGGCCGTGACGTCGGCCTCGAACGTGATCCACGCCCCCACCTGGACCGAAAGGTCCCGATCGTCCCCGGAGGGGAGCGCGGGCCGGCGCGGGTCGGCCGGGGAGAACCCGCCGCGCCGCATCTCCCACAGCGCGTCGGCGTTGCGACGGATCAGGCGGCGCGCGCGGTCGGCGTCCTCCCCGTCGAGCCGGGCCGCGGCGAGACCGAGGTAGCGGGCCAGGATGCCGGCGAACAGGCCGCCGTCTCCGCCTCCCGCGGCGGGGAACAGGCCGTCGTCGGGCGCGCACCAGCGCTCGACCGCGCGCACCATGGCCCCGGCGCGTTCCGGGTCGTCGAGCGCGAGGGCGGCCCCGATCGCGACGCCCTGGTTGTACGTCCACAGGTCGGGACGGACCACGCCGTGCTCGATGCCGTCGCGGACGAGCCCCGTCGCCGAATCGTCGAGGACCGCGGCGATCCACGTCGCCAGCCGGTCCGCGAGATCGCGGTGGCGGCTGGGGGCGAGCACGATCGCCGCCGGTCCGTTCGCGGGGGCGTTGAACAGATCGCTGCGCGTGCGCCAGGGGAGCGCCCCCACCGTGGGATCGACGGCTCCGGCGAGCAGTCGCGCGATGCGCGCGCGGGCGCGGCCGTGCGGACGCGTCTCGGCCAGGGCGAGCCCCATCCACGCGATGTCGTCGTAGAACGGGGTGATCCAGGTCCCCGCGGTGCGCAGGGTGACTCCCCGGAGGAGACCGGCGATCCGTCGACGCCGGGTGCTCGACGGGCGATGCCGCTCGGCCTCGGCCAGCACGTGGACGAGATGCGCGTGCCACCAGTAGTGCCAGGTGCGGGCGCCGTCGCCGTCCGTCGCGGCGTGGGCCCACGCGACCGGGCCGTACCGGTGCACGTAGGCGGCGATCACCGCGTCCTCGGCGGCCGCGGCGCGTTGCTGCGCCGGGAGGGTGGCATCCATCCCCCCATCCTGGAGGGTCGGAACGGATGCCGTCGGGCCGGTGCCCGTGGGCGCGCGAGGCCCTAGAATCGGGGGCACGATGGACGACCCTCCCAGTTGTAGACCCGAGCCCCGACGACCCTCTCCCGCGCCGAGCGGGGGTGACGCGTGATGGACTACGTCATGTTGGGCGTGGGGCTGCTTCTCACGGTGGGCACCGGACTCTTCGTCGCGAGCGAGTTCGCGCTGGTCAACCTGGACCGCGCCGACCTCGAGTCGCGACGCGAGGCGGGCGAGACCCGGCTGTCGCTGACGATCGACGCCCTGCGGATCACCTCGACCCACCTCTCGAGCGCCCAACTGGGGATCACCCTGACGACGCTCCTCACGGGGTACACGATGGAGCCGGCCATCTCGAACCTCCTGCGGCCGGTGTTCCTCTCGTGGTCGATCCCCGAGGCCGTGGTCGGTCCGGTCGCGGCCGTCCTCGGCATCGCGATCGCGACGATCCTGTCGATGATCCTCGGCGAGCTCGTCCCGAAGAACTTCGCCCTCGCGGTGCCGCGTCAGGCGGCCAAACTCGTCATGCCCTTCCAGGTGGCCTTCACGATGGTGTTCCGCCCCGCGGTCGCCGTCCTCAACGGCAGCGCCAACGGTGTGCTGCGGGCGGTCGGCGTGGAGCCCAAGGAGGAGCTGTCCGGCGCGCGCACGGCCGAGGAGCTGTCGAGCCTCGTCCGGCGCTCCGCCAGCGCCGGCATGCTCGAGAAGGACACCGCCTCGCTCCTCGATCGCAGCCTCACCTTCGCCCGGCTGAGCGCCGCCGACGTCATGACGCCCCGGCCGAGCGTGCACGCGCTCGCCGCGGGCGAGCCCACCGACGCCGTCATCCAGCTCGCGCGCCGGACCGGGCACAGCCGCTTCCCCGTCTACGACGAGTCGATGGACGACATCATCGGCGTCGTGCACCTCAAGGCCGCGGTGGGCGTGCCCCGCGATCGCCGCGGAGACGTCCCCGTGGCCGCCCTCGCGACCGAACCGCTCCGCGTGCCCGAGACGGTCCACCTCGACACCCTCGTGGCGGAGCTCCGTTCGCGGGGCTACCAGATGGCGATCGTCGTCGACGAGTACGGCGGCACCGCGGGCGTGGTGACGCTCGAGGACCTGGTCGAGGAGATCGTCGGCGAGGTGCTGGACGAGCACGACCGCTCGCGCGCGGGCGTCGTGCGCACCGCGGCCTCCCTCACCTTCCCCGGCGATCTGCGCCCCGACGAGCTCCTCGACCGCGCCGGGGTGCGCGTTCCTGAGGGTGACGTCTACGACACCGTCGGCGGATTCCTCATGGCCGAGCTCGAGCGCATCCCGAAGGCCGGCGACACCGTCGAGATCGAGGAGGGGCTCCTGACCGTGCAGCGCATGGACGGGCGCCGCGTCGACCGCGTGCAGTTCACGCCCGCGCCCGCCGAGGAGGACGTCGACGACCTCGTGCGCGCCGCCAAGGGAGGTGACCAGCGATGAGCGACTGGGCCGGAATCGCGTGGCTGGTGGTGCTACTCGCCGCCAACGCCTTCTTCGTCGGGTCGGAGTTCGCCGTCATCTCGGCGCGCCGATCGCAGGTCGAGCCCCTCGCCGAGCGCGGCTCGCGATCGGCCAAGACCGCGCTGTACGCCATGGAGCACGCGACGCTCATGCTCGCGACGTGTCAGCTCGGCATCACGATCTGCTCGCTGCTGATCCTGAACGTCTCCGAGCCGGCGATCCACCACCTCATCGCCGAACCGCTGGGGCTGACGGGGCTCTCCGAGGCGGCGGTCGACGTGGCGGGCTTCATCGTCGCGCTGCTGCTGGTGTCGTATCTGCACGTCGTGTTCGGCGAGATGGTGCCGAAGAACCTCGCGTTCTCGCTGCCCGACCGTGCCGTGTTGATGCTCGCTCCGCCGCTCGTGGCGGTGTCGAAGGCGTTCTATCCGATCATCGTCGCGCTGAACTGGACGGCGAACCACATCGTCCGCCTGTTCCGGGTCGAGCCGAAGGACGAGGCGACCTCGACCTACACGCTCGACGAGGTCGCCACGATCGTGAACCAGTCGCGCCGCGAGGGCGTGCTCGACGACGCGGCCGGCACGGTGACGGCGGTCGTGGAGTTCACCGAGAAGAAGGCCGCCGACATCGCGGTGCCGATGGCCGACCTCGTCACGCTCCCCGAGACGACGACGCCCGCCGAGATCGAACGGGCCGTCGCCCTGCACGGGTACTCGCGCTATGTGATCGTCGATCCGCACGGACACCCGACCGGATACGTCCACCTCAAGGACGTCCTCCGCGTCGCCGAGGGACCGGAGGACGAAGCCCGCATGGCGCGGCCCATCCCGACCAAGCGCATCCACCACATGGTGTCGGTGCTGGAGTCGACGGACCTGGAGGACGCGCTCGCGCTCATGCGGCGCTCGGGCCGGCACCTCGCGCAGGTGCGCGACGAGAGCGGCGACGTGCGCGCCGTGCTGTTCCTCGAGGACGTCATCGAGGAGCTCGTGGGCGAAGTGCAGGATGCCACGGCCCGCCGTCGGTTCGTCTGACGGCGGGGCGCGGCATCCGGGTCGCTGAGTAGGCGCGCTCAGTACGCCCGCAGGTACTGCGCCGGGGCGGGGACCTCGGCACCGAGCTCGACCGCGGCGCGGAGCGCGTAGTGCGGGTCGCGCAGCCATTCGCGGGCGGAGAGCACCGCGTCGGCGCGCCCCTCCGCGATGACCGAATCCGCCAGGCGGGCATCGTCGATCATGCCGACGGCGGCGACCAGGATGCCGGTCTCCCGGCGCACCTTCTCCGCCAGCGGCACCTGGTATCCCGGGCCGGGCTGGATGCTCTGGTGCGGCACGAGCCCGCCGCTGGAGACGTCGACGAGGTCGGTGCCCGCCGCAGCGACGCGCGAGGCCGCGCGGACGGTGTCGTCGATGTCCCAGCCGCCGTCCGCGGCGTCCGTGCCCGAGAACCGCACGAACACCGCCGCGTCGGGCGCGGCCTCACGCACCGCCGCGGTCACGCGCTCGAGCAGGCGCACGCGTCCGTCGAACGACCCGCTGTACTCGTCGTCTCGGTGGTTGCTCAGCGGCGAGAGGAACTGGTGCAGCAGGTAGCCGTGGGCGGCATGGATCTCGAGCACCTCGAAGCCGGCCGCGACCGCGCGGCGGGCGGCATCCGCGAAATCGGACACGACCTTCTCGATGCCCGCTGCGTCGAGCTCTCGGGGCTCGGTGAAGCCGGGGTAGGCGATCGCCGACGGGGCGACGGTCGTCCAGCCGCCGTCCTCGACGGCCACGGATCCCCGGCCCCCGGTCAGCGGCGACGTGGTCGACGCCTTGCGTCCCGCGTGACCGAGCTGCACGCCCGCGACCGCACCGCGCGCGCGGATCGCGGCGACGATCGGCGTCCAGGCCTCGACCTGCGCGTCGTTCCACAGCCCGACATCGTCGGGGGAGATGCGACCCTCCGGTGAGACCGCGGTGGCCTCGGCGATCACGAGGCCGGCGCCACCGGCGGCGAACTGGGCGAGGTGCACGTGGTGCCAGTCGTTCGGGATGCCGTCGACGGCGCTGTACTGGCACATGGGCGAGACCCACAGGCGGTTGCGCATCTCGATACCGCGGACGGTCAGGGGAGTGAAGAGGGTGCTCACATCGACCTCTCTCGTTCTAGGGTGACGCCATGACGGCGAGGGACTGGACGGGGCACGAAGCGGCCCGCACACTTCGGAGGCCAACCGGCGCCGACGACAAGTATTCCCGCGGGGTCGTGGGGCTGCGCACCGGATCGACCCGGTACCCCGGGGCCGCGGTGCTCGGTGTCGAAGCCGCCTGGCGCACCGGGACCGGCATGGTGCGCTACCTCGGCCCCGCGCGGGCGCAGGACCTGGTGCTGCAGCGACGGCCCGAGACCGTGACCGCGGACGGCCGGGTGCAGGCGTGGGTCATCGGATCGGGCACGGATGCCGCCGAGCGCGACGCCGCGGAGACGGCGGCACTCCGCGGCATCCTGTCCGGCGGCGTGCCGGTCGTGGCGGACGCCGGGGCGCTCGATCTCGTCCCGGCGGCGTCGGCCCCGGTGATCGTGACGCCGCATTCGCGGGAACTGGCGAAGCTCCGCGCGGCGCTGGGGCTCGACGCCGTGGACGCCGCCGATGACGACGAGCGCGAGCGGGTGGCGGCCGAGACCGCCGAGGCGCTCGGCGCGGTCGTCCTGTCCAAGGGCGCCGTGACGATCGTCGCGGCGCCGGGCGGGTGGGCGCGGCGCATCTCGACGGGCACGCCGTGGTTGGCGACCGCCGGCACGGGCGACGTCCTGGGCGGGGTGCTGGGCGCGGTCGTCGCCGGGGCGGCCGCGGCGGGGCACACGGCCCTCGAGGACCTGGCGGCCTGCGCCGCCACGGCCGCCTGGGTGCACGGCGCCGCCGGCACCGCTGCGGCCGACCGGCACGGGCGCTCCGGCGGTCCGATCACCGCCCTCGACGTCGCGGAGGCGGTGCCGGGGGTGATCGCCGTCGCCCTCGCCGCCGGCTGAGGGACTCGATCGCATAACGGTTGCCGGGATCGTGCCCGCGGGGCGGGGTGTGCGGGCGGTCGACGGCATCCGGCGTCCGGGGCGCTCAGGCACGCCCGCTTAGGATGATCCGGTGGTGAGGCGTGTCGTCGTTCTGTTGCTGGCGTTCGTCGCCGTCCATGTGACCGTGGGGGTCCTCGGCTTCCAACAGCCCAACGAGCCCATGGGTGACGTGTATCTGGTGTACGAACCGTGGTCGCGCTGCGCCCTGTTCGGCGGTGTGGACGTGTCGTCCTGCACCCGGTCGGTCGGGTGGGAGTGGCCCGGCATCACCGAGAAGTGGATCTACCCCCAGCTCGCCTTCCTGCCGATGACGTTCGCGTGGCTGTTCGCCTGGGCCATCTCGTACACCCCGGCGTGGGCGCTCACCGTCTCGCTCGCCAACCTCGTCGCCTTCGTGGTGCTCGTGGGCTCCGGCCGTTCGCGCGGCCGCGTCCTCGCCGCCTGGTTCTGGCTCGCCGCGATCCTGCTCATCGGGCCCGTGGGGATCTACCGCATCGACGGCATCACCGTCCCGTTCGCGATCCTCGGCGGCATCTGGCTCGTGCGCCGACCGTTCGTGGCATCCGTGCTGCTCTCGATCTCGATCTGGATGAAGGTGTGGCCCGCGGCGATCCTGGCGGCCGGCGTCGTCGCCGTACGTCGTCGGTTGGCGTTGGTGTGGGGTGCGATCGCGGTCTCGCTCGCGACGATCATCCCGGTGGTCGCGCTCGGCGGCGCGCCGTACGTCTTCGGTTTCGTCGGGGACCAGACCTCCCGCGGCATCCAGATGGAGGCCCCGGTCGGCGGGCTGTACATGTTCCTCGCCTCGTTCTACGTCCCCGGCTCCGAGGTGTACTACGACGGCACCGTGCTGACCTTCCAGGTGACCGGTCCGGGCGCCGACGTCGTCATCGCCGCGATGACGCCGATCATGCTGCTGGTGATGCTCGCCGTGCTGATCGTCGGGGCCCGGAAGATGTGGCTCGGCGCGACGTTCCTGCGCGTGTTCCCGCCGCTGGCTCTGGCGCTGGTCACGGCGTTCATCGCGCTCAACAAGGTCGGGTCGCCGCAGTACTATGTGTGGCTCTTCCCCCCGGTGGTCATCGGGCTCCTCCTGGACCGGCGCCGTTGGTACGGCTTCGCCGCGCTGACCCTCGTGATCGCGGGCGTGACGCAGTGGGTATACCCGCTCGTCTACGACGGGCTCATGGCCACCCACCCGGCCCCCTTCCCGGTGTTCCTGCTCGAGGTGCGCAACCTCCTCGGTCTCGTGCTGATGGTCTGGGCCATCGTCCGCGTCCTTCGGGCGCCCACGCACCGCGTCGCGCGCCCCGCCGACCTGCGCGAGTGGGTGCTCGGGCGGCGCTCCGTTCCGTCCCGCGCCGTCGCGAAGTAGCCTCTCTCGCATGCTCATCGCTTTCTCGGTCGCCCCCTCCGGCGTCGGCACCGCTTCCGCGGAGGACGCCGACGGATCCGTGCACGACGCCGTCGCCGCCGCGGTGGCGGTCGTCCGCGCCTCCGGGCTTCCCCACCGCACGACCTCGATGTTCACCGAGGTCGAGGGGGAGTGGGACGAGGTGTTCGACGTCGTGAAGCGCGCGACGGACGCGGTCATGCCCTACGGCTCCCGCGTCTCGCTCGTGCTGAAGGCCGACATCCGCCCCGGGCGCACGGGCGAGATCGACGGCAAGATCGAGCGCCTCGAGCGCGCGATCGACGACGCGTCCTGAGGACACCGGGCTCCGCCGGGTAGGGCCGTGTCCCGGCGGGTCGTATCCGTCCGGCGCTGCGCCCTGGCATCCCGCCGCGGGCTGTGCGCCGGGCCGCGCCGGTGTCGCGTCCGTCCGGCGCTGCGCCCTGGCATCCCGATAAACGCGATTCACGACGAGACACGCGCTCTCCCGTCGTTTCTGGCCGTGGGTGGCGTTTATCGCCGCACTCGGGAGCCCGACACGCGGTGCGCCGAATCGATTCGCCACGGCCGGGCGCGGGCGACTACCATCGCGGAGTGACCTCTTCGACGACCTCGAAGGGCGCGGCGAAGCGGGCGCTCCTTTCTCTCGCCATCGGCAGCTTCGGTATCGGCATGACGGAATTCGTCGTGATGGGCCTCCTGCCCAACATCGCGCGCGACCTCCTTCCCTCCGCCTGGGCGGCGTCCCCCGATGACGCCATCGCGCAGGCGGGGTGGCTCGTCTCGCTCTACGCCCTCGGCGTGGTCGTCGGCGCGCCGACGATCGCCGGGTCGGTGGCCCGGTTCCCGCGGCACCGCGTGATGATCGTGCTCGCCGCCGCCCTCGCCTTCTTCACCCTGCTCACGGTGATCGCCCCGACGTTCGAGTTGGTCGCGGCATCCCGCTTCCTCGCCGGGCTCCCGCACGGCGCGTACTTCGGCATCGGCGCACTCGTCGCCGCCGACGCGCTGGGCCCCGGCAACCGCGCCAAGGGCGTGGCGTTCGTCCTCACCGGTCTCACGATCGCCAACGTCGTCGGCGTACCGCTGGGCACGCTCCTGGGCCAGCAGGTCGGGTGGCGCGCCGCGTTCGCGGTGGTCGCCGGCATCTTCCTGCTCGCGACGCTCTGCATCGCGTTGTTCGTCCCCGCCCATCCCGGGATGCCGGGGCGCCGGCTCCGCGACGAGCTCCGGGTCTTCCGCCTGGGCCAGGTCTGGTTCGCGCTCGGCATCGGCGCGATCGGGTTCGGCGGCTTCTTCGCGATGTACAGCTACATCGCGCCCATGGTCACCGAGGTCGCCGGTCAGCCGGAGTGGGTCGTCTCGCTCGTCCTGGTCATCGTCGGTCTGGGGATGACTTTCGGCAACGTGATCGGCGGGAGCCTGGCCGACAGAGACCTGCGCTTCTGGCTGCGCGTCGGTCTGATCTCGCTCGGCGTCGCATCCGTGGGCCTCGCCCTCACGGCCGGGTGGGTGGTGAGCCTCGTGGCTTTCGCTTTTCTCGTCGCGTTCTGCGGCTCGGCGCTGAGCCCCGCGATCCAGACGCGCCTCATGGACGTGGCGGAGGACAACCAGTCGATCGCCGCGGCCCTCAACCACTCGTCGCTGAACATCGGCAACAGCCTCGGGGCGTTCCTCGGCGGTCTCGTCATCGCCGCGGGGTTCGGGCTCGTCGCGCCCGCGTGGGTCGGTGCCGTGCTGGCGCTCGCCGGCCTGGTCGTCGCGATCATCTCGTACCGCGTGGAGGACCGCAGCGGTCGTCACGCCGCGCACCGGATGCCGGCGGCCGAGGCCGCGACCACCGCCATCACGGGATCGATCCCGACGCAGGGCTGAATCCGCACGCCGTCTCGCGCGGTGTCCGGCGCGCGGCGCCGTCCTCGGTGTCCAGGACACGCGGATGCCACGGGCTCGCGCCCGCGTGTTGTGGACACTCAGCGGATGGGGCCGGCGCGTGCCGAGGAGCGCCGCGTCCGCGGCATCCCCGGTCAGTCGGCGAAGAGCCGCCGCAGGTGGTGGTCGACCGCGGCGGTCTCGATGAGGAACCCGTCGTGCCCGAAGTCGCTCGTGAGGACCACGGCCTGGTCTCCGTCGAGCGTGTTCGGGATGCCGCGGGCGATGCGGTGCTGCCCGTCCACCGGGAACAACCGGTCGGTGTCGACCCCGAGCACCAGGGTCGTGGCCGTGACGCGGCGGAGCGCGTCCTCGACGCCGTCGCGGTCGCGCCCGACGTCGTGCGAGTTCATCGCCTCGACCAGGGTGAGGTAGCTGTTCGCGTCGAAGCGTCGCGTGAACTTGTTGCCGTGGAAGTCGAGGTAGGACTCGACGGCGAACCGCCCGCCGTGCCCGAGGGGGCTGACGCCCGACTGCCACGAGCGCTGGAACCGCTGATTGAGCTCGGTGGGGCTGCGGTAGTTCAGCAGCGCCATGCGCCGCGCCAGGGCGAGACCGCGGTGCGGGCCGTCGCCGTCCGCGGCGTCGTAGAACGCGCCGCCCGCGAACCGCGGATCCATCCGGATCGTGTCGGCCTGCACGGTGTTGAGCGCGATCTGGTCGGCGGTCGTGATCGGCGGCGACGACAGGATCGCCGCGCGCGCGACTCGATCGGGATGACCGACCGCCCATTCCAGCGCGTGCATCCCGCCCATCGAGCCGCCGACGACCGCGGCCCAACGCTGGATTCCCAGCGCGTCCGCCAGGAGCGCCTGCGCCCCCACCTGGTCACGGATCGTCAGGTACGGGAAGCGCGCGGCCCACTCGTAGCCGTCGGGCGCGATGCTCGCCGGTCCCGTCGAGCCCTGGCATCCTCCGAGCATGTTCGGGGCGACCACGAACCAGCGGTCGGTGTCGATCGCCGCCCCCGGTCCGACGAGGTCGCCCCACCAGCCCGCGGTGGGGTGGCCGGGACCGGCCGAGCCGCGCACGTGGCTGTCGCCGGTGAGGGCGTGGAGGATCAGGACCGCGTTGTCGCGTGCGGGGGAGAGCACACCCCACGTCTCGTAGGCCAGGCGGAAGCCGGGGAGGCTCTGACCGTTCTCGGTGCGGAACTCCCCGAACGCCGCGAAGCGCCGCTCGCCCACGGGGTCGCCGTCGCGCCAGGCGCCGGTCGCGGGCGGCCGCCCGAGGAGGGAGCGGGCGTCGGCCTCCGTGATCGGCGCCGACGGCACCGTGTCTTCGGAGATCTGCCAGTCCATGGCATCCATTCTCCCGGGTCGGGGACGGCGCATACCGACTGTTACGTGCTTGTCCAGCCCCGGCTTGCGTCCCCTGCCGGCGGAGACAATCCCGGCATGGCGAACTTCCTCCTCATCGCGGCCTCGAGCGACATCGGCGCCGCAACCGCTCGGCGTCTGCGCGACGCCGGCCACCGCGTGATCACGACCGCACGCGACACGTCGGTGATCGAGCCCGACATGATCCTGGATGCCACCGACTTCGACGCCGTCGACCGGGCGGTGGCGGAGGCGGGCGACCTGGACGGCATCGCGGTGTTCGCGGGGTCGATGCTGCTCAAGCCCGCGCACCTGACCTCGCGCGAGCAGTTCGACGACATCGTCGCCGCCTCGCTCACGACGTCCTTCGCTGCGGTGCGGGCGGCGGGGAAGCATCTCCGCGGAGGGTCCGTCGTCCTCACGTCGTCGGCCGCGGCGCTGGCGGGGCTGTCGAACCACGACGCCATCGCGGCGGCGAAGGCCGGGGTCATCGGACTGACCCTCTCGGCGGCGGCGAGCTACGCCGCGCGCGACCTGCGCATCAACGCCGTCGCGCCGGGACTGGTGCAGACGCGGTTGACCGAGGGCCTCACGTCGAGTGAGACGTCGCGCAAGGTGTCCGAGGCGATGCACCCTCTCGGCCGGCTCGGTGAGCCCGACGACGTCGCACGCGCGGTGGAGTTCCTCCTCGACCCGGCCAACGCCTGGATCACCGGCCAGGTGCTCGGCGTCGACGGCGGTCTCGGCAGCCTCCGCCCGCGGCAGAAGGCCTGACCGCGCGAGACCGACGGCGAGCGGAGGAGAAACGCGGAGGGGAGGATGCCCGGGCCGTGCGGCATCCTCCGTTCGCCGGATCTCCTCCCGCGCGTACCCCGCGAGCGAACGCGACGACGCCCCGACCCGGCGGACCGGATCGGGGCGTCGTGGGCGGTGCTCAGGCGCGAGCGGCCTCGGACAGGCGACGCGCGGCGGCGAGGGCCTGGTCGAGGTCGGCCTTGAGGTCGGCGATGTTCTCCAGCCCCACCGACAGGCGCACCAGGCCCGGCGTGACGCCGGAGGTGAGCTGCTGCTCGGGCGTGAGCTGCGAGTGCGTCGTCGAGGCGGGGTGGATGACGAGGGAGCGCACGTCGCCGATGTTGGCCAGGTGGCTGAACAGGTCGAGCGAGTTCACGAACTCGCGCCCGGCCTCGACTCCGCCCTTGAGCTCGAACGACAGCACCGCACCGACGCCCTTCGGGGCGTAGTTGTTGGCGGCGGCGTACCAGGGCGAGGTGGGAAGGCCCGAGTAGTTGACGCTCGCGACGTCGTCGTGCGACTCGAGCCACTCGGCGATCTCCTGCGCGTTCTGCACGTGACGTTCGATGCGCAGCGACAGGGTCTCGAGGCCCTGGATGAGCAGCCACGCGCTCTGCGGCGAGATGGCGGCACCGAGGTCGCGCAGCAGCTGGACGCGGGCCTTGATGATGTACGCCAGCCCATCGCCGACGGCGGTCGTGTACGAAGCGCCGTGGTACGACGGGTCGGGCTCGGTGAGGCCGGGGAACTTCTCGACGTTCTCCGACCACGCGAACTTCCCCCCGTCGACGATGACGCCGCCGATGGTCGTGCCGTGTCCGCCGATGAACTTGGTGGCCGAGTGGATGACGATGTCGGCACCGTGCTCGAAGGGGCGGATCAGGTACGGGGTCGCGATCGTGTTGTCGACGATGAGGGGCACGCCGCTCTCGTGCGCGACGTCGGCCACCGTGCGGATGTCGAGGACGTTGATCTTCGGGTTGCCGATGGTCTCGGCGAAGAAGAGCTTCGTGTTCGGGCGGACCGCCGCGCGCCATGCCTCGGGGTCGTCCTGGTTCTCGACGAAGGTCGTCTCGATGCCGAGCTTGGCGAGGGTGTACTTGAACAGGTTGTACGTGCCGCCGTAGATGGAGCTCGACGAGACGATGTGGTCGCCCGCCTGGGCGATGTTCAGCACCGCGAACGTCTCCGCCGCCTGACCGCTCGCGACCAGGAGGGCTCCGGTGCCCCCCTCCAGCGCGGCGATGCGCTGCTCGACGACGTCCTGCGTGGGGTTCTGGATGCGGGTGTAGATGTTGCCGAACTCGGCCAGCGCGAACAGGTTCGCGGCGTGGTCGGCGTTGTCGAACACGTACGACGTGGTCTGGTAGATCGGCGTCGCACGAGCCTTGGTCACCGGGTCGGGCTGCGCCCCGGTGTGGATCTGCTTGGTTTCGAAACGCCAGTTCTCGGGTGCGGACACGGCTGCTCCTCAAGTTCTCGGGGACCGCGACGGATGCCGTGGCCTGCAGCGAGCGTACGGACGCCCGGTCGGGCCGACAACAGGACGGACACGCGCCGTAACGTGGGCCCGCCGTAACATTCGGCGGGGCCGCCGCGCGATCCCGGGCCGGGGCGGGGTGCCGGGGGTCTCGCGCGTCGTCACACTCCCGACCGTGCCGCGGCCGGTGCCCCCGCCCGCCGGTAGCGTGGATGCCATGACCAGACGTGCGGTGGTGACCGGGGCGAGTTCGGGTATCGGTGAGGCGACGGCGCGGGAACTCCGTGCGCGCGGGTGGGACGTGGTGGGCGTGGCCCGGCGAGCGGAGCGTCTGGCCGCGCTCGAGGCCGAGACCGGGATCGTCGCGCACGTCGCCGACCTCACCGACGGCGACGCCGTCGCGACTCTCGCCTCCTGGCTGGAGGAGACCGGCGGTGTCGACGCGCTCGTCCACGTCGCCGGCGGTGCGCGCGGCACCGACCGCGTCGAGGACGGCGACCCCGACGACTGGCGCTGGATGTTCGAGACCAACGTCCTGTCGTCGCAGCGGCTCGTGGCATCCCTCCTCCCGCTCCTGCGGCGGGCGGCCGCGCGCGCCGGACACGCCGACCTCCTGTTCGTCACATCGACGGCGGCGCAGACGGCCTATCCGGGCGGTGCGGGGTACAACGCGGCCAAGGCGGGGGAGTCGATGCTCGTGGCGGCGCTCCGGCAGGAACTGAACGGCGAGCCGCTGCGCGTCATCGAGATCGCGCCGGGGATGGTCCGGACCGAGGAGTTCACCCTCAACCGACTGGGCGGAGACCGCTCCGGCGCCGACAAGCTGTACGAGGGCGTCGAGGCGCCGCTGCGGGCGGAGGACGTCGCGGATGTCATCGCCTACGCGGTGGACGCGCCCGGCCACGTCAACCTCGACCTGGTGACGTTGCGCCCGGTGGCCCAGTCCGCTCAGCATCTGCTGGCGCGCGGCCCGCTCCGCGTCCGGGACGCGCGGGACTGACCGGGCGCGTCAGGCGACGTCGCCGCGACCCGCTCCGGCCGCGGCCTCTGCTTCGGCGGTGTCGGCGAAGGCGACCTTCGGAACGAACAGCAGCAGCACCGCCGCGACGAACCCGCCCGCCGCGCAGATCGACCACACCGTGATGTACCCCGCCAGCGGTGCCGCGGTGGCGGCCACCGCCGCACCCGCGCCTCCGGCGAGGACGACCCCGAACACCGCGGACGACATCGTGCCGCCGACCGTCTTGGTCGTGTTCGTCAGCGCGGATGCCACACCCGTCTGTCCGCGCGGAGCCGCCGCCGCTGCCGCCGCCGGCATCGCGGCGACGAGCGCGCCCGAGCCGAGGCCGGCGATGGCGAGGCACAGCAGCACCTCCCACAGTTCGGTGTGGAGGGGGACGAGCAGCAGATAGCCGATGCCGACGAGGGCGGCGGCACCGATGAGCACCGCGCGGGGGCTCGCGCGCCGGGACGTCACCGCGAACAGCACCGCACCCACGATCAGCGAGACGAGGTACACGCCGATCACGTTGGAGCGGTCGGTGGCGTCCAGGCCCAGGCCGTAGCCGAGCGAGCGATCCGTGCCGGCGTAGGTCGCGAGGGGGCCCTGCGCGCCGAGCAGGCTGATGCCGACGAGGAACGACGTGACCTGAACGGGCCACATCTCCGGTCGGCGCAGCACTCGGATGTCGACCGCGGGGTCGGGACGGCGCAGTTCGTAGCGTGCGAACACGACGAGCAGGGCCGCGCCGACAACGAGCAGCGGGACGATGACGGCGGGCCCCGGGCCCGCGGGAAGCCGCACGAACGACAGCGCGCCGGTGAGGCACAGCAGGGCGGCGGCGAGCAGCACGAAACCGCCGATGTCCAGCCGTCGGGCCCCCGGCATCCGCTCCGACTCCGGCACCCCGAACCAGATCACCAGGCACACCAGCGTCACCGCGATCGCCGGGATCGTGAGCGACAGCCGCAGGTCACCCCCGGTGGCGGCGAAGAAGCGCCCCGCGGCGAGGGCGCCGAGGATCGCGCCGGCCTGCAGCCCCACGACGAGAAGACCCGCCGCCCGGCGCGTCTGCGAGACGCCGCGGCTCTGCCGCCGACCGCGGTCGAAGATGAGGGCGATCTCCAGCGGGAGCCACACGACGTAGAAGCCCTGGAGCGCCCACGCCAGGAGGAACGTCGGGAAGGAGTCGGCGAACACCAGCCACCAGCTCGCGGCCGCCGTCGCGATCGCCGAGGCGAGCAGGATGCGCTTGTGCCCGAACACGTCGCCGAGCTTGGCGAGGATCGGCAGGACCAGCGCGGAGAGCAGCAGCTGCGCCGCCTCGAACCAGTTGACGTCGGCATCCCGGATGCCGAGGTGCGCGACGATGTCGGGCAGCAGCGGCACGTAGTACCCCTGCAGGATGCCGCTGGCGAGCTCGACCAGCACGAACCACCCGATGAGTCCCGCGGTCACCCCGAGTGCGGACCCGCGCACCCGGCCGACCGCGCCGGAGACGCGCGACATGGCGCGAGGCTAGCACCGCGCGGGGCGGCATCCGGGAGACACCCTAGGGTGAAAGGCACACGAAGAGAGGGGATCCGCGTGGCGGAGACGACCGACGAGCGCGAGCGACTGACCTGGGACGACTTCGGGGACGCGACGCGCGACATCTCCCGCGCGATCGTCGCCGACGGATTCCATCCCGAGGTGGTCGTCGCGATCGCCCGCGGCGGGCTGCTGCCCGGCGGAGCGATCGCCTACGGCCTGGGAGTGAAGAACTGCGGCGCCCTGAACGTCGAGTTCTACACCGGCATCGGGACGGTCTTGGACGCCCCCGAGGTGCTGCCGCCCGCGCTGGACCTGTCGTACCTTTCGGGGCGTCGGGTGCTGCTCGTCGACGACGTCGCCGACAGCGGACGCACGCTCGACCTCGCGGTGAAGCTGCTCGACCGCCACGGGGCGGACGCGCGGTCCGCGGTGATCTACACCAAGCCGACCACGATCATCGCCCCGGACTATTCGTGGAAGGACACCTCGCTCTGGATCGACTTCCCCTGGTCGCACCAGGGATCGGTGCACGAGGAAGACGCCGCGTGACGGCGAAGTCGCTCGCCGAACTCGCCGATGCCGGCCTGATCGACTCCTCGTGGGTCGAGCCGCTGATGCCCGTGGCGGGCGACATCGCTGCGATCGGTGAGCGGCTGCGGGCGGAGGGTCAGCCTTACCTCCCCGCGGGCGACCTCGTGCTGCGGGCGTTCCGTACTCCGATCGACGCGGTGCGCGTGCTCATCGTCGGCCAGGACCCGTACCCGACCCCGGGCCACCCGATCGGACTGTCGTTCGCCGTGGACCCGCACGTGCGCCCGCTGCCGCGGAGCCTGTCGAACATCTATCGCGAACTGTCGGAGGATCTCGGTGTCCCGCCGGCTCCCCACGGTGATCTCTCGCCCTGGGCCGCGCAGGGCGTCATGCTGCTGAACAGGGTCCTCACCGTGGCGCCGGGGGCGCCCGCCTCGCACCGCGGCTGGGGATGGGAACGCGTCACCGAGCACGCGATCCGCCGTCTCGTCGCGCGCGGGACTCCTCTCGTCGCGGTGCTGTGGGGGAGGGATGCCGCGAACCTCACGCCGCTCCTCGGCGACACCGCGATCGTCTCCTCGGCGCATCCCTCGCCGCTCTCGGCGAGCCGCGGGTTCTTCGGCTCCCGCCCGTTCTCCCGCGTGAACGCGCTGCTCGAGGAGCAGGGCGCCGCGCCCGTGGACTGGCGCCTGCCCGCCTGAGCGGTCGGCGGGACGGGAGCTTCCGACAGCGGACGCCGCGATCCGCACCGCGGGACGAGGGCGACGCGGTTACGCGCCGGAAACCGGCGCCCCCGTAGAGTGGCGTCCGTGCTGGAAGAGGAGTACGAGAAGAGCCGCCGACGCTTGCCCGCGCACCTGCGGCGAGCCCCGGAGGTCGAACGGCCGTTCTCGTACGAGATCCGCCCCGCGACCGAGGCCGACATCCCCGACATCCGCGAGATCTACAACTACTACGTGCGCAACTCCGTCGTGACCTTCGACGAGAAGCCGTGGTCGATCGCGAAGTGGCGCGAGAAGTACACGAAGCTCAAGCAGATCGACCTTCCGTTCCTCGTCGCTCAGGCGCCGAGCGGGCAGATCCTCGGCTACGCGCTGGTGCAACCGTGGCAGTCCAAGTCGGCCTATCGCTACACGGTCGAGAACTCGATCTATCTGGGTCAGGCGGCCTCCGGGAAGGGACTCGGACGCGCCCTCCTCGAGGCGCTCATCGACGCGTGCGCGGAGAAGGGGATCCGCGAGATGGTCGCGGCGATCAGCGACAAGGGGGCGGAGGCGTCGATCGCGCTGCACGAGAAGCTCGGCTTCACGGAGGTCGGTCGCATGGGGCGCGTGGGCTTCAAGTTCGGCCGGTGGCTCGGCGTCGTCTACCTCCAGAAGAGCATCCCGTCGAAGAAGAAGCGCCGGAAGCTGTTCGGCTGAGCGAAGGCTCCTCGGGGCGGCGTGCCCGTCAGGCGTGGGGCGCAGCAGCGCGGTGGCCCCGCCGCATCAGTGCGGGCGCGTCGGCGCGGCGGACTGGCGCACCTCGTCGACGAGTTCCCGCCACGGGCCCGCCATCTGCCCGTCGCCGAGCTGTGCACGGTGGGCGGTGGACGCCCCGTCGAGCACTTCGATGCGCCACTGGAACCGGTCGGCGCCTCGAGTGGACGGTGGGGGAGCGTCCCACGGGCAGCTCTCGACGAGCCGACGCCAGTGTGGTCGAAGGTCGGGTTCGGGCTCGGTCCGCCACTGCTTCGTCAGACCGGCGAGGCCGCCCGAGCGCACCACGACGATGACCATACGGTCGTCTGCGGCCTCAGGCTCCGGCATCCTCTGCGACGCCCACCCCGGCCCACGCGGCGCGGACGGCGTCGACCTCCTCCGACTTCTCACCGTACTCCGCGGTCGCGGTGGCGACGGTGGCGGCCGCGAACGCCGCGAAGTCGGCGGTGGGGGACAGCGAGCCGGAGGTCAGCGTCCGGTACCAGATCAGCCCCGCGTGCTCCCACGCGAACCCGCCCAGCCGCTTCGCGACGAGGAAGAACGCGCGGTTCGGGATGCCGGAGTTGATGTGGACGCCGCCGTTGTCGTCGCTGGTCTCGACGTAGTCGCGCAGGTGCCCGGGCTGCGGGTCCTTGCCCAGCACGTCGTCGTCATACGCGGTGCCCGGTGCCGACATCGAGCGCAGGGCCGTGCCCTGCACGGCGTCGGCGAAGATGCCTGCGCCCACGAGCCACGTGGCCTGATCGGCGGTCTGGCCGAGGGCGTGCTGCTCGGCCAGCACCCCGAACACGTCCGACAGCGACTCGTTCAGCGCACCCGACTGGCCGTGGTACTCCAGGCCTCCGGCGGCCTCGGTCACCCCGTGGCCGAGTTCGTGCGCGATGACGCTGAGCGACCGGGTGAACCCGATGAACACGTCGCCGTCGCCGTCGCCGAAGACCATGCGCTCGCCGTTCCAGAACGCGTTGTCGTAGTCTTCGCCGAAGTGGACGGTCGCCAGCAGCGAGCCGCCCGCTCCGTCGATGCCGTCGCGCGCGAAGGCGTCCCAGAAGAAGTCGAACGTCGCGCCGAGCCCGTCGTACGCCTCGTCGACCGAGCGGTCGCCGGTGGCCGCGTCGTCTTCGGTGCGCACGCGGCGACCCGGCAGCCGCTCGGTGTTCGCGGCATCCGAGATCACGCGGTCGGGCGTCGGCGCTGCCTCGGCCACCAGCGCGCCGGCGTCGACCGAGAGACGCAGCCGCGTGCGGACGGGGCGCGCGGGTCGCGGGACGGTGAGGGTCTTGCGTGCGGCGGCGGCCGCGCGCGCGAGGCGTGGATCGTCGGTGGACGCGAGCCGATCCAGGAGGAAGGGGGGAACGATGCCGGGGGTCATGCGGCGAGGCTAACGCGGGCCACCGACACGCGGCATTCCTTGTGAAGAACTACCCGGGCAGCGTCGGGACCGACGCGAGCAGCTGCCGCGTGTAGGCCGCCTGCGGCTGCAGGAGCACCTTCTCGGTGGGCCCCTGCTCGACGACCCGACCATCCTTCATCACGACGACCTCGTCGCACACGTTCTGGACCACGCCGATGTCGTGGGACACGAGCACGAGGGTGAGCTGCTGCTCGGCGCGCAGCTCGGCGAGGAGACGCAGGATCTGCGCGCGCACCGTCACGTCCAGCGCCGACAGGGGTTCGTCGCCGACGAGGATGCGCGGACGGTGCACGATCGCGCGGGCCAGGGCGATGCGCTGACGCTGGCCGCCCGAGAACTGGTGCGGGAAGCGGTCGGCGGCATCCCGGTCCAGGCCGACCTGCTGCAGGACCTCGCGCACCCGCGCGCGCCGATCGCCCTCGATGCCGAGCGCCCACAGCGGTTCCCCGACGATGCGTCCGACGCTCATGCGGGGGTCCAGCGACGCGTACGGGTCCTGGAACACGATCCCGGTGCTCCGCCGCAGCCAGTGCAGCGACCGCGCCGAGCCGCGGGCGTCGACGGCGCGCCCCTCGACCTCGACGGTGCCGCCCGTGGGGATGTCGAGCCCGAGCAGAAGGCGCACGAGGGTGGACTTCCCCGACCCCGACTCGCCGATGATCCCGACCGCCGAGCCCGCCCGGACGGAGAGGTCGACATCCTGCAGCCCCGGGGTGCGCTCGGCGCCGCCGAACCCGCGGGAACGGGGCGTCAGGTAGGTGCGGGAGAGGCCCCGGGCGTGCACGATCACGTCGCTCACGGCGCGTCCTCCTCGTCGCGTCGGACCTCCGGATGCCAGAGCGTCGCGGTCGCGTCCCGCAGCAGCGCCCGCGTGACGGGCGAAGAGGGGGAGCGCAGCAGGTCTCCCACCGCGCCCTCCTCGACGACGCGCCCGTGCTCCAGGACGACCGCGTGGGTCGCGACCTGCGCGAGGACGGCGAGGTCGTGGGTGATGAACACCAGCGACATCCCGGCATCCTGGACCAGAGAGCGCAGGAGCGACAGGACGCCGGCCTGGATCGTCACGTCGAGGGCGGTGGTCGGTTCGTCGGCGATCAACAGTCGGGGACGGCACGCGAGCGCCATCGCGATCGCCACGCGCTGCCGCTGACCGCCGGAGAGCTGGTGCGGGTAGCGGGACACGATCCGCGCGGGATCGGGCAGCGCGACGCGGTCGGCCTCGGCGACGGCGCGTCGGAGCGCCTCACGCCTCGATACGCCCTCGTGGATGCGGATCGACTCGCCGATCTGGCGACCGACGGTGCGGATGGGGTTCAGGGCCGTCCGCGGCTCCTGGAAGACGATGCCGATGTCGTCGCCGCGCAGCCGCGCGAGTTCGCGGTCGGGGAGTCCGAGGATCTCACGGCCGTCCCACCGGATGCTGCCGGTCGCGGTCGCGGCATCCGGGAGAAGTCCCAGGAGAGCGAGCGCCGTCAGGGACTTGCCCGATCCGGACTCGCCGATGATTCCGACACGTGCGCCGTCCGGAACGACGAAGCTCACCCCGTCGACGACCGCTCGACCGCCGATCTCGATGCGCAGGTCCTCCACCTCGAGGCTCACGCGACCACCCCCGGAACGTGCGTGCGCGCCTGAGGTGCCCGCTCGGCGAGCGTCGGGTCGGCCGCTTCCCGCAGCGCGTCACCGAGGAGGTTCAGCCCCAGCACCGTGAGCGTGATCGCGAGGCCCGGCCACACCACCGTCAACGGGTGGACCGAGATGTACGCCTGCAGATCGCTCAGCAGCACGCCCCACGACGGTTGCGTGATCGGAGCGCCGAACCCGAGGTACGACAGCCCCGCTTCGGCGAGCACCGCGACGGCCATGCCCCACGACAGCTGCACGATGAACACCGGCGCGACGTTGGGAAGCAGGTGCCGCCAGAGGTTCTGCGCGGGGGTGAGTCCGCTCGCGCGTCCGGCGAGCACGAAGTCGCTCTGCAGCACCCGCCGGAGCTCCGGCCGCGTCACCCTCGCGATGTTCACGCCGAAGCCGATGCCGACCGACCAGATGACGACGGCCAGGGAGCCGCCCCAGACGGCGCTGATCATCATCGCGATGATCAGGACGGGGAACGCCACCAGGATGTCCACGAGCACCGCGACGCTCTCCCGCACCCAGCGGGCCGTCAGAGCACCGAGGGCGGCGAGGGCGAGACCGAGCAGCGACGCCACGACGCCCGCGCCCACGGCGACGACGAGGGTCGTACGTGCCCCGGCCATGAGCAGACTCAGGATGTCGCGGCCGTTCCCGTCGGTGCCGAGCAGGTGCGGCCACGACGGGTCGCTCCACCGGGCGCGCGCGTCGACGCTCGCGGGGTCGAACGGTGTCCAGACCAGCGACACGAGCGCCGTGAGCGCGATCGCGACGACCACCAGGATGCCGAAGCGCCCCGTGCCGATGCCCCACAGTCGTCGCAGCGTGCTCACGCGGCCTCCCTCTGCCGGGGGTCCAGGAGACGGTGCACGAGGTCGACCAGGAAACCGACGACCAGCACGAAGCCGGTGAGGGCCAGCAGCTCGCCCTGCACCTTCGGCAGATCCCGTGCCGAGACGTCGGCCACGAGCATCCGCCCGATCCCGGGCAGGGTGAACAGCTGCTCGATCACGACCGCGCCGACGATGATGCCGGCGATCTGCAGCCCGAGGACGGTGACGACCGAGAGCCCGACATTGGGCAGACCGTGGAACACGAGCGCCCGTGTGCGGGTGAGCCCCTTCGCGGCGGCGGTACGGACGTAGTCCTGGCCCATCGCCTGCAGCGTCGCGCTGCGGACGAAGCGCAGCAGCATCGCACCCTCGACGACGCCGATGGTGATCGCGGGGAGGATGAGCGCCCGGAATGCGGCGGCGGGGTCGTTCCACCCCGCACGGGGGAAGCCCTGCGGGGGGAGCCAGCCCAGCCACACGGCGAACACGACGACGAGCATCATGCCCGCCCAGACCACCGGGACGGCGGCGACGGCCTGGGCGCCGACGCTCAGGGCCGTGCCGTCGGTGCGCCCGCGCCGGAGCGCGGACAGCACGCCGAAGGGCAGCCCCACCGCGAGGGCCACCGTGAGCGACATCACGGCCAGCGGGACGGTGACCTGGGATTTGTCTGCGAGCTCCGTGCCGACCGAGACGCCGGTGATGAGCGACGTGCCGAGGTCGCCGCGGAGGACGCCGCCGATCCAGTCGCCGTACTGCTGCCAGAGCGGCAGGGTGAGCCCGAGCTTCTCGCGCAGCGCGTCGACCTGCTCGGGCGTCGCCTGCGTCCCCCCGATGAGGAGGGCGACGTCGCCGGGCAGCACCCGCAGCGACGCGAAGATCAGCACGCTCGACACGGCCAGGCCCAGCACGAGAAGGCCCAGCCGTGTCAGCGTGTAGCGGATCACTCCGACGTGACCGTCACGCCGGCCAGGGGCAGGCGCACGTTCAGCGAGTTCTTCGGGAAGTTCGCGACGTTGTCCGCGATCGCCGTGAGCGGCGTCGAGAGGAACAGCCAGTCGGCGGCATCCTCATCGGACACGATGCGCGCGGCCTCGGCGAGATAGTCGGACGACTGCTGTTCGTCGGTGGTCGCCAGCGCCTGCGCGTACAGGCTCTGCACCTGGGGGTTGTCGTAGCCGAAGTAGTACGCCGGGTTGGCGAAGTTGCCGAAGTCGCGCGCCTCGACGTGACGCACGAAGCTGAGGTCGTAGTCGTGGTTGGTGTAGACGTTCTTCAGCCAGGTGGGGAAGTCGACCGAGTTCACTTTGAGCGTCACGCCCACGTCGGCGAACGACGACACGAGGAACGTGGGGATCGAGGACGGATACACGCTCGGGATGGTGAGGGTGAGCGTCAGGTTCTCCGCGCCGGCCTCGGCGAGGAGCTCGCGTGCCCGGTCGGGGTTGTACGAGATGCTGCCGGAGAGGTCTTCGTAGCCCGGGTCGAGCGGCGGGATCGGGCCGGAGAGCGGCTGGCCGGCACCGAGGGTGTCGATGAGCGCCTGATGGTCGATCGACAGGCGCAGCGCCTCGCGCACCCGCTGGTCGGTCAGGGGGGCGCGGGCGTTGTTGAACGCCAGCGTCCCCTTGTCGGTGGTGAGGCCCGACTCGATGTGGAACCCGGCGACGCCGTCGACCTGGCCCTTGAGTTCGGGGTCGATCTCGAGCGCGACGTCCACGTCACCGCTCACCGCGGCGTTGATCGCGGCGCTCTGATCGGGGATGTAGTCGAGCACGACCTCGGCCACGCCCGCCTTCTCTCCCCAGTAGGCGTCGTTGCGCGTGAGAGTCAGGCTCTGGCCGGTGTTCCACGCGGACACCGTGAACGGACCCGTGCCGTTGGTGGCGGTCTCGAAGTTCGTGGTGTCGTTGTTCTTGAAGATCAGACCCGCGCGGCCCGTGAGGGCGAACAGGAAGTCGATGTTCGGCTGCGTGAGCGTGACGACGACCGTGGTCGGATCGGGCGAGCTGATGGATGCCACGCCCGCCAGGTCCGCGCTGTTCTGGATGGTGGCGTCGTCCTTGGCGGTCTGCAGCGAGGTCACCACGTCGTCGGCGGTCATCGCGGTGCCGTCGTGGAAGGTGACGCCCTGGCGCAGCGTGAAGGTGTACGTGAGTCCGTCGGCGGAGATGGTCCAGTCCGTGGCGAGCTCGGGCACGATCGCGTTGCCGTCGTCGCCGTTGCGGGTGACGAGGCCCTGGTACACGTTGTCGACGAGCGCCTGGTCGAGGGCGGCGCCGCTCGTGCGCCGGATGTCGAGGTTGGACGGCTCGAGCGACAGCCGGACGTTCAGGGTCGCGTTCGCGTCGGGCGCGCCGGTCGGGCCGGGCGTGGTCGACGTGCCGGTGCACGAGGTGAACAGGAGTGCTCCGAGGAGGAGGGCGCTCGTGGCGACGGCGGTTCGGCGCAGCATTGCGGGAGTGTCCTTTCGCAAGCCCCACGGCATCCGGGTGCTGTGCTGCCGTGGAGTGGGGTGAGGAAAGCCTACTTTCACCCGGCAGGGGCCACGCCGCGCGTGACACGGAGCGACACCGTCCGGCCGTGGGGCGTCAGACCGCGGTGAGGGTCTCTCGCAGGAGGGCGGCGAGTCCCGCGGGGTCTTCCTCCTGCACGTTGTGGGCGGTCGGAACGACCCGCACGCGTGCGTCCGCGGCTTGACGGACCAGCTCGTCCGCGTCGGCCGCGGTCACGAAACCGCGATCCGCGCGGACGAACAGGATCGGCGCCCGGACGGCGGCGATGTCATCCCACCCGGTCGATGCGAGCACCGCGCGCACGGCATCCGGTGTCGACGTGTCGGCCCCGGCGGCGGCAGCGGCCGCGGCGAGATGCGCGAAGTGGTGCTTCCACTCGACGCGGCCGTCGGGGCGGACACGGGTGTTGAGGAACACGCCGCGTTCGGCGGCGGACCGC
Organism: Microbacterium sp. 71-36; assembly: GCF_001898305.1. Classification (NCBI taxonomy): domain Bacteria; kingdom Bacillati; phylum Actinomycetota; class Actinomycetes; order Micrococcales; family Microbacteriaceae; genus Microbacterium; species Microbacterium sp. 71-36. Next base: position 257,873 of record NZ_MKTP01000002.1, read on the forward strand.
GCACCGCCGAGTCCGAACGCCAGGGCCTTGTCGACGAGCTCGTCGCGCGTGGCCCAGTCGGTCGGACCCGCGAAGAACGCCCGCAGCTGCGCCGGGCCGCCACTCGGGTCGATCCCCGGCGTGATGTCGATGATCACGACCCTCTCCACGAGTTCCGGACGGGAGGCCGCGACGGCGGCGGCCGTGAGCCCGCCCAGGGAGTGGCCGACGAGCACCTGGGGCCGATCCGTCCAGGCCTCGAGCGCGGCGGCGACATCCGGCGCGAGGACGCGGCCGACGTAGGCGGCATCGTCCCGCCAGGAGGAGTCGCCGTGGCCGGCGAGATCCACCGCGAGCGCCGGCACCCCCAGGTGGAGCAGCGTGGTGTCCCAGGTGTGCGCGTTCAGCCCGGCGCCGTGCAGGAGCGTCACGCGCGGAGGTTCCTCCCCCCACCGCAGTCCGCTGAGCGTGCGTCCGTCCGGCAGGGTCAGGCCGACGCGCTCGACGCGGGGGACCTCGACGCCGGCGGCGGCGGCCTGAGCGGGCAGGAAGGAGAACTCGTCGGTCTCGGGCATGGTCCCAGCCTGTCACCGGCCACCCCGGGTCACCAGCGCGTGGACTCCGGCGGTCACACCTCGGCCTCCCGGATCCGGGGTCGGGGGTCCGCCGTAGGCTGTCGCCATGGGCGAAGAACGACGTGTTCACCTCTCCAGGAGTGCTCCCGAGGCCTACGCCGCGTTGCGGTCGTTGTCGAAGGTGGTCGGCGGGCTCGCGACGGCGGCCGGCATCGACGCGCGTCTGCGGGAGATCGTGCAGATCCACGCCTCGCAGCTCAACGGCTGCGCGTACTGCGTGCGCGTGCACGTCGACGGGGCGGTGAAGGCGGGGGTGGATGCCGATGTCATCGCGCAGATCGCCACCTGGCGCGAATCGGGCGTCTTCGACGAACGCGAGCGCGCGGCCCTCGAACTGACCGAATCGTTCACGTTCATCCACGACGAGGGCATCCCCGACGAGGTGTACGACCGCGCGGGCGGCATCCTGAGCGAAGAGGAGTACGTCGCCCTCAGCTGGATCCTCGTCGCCATCAACGCGTTCAACCGCGTGGCGATCGCGGGGCGGTACCCGGTCCCGCCCCGTGCCCCGGCAGCGACGCCGGGCGACGCCGCGTCGCCGACGGTCCCCGCCGCCCACGATCACGGGGGCGCCGCGTGAGGTCGCTCGTCTCCGGGGCGACCAACTTCCGCGACGTCGGGGGTCTCCCCGCCGGTGCCGGTCGAAGCCGCGCCGGGGTGCTCTACCGCTCCGGGAACCTCGTGCACGTCGACGACGAGGGCCTGCAGACGATGGACGATCTGGGGCTGCGCCGCATCATCGACCTCCGCGACGACGCCGAGGTGCGCCATGCGCCGAGCCGCGTCGACGGACTCGACGTCGAGGTGCAGCGCGTGCCGCTCTTCCTCGGATCCGTGGAATCCTTCTTCGCGCGCGACGTCAGCCTCGGCGAGCTGTACGCCGAGCTCGTCGAGGGCTCGGCCGCACGCATCGTCGACGCCGTGCGGGGGATCCTCGGCGCGCAGCCGGTCCTCATCCACTGCACCGTCGGCAAGGACCGCACCGGGGTCACCGTCGCCCTCGCGCTCGCCGCGGCCGGAGTCGACCGGGACGCCGTGATCGACGACTACGCCCGCACCGAGGGGCTGCTGCCCGCGGAGCGCAACCGGCAGGTGCTCGCCGGCATCCGGGCGCTGCATCCCGAGAACCGGCACGCCGAGGAGCTCGCCACGCGCTCGCCCGCGCCGGTGATGCGCGGCCTGCTGGAGCGACTCGACGCGGAGTACGGTTCGCCGGCGGACTTCCTGCGCGCCCATGGCCTGACCGACGCCGAACTCGCTCGTCTGCGGGCGGTCCTGATCGAGTAGCCCTCGGCCCATCCAGGGGCGCTACACAGGTTAGGCAACCCTTCATCGCGGGTATAGTGGATGCCATCATGTCCACCTCCGCCGAGCACAACGCCGCCGCCTGCCGCTCTTCGCGCCACACGCGGGTGCAGCACCTCATCACGGCCGACGAGACCTCTCTCGCCGAGCTCGAGGCTCTGCTGTCGACGTTGCCGATCTGCTCGACGGGGCGCCTCTTCGTCGAGGTTCCCGACGCGTCGTGGATCACGCCGATCGCGGCCCCCGCCCGGATGACGGTCACGTGGCTCGACCGCTCCCGCCGGGGCGGCGCCCCCGGCACCGGACGCGCGTGCGCGCCGGGCCAGGCGCTGACGCGCGCGGTCGCGGGATGGGCGGGCGAGATGCTGTGCTGCGACGACGACGCCACCCGCATCTTTCTGCTGGGCTCCTACCTCGGCACCGCGGAGATCGTCGACGACCTGACCTCCCGCCACGGGGTGGACGCGGCGAGCATCCACACGCCCGAGCGCTTCGGGATCACCGCCGCTCGCTGACGCGGCCTCACGCTCCGCGGGGGACGTAGTTCCCCTCGACGAGACCGGCTTCGATCTCGAATCGGTTGCGCAGCGGATCACGGCCCGCAAGGAAGTACAGCAGCGGCATGAGGAAGCCGTAGCGGCGCCACTGGCGCACGTGCACGGCCTCGTGTCCGAGGACCGCGTCGGTGGGGGGAACGTCACCGGTGAGGAAGCAGTCGCCCACGCAGACGCCGCCGCGGGGGAACGCCCACTGCGGGAGTCCGCGGAACACCCAGAGTCCGTTCCGACGCTCGATGCGGCCGGTGCTCCACAGCGAGCCCCACACCCACCCCACGGTGCGGCCGTACCAGAAGCCGACGCGACTGACGGGGGAGTCCAGCAGCACGGACGGGAGGAACCGGTCGATCCGGCGTCCGCGCGCGACCGCCCGATCGGCGCGTTCGCGCCAGCCGTCCGGTGGACGGGGGATCGGGCTCACGCGAGCGCTCCGACCAGGCGCAGGATCGTTCCGAGATCGTCGACGGCCGCGGCCGGCGACGAGGGGGAGAACTCGGTGATCGTGGCGCCCGCGAGGGGGACCCGTTCGCGAAGCCGGCGGACGGATGCCACGACCTCCGCCGCGGCGACACCGAACGGCACGGGGCTGGCGATGCCGCTGATCTCCGACGGGTCGAGGACGTCGAGGTCGATGTGGACGAACACGCGGGAGGCCCCCGTGGCCGCCACCGCCGCGGCGAGTACCTCGGCGTCGGCCAGGTCGCCCGCGCCGATCGTGCGGATGCCGTGCGCCGCGACGACCCGCTCCTCCTCCGCATCCCACGCCCGGGTTCCGGCCAGCACGATGCGGCTCGGGGCGATGCCCGGCGTGAGTCGCACCGTCGGTTCGCCCTCACCGAGGATGCTGCGCAGCACCATCCCTGTGAACGCCCCGCTGGGCGAGGACGCGGCCGTGTTCAGGTCGGGGTGCGCGTCGAGCCAGACGACCGCGAGGTCGTCGCCGGCGATCGCGGAGATGGCGCCGAGCGCGACGCCGCAGTCGCCGCCGATCGTCACGACGGGTTCGTCGGTGCCGCGGACGGCGTCCTCGATGCGGTCGCGCATGCGCACGACGGCACTCAGACGATGGATGCCGCTGCCCTGCGCGTCGCCGGCCTCCGTCGGGGCTTCGAGGGCGATCGTCGCTGCTCGCGGCAGGTCGCCCGCGATCGCTTCCGCGCCGTCGATGAGCTGCATCGCACGCGAGGACGATGACCCCTGCCACTGCGGGGCGATGACGAAACGCGTCATGACATGCCTGTCGGGTGGGGGAGCGCACTGCCCCGAGGGGACGGTGCGCTCCCGGGCGATCAGAGGTCGGGGCTCGGGGCGTCGATCGCGGCGCGCTGCGGGCCGCCGGTCTTCAGCGCGGCCAGCCGCGCCTCGACCTCGGTCAGCTCACCCACGTCTTCGAGCGCGTTGAACTGCGCGTCGATGCTCGACGCCGCCAGTTCCTGCTTGCCGGCGGCGAGGGCCTCTTCCCGACGGATCTTGTCCTCGAAACGTCCGAGCTCGCTGGTCGGGTCGAGGACGTCGATCGACTTCACGGCGTCGTGGACCTTGTTCTGGGCCTCGGCGACCTTGGCGCGGGCGAGCAGCTCGCTGCGCTTCGACTTCAGCTGCTCGAGCTTGGTCTTCATGCCGTTGAGGCCGTCCTTGAGCTTGTCGACGACCTCGGTCTGCGACGCGATCGTGGGCTCCGCGGCCTTCGCCTCGCTCTCCGCCGAGATCTGGCGCTGCAGGGCGATCTTGGCGAGGTTGTCGAACTTGTCGGCCTCGCCGGCGTTGCCGGCGGCGCGCAGTTCGTCGCCCTTGCGGCTGGCGGCGAGGGCCTTGTTGCCCCACTCCGCGGCGGCCTGCACGTCTTCCTGGTGGTCGCGTTCGAGCAGGCGCAGGTTGCCGATGGTCTCGGCGATCGCGGACTCGGCGTCGGCGATCGAGTTGGAGTAATCGCGAACGAGCTGATCGAGCATCTTCTGCGGGTCCTCGGCCTGGTCGAGGAGCGCATTGATGTTCGCGCGGACGAGGGTCGAGATCCGACCGAAGATGGACTGCTTGGCCATGCGGGATTTCCTTCCTGAGGCGACCCTGTCGAGTCTGGTGCCGATTTCTACGAGTTTTCTGTGACGAGCGTCAGGGGCCGGGCGGGGGAGTCAGAAGCGTCCCCCTCCGCGCCGCGAACGGGATCCGGTCGAGGACGAGCCGACCGAGCGTCCGCGGGACCCGACGGACCGCGAACCGCCGCCGCCGCCGAGTCCGCCCATTCCTCCGAGCATGCCCCCGAGGCCTCCGAGCCCACCTCCGCCGAAGCCCCCGCGGGAGCGCGAGCCCCCGCCCAGGAGGGCGTTGACGGCGATGCCCCCGAGGATGGCCCCCATCATGTCGCCGCCGCCGCCCCCGCCGCCCCCGCCGAAGGCGCCGACGTCGTTCTGGGCGAGCGAGGAGGCCTGGCCGGCGAGATCGACCGCGCGCTGGGCCGACGGGAGAGCGGATGCCGGGTCGACCGTGCGCAGCTGTTCGGCTTGCACGAGCGCGGCACCCGCCTCGGCGAGACGCGTACGGGCGGTCGGCCCGACCGCACCGCGGCGTGCCGAGATGAAGTCCTCGGTAGCGGAGACCTGGGCGCGCGCCTGCACCAGCAGGCCGTCCAGCTGTGATGCGGCGCGGCGACGTCTCTCGGCCTCGTCGTGCGCGGCGCTCAGGACCGCGTCGATCGCGGCGTTGCCCTGTTCGAGCGCGGAGAGGGCGCGGAGCGGGGAGGTGCGCGGCGGTGCGAGAGCCGCGCGCCCGGCGTCGAGGTGTGCGCGTGTCGTCGCCACGGCACCCGCGACGCGACCGTCGGGATCGGGCAGTGCCGCGGCGGCGGCGAGGTCGCCCTCGATCTCGGCCACGAGGTCCGCGGCGCGGCGCTCCGCGGCGGCGAGGTCGGCCGTCAGCGACGGGACGGCCGTCTCGAGGCTCTCCGCCTGAGCGACCGCGGCTTCGCCGGCACGGATCGCGACGGCGGCCTCGCCCGAGGCGCCGGCGGCGATCGCCTGATCGGCCGCCGAGAACTGTCGCGCGGCGAGGTCCAGCCGGTCGCGGGCCTGCGCCGGGTTGTCGGCCACGGGGGCGAGGGCGTCGTCGGTGTAGCGCTCGCGGAGAGCGGCGAGATCGCGCTCGGTCCCCTCCAGCGCTCCGGTCGCGGCGGTGTGCCGCTCGCGGGCGCGGGCCACTGCCGCGGGCGCATCGGACTCGAGCGCACGGAGCTGGTCGAACGCGGCCGCCTTGGCATCCAACGATTCGTCCGCCGACGCGCACAGACGCAGGATCTCGGCGTAGCCGGCCCGCCGCTGGTCATCGGTCTCGGGAACGTCGTCGTCGAGCTGCTGCGAGATGGTGAAGGCCCGGTCGAGGTCGGTCTTGGCCTGGGCGAGCGCCTCGGCGAACGGGGCGGCGGTCTCGTCGCCGAACTGCGCGCGCGCGAAGCCGAGTTCCTGCTCACTGGTCTTGATCGCGTCGTCGGTGGCGACGAGCGCGGACCCGGCGCGGCGGGAGAGGTCGTCGATGCTCTCGCCCGGTGCCGGTACGCCCGCGGCGGCGCCGCGTCGACGGCGCAGCCACAGCCACAGCAGACCGCCGCCGAGTGCGAGCACGAGGAACACGACGAGCGCGATGAGGGCCACGTCCGGTCCGGCGCCGGCCGGCTCGCGTGGCGGGGCGGGCTCGGCGGCGCGCGCCGCGGCGGTGATCCCCGTCGCCGCCGCGTCCGCGGCCCCGGCGTAGTCGCCGGCCGACAGGGCGGGTTGCACCCGCTCCTGCTCGATCGCGGCGAGCTGATCCGCGGTCAGCGCACCGTCGTCGACATCGCCCGAGAGGTAGTACGCGCGCCCGTCGACCGACACCGCGAGGAGGTACTGGTGCGGGCCGAGACTGTTGCGGTTGGCGGTCTCGTTGGCCCAGTCCGCGGCCGAGCTCGGCTCGCTGAAGTCGTCGACGAAGACGACCCACATGTCGAGCCCGGTCTGTTCCGACAGGCGGAGCATCCGGGACTGCACCTCGGCCTCTTGCGCGTTGGTCAGCACGTCGGCCTGGTCGAGCACGTAGCTCGAGCCGAGCGACGGGGGAGGCACGGCCCACGCCGGCGCCGCCAGACCGAGGACCGACGCCGCCGCGACCGCCAGGCCCGCCATGATCGCCGCCGTCTTCGGCTTTCGCATGCATTCCCCTTCGGCGCTGAGGCCCCCACTCTATAAAGCCCCCCGGACACGCGGGAAGGCTCGGCGCGTCCGCCCTGAGCGCACGCGCGCGGCGCATAGGCTCGGGCGTTCGGAGGTACCCCCATGGACGATCGCTACGGCACCGATGTGCTCGCCCGCGGCTGGCGCGAGGCCGGCCGCAAGAAGGCGGTCGAGGTCGCGGCATCCGCCGATCTCGTCGTCGAGGTGGCCGGTGACGGATTCTGCGGGGCGGTGACCCGCCTCGACGGCATGAACGTCGAGCTCGAGGACCGCCTCGGCAGACGTCGGCTGTTCCCCCTCGGCGGTGGGTTCCTCCTCGACGGCGAGCCCGTCGTCCTCGTCGCCCCCGCCGCCGCGCCGAAGGGACGCACCCGGACGGCCTCCGGGTCGTTCGCCGCCTCCGACCAGCGTGCCCGCACGGCGCGCGCGAGCCGCATCTTCGTCGAGGGCAAGCACGACGCCGAACTGGTCGAGAAGGTGTGGGGTGCAGACCTCCGGGCCGAGGGCGTCGTGGTCGAGTTCCTCGAGGGCGTCGACCTCCTCGAACAGACCCTGGATGCCGAGCCTCCGACGGCCGAACGGCGGTACGGCGTGCTCGTGGACCACCTCGTGCCGGGCTCCAAGGAGTCGCGCATCGCAGAGAAGATCGCCCGGGGCCGTCACGGAGCCCACGTGCGCATCGTCGGGCATCCGTTCGTGGACGTGTGGCAGTGCGTCACTCCGCGCGCCCTCGGCATCGCCGCGTGGCCGCAGGTCCCGCGCGACATCGAGTGGAAGGTCGGCGTCTGCCGCGCGCTCGGCTGGCCCGCCGAGGAGCAGGCCGACCTCGCCCGCGCCTGGCAGCACATCCTGTCGCGCGTGACCACGTTCCGCGACCTCGAGCCGGCCCTGCTCGGCCGCGTCGAGGAGCTCATCGACTTCGTGACCGTCCCGTGAGCGGCCGCAAACCCCGGGCCCTCTCGCGTGAGGAGACGGAATCCGTCGCTTCCGGCCCCGATGAGCGCCGGAAAGCGACCCCTGACGCGCCGGATAGCCTGGAGGGCATGGATGCCGCCCCCGTCTTCCGCGACAAGCCGGTGTCGTTCGTGCGCCGCAGCGGCCGCATGTCGGAGGCGCAGGACCGCGCGTGGGCCGAGCTCGCGCCGTTCTACCTGCTGCCCGTCGAGCGCGCCGCCGCGGCCACGAGCGTGCGGGCGGGATCGGCGATCGATCCGGCCGAGGTGTACGGGCGCCGCGCGCCGCTGATCGTCGAGATCGGCTCCGGGCAGGGCCACCAGATCGTCGCGGCGGCGTCCTCCGCCCCCGACACCGACTTCCTCGCCGTCGAGGTGTTCACCGCGGGCCTGGCCCGCACCATGCTCGACGCGGACCGCGCCGGCGTCCGCAACCTGCGTCTGGTCGAGGCCAACGCCCCCGAGGTGCTGGAGCACCTGCTGCCCGCGGGCGGCGCCTCCGAGCTGTGGGTGTTCTTCCCCGACCCCTGGCACAAGAAGAAGCACACCAAGCGTCGGCTCGTCGCGCCCGAGTTCGCCCGGATCGCCGCGCAGGCGCTGCGTCCGGGTGGGACGCTCCGACTCGCCACCGACTGGCAGGACTACGCCGATCAGATGCGCGCCGTCCTCGACGCCGCACCCGACTTCGAGCGCGCGTTCGCGGGGGAGTGGGCCGAGCGCTTCGACGGTCGTGTCCTCACCGCCTTCGAGCGCAAGGGCATCCGGGTGGGTCGGGACATCCGCGACCTGACCTACACGCGTCGCACGCCATGACCGCCCACGCCGCCGCACCCGAACGCGTCCGCCGCACCTGGACGCCCGCTCTGGTGCCGGCGGCATCGGTGTGTCTGGCGGCTCCGGTGATCTTCGTCGTCCAGGTCGTGTGGATCGGGTGGATCCTCCTGGCGGTGGCCGTGGCATCCGCGGTCGTCGTCGACCGTCGCGCGGGCGTCCCGATCGTTCCGACGCCGCGCGCGGCTCCCGTCCCCAGCCTGGCTCGGGACGTGTTCCTCCTCGCGCTCGGGCAGGTCGCCGTGAGCCTCATCCCCCTGAAGGCGGAGCTCGACGACGCCGCATTCGTGCGGTTCACCCTGGGGCTCGGCGGCGCGGTCGTCCTGCCCTACGTGATCTCGCGCTTCGTCTTCCGCGACCGGGCCATCCGCTTCCCCTGGCGCGGCGGCGGTCGGTGGGCGTGGTGGCAGTGGGTGTGGCTGGTCGGAGTGATCGTGCTGGGGTGGCTCATCCTGCCGTTCTACTTCGTGACCTCGGGCGTCTACATGAACTGGCCCGTCGTGGACACCCCCGAGCTCATCGGCCGCCTCTTCGTCGGCGTCGGCGCCGTGGGCATCTGGGACGAGCTGTTCTTCGTGTGCACGGTGTTCGTGCTGCTGCGGCGACACTTCCCGGACGTGACGGCCAACGTGCTGCAGGCCATCGTCTTCGTGTCGTTCCTCTGGGAACTCGGGTATCAGGCGTGGGGGCCGGCCCTGACCATCCCGTTCGCGCTCGTGCAGGGATTCCTCTTCCTCCGCACCCGCTCGCTCTGGTACGTGGTCACCGTGCACCTGCTCTTCGACGCCGTGGTCTTCGGCGTCCTGGTGCACGCCCACAACCCCGGCGCCGTCTCGATCTTCCTCGTCTGATCGGATGAACGGATGCCGTGCACGGCCGGTGCACAGGCGCGCTTGCTAGCGTGGCGGACGCGTGCGAACGGCACCACCGGACGAGGGATCAGTACCCGGACTGCGACAAGACTGGCCGATGGAGGTCGTCGTGTCGTGGATCGTTCTGGCCGTCTCGGGCGTCCTGGAAGCGGTGTGGGCCACGGCCCTCGGCCGTTCCGAGGGCTTCACGAAGCTGTGGCCGAGCGTCGTGTTCGCCGTCGCGCTCGTGGCGAGCATGGGCGGGCTCGCGTGGGCGATGAGGGAGATCCCCACGGGGACCGCCTACGTCGTGTGGGTGGGAATCGGTGCGGCACTCACGGTGATCGTCGCGATGATCGGGGGAGCCGAAACCGTGTCGGTGGTGAAGATCCTGCTGATCCTCGTCCTCGTCGGCTGCGTCGTGGGCCTCAAGATCGTCGGTGACGCCCACTGATCAGGGCATTTCCTGAATGTCAACCGGGAAGACCGTTGGCATCCATCCGGTACCATCTGGGCGAATGCACTTGTCCGGGCCGGACACCGTCGTCAGCAGCCCACTTCCTCCCTGTGTGAAAGGTTCCGAGTGAGCGCACCGCCGAGCGAGCTGGTCCCCACGGTACGGCCGGCCCCCACCGACGATCGTCTGGCGCCGCTGCGCGAGCGCGGGCGTCGCCTGCTCGACTCCCGTCCCGGACGGGCACTCCGTCAGTACGGCCGGGATGTCCTGCGCGCCCCGCAGGGCGTGGAGCCGATCGAGCGCGGCGCGTTCACCCGCGTCCTGCTGCTGTGGGCGATCGCCCGCGTGGTGAACTTCGGCCTGCTCTGGGGGTTCTACTCGATCGCCAAGGCGGCGCGCTGGGGCTTCGGACCCGACAGCGAGCGCCTCGGCACGTTCTTCGACTACCTCACCGGGTGGGATGCCGATCGCTACGGCCAGATCGCCGCGCAGGGCTATCCGATGTCGCTGCCCATGAACGTGTCGGGCGACATCCTCCCGAACAACTGGGCGTTCCTCCCGGTCTTCCCGTTCCTCGTGCGCACGCTCTCGGGAGCGACGGGAATCGGCTGGCAGCCCGTCGCCGTCCTGATCAGCCTCGCCGCGAGCCTGGGGGCGACGTGGATGCTGTTCCGCCTGCTGCGCACCGTCACCCGGCCGCGCGCCGCGTGGTGGTCGGTCGTCTTCTTCTCGTTCGCGCCGATGTCGTTCCTCTTCGCTCTCGGCTACAGCGAGGGCCTGTTCATGTTCCTGGTCTTCAGCGGCATGCTCCTCGCCATCAAGCGGAAGTATCTGTGGATCCTGCCGCTCGGAGTGATCGCGGCGTACACGCGGCCGGGCGTGCTCGCCTTCGGCCTGGCGCTCGGCATCCTGTTCCTGGTGCGCTTCTTCCGGCGTCGGGTCGACCCCTTCCCCGTCCGGGAGTGGGCGTCCCTCATGGCGTCCGGGCTCGTCATCGCGGTCGCGGGTCTGTCGTGGAGCCACATCGCCCAGGACGTCACCGGCACCAAGAACGCCTACATCCGGACCGAGCTCGGCTGGTGGCTCGACTACGTCGGCAACGACGAGTTCACGCCGTTCACCCCGTGGTTCCGACAGGCCGGCACGCACCTGGGTGTGGTGGGCATCATCCTCGTCGTCGCACTGATCGTCGCTTTCGCCGCGCTGCTGTGGTCGCGTCCCGTCCGCCGACTCGGCCTCATGGTCGTGGCGTACCTGTTCAGCTACGGCGTGTACATCTTCGCGGTCTTCCTCCCGCAGCAGAGCACCTTCCGCCTTCTCATGCCGATGGCCCCCATCCTCGGCGACGACCGGTTGTCCTCGACGCCGCGCCGTCGCACGGCGATCCTCGTCGGATGCCTGGTCCTGCAGGCGGTGGCGATCCTGCTGCTGTGGACGCGCGGCAATCCGTGATCCGACGGACATCCTGGAGGGGCGGGCACCGGTGTGCTCGCCCCTTCGTCGTTCCGCGGGCCTCACGGGTCCCCGCGACAGCGTCCGACCGGCGGGATAGGCTCGGTCGGGGAGACGATCGCGAGGGGATGCCGTGTCGACAGCTCACGAGGTGACGCGCCGCGACGCCATCGATCGGTACCGCATCGTCGGGGCGCTGCCCGAACCGGATCTCCAGGGGTTGGTCGAGCTGGCGGCGACGATCTGCGGTGTGTCCACCGCCGTCATCAACATCATCGACGACCGTGCGCAGCACCAGGTCGCCGCCGTCGGCGTGCGGGCGGCATCGTGCTCCATCGAGGATTCGATGTGCGCCGCGGTGCTCGTCGAGCCGGGCCGCGTGGTCGTCCCCGACGCGCGCGAGGACCCGCGGTTCCGCGACAACGCGTTCGTCACGGGGGTGGTCGCCTCGGTGCGCTTCTACGCGTCCAGCCCTCTCATCACGCCCTCGGGCGTCGCGATCGGCACCCTGTGCGTCTTCGACGACGAGGTCGGCGAGCTGACGGATGCCACGGCTCACGCCCTCGACCTGCTCGCGCACCAGGTCATCGATGTCCTCGAGCTCCGGCGCGTGAGCCGCGATCTCGCGGAGTCGAACACGCAGCTCGAGCAGTTCGCGACCCAGGTGAGCCACGATCTGAGGAACCCTCTGACGGCCCTGTCGGGCTTCCTCGAACTCGCGGCGGACAGCCCCGAGATGATCGATGCCCCGCGGGCGTCGCGGTCGCTGGCCCGTGCCGAGGCCGCCGCGTCGCGGATGACCTCGATGGTGACGGACCTGCTCGATTTCGCGCGCATGGGGGGAGCGCGACCGCACTTCAGTCGCGTGGACGTCGGCGAGATCGTGGACGAGGTGCTGGAGGACCTGGACGGCGCCGTGGTGGGCGCGGGCGCCGAGGTCGTGGTGGACGCGTCGATGCTCGTCCGCGCCGACGACACCCTCCTGCGCGTCCTCCTGCAGAATCTCATCGCCAACGCGGTGAAGTTCACCGTCGCCGCGGGGCGTGTGCCGCGCGTCTCGGTGACCGTGCGCGAACTTCCGGACGGATGGCGTCTGACGGTGGACGACAACGGCCACCCGGTCGATGCGGAGCTGCGGGATCGCATGTTCGAGCCGATGCAGCGGGGCCATGACGCCGAGGTGCAGGGACTCGGTATCGGATTGGCGACCTGCCGACGTATCGCGCACGCACACGGGGGCCACATCGGCCTCGACGAGTCTCCGGACGGCGGAACGCGCGCCTGGGTGGTGCTCCCCGCGGACGTCGCCGCCTGATCGGCCACGCCCTGGTGCGCCTAACGGTCTCGATGCGCCCGCGCAACCTTCGTGACCGGCGGGTGCACCGACCCGTAGCGTTGTCGGCATCCGGTCGGGAGTCCGGGCGCCCGGCCGAAGCCTCCCCGCCGACGACGAGGAGGTGCTCCCCGATGGCTCGCAACGTGCGACTTCTGCACTGCACACCCGAGGACGTCTTCCGCGTGCTCGCGAACGGGTGGCTGTATCCGCTCTGGGTGGTCGGGGCGTCCCGCATGCGCGACGTGGCCGAGGAATGGCCGCGCGAAGGGGCGGAGTTGCACCACTCGTTCGGGTCGTGGCCCGCTCTCGTCGACGACACCACGGTGATGCGCGTATGGGATCCGCCGCGCCACGCGGTGCTCGAGCCGCATGGCGGTCCGATCGGCATCGCGCGCGTCACCATAGATGTGAAGCCGCGAGGTGAGGCGTGCGTCGTCCGGCTCCAGGAGGAGCCCGTGACCGGGCCGACCACTTTGCTCCCCGACGTGGTGTTCGACGCGATCACACGGTGGCGCAACGCCGAGACCCTGCACCGGCTGGCGTACCTCGCCGAGGGCGGCGCCCCGAGGTCCGGCGGGGGAGCCGCCGCCATCGGCCACGCCTCCACCGCAGAGAAGGAACCGGTCCGGCGATGACCGAGCGATACGACGCGATCGTCGTCGGATCGGGACCCAACGGTCTCGCGGCGGCGGTCACCCTCGCGCGGGCCGGGCTGTCGGTGGCCCTGTACGAGCGACAGCCGTCGCTCGGCGGCGCGGCCTCGACCGGTGAACTCACTCTGCCCGGCTTCCGCCACGATCTTGGATCCGCGGTGCACCCGCTCGCCCTCGAGTCGTGGTTCTTCCGCGAGTTCGGCCTCGAACGCCGGGTGCCGTTCGTCGTTCCGGAGGTCTCGTTCGCGCACCCTCTGGAAGGCGGGCGAGCCGGTCTCGCCTACCGCGACCTGCCCCGCGCGGCGGAGGCGATCGGTCGCGACGGGGCGGCCTACGCCCGCCTGATGGGGCCGCTCGTCGCGCACCTCCGAGGTGTGGCCGACTTCACCGGCAACGCCCTGCTCCGCGTCCCGGGCGACCCCCTCGCCGCGTTCTACTTCGGCATCCGCTCGTTGGAGCAGGGCGGCCCGTGGTGGAACGCGAGGTTCCGCGAGGAGGTCGCTCCCTCGATGATCACCGGGGTGGCGGCGCATTCGATCCTCGCGCAACCGAGCCTCGCCGCCGGAGGTGCCGGCCTGGTGCTGGCCACCTACGCGCACGGACGAGGATGGCCGATCCCCGTCGGGGGCAGTCAGTCGATCGCCGACGCGCTGGCAGCCGACCTGCGCGCTCATGGTGGGGTCGTGCACACGGGCGTCGACGTCACCGACCTCCGTCAGCTCCCTGCCGCCCGCGCCGTGCTCCTGGACGTCACGCCGCGCGCTCTGGTCGGCCTGGTCGGTGACCGGATGCCGGGAGGCTACCGCCGCGCGCTCGAGCGGTTCCGCTACGGCGGGGGAGTGGCCAAGATCGACTTCGCCCTGTCGGATCCTGTGCCGTGGGCCGATCCGGAGGTCGCTCTCTCGGGAACGGTGCACGTGGGCGGCACACGGGCGCAGATCGCCGCCGCGGAGAACGCGGTCGTGCGCGGGGAGCTTCCGCACGCCCCCTATGTCCTGGTGTCGCAGCCCTCGCTGTTCGATCCGACGCGTGCTCCCGAGGGGCGACACGTCCTGTGGGCGTACACCCATGTTCCGGCGGGGAGCCGCGCCGACCGAGAGGCGGCGGTGGTCGCCCAGATCGAACGCTTCGCGCCCGGCTTCCGCGACACGATCCTGGCGACGTCGTCTCGGACTGCGATCGACATCGCGGGGTGGAACCCCAATTTCCCCGGCGGCGACATCTCGGCGGGCGCGCCGTCGCTTCCGCAGTTGATCGGGCGTCCGGTGTACAGCCCCGAACCGTGGCGCACCCCGATCCCCGGAATCTACCTCTGCTCGTCCTCGACGAGCCCCGGCCCCGGTGTGCACGGCCTCGCCGGCTGGCAGGCGGCGCTCAGCGCGTTGCGTCGCGAGTTCGGAACCCGTCTGCGCCCCGACCTCGCCCCGCGTCCCGACCAGATCGCGGCGACCTGATCGGCCCGCGGGCCCACGCGGCGGAACCTGGGGCGGGGAACGCCTCGCGGTGACGACTCAGTCGATCTTGCCCGTGGGGGAGGAATCGGTGTCGGCCGCCTCGTCGGCATCGTGCTGAGCCGCGGCCCCTTCCTCGGGCGATTCCGCCCCTGAGGGCGAGGTGTCGGGAGAATCGTCGTCGGGACGATCGGGTGCGGTGGGATCAGCCATGGGAGGCCCCCTTCGTGAGCGCCGGAGGTCGGCGATCCGGGTGACGCTGTCACACCCCGAGAGCGAAGTCCAGGGGGTGGTCGCAGATGCGTCGTGCGCTCCGCCTCCCCGCCCGACGTCAGATGGGGTGGACGCCGTAACGTTCCGCGAACTCGGCCCGAGCGGCATCCTCCACGTCGTCGGCCTCGTCGCGGAGTTCGACGATCGACACGGCGCTCACAGGTAGGGCGCGAGCGCGCCGGCGGTGAGGGCGAAGGCGAGCGCGGCGGTGCCGGCTGCGGTGGCGAGCACGACCGTCGCGTGTTCGGCGCGGACCCGCCGCGCCGTGTTGGCCGGATCGGCGGTGGACCGCAGGGAGGCTTTGGCGCTCTCGAGCGCGTCGTAGCGGCCGATGGGGACGCCGTGGGCGTCCCGCGAGACGAACCCGCCGGACACGCTGTCCACGCACCCGTAGTACTCGCCGCCCCGGTGGGCGACCCAGAATCCGGAGTCGACCTTGACCCAGAGGACCCGCACGCCGGTGAGCGGCCCGACGGCCGCGGTCGTCGACGAAGGCATGGTCACGCCGCCGTTCGCATCGCCGCGCGGCGCGCGGCGGGGGTGGGGGCAGGGGTGCGAGCCGCGACCGCGGAAGCGGGGATCTCCGCATCGAGCGCGATGACGAGACCGGCGGAGGAGTTGGCCATGTCGGCCATGTCCTTCAGCGTTCGGGCATCCAGCTGCTCGGGTTCCGCGCTGTCGAAGACGAAGCGCAACGGAATCGCGGGCTGCAGCCACAGGGTGGAGCGGCCGGGGGCGCCGTCGACATGGGTCCAGCTCACGGTGAAGCTCTCGCTGCGACGGAGTTTGGTCGCAACGACCACCTTGAGGTGCGAGAGGAGGCGATCGGGGATGCGGACGGGCTCGGGCGTGGTGCCGTAGTAGAGGTGGCCCATGAGGAACTCCCTTCGTCGTGTTAGCTGCTTGATGAACATACTCGGTTAGTAACTAGTTTGTCGAACTATTTGTTTCGTTGTATGATTTCGAGATCGACAGCAAGGGGCGTACACCATGACGGACATGCGTACGGTGTCGCAGAGCCTCTCTCCTGGCGGAGACCGCGACTCGGGCACCTATTGGTACGGAGATGAGCCCGCCGACCGCCGCGTGCGGAGCAAAGCGGTGCTCGAAGCCCTCCGCGTCTACCGGGCCGCCGAACTCGCGATGCGTCGGCGCACCCGCGAGTCGATGTCGATGGGGGAGAACGAGCTCCTCGTCCTGCGCTATCTGCTCCGTGAACCCGGTCGGAAGGTGCGGCCGGGCGAGCTGACCCGCTATCTCGGCCTGTCCACCGCATCGACGACGGCGATCCTCGACCGTCTCGAGCGCTCGGGGCACGTCACTCGAACGGCCAACCCCGACGACCGTCGCAGCATCTTCATCCAGGCCACCGATCGCGCGCACGCGGAGGTGCGTCAGACCCTCGGCAACATGCATGACCGCATGCTCGCCGCCGTCATCGACATGTCGGCGGAAGAGTCCGAGGTCGTGGTGAGGTTCCTGCACCGGATGAGCGACGCGGTGGACGGCGTCGCCGTGGACGCCGGCCCGTCAGCCTCACCGTGATCTACGTGCTCGTCGGCGGACCGCGCGACGGACAGCACGTGGACGACCTCCCACGCGGATACCGCCTCAGCCTCGACGAACCGGCTCCCGCGCGGTTCGCCGAGTTCGACACCGTGCGCGCGGTGTGGTTCGAATTGGATGCCGCGATGTTCCGTTCCGCGCAGCGGCGCGACTGACCCGCGCGTATCCCACCTCCCGCATCGCGCGCAACCCGCCACCCGGTCTCGCCGGCGGCGACCACGCTGGAACGCATGAGATGTGTCACCTACGCCGGAGAGACCGTGATCACCACCGACGACGTCGCGTCGTCGCTCGTGGAGTTGACCGCCGCGGTGGCCAAGGAGGGCCAGGCCGAGGCGGTGAGCATTCCGATCGTCACCGAGGACAAGACGGTCGGGCAGGCCGAACTCGTCATCGGGGTCGGCAACGATGTCCTGTCCGCCCCCGTGGAGTGGACGGGCGAGGAGCCCGACTTCGCCGCGTGGTCGGAGGACCTCCGCAACCACCGCCTCTTCCCGCGCTCGACTCTGCGGGCCGTCGAGCCGACCTCCTCGGGCGACGACGAGCCGATGGACTGGGACTTCGACCAGCCCACTCAGGCGTGACGCTTCTCGAGAGCCGTCGGCGCTCCACGTAGGGTGGAGCGCATGGGGAAGCGGAGCGCGACGTGGCGCGTCGGGGGCATCCTGCTCGGGGTGTGCGGTGTCATCGGACTCGGCGGAGCGCGCACGGTGGGTTCGCCCGTGGTCGCCCAGATCCTGATCGACGGGCTCTGGGCAGTCGGCATCCTGGTGTTCGCCGTCGGCCTCAATCGCGCCGGCAGCGTCGTGGCGCGACGCCCCCTGGGCCTCACCGCCCTGGTCGTGCTGGCCCTCGCGCCGCTGATCGTGAACCTGACCTCCACGCTCACCCCGGTGCAGGTCGTGTCGTCCGAACCCGCCACCGCCTGGCTGGCCTCCGCGGTCAGCGTGACGGCGTCGGCCGTGTCGATCGCCGCGGGCGCGGTCGCAGCGACGCAGATCGCGCGCCTGGGCGCCGTGCCCGCGCGATGGCGGCGGGCCCCTCTCTGGGCGCTGGCGATCAGCGTGGGCTGCGCGGTGCTCGTCCAGGTCGTCTGGGGCGTCCTCGGTGCCGCGGGCGCCGACCAGGGGGTCATCGCGGCCGTCGGAGTGATCGGGTGGATCGGTTATCTCGCCCCGACCCTCGGACTCGGCGTCGTCGCGCTGATCGCGGCCGCGACCGATGATCCCCGCAGCGTGCAGGTGTTCCGCTCCTCCTGAGCCACCCGTCGACAGGCCCCCGCCGCCCAGCGGGGGCGGATACACCCCGGGGTGGATGACGTCCGCCCGGCGGCGAGGAGACGATGAATCGTCGGATCGTTCTCCACGATCGACATTCACCCGATCGGAGCCCCATGCCGCCGACCGCCGTCGTCTCGCCCCCGCCCGTCGGAGACGCGCCCGCCCCGCCCCGCGCTCCGGAGCGCGTCGCCGCGTCGTCCTCCGTGCGACGGACCGTCCGGATGCCACGGGCCAGCATCGCGCTCGCCGCCGTCGTGCTGCTGGCCAGCCTCGCGCAGCTCCGCGGCAGCGTCCTCGTGGGTGACGGACCCTTCGATGTCCGTGAGCTGGCGCGGAGCCTGTTCACGGTCGACCAGCCGATGCTGCTGCCGATCGTGCTCCTTGCGATCCTCGTCGGCGGGGGTCTCGCCGAGCGCGTCCTGGGCCCCGGCCGTCTGCTCGTGGCGTTCATCGGCGGCGGACTCGCGACGTCCGTGGCCGGGTTGGTCATCGGCGCCGTCGAGAGCGTGTTCCTTCCCCGCCTCCCCTTGAACTCCGACGTGTTCACGGGGGCGCCTCCCGTCGCCGCGCTGCTGGTCGTCGCGATGACCGCGAGCGGCTTCGTCGGCGCGCTGTGGCGCCGACGCGTGCGGTGGGCCAGCGCGGTGATCGCCCTCACGCTGTTCCTGTACTCCGCGTCGGCGAGCGATCTCTACACCCTCGTCGCGCTGCCGATCGGACTCGCGCTCGGGCTCCTCCTCGGCGGTCGCCCGGTCACGCTGCGCGTCCACCGGAGCTCGCACCACGAGACCCGCGTCCTGCTGGCGGCCCTGACCGCCGTGACGGCGGTGGGCCCGGTGGTGGCGACGCTGTGGGGCAGTGGCGCCGGGCTGCTCTCGGTCTACGGGTGGCTGTCCTGGGATCCGCTCACGGTGGCGGACGGGCAGGTGTGCGTCGCAGGGTCCGCGTTCCTCGGATGCCCGGCGGGCGGATGGTCGATCGGGCCGCTGCAGGCGAACGCGGGGTGGATCGCCGCGCTCCCGTTGGCCGTGCTGCTCGTGGCATCCTGGGGCATCCTGCGCGGGCGTCGCGGCGCACTCGGCATCGCGATCACGGTGAACCTGCTGGTGTTCGTCGGCATGATGTACGTCTTCGCCGTCACCGAACCCGACACTCTGGCGACGCTGGCGATCACTCGTGACGCGGATGCCGCGTCGGCGTCGTGGCAGATCCTCGTCGGTGTGGCGGTGGGGGCGTGCGTGCCGCTCGCGGTCGCCGTCACGCTCTTCGTCTTCCGCCGCGCCGCGCGGATCGGGTCCGCTCCCGGGGCGCGGTCGTTGTTCCTGGGCACGGTGGGTCTCGCCGGGGTCGGCATGTTCGTCACGGCGCTCGTCGGCACGATGGCGTTCTCGCACCACTTCGCACCGGAGCCGGGCCCTGCGGCGATCCTCCGGGCCACCGTGCTGCGGCTTCTTCCGCCGTCGCTCCTGCCGGCCGAGTCGATCGCCTTCGTCCCGATGACCGGATGGGCGCAGGCGCTGTGGTACCTGCCGTCCACGGTCTTCTGGGCCGTGTGCGTCTTCGCGTCGGTGCGGTTCGTCCTCAGCCCGGGCGCGGCGGCGCATTCCGGAGATCGTTCGCGGGCGCGCGTGGTGCTGGAGCGAGGCGGCGGCGGAACCCTGTCGTTCATGACGACGTGGACCGGCAACGCCTACTGGTTCGCCCCCGACGCCGATGCCGCGATCGCCTACCGCGTCCGCGGTCGCATCGCCGTCACCCTCGGCGGACCGTTCGGACGCGATCGCACCGACCCGCGGGTCGCCCGGGCGTTCGTGGACTTCTGCGGCGAACGAGGCTGGACTCCGGTGTTCTACAGCGTCGACGATGCCGAGAGCGCCACCCTCGACCACCTCGGGTGGAGGAGGACGCAGGTCGCGGAGGAGGCGCACCTCGAGCCCGCGACATGGACCCCCGCGGGCAAGAAGCGTCAGGACGTGCGCACGGCCACCCACCGCGCCGCACGCGAGGGCGTGCGGGCGGTGTGGACCCGGTGGGCCGAGCTGTCGTTCCGCGACCGCGCGCAGATCCGCGAGATCTCCGAGGCCTGGGTCGCCGACAAGACGATCCCCGAGATGGAGTTCACGCTCGGGGGCGTGGAGCAGATGACCGACCCCGCCGTGCGGCTGATGCTCGCGCGCGACGCGCAGGACCGGGTGGTGGCGGTGACGAGCTGGATCCCGGTGTACGCGGCATCCTCGGTGAGCGGATACGCCCTGGACGTGATGCGCCGCCGGCACGACGCGATGAACGGCGTCATGGAATTCGTGATCGGCGCCGTCGTCGAGCAGCTGCGCGCCGAGGGCTGCACGGTGATGAGCCTGTCCGGCTCGCCCCTCGCGTGCCACCGGGACGAGGCGGATGCCGAACCGGATGCCGTGGAGCGCTTCCTCCGTCAGCTCAGCATCCTGTTGGAGCCCGCGTACGGCTTCCGGTCGCTGGCGAACTTCAAGAAGAAGTTCCAGCCGGAGTTCGCCCCGATGTGGATGGTCTACCCCGACCCCGCACAGCTGCCGGCCGTCGGGCTCGCCCTCATGCGCTGCTACGCGCCGGGGTTGACGGTCGCCCGGGCGGCCCGCATCGCCTCCGGGCTGCGCACGTCGGCGCGCGCGAAGGCGGCGACCGCCGGGTGAGGGCGGCGGATCAGATGCGCTCGGGACGGTACTCGTCGCGGCTGAACCCGACGATCAGGTAGCCGACGAACCAGATCCACGCGAGCAGGATCAGGGAGAAGAACCAGCCGTGGCCGAACGCTCGGCCGACACGGATCGAGACGATGATGTGGAAGATGAAGCCGACGATGGGGATGAGGTAGAGCAGCGTCATCCAGCCGGAGTACGCCGCGACCTTGACGAGGAAGATCGTGTTCACGATCGGGATGATCGCGAGCCAGCCGGGGTGCCCGGCCTTCGAGAAGACGCGCCACAGTGCGATCACGCTCAGCACGTACACGGCGAGGCCGATGAGCGACGTGGTCGAGTTCAGCGCGAAGATCGACGTCTGGTCGTAGATGGTGTTCGGCGACGAGGTCAGCATGCCGCTCATCGTAGGGGCAGCGCGGCTCCGGCCGAAGTGCCACGGACCGAGCGGCGGACGTTACGCTCGCGTCATGCCGATGACCGCCGCCTTCCCGGGGATGCCATGACCCGCGACCGCAAGTTCGAGTGGGGTGGCCTCAGCGCGGGGCGGGCCGATTTCGTCACCGCCGCCGAGGCTCTCGCTGTGCTCGAGCAGCTGATCGAGTCGTATTCCGACCTGTCGGCCGAGACCGGGCTCGCCGACGGCGACGCGTTCCTGCGGTTGTCGGCGGGGGACCGGTGGGCGGTGGTCTCGACCCCGGGCACCCGGTGGTTCTCGGTTCGCGTGGAGTCCGGGCACCGCGCGCGTCTCGACGATGCGACCTCCACACGCGACGAGGCGGTGATGCTGCTGGGAACATATGTCGCCGTCGGGGCGGCGTATGTCCGCGGCGAGGCGGTGGTGGACGGTGACCGACGGGTCGTCACGACGCACGGCCGCACGATCTCCCTCACGCGACCGCCGGCGGCCCGCGTGCGCCGGTGGCTGGCGCGAACGCGCTGAAGCGTCCGCCGTCAAGCCTCTCCGGCGCCCGCTGCGGCGCTGAGAGGCTGGGCACTCGCAAGCGAAGGGACGACCATGAGCGATCCGCAGGACAACGCCCCCGCCGACGACGCCGAGAACCTCGGCGACGATCAGACGGTGGCGCCCAGCCAGACCAACGACGTCGACGAGCAGTCGAAGGCGCCCTCCGGGGACGACCCGAACGCCGACCACCAGGCCACCGGCATCGGGGTCATCGGCGACGAATGACCCCGCCTCACCGGTCGGGGGCGCATCCCGCGCGATGCTAACCTTGACCGGTCCGCCTCCGTAGCTCAGGGGATAGAGCGTTGGTTTCCGGTACCAAAGGTCGCAGGTTCGATTCCTGTCGGGGGCACCACCGCAAGGCTCCGATCACTCGTCCACGAGGGTCGGAGCCTTCGTCGTCCGCCCGTCGGTGAGAGGCGAACCGATCGCCGCGACGGCCGCCCCCGCGTTGTCAAGACCTCCCATCGGTTCGGAGGGGGAGTGGCATCCTGACCTCACCCTCCCGAAAGGACTGTCATGAGCATCGGAGCCGGAATCGCGCTGATCGTCATCGGCGCCATCCTCGCGTTCGCCGTGGATCTTCCGAACGACTACGTCGACCTGACGACCATCGGCTACATCATGATGGGCGCGGGTGTGGTCGTCTTCCTCATCGGTCTGGTGCTTCTCGTTCGACGTCGGCAGACCGACACCGTGACCCGCACCGAGGGCGTCGGCGGCGCGCAGGTCACCCGCTCGACCACGCGGTCGTCGAACGACGACCTGGTCTGACATTTCCGCGGGGGGCGTTCGACCCCTGAGGACACGTATGACCGACACCGACACGACGCAACCGGCCGACCCCGCCACAGACGGCCTCTTCGACGGGCGCTACCGACTCGGCCGGGTGCTGGGCACCGGCGGATACGCGCGCGTCTATGAAGCCGTGGACACGTCACTCGGACGCACCGTCGCGCTCAAGGTGATGACCGGTGACGGCGCGGATCCGTCGGATGCCGCCCGCGTGCGGTCCGAGATCCGGCTCCTCGCCTCGCTGTCGCATCCGTCGCTCGTGACCCTCTACGACGCGCGCCTGTCGTCGACACCCACGTATCTCGCGATGGAGCTCATCGCCGGCCCCACGTTGACCGATCTGATCGAACGGGGTCCGATCGCGACCGCCGACGTCGCGCGATACGGCCGCGAGATCGCGGAAGCCCTCTCGGTGGTCCACTCCCGCGGCATCGTGCACCGCGACGTCAAGCCGTCGAACATCCTCCTGCGCCCGCCCGCCCACGCGGGGGAACGGGCGCGGGCGACATTGGCCGACTTCGGGATCGCCGCGCTCGTCGGCGCCACGCGCGTGACGCGGGCGGACACCGTCATCGGAACCGCCGCGTACCTCAGCCCGGAACAGGCGCGCGGGATGCCGGCCGCCCCGGCGAGCGACGTGTACTCCCTCGGGCTCGTGCTGCTCGAGGCCCTCACCGGGAGGCGCCCGTTCGGCGGCCGCACACCGCACGAGGCGCTCGCGGCGCGGCTGGTGTCGCCTCCGGACATCCCCGACGACCTGCCCGGACCCTGGCGTTCCCTCCTTTCGCGCATGACCGCGATCGACCCGGCGGAGAGACCGGATGCGGCGGAGCTCGGCGCTGAGTTCCGCTCGCTCCCCGGGGAGTCCGCGCCGGCCGCTCCGCTCGGTGCGACGGCGCTCATCGCGGGGCCGGCGCCCGACGAACTCACCCGCACGCGCGTGCTCGCTCCCGCGGAGGCGCCGCCGCGGCGTGCGGTCCGCCGTCGCGCGATCATCGCGGCCTCCGTGCTCGCGGCCGTCCTCGTCGTCGGTGGCGTCGCTGCGGCGGTCGGGGTCACCGCCGCGGCTCCGTCGTCCGACCCGTTGCTCCCATCGCTCCCGGCCCCGCTGGACCAGCACGTCGACGACCTGTGGAAGGAAGTGGGCCCGTGAGGCGCCATCGGGGTCTGATCCCCGTCCTCGCGTTGACCGCCGGGCTGGCGCTCGCGGGGTGCACCCCGCAGGCCGCCGCGCCGACCGCCTGGCAGGGCGTCGTGCAGACCCTTGCGAGCCAGGCGTCGGATGGGGACTACGCGTCCGCGACGGCGACGCTGGACCAGCTCGAGGCCGACGTCACCGCGCAGCGTGACGCCGGCGCGATCACGTCGGCCGAGGCGGAGGCGATCCTGTCCCGCATCGCGACCGTCCGAGCCGACCTCGCCTCGCTCGCACCGAGCCCGGAACCGGTGCCCGAGGTCACCCCCGCGCCGACGCAGAGCACGGTGGGCGACGACGGAGCCGTCCCAGACGAGCCTCAGAACCCTGCCGAGCCCGGTGACAAGGGGTCGGGGAACTCCGGCAAGGGCAACGGCGGCAAGGGCAAGGGCGACTCGGCCACGACCCCCGGCGGACCGGGCAAGAAAGACGGATGAGCGAGCCGCGTCCCACCCCTCCGCCGCCGTGCGAGGATTACCCGGTGCCGCGCCGAGTGACCGCTGAACTCGACCTCGATCTGGGGTCCTCCGTCGACCTCATCTTCCAGATCACCGCCGCTCAGGGAGTGCCGCTCGCGAGCGAGCAATTGACCTTCTCGAGTGGCGATCGCGTGTACACGCCGACCGAGATCGTCGACCAGTCCGGCAGTCGCCTGCACCGCCTCTCCGGCGAGCAGGGGCCGCTCTCGGTGCGGTACGAAGCGGTGGTCACCGGGGCGTCGCCCACGCTGCACACGAGCGACCTCGAGACCATCACCTACCTGCGACCCAGCCGATACTGCCAGTCCGACGAGGTGTTCGCCCAGGCGCGCCGGCAGTTCCGCGGGCTCGCCGGAGCCGAGTTGATCGCGGCGGTCTCGACCTTCGTGGCATCCAGCGTCACCTACACGCCCGGGCTCAGCCTCGGCACCGACAGCGCGGTGACGACGCTCATGACCGGCCAGGGCGTGTGCCGTGACTACGCCCACGTCGTGATCGCGCTCCTGAGGGCCATGGACATGCCCGCGCGCTACGCCGCGTGCTACGCGCCCGGACTCGAGCCCATGGACTTCCACGCCGTCGCCGAGGCCTACCTCGACGGCGCCTGGTACGTCATCGACGCGACGCGCCTGTCCGACCGGCGCTCGCTCGTGCGCATCGCGACCGGCCGCGACGCCGCCGACTGCGCGTTCCTCAGCTATCACGGCGGATACGTCGGCCTCGAGCGGATGTATGTCGACGCGGTCCTGGACGACGAGACGACGGATGCCACGACCCCCGACGACCACGAAGCCCTGGTGCAGATCGGCTGAATCCGGGCCGCGGGCAAAGATCACCCGGTGTGCCGGTGAGCCCGCAGCGTACTTCCGATACGCTGAGAGACACGGCGGGCAGTAGCCCTCGGAGCCTGGCAGTCTTCCGGACGGTATGACGAGCCAGGCTCACGTGTTCTTACAGGCGGGTGGTCCTGTGCCGAACTAGCGGTTCAACGCGGCGCACCCAATCTCCGCCTCGGGAATAGCACCAGGCGACAGCATCGCTCACCCACAGGAGCGGATGCTCGTGCGGAGCCGCATGAACGAAGGGAACGATTGCGCTCCTTCGGCGCAGCGTCTCCGTGATGATCCGACGGTCCGCTTTCTCCACCGACGCGTCGCGCTCGACGATGAGACGCGCCGCTCGGGCGCTGACCGCACTCTCCACCAATGCGCTCAAGGTCAACGGGCGCGCAGCCTTGTCCGGGAGGCCCTCCGCGATCCATACGGCGCAACGCACATCGAGTCGTGCCATGCAAGCGAGGAGATGGCGTCGCCGGGAGTCGCTCTCGTTCGTGAAATGGATGCGACGCTGTCCAGGTTTGACGAGTGAGCGAATCGCGCGCTCGCACGCAGGCACGAGCGCCGTCTGGACCCCGGTGCCGACGATGAAGTATCCCCGAGCTTTCGATTCATCGACGTAGATGCGGTCGTCGGCGCGGAATGTCATCGGGTCACCGTAGGGCGCGCTGTGTCGCCGCTCGCGTGGCCCGCGACCCGCGTCTCTCGGGTGACGGACGACCACGAAGCCCTGGTGCAGATCGGCTGAATCCGGGCCGCGGGCGCCTCGGCCTAGAATTGCAGGGTTATGGATCCCGCAGCCCTCTCCGCCGCCCTGCTCGCCGTCATCGCCCCGCTCGCGGAGGCGCGACGCGAGGGTTCGTCCGCGGGGATCACCGCTGCCGACCTCCCTCTCGAGCGGCCGAAGAACCGTGACCACGGCGACTGGGCGTCCAACGCGGCCCTGAAGCTGTCGAAGGTCGTCGGTGCCAACCCGCGCGAGTTCGCCGCCGAGATCGCGGCGGGCCTCGGGAGTGTCGACGGCATCGCGAGCGTCGAGGTCGCCGGACCGGGGTTCATCAACATCCGTCTGGATGCCGCCGCGGCAGGCGCCCTCGCGAAGACGATCGTCGAGCAGGGTGCGGCATTCGGCACGAACGACTCGCAGCGTGGCAACACGATCAACCTCGAGTTCGTCAGCGCGAACCCGACGGGACCGCTGCACATCGGCCACACGCGCTGGGCGGCCCTGGGCGACGCGATCGCCCGCGTGCTGCTGGCCAGCGGGGCCACGCTCGTGCGGGAGTTCTACATCAACGACGCCGGCGCCCAGATGGAGCGCTTCGGCCGTTCGGTCGTCGCCGCGCTCCACGGCGAGCCCACCCCCGACGACGGCTACGGCGGCGCGTACATCGCCGACCTCGCCGAGCGGGTCGCGGCCGCGCGGGCCGACATCCGCGAGCTCGACCGCGCCGAGCAGATCGCGGTCGCGACCGAGCTGGCCTACGGGTTCCAGCTCGGCGAGATCCAGGCCTCGCTCGAGCGCTTCAACGTGCACTTCGACGTGTGGTTCTCCGAGCGCACGCTCCATGCACGCGCGGACGGTCGGCCGAGCCTCGTCGACGAGGCCGTGGACCGCCTCCGCGAGCAGGGACACGTCTTCGACGACGAGGGTGCCGTGTGGGTGCGCACGACCGACTTCGGCGACGACAAAGACCGCGTGATCCGTCGGTCGAACGGCGAGTACACCTACTTCGCCGCGGATGCCGCGTACTACCTCAACAAGGGCGACCGCGGTTTCGCGCACAAGATCTACCTCCTCGGTGCCGATCATCACGGCTACGTCCACCGCCTGAAGGCGCTCGCGGGCGCCGCCGGCGACGACCCCGAGAAGGACATCGAGGTGCTCATCGGGCAGCTCGTGTCGATCAACGGCGCCAAGCTGTCGAAGCGCGCGGGCAACATCATCGAGCTCGACGACCTGCAGGAATGGCTCGGAACCGACGCGCTGCGGTACTCGCTCGCACGGTACCCCGCCGATTCGCCCCTGACGCTCGACCCCGAGATCCTGCAGAAGCGGACCAACGACAACCCCGTCTTCTACGTGCAGTACGCCCACGCGCGCACCCACAACGTCGCGCGCAACGCCGCCGACTCGGGCGTCGACCGGTCGGAGTTCGCTCCCGAGCTGCTCGCGCACGAGACCGAGTCCGCGCTGCTCGGCGCGCTGCAGGAGTATCCGCGCGTGGTGGCCTACGCCGCCGAGGTCCGCGAGCCGCACCGCGTCGCCCGCTACCTCGAGGAACTCGCGGGCCTCTACCACCGGTGGTACGACAACTGCCGCGTGATCCCGCTCGGCGAGGCCCCGGTCGAATCCGTGCACCGCACCCGTCTCTGGCTGAACGACGCGACCGGTCAGGTGCTGCGCAACGGTCTCGACCTTTTGGGCGTCGGCGCTCCGGAGCGCATGTAGCCATGGCGGATGCCACGCGCCCCCGCCGACGCGGCGGACGCACGATCGCGGTCGTGACGATCATCGTCGTCGTGATCGCGGGTCTGCTGGTGGCGGCGGAAGCCATCGCGCGATCGGCGGTCGCGAGCACCGTGCGGTCGCTCGTCGTGCAACAGGTCGGCCTCTCCGCCGACCAGCAGGTCGACGTCGAGGTACCCGGCATCGTGCTGCCCCAGTTGGTGAAGGGCCGCCTCGACCAGGTGGTGGTCTCCGCGGCCGACGTGGCGCTCGGCCCGCTGAACGGCGACGTCCGCGTCGACCTGCAGGATGTTCCCGTCGCGGGCGACGCCCCGGCGGCCGGGGGATCGGCATCCGTGCGTCTGAACCCCGATCAGCTGCGTGGCCTCCTCGCACAGATTCCCGACTTCCCGGCCGACACGGTCGACACCGCCGCACCGGACGTGACGCTGTCGACGCAGTTCTCGGTGTTCGGCGTGTCGATCCCGGTGGGGATCTCCGCAACCCCCGGGGCGGCCGACGGCGACCTCACGCTGACACCCACGTCGTTCGACCTCGGGGGCAACCGTCTCGATGCCGACGCCCTGCGCGGGCAGCTCGGCGGCGTCGCGGACGCGGCGCTGAAGACGTGGAGCCTGTGCATCGCCGACCGCCTCCCCGCCGGTCTGACGCTGGATTCGGTGAGCGTCCAGGGGCAGGACGTGGTGGCGACGTTCGCCATCGACGGTCGACTGCTCAGCGATCCGGCGCTGCAGCAGAACGGCACCTGCGGCTGACCCGGTCGGCCCGGCCGCACCGCATGGGACGGGGGCGGCATATGCCGTGCCCTAGACTGCAAGGACTGCCCGTCGCGTGACGCCCCGCGGGGGCAGGAGCCGTGATCCGCGGCCGTCGCGTCGCCGCAAAACCCGATTGGTTCCTCCGTGTCCGCCTCGCACTCCGCGCTCGTGCCCGAGTGGCTCACCGCCCCGGCCGAAGCGAACGAGCTCGTCGCCTCCGTCTGGCCCGCGTCGGCCCACCGCGTCGATGACGGCTCCGTCGAGATCGGCGGGGCGTCGGTGTTCGATCTGCGCGACCGTTTCGGAACGCCGCTGTACGTCCTCGACGAGGACGAGGTCCGCGCGCACGCCCGTCGCGCCCGCGCCGCGTTCTCCGCGGCGGCTGAGCGGCATGGCATCCGGTCCCGCGTCTACTACGCGGGCAAGGCCTTCCTTTCCACCGAGGTCGTGCGCTGGGTGACCGACGAGGGTCTCTCGGTCGACGTGTGCACGCGCGGAGAGCTCGAGGTCGCGCTGGCCGGCGGCGCGGACCCCACCCGCCTGGGATTCCACGGCAACAACAAGAGCGTCGCCGAGCTCGAGCGCGCCGTCGAGGTCGGCATCGGCTCGGTCGTCGTCGACAGCCCCGTCGAGATCGAGCGTCTCGCCGCGATCGCGGAGCGCCGCGGTGCGGTCCAGTCGGTGCTGGTGCGCGTGCGCACCGGAGTCCATGCCGAGACGCACGCGTTCCTCGCCACCGCCCACGAAGACCAGAAGTTCGGCTTCTCGCTCGAGGGGGCGGCCGAGGCCGTCGCTCGGATCCGCGAGCTGACGAGCCTCCGTTTCGTCGGCCTGCACGCTCACATCGGTTCGCAGATCTTCGACTCCTCTGGCTTCCGCGAGTCGGCCGCCCGTCTGGTCGACCTGCACGCCGAACTCCTCGCCGGGGGAGAGATCCCCGTGCTCAACGTCGGCGGCGGCTTCGGCATCTCGTACACCTCGGTCGACGACCCCCGTCCCATCGAGGAGATCGCCGACGGCATCCTCGACGCCATAGCTGACGAGTGCGCTGTGCGCGGCATCGACATGCCCGACGTCGCGTGCGAGCCCGGTCGGGTCATCGTCGGGCAGGCGGGCATCACGCTCTACGAAGTCGGGACCGTGAAGAAGGTCACCGTCGGGGACGATCTCGAGCGCACCTACGTCAGCGTCGACGGCGGGATGAGCGACAACGCGCGTCCCGCCCTCTACGGCGCCGACTTCTCGGCCCGGATCGTGTCGCGGACGAGCGCCGCGGCTCCCGCTCTCTCGCGGGTCGTGGGACACCACTGCGAGTCGGGGGACATCGTCGTGGATGCCGAGTACCTCCCCTCCGACGTCGTTCCGGGGGATCTCCTCGCGGTTCCGGCGACCGGCGCCTACTGCTTCTCCCTCGCGAGCAACTACAACTACACGCCCCGGCCGCCGGTCGTGGCCGTCCGGGACGGCCGGGCCCGCGTGATCGTCCGCGGCGAGACCATCGACGATCTGCTCGCCCGCGACGTCGGCGTCGCGGCATCCTCCTCGACCGCCACACCCCACGGAGACACCGAATGACCGACTACCGCACGCTGCGCGTCGCGCTGCTGGGCGCCGGTGCCGTCGGCTCGCAGGTCGCCGACCTGCTGCTCAAGCACCGAGCCGAACTCGCCGACCGCGCCGGGGCGAACCTCGAGCTCGCCGGCATCGCCGTCCGGAATCTCGACGGCAAGCGCGACACCGACCTGCCCCGCGAGCTGTTCACAACAGACGCCGAGACCCTCATCAACGGCTCCGACATCGTCATCGAGCTGATGGGGGGCATCGAGCCGGCACGCAGCCAGGTGCTGCAGGCCATCAACTCGGGTGCCGACGTCGTCACCGCCAACAAGGCGCTGCTGGCCACGCACGGCTCGGAGATCTTCGAGGCCGCCGACCAGGTCGGTGCCGAGGTCTACTACGAGGCCGCCGCCGCGGGCGCGATCCCGATCATCCGGCCGCTGCGCGACTCGCTCGCCGGTGACCGGGTCGTGCGCATCATGGGCATCGTCAACGGCACGACGAACTACATCCTCGACCGTATGGACACCGAGGGCGCCGACTTCGGCGACGTCCTCGCCCAGGCTCAGGCCCTCGGCTACGCCGAGGCCGACCCCACCGCCGACGTCGAGGGCTACGACGCCGCGCAGAAGGCCGCGATCCTGGCGAGCCTGGCGTTCCACACGACGGTCCCGCTGGATGCCGTGCACCGTGAGGGCATCACGCAGATCGACGCCGCGATGATCGAGTCCGCACGCCACGCCGGCTACGTGATCAAGCTCCTCGCCGTGTGCGAGCGTCTGGCCGCGGGCGAGGGCGAGTCGACCGAGTCGATCTCGGTGCGCGTCTACCCGGCGCTGGTCGACCGGACGCACCCCCTGGCCAGCGTCCACGGCGCCAACAACGCCGTGTTCGTGCAGGCCGAGGCCGCCGGAGACCTCATGTTCTACGGTGCGGGCGCCGGCGGCGTGCAGACCGCGTCGGCGGTCCTCGGCGACGTCGTCTCGGCCGCCCGTCGGCACATCGCCGGGGGAGTGGGCGTCGGCGAGTCCACGCGCGCCAACCTCCCGACGGTGCCGATCGGCCGCGTCATCACGCGGTACCAGATCACGCTCGAGGTGAACGACCAGCCGGGCGTGCTCGCCACGGTCGCCGGCATCCTCAGCGAGGGTCGGGTGTCGATCGCGACCGTCGAGCAGACCACCATCGAATCGGATGCCGAGAACCCCGCCGCCGGTGGTTCTGCGCGTCTGGTCATCGGAACACATCAGGCCCGTGAGCAAGATCTGAGCGAGACCGTCGAGCGTCTCGCCGCGAGCGGCGTCGTCGAGCGCGTGGTCTCCGTACTGCGTGTGGAAGGGAACTGACATGGCACACGTCTGGCGCGGAGTCCTCCGCGAGTACGCCGACCGTCTGGGCGTCACCGACGCCTCCACCGTCGTGACGCTGGGCGAGGGCGGCACCCCCCTCATCCCCGCTCCGGCTCTGTCGCGCCGCACGGGCGCGGACGTGTGGGTGAAGTTCGAGGGCATGAACCCCACCGGCTCGTTCAAGGACCGCGGCATGACGGTGGCGCTCTCGCGCGCCGTCGAGCACGGCGCGAAGGCCGTCATCTGCGCGTCGACCGGCAACACCTCGGCGTCGGCCGCGGCTTACGCCGCCCACGCCGGCATCACCGCTGCCGTGCTCGTGCCCGAGGGCAAGATCGCGATGGGCAAGCTGAGCCAGGCCGTCGCCCACAACGGTCGCCTCATCCAGATCCGCGGCAATTTCGACGACTGCCTCGAGATCGCGCGCGAGCTCGCCGACCACTACCCGGTGCACCTGGTCAACTCGGTCAACCCCGACCGCATCGAGGGACAGAAGACCGCCGCGTACGAGGTCGTCGAGCAGCTCGGCGACGCTCCCGACTTCCACTTCATCCCCGTGGGCAACGCCGGCAACTACACCGCCTACTCGCGCGGTTACCGCGAAGAGGCCGACCGCGGCGTGTCCACGCGCGTCCCGCGCATGTTCGGCTTCCAGGCGGCCGGTTCCGCGCCGCTCGTGCGCGGCGAGGTCGTGAAGAACCCCGAGACCATCGCCAGCGCGATCCGCATCGGCAACCCCGCCTCCTGGCACCTCGCCCTCGAGGCCCGGGATGCCACCGACGGATGGTTCGGCGCGATCGAGGATGCCGGCATCCTCGAGGCCCAGAAGATCCTCGCCGGCGAGGTGGGCGTCTTCGTCGAGCCCGCCTCGGCGATCAGCGTCGCGGGCCTGCTGGACCGCGCCGAGGCCGGCATCGTGCCCGCGGGCGCCAAGGTCGTGCTGACCGTCACCGGCCACGGCCTGAAGGACCCGCAGTGGGCTCTGCGCAAGGCCGACGGCACCGAGGTGCAGCCGACCGTCGTCGACGCCACCACCTCGGAGGTCGCCTCGGTCCTCGACCTGAAGCCGGTGGCCGAGTGACGACAGCCCTCGGACGCCGGGTCGCGGTCCGCGTCCCGGCGACCAGCGCCAATCTCGGCCCGGGGTTCGACACCCTCGGCCTGGCGTTGAGCGTCTACGACGAGCTCACGGTGGAGGCCCTCGAGCCGGGGCGCCTCGAGATCGAGGTCTCCGGTGAGGGGACGGCCGACGTCCCGCGTGACGCGTCGCACCTGGTGGTGCGTGCGATCGCCCACACGTACGCCTCGGTGGGGCGCGAGCTCCCCGGCTTGCGTCTCGTCGCGCACAACGTCATCCCGCACGGGCGCGGCATGGGCTCCTCCGGTGCGGCGGTCGTCGCCGGCATCCTGGCCGCGAAGGGCCTGCTCGACGGCGAGGTCGCTTTCAGCGACGTCGACCTGCTGCGCCTGGCGACCGAGATGGAAGGTCACCCCGACAACGTCGCCCCGGGGCTGTTCGGCGGCCTCACGATCGCGTGGATGGATGCCACCGGCCCCCAGCACAAGCAGCTCATCGTGCACCGCGGTGTCTCGCCGCTGGTGCTGGTGCCGGGGTTCACGATGTCGACCGCCGTCGCCCGGAGCCTGCAGCCCCTGCAGGTGCCGCGTGAGGACGCCGTCTTCAACGTCTCGCGCTCGGCGCTGCTGATCGCGGCGATGACCCAGAGCCCCGAGCTGCTGATGGCGGCCACCGAAGACAAGCTGCACCAGAACTACCGCGCTCAGGCGATGCCCGAGACCGACCGTCTCGTGCGGGCGCTCCGGGCCGAGGGGTACGCGGCGGTCGTGTCGGGCGCGGGGCCGAGCGTGCTCGTGCTCGCGGACGGCCCGGGTCAACGCGTCGCAGCGGCGGACCTTACCTCATCGATCGTCGACACCCCGTGGCAGGCGCTCATGCTCGCCGTCGACGTCAAGGGTGGTACAGTGAAGCCCGCAGAGGGTTCCGCCTAGCACGCGAATCTGAGCCTCTGCACCACCTGCGAAATCCGCAACACATCGCGAACCCGGTCTCGGCTGCAGTCTCCCGAACCGCTGGTGTCTCTTCGTCTGCGATCTGCATGGCGAAGCGCGATCTGATCACGTTTCATTTCTGAGGAGCACTCGTGGAGTCCATCTCCGAGACCCAGCCCGTCGACGCGCCCGAGGGCGCGGACATCACCCCCGAGGAGCAGTCCGCCGCTCCCGCCGACGAGACGCTGTTCGACACGCCCGCCGACACGGAGGGCGAGGAAGCCCCCGCCGACCCCGCCCCCGAGGCGGAGCCCGCGGCGGAGGAGCCCGCCCCGGTCGCTGACGAGGCATCGGTCGATGCCCCGGCTGAGGCCGCGGCCGAGGAGTCGGCGCCCGCGGACGAGCCGGCGCCCGCCGTCGAGCCGGCCGCCGAAGAGGCCGCCGCCGCACCGGCCGAGGAGCCGGCCGCCGAAGAGGCGCCCGCCAAGCCCGCTCGCGCCCCCCGCAAGCGCGCCCCGCGTCGGGCGAAGAGCGCCCCCGCCGACGAGACGCCGGCCGAGGAGGCAGCGGCACCCGCCGAGGTCGCCGCGCCCGAGGCGGCCGTGGACGCCGCGCCCGAGGCGTCGGCCGAGCCCGCCGCGGCCCCCGCCGACGAGACCCCCGCCGTCGCGGCTGAGACCCCCGAGGCCGGCGCGGACGCGCCCGCCGTGGACGCGGCCGAGCCGAAGACCGAGACCGCCGAGGGCGAGGCGAGCGCCGAGGCCGTGGCATCCGCCCCCGACGGCGAGTCGAGCGAGGAGTCCACCGAGACGCCGTCGCGCAGCCGTAGCCGGAGCCGATCGCGCAACCGCAACCGCAACAAGGCCGAGAACGCCGACGGCGCCGCTCCCGCGGCGAACACGCCGGCCGCCGCCGAAGAGGCCGAGGCGCCCGCGGAGAACGGCTCGCAGGCCCCGCAGCAGAACCAGGCGAACAGCCGCAACCGCCAGCGCAACAAGCGCCGCGGCCAGGGCACCACGGGCGATGAGTTCGAGGGCGAGATCGGCGAAGACGACGTCCTGATCCCGATCGCGGGCATCCTCGACGTCCTCGACAACTACGCGTTCGTCCGTACGACGGGCTACCTGCCCGGCCCGAGCGACGTGTACGTGTCGCTCGGCCAGGTGAAGAAGTACAACCTGCGCAAGGGTGACGCCGTCGTCGGCTCGATCAAGCAGCCGCGTGAGAACGAGCAGTCCAGCCGCCAGAAGTACAACGCCCTGGTCAAGGTCGACTCCATCAACGGCCTTTCCGTCGACGACGCCGCCGGTCGCGTCGAGTTCGGCAAGCTCACCCCGCTGTACCCGCAGGAGCGCCTGCGCATGGAGACGGCGCCCGAGAAGCTCACGCAGCGTCTCATCGACCTGGTCGCCCCGGTCGGCAAGGGCCAGCGCGGTCTGATCGTGGCGCCCCCGAAGGCGGGCAAGACGATCGTGCTGCAGCAGATCGCGAACGCGATCGCGCACAACAACCCCGAGGTCCACCTCATGGTCGTGCTCGTCGACGAGCGCCCCGAAGAGGTCACCGACATGCAGCGCACGGTCAAGGGCGAGGTCATCGCCTCGACCTTCGACCGTCCCGCCGAAGACCACACCACGGTCGCCGAGCTCGCCATCGAGCGTGCCAAGCGTCTCGTCGAGCTCGGTCGCGACGTGGTCGTGCTGCTCGACTCGATCACGCGCCTCGGCCGTGCGTACAACCTGTCGGCACCCACGTCCGGCCGCGTGCTCACCGGTGGGGTCGACGCATCGGCGCTGTACCCGCCCAAGCGCTTCTTCGGCGCCGCGCGCAACATCGAGAACGGTGGATCGCTCACGATCCTGGCGACCGCGCTGGTCGAGACCGGCTCGAAGATGGACGACGTGATCTTCGAGGAGTTCAAGGGCACCGGCAACAGCGAGTTGCGCCTGAGCCGTCAGCTCGCCGACAAGCGGATCTTCCCCGCGGTCGACGTCAACGCGTCCTCGACCCGTCGCGAAGAGATGCTGCTCTCGCCCGACGAGGTCAAGATCACCTGGAAGCTGCGTCGTGCCCTCGCGGGCCTCGACCCGCAGCAGGCCCTCGAGGTCGTGCTCGGCAAGCTCAAGGAGACGCAGTCCAACGTCGAGTTCCTCGTCCAGATGCAGAAGTCGATCCCGGCTCCCGCGCGCGGAGACAACGGGCACGACAACGGCATCCGCTGAGCCGTGTCGGATTCCGGCATCCTCGAGTCCGTCCGCGGACTGCTCGACGAGCACCGGCAGGTCGAGCTCGAGCTGAACGACCCCGCCGTGCACGCCGATGCCGCGCGTGCGAAGCGGGTCAACCGGCGCTACGCCGAGCTGAACCGCATCGTGCACGCCTACGAGGCGTGGCGTTCCGCTGCGG
Source organism: Microbacterium sp. 71-36 (assembly GCF_001898305.1). Lineage (NCBI taxonomy): Bacteria > Bacillati > Actinomycetota > Actinomycetes > Micrococcales > Microbacteriaceae > Microbacterium > Microbacterium sp. 71-36. The sequence goes on from NZ_MKTP01000002.1 coordinate 293,148, forward strand.
ATGACCTGGATGCCGCGCGCGAGCTCGCCCGTGAGGACGAGGCTTTCGCCGAAGAGGTGCCCGCGCTCGAGCAGCGTCTGGATGAGAGTCAGGAGCGGCTGCGCCGCCTGCTGATCCCGCGCGATCCGGACGACGCCCGCGACGTGATCATGGAGATCAAGGCGGGGGAGGGCGGCGCGGAGAGCGCGCTGTTCGCGGCCGATCTGCTGCGGATGTACCTCCAGTACGCGGCATCGATGGGCTGGAAGACGGAGCTGCTCGAGCGCAACGAGTCCGACCTCGGCGGGTACAAGGACGTCCAGGTCGCGATCAAGGGCTCCTCGAGCGACCCCGCGCAGGGCGTGTGGGCGCACCTGAAGTACGAGGGCGGTGTCCATCGCGTGCAGCGCGTGCCGGCGACCGAGTCCCAGGGGCGCATCCACACCTCCACGACCGGTGTGCTGGTCTTCCCCGAGGTCGACGAGCCCGAAGAGGTCGCGATCGACCCGAACGACCTCAAGATCGACGTGTTCCGCTCGTCGGGCCCCGGCGGTCAGTCGGTCAACACGACCGACTCGGCCGTGCGCATCACCCACGTCCCCACCGGCATCGTCGTGTCGATGCAGAACGAGAAGTCGCAGCTGCAGAACCGCGAGGCCGGTATGCGCGTGCTGCGCGCCCGCCTGCTCGCCAAGCAGCAGGAGGAACGCGACGCCGTCGCGGCCGACGCGCGACGCTCGCAGATCCGCGGCATGGATCGTTCGGAGCGCATCCGCACCTACAACTTCCCCGAGAACCGCATCGCCGATCACCGCACCGGATACAAGGCCTACAACCTGGATCAGGTGATGGACGGCGCCCTCGGCCCGATCATCGAGTCGGCGATCACCGCCGACGAGGAAGCGCGTCTCGCCGCTCTCTCCGGCGAGTAACCCGCTCGCCCTCGTCGCGCGCCCGCCCGTCGTGTCCGCTTCCAGCGGTGACTAGCCGCATATGCTCGCGCGGTGATCGTAGCGGCGTACATACGCCCGAAGTCACGGAACCTGCTGCGTGGCAGAGGCCGGTGACTTCGGGGAAAGTCGCGGGTCCACAGCGGCGAGACGAACGTTCGCCCGAAGTCAGCGCCGATCGCGCGGACCGCCTGTGGACAACCTCGACGGGCCGATGCGCGGTATCGGCAGGATGTCGGGATGTCATCGAGCTCCGCCTTCACGACCCGCGACGCTCTCCGAGACGGTTCCACGCGGCGCTTCATCGACTCGCAGGTGTGGTGCCGACCATTCCACGGCGTGCGGATGCCGCTGCCGACCGAACACGGCGAACTCCATCCCGCGGCGCAGCGGGAGCGTCGTATCCGTGAACGCGTCGGCGCGTACCGCACCATCATTGGTCCCGGTGCCTTCTTCTCGCACAGCACGGCCGCGATCCTGTGGGAGATGCCGTTGCCGCCTCTCCCGGACGATGTCATCCATGTCTCCGTCCTCGCTCCGGCATGCGCGCCGGAAGGACGCGGGGTGCGCGGACACCAGCTCAAGCCGGATGGTGTCGCGGTCACGACCGGCGCCGAAGGGCTGTCCCTCACCGACCCGGCCACGACCTGGGCGCTCCTCGGGACGCTTCTCCGACACCCCTACGACCTCGTCGCCGCGGCCGACGCGGTGGTGACGGGCGTGCGCGTGGCCGGTCCTCGGGGGCGAATCGTCCAGGAGCCCCTCGCGACGATCGAGCAGCTACAGATGTCTCTCGACTCGGCGTACAAGCGCCGCGGCATCGTCGCGCTGAGAGACGCTCTCCCTCGCGTTCGAAGCGGTGCGGCGTCCCGCACCGAGTCGTGGACACGTCTCGTCATGGTCGACGGGGGGCTTCCCGAACCCGTCCTGAACCACGACGTATACGACGTGGACGGCTTCGTCGCCTGCGTCGACCTGGCGTATCCGGACCTGCGTGTGGGTGTGGAGTACGAGGGGGACCAGCATCGGACGGATGCCGTGCAGTGGCAACGCGACCTCGAGCGCTACGAACGTCTCGCCGCTGCGGGCTGGCGCATGATACGCGTGACCCGGGAGATGCTGTTCCGGCGCCCCGATCTGCTGGTGAGGCTGGTCACGGACGCACGCTCGCGCGCGCGCTGACTTCGGTCGAATGCGTGCGCGAATCCTTTCCTCGCGTGCATGTTCCCGAAGTCAGCGGGTCCTTCGGGGCCCCGAACCCTGGGAATCCCGCTCGTCACGCGTCCCACACCGGCGGGTGCGGGAGGGGGCCGCGGCGGTCCTCGAGCACCGCCCCGAGCGCGAGCAGGGTCGCCTCGCCGCCGGGACGGCCGATCACCTGCACCGAGACCGGGTGTCCGTTCGCGTCGGTGGTCACGGGGAGCGTGAGAGCGGGGAGCCCCGCCACGTTGACGAAGCTCGAGTACGGTGCGTACTCGACCTGCATCGCGAAGGTCCGCTCGGGATCGTGGCCGGCGTAGGCGCCCACGGGCTGCGGCGCCTGGGCGAGGGCGGGAGTCAGCACCGCGTCGAAAGCCGCGAAGTCGCTGATCGTCCGCCGTTCGAACGCGCGCGCCTCGGCGAGCCCACCGAGCAGATCCCTCGCGGACAGCGCGCGACCCTCCTCGACCAGCCAGGCGGTGAGCGGTTCGACCAGCGCCATGTCCTCCGCGCTCAACGGGATGCGCGCGGCGCTCGCGCGCCAGAGCACGCGGAACAGAGCGGCGTAGCCCACCGGATGCCAGTCGGCATCCGCCACGTCGTGTCCGGCGTCGTCCAGCCAGGCGGCCGCGGTCTCGAACGCCGCCCGCGCGGCCGGATCGAGCACGATGTCCTCGTCGTCGTCCCACGGCGACACGGTCGTCACGCCGATCCGGAGAGTCCGCGATCCGGCGCGGGCGGCGCGGACGAAAGGACCCTGCCCGGGGGCCGCGGTCGCGTAGGAGAACGGCGCGAGTCCCGCCAGCGCGTCCAGCAGCAGGCCCGCGTCCTCCACGCTGCGGGCGAGCGGGCCCGTGACCGACAGGCCGTCAGGGGAGTCGAAGCCCGAGCCGATCGGCAGTCGCCCCCGCGAGGGCTTGAGCCCCACGACGCCGACGGTCGCCGCGGGAATGCGGATGGAGCCGCCGCCGTCGGATCCGACCGCGGCCGGGAGCAGCCCCGCCGCGACGGCGACGGCCGCACCGCCGCTCGAGCCGCCGGCGCCGTTCCCGGTGCTCCAGGGGTCTCGCGCGGGGGCATGGATGAGCGGTTCGGTGAAGCCGGTGAGACCGAACTCGGACGTGCTGGTCTTGCCGAGGCTGACCGCTCCCGCGGCATCCATCGCCTCGGCGAGGGCATCCGACGTCGACGGCACGTGATCGACGCGGGCGCGGGATCCGTAGCGGGTGGGCACGCCCGCCCGCGCGACGAGGTCCTTCTCCGCCGACGGCACGCCCCAGAGCGCACCGTCGGGTCCTCCCGCTTCGAGCGCGGCGGCCCGCCGGAGAGCGGACTCGCCGGTCACCTCGGCGAAGGCGCCGAGATCGACGGCGTGGGCGATGCGATCGAGGTAGTGCGAGGCCAGTTCGACCGGCCCGATGGCGCCCTGCTGCAGCCCCGAGACCTGCGCGACGAGGGACAGATCGTGCGGACGGGTCATTCTCCGAGCCTAGGCCCGACGCTCCGATACCCTCACAGCATGAAGACCCGGTTGCTGCGCGTGCTCGTCTATCTCGCCTCCGCGGCGGCGGGACTCGTGCTCGCCGACCTGTTCGTCGCCGGGTTCCGGATCTCCTGGCTCGACTGGTGGGGCTTCCTCGTGGCCATCGTCGTCTTCGCGATCGTGCAGAGCCTCGCGACGCCCCTCGCCACGAAGCTCGCGACCAAGCGGGCGCCCCTGCTGCTGGGGGGCATCGGGATCATCGCCACGTTCGTCTCGCTCGTCGTCGTGGCGGTGCTGCCGTCGGCGGGAGTCCGCATCACGACGGTCGGCGCATGGGTTCTGGCCCCGCTCGTGGTCTGGATCGTCTCGGCCGTGGTCACCTGGGTTCTCACGGTCGTGCTCATCGACCGGCCCGCGCGGGCCGCCGCGAAGAAGCGCTGACGCGGATCAGATCCAGTATTCGGGGGCGGTGAGCAGCGCTCGGGTGTCGTCGCTCGAGCGGCGGGCCCGCGCCTTGGCCGGGACCCCGACGAGCACGCTCTCGGGCGCCGCGTCGCGGGTGACCACCGCGTTCGCGCCGACCAGGCTGTGGGCGCCGATCGTGATGGGGCCGAGGATCTTCGCCCCGGCACCCACGGCCACCCCGTCGTGCAGGGTCGGGTGGCGCTTGCCGCCCTCGCGCTGACGCCCCCCGAGGGTGACGCCGTGGTAGAGCATGACGTCGTCGCCGACCTCGGCCGTCTCGCCGATCACGACGCCCATGCCGTGGTCGATGAAGAAGCGTCGACCGATCGTCGCGCCGGGGTGGATCTCGATGCCCGTGAGCCACCGCGTGACCTGCGAGATCGCCCGCGCCGGGAATCGCAGGCCGCGCAGCCACAGACGGTGCGCCACGCGGTACGACCACGCGGCGTGCAGGCCGGGGTAGAGCAGCGCGATCTCGAGACCGCCGCGGGCGGCGGGGTCGCGGAACTTCGCCGCGGCGACGTCCTCGCGAAGGCGGGAGACGACTCCCACGTCAGTTGTCGCGCAGGTCTTCGTACAGCGCGGTGGAGAGGTAGCGCTCGCCGTACGACGGGATGATCACGACGATGTTCTTGCCCTCGGCCTCGGGGCGACGCGCGATCTCGAGCGCGGCCCAGATGGCGGCGCCCGAAGACATCCCGACGAGGATGCCGTCCTTGGCCGCCGTCTCGCGCGCCAGGCGGATCGCGTCGTCGAACTCGACGTCGATGACCTCGTCGATGATGTCGCGGTCGAGGATCGCCGGGACGAAGTTCGGGCCGATGCCCTGGATCTTGTGGGGCCCGGGGTGCCCCTTGGTGAGGATGGGGGAGTCCGCCGGCTCGACCGCGACGACCTTCACGCCCGGGACGCGCTCCTTGAGCACCTGACCGACACCGGTGATGGTGCCGCCCGTGCCGATGCCGGCCACGAAGTAGTCGACCTTGCCGTCGGTGTCGCGCAGGATCTCCTCGGCGGTGGTCTTGCGGTGGATGGCCGGGTTCGCCTCGTTCTCGAACTGGCGGGCCCAGACGGCACCGGGGGTCTCGGCGACGATGCGCTTGGCCTCTTCGACGGCGAAGGACATGCCCTTGGTGGGATCGGTGAGCACGAGCTCCGCACCGAAGGCCCGGAGCAGCACGCGGCGCTCCTTCGACATGGACGCGGGCATCGTGAGGATGACCTTGTACCCGCGGGCAGCGCCCACCATCGCCAGGGCGATGCCGGTGTTGCCGCTCGTGGACTCGACGAGAGTGCCGCCCGGCTTCAGCTCACCCGAGGCCTCGGCGGCGTCGACGATGGCGATGCCGAGGCGGTCCTTCACGCTCGAGGCGGGGTTGTAGAACTCGAGCTTGGCCAGGATCTGGCCCCCGGCGCCCTCCGCGACACGGTTGAGGCGCACCAGCGGGGTGTCGCCGAACGCGGAGGTGATGTCGGAGTGGATGCCGGGCATGGCTCGCCTTTCGCCGTCGGTCGGATCGCGACAATCCTAGGTGAGCGGAGACCCCGGCGTCCGTGTGTGACGGCGCGCGACTAGGCTCGGGAGCCGTCATGCCCGAGCCCGTACCCTCCGCCCCGTCCACCGTCGCCGACGTCGTCCGCGCCACCGCTGCGCGCTTCGCCTCCGCGGGCATCCCCGACCCTCACGTGGATGCCGAGCTCCTCGTCGCGCACGTCCTGTCGACGTCGCGCGGGGGAGTCCAGGCCGCGGTCGTCCGCGGCGACCGTCTGTCCGCCGACTCCCAGGCGGCCCTCGCTCCGCTGGTGGACCGGCGATGCTCGCGTGAGCCGCTGCAGCACCTGACCGGGCTCGCGCCGTTCCGCTCGATGGAGCTCGCCGTCGGACTGGGGGTGTTCGTGCCGCGGCCCGAGACCGAGATGGTGGCGCAGCTCGCCATCGACGCCCTGCGCGCGGCGGCATCCGCCTCCCCGGTCGCGGTGGACCTCGGCACCGGGAGCGGAGCGATCGCGCTCGCCATGGCGACGGAGGTTCCACACGCGCGCGTGTTCGCCGCGGAGAACTCCGTCGACGCGTTCATCTGGACGAAGGAGAACCTCGCCCGCATCGGCGCGCCGAACCTGACCCTCGCGTTCATCGACCTCGCCGAGGCGTTCCCGGAACTCGACGGAACGGTCTCGGTGGTGGCATCCAACCCTCCCTACGTCCCGGACGACGCGATCCCGCGCGATCCCGAGGTGCGGCTGTACGACCCGCCGGCGGCGCTCTACGGAGGACCGGACGGTCTGGATGCCGTGCGGGTACTCAGCCGCGTGGGCCTGCGTCTCGCGCACGCCGGCGGCACGATCGTCATCGAGCACGGCGAGTGGCAGGGGGCCGCGATCCGCGAGATCCTCACGGCGGACGGGTGGCGGTCCGCGGCGACCCATCCCGACCTCACGACGCGGGATCGCGCCACGACCGCTCTCCGCCCCTGAGCGTGAACCGGTCCGGGCGTCGGTAGACTGTCGCCCGACATGTCACCCGTCTACGACTGCCGTGACGAGTCGCAGCTGCTCTCCGGGATGCGCCACGCGCGTCAGGCGATCGGCCGAGGCGAACTCGTCGTGCTCCCCACCGACACCGTCTACGGCATCGCCGCGGACGCGTTCAACGCGCGTGCCGTCGCGGGCCTCCTCGAGGCGAAGGGCCGCGGGCGTCAGCAGCCGCCGCCGGTCCTCGTCCCGGGCGTCGGCACCCTGCGCGCCCTGGTCGCGGAGGTCCCCGCCGCCGTCGACGACCTCGTGCACGCCTTCTGGCCCGGCGGCTTGACGATCGTCCTGCCCGCGCAGCCGTCGCTCTCGTGGGACCTCGGCGACACGCACGGCACCGTCGCGGTCCGCATGCCCGCACAGAACCTCACGCTCGAGCTGCTCGAAGAGACCGGTCCGCTCGCGGTCTCCAGCGCCAATCGCACCGGCATGCCCGCCGCGGTCAGCATCGACGAGGCGCGCGACATGCTCGGCGACAGCGTCGCGGTCTATCTCGACGCCGGTCCGAGCGAGTGGGGCTTCGCCTCGACGATCGTGGATGCCACATCCCTCGTGGGCGGATCCGAGCCGCTGGTCCGCGTGCTCCGCGAGGGGACGATCTCGCGGGCGCGTCTGCGCGAGGTCCTCGGCGACGTGCTCGAGCCCGATCCCGAGGAGGGTCCCGCCGGAGACGCCGCGTCGTCGGAGCCGGACACCACCCCGGATGCCGAGGCGCCCGGTCCGTGACCCAGTACCTCCTCACCATCCTGTTCACGGCGGCGGTGACCCTCGCGCTGTCGTGGGTGGTGTGGAAGTTCGCTCTGCGGTTCCGCCTGTATCCCGGCATCCGGGATCGCGACGTGCACACGACGCCCACCCCGCGACTCGGCGGGGTCGCGATGTTCCTCGGAGTCGTCGCCGCCTTCGCGCTGTCGAGCCGGAACCCCTACTTCGCGATCTTCTGGACCGACCCGGTGCCGGTGCTGTCGCTGCTGGGCGCGGTGCTGCTCATCGTGGTCGTCGGAGTCGTCGACGACCTGTGGGACCTCGACTGGATGATCAAACTCGGCGCGCAGTTCATCGCCGCGGGCATCATCGCGTGGTTCGGGCAACTGCAGATCCTGTCGCTGCCGATGGGCGCCCTCACCGTCGGGTCGAGCTGGGTGAGCTTCCTCCTCACCGTCTTCGCCCTGGTCGTGGTCATGAACGCCGTCAACTTCATCGACGGCCTGAACGGTCTGGTGGCGGGCGTCTGCCTCATCGCCAACGGCGTCTTCTTCGCCTACTCGTACCTGCTCGTCCGCGACACCGGGGCGAGCACCTACTTCAACCTGGCATCCTTCATCGCCGCCGTCCTCGTCGGCGCGTGCCTCGGATTCCTGCCGATGAACTGGACGCCGGCGAAGCTGTTCATGGGAGACTCCGGAGCGCTCATGCTCGGTCTGCTGATGGCCAGTTCCGCGGTCGCCATCACGGGGCAGCTCGACCCGGCCGTGCTCGATCCGGAGCAGCTCGGCCGATCTCAGCTGCTCGGTGCGTTCATCCCGATCCTCTTGCCCGTGGTGATCGTGCTGCTGCCGCTGCTCGACTTCGGGCTCGCCGTGATCCGGCGCCAGTGGGCCGGACGTTCCCCGTTCTCACCCGATCGCAAGCACCTCCACCACCGCATGCTCGACATGGGACACAGCGACCGCGATGCGGTGCTGATCTTCTATGCCTGGACGGCCGTGGTGAGCCTGTCGTTCCTCCTGATGTACATCGGCACGCAGCAGAGCTGGCCGGGCGACTACTGGATCGGCATCGGTTTCGGCGCCCTGGGCGTCACGGCCTGCATCGTGTTGACCCTGCTTCCCTCTCACCGCCTCCTGCGTCGGCGCTCCCGCCGCGCGCAGCCCGCTTCCCCGGAGACTTCCTCATGAGCACCGCTTCCCCCGCCGCACGTCGACCGCTCTCGAGCACGCCGATCCTCCGTACGGCGTTGGCCTGGGGCGGCATCGTCACCGCGGTCCTGCTCGTCGTCGGCGCCGTGGTGGGCTTCGCCGTCGCCGGCGCCGGGGGACTGGGCAGTGCTCTGGCGGGCGTGGCGGTGAGCGCCGTCTTCCTCGCGGTGACGGCTTCGAGCATCCTCATCGCCAACCGGTGGTTCGGCGACCCGCTCTACGTGCCGATCTTCTTCGGCATCGTGCTGGGCGGGTGGCTGCTCAAGCTGGTGCTGTTCATCGTCGCGATCGTGATCCTGCGCGGCCAGGGCTGGGTCGACCCGGTGGTGTTCTACGTCGCGCTGGTCGTCAGCGTCATGGCCTCGCTCGCGGTCGATGTCGTGGTGCTGCTGCGTCTGCGCGTGCCCAGCGCGAGCGACGTGACGCTGCCGACGGATCCCGACGAAGGCGACCGCCGCGCCTGAAGGGCCCTATAACCCGAGGTTCGCGGGCGGCGGGCACGATAGTCCGTCGGCGAGACGAACGATCGACCGGCACTCATGGATCAGCCGGGAGTTTGATAGGGTGGGGTAAGTACCCACCCGCGACGGGGACTCTTCCCCAGACTCGCACTTCGGGTGCCATCACCGACCATCGTCGCAACGGTTCATACCGATGCCCCGAAGCTGGAGCCAGCGCTGTCCACTCAAGCTGCGACCCTGATCACGAACTTCGCGTCTGCGGGTGCTGAGTTTCACCCGCCCTCCATCAACGAGTTCTTCCCTGACGCGGTCCTCTTCGAGGGCACGATCTTCGCGATCACTCGCATCAACCTCACGCAGATGCTGGCGACCCTCGCGCTCGTCCTCTTCCTCGTTCTCGGCACCCGCCGGATGAAGGTCGTTCCCGGCCGCTTCCAGAGCATCGCCGAGATGGGTCTCGACTTCGTCCGCGTGAACATCGCCGAAGACATCCTCGGTCGCAAGGACGGCAAGCGGTTCCTGCCGATCCTCACCACGATCTTCTTCATGGTGCTGTTCATGAACATCACCGGTGTGATCCCGGGTCTGAACATCGCCGGCACGAGCGTCATCGCCGTTCCGATGCTCCTGGCGCTCGTCGCGTACGTCACGTTCATCTACGCCGGCATCAAGAAGAGCCCCGGCGGCTTCTTCAAGAACGCGCTGCTGCCCTCGGGTGTGCCGTGGCCGCTGTACATCATCATCGTGCCGCTCGAGTTCCTCTCGACCTTCATCATCCGCCCCGTCACGCTCACCCTGCGTCTGCTGATGAACATGATCGTCGGGCACCTGATGCTGGTCCTCTTCTTCTCAGCCACCCAGTTCTTCGTGATCGGCCTCAGCGGCTGGTGGACGGTCCTGGGCGCGGGTTCGCTCGCCTTCGGCTTCGCCTTCACCCTGTTCGAAATCTTCGTCGCCTTCCTCCAGGCGTACGTCTTCGCGATCCTCACCGCGGTCTACATCCAGCTCGCGGTCGCAGAAGAGCACTGAGCGGCCCGGCGCACGCCGAGCCACCCAACCGAAAGGAAAAAACCCGTGGACGCAACTACGGTTCTCGCCCAGGTCACCGGTAACGTCGCCACGATCGGCTACGGCCTCGCGGCCATCGGCCCCGCCATCGGCGTGGGCATCGTCGTCGGCAAGACGATCGAGGGCGTCGCCCGTCAGCCCGAGCTCGCGGGCCGCCTGCAGGTCCTGATGTTCATCGGTATCGCCTTCACCGAGGCGCTCGCCTTCATCGGTATCGCGACCGGCTTCATCTTCACCTGATCCGGCCGCTCTCGACTCACTGTAAGGAGACAGGATGCTGAACGCTCTTGTCACGCTCGCCGCGGAGCCCGCGGCGGAGGAAGCGCACAACCCGCTCTTCCCCGCCGTCTACGACATCGTCTGGTCGCTCGTCTGCTTCGTCGTCATCCTCGTCGTGGTCTGGCGGGTCGCCCTGCCCCGCATGGCGAAGCTCCTCGACGAGCGCAGTGCCGCCATCGAGGGCAACATCGCGAAGGCCGACGAGGCGCAGCGTCAGGCCGAGGCCGCGCTGGAGCAGTACACCGCGCAGCTCGCCGAGGCCCGCAAGGAAGCCGGCGAGATCCGCGAGGCCGCCCGCGAGGACGGCAAGAAGATCGTCGCCGAGGCGAAGGATGCCGCGTCGTCCGAGGCCGCGCGCCTCACCGCAGCCGCGCACGCGCAGATCGAGGCCGAGCGTCAGTCGACGCTGGTGTCGCTGCGCGCCGAGGTGGGCACCCTCGCGGTCGACCTCGCCGGCAACGTCATCGGGGAGACCCTCTCCGACGACGCCCGCGCGCAGGCCGTCGTCGATCGCTTCCTCGCCGAGCTCGAGGCATCCGAGAAGGCGGCTCAGTAATGGGCAGCGCGACCACTCAGGCGCGGACCGCGACGGCGGAGGCGCTCACGACCGCCTCCGGCGTCGACCTCGACGTCGCCCGCGAGCTGTTCGCGGCCGTCGGCGCCGTGAACGGGTCGGCGCAGCTGAGCGGCGCGCTCTCCGATTCGTCGGCGCCCGCCGCCGCGCGCGGCGCGCTGGTGACGGCCGTCTTCGGCTCCACGTACCGTGAGGCGACCGTCTCGCTGCTGCGCCGTGCGGCGGAGCAGCGGTGGTCGACCGCGGCGGAGTTCGTGGACGGGCTCGAGGAGCTGGCCGTGCGTGCCGCCACCGTCGCCGATGCGTCGGCGGACATCGAGGGCGAGCTGTTCCAGTTCTCTCGCACCGTCGCTTCGAACGGCGAGCTGGAGCTCGCGCTGGGCGGTCGCCTCGGCGACGCGTCGGGCAAGGCGTCGCTCGTCTCGACGCTGCTCGACGGCCGCGCGAGCGCCCCGACCGCGCTGATCGTGTCGTCGCTCGTGCAGAATTCGCGCGGTCGTCGCGTCCGCTCGCTCCTGCGCCGCGCCGAGTCGATCGTGGCCGACCAGCGGTCGAGCATCGTGGCCACGGTCTACGCTGCGGCAGCCCTGAACGGCGAGCAGCAGACGCGACTCCAGAACGCGCTCCGTGCGCGCTACGGGTCGGCGGTCACCCTGAACACCGTGATCGACCCGACCGTGGTCGGTGGACTGCGCGTGCAGGTCGCCGACGACGTCATCGACGCGAGCGTGTCCGCACGTCTCGCCGACCTTCGCCAGCGCATCGCCGGCTAAGACTTTCCCGCCCGAGCGGGTGGAGATCTGGGGGCTTGCGCCCCACGAACGAAGGAAGACAATGGCAGAACTCTCTATCAGCCCCGACGTCATCCGTGACGCGCTGAAGGACTTCGTCAACGCCTACGAGCCGACGGGCGCGGGTGCGACCGAGGTCGGCACCGTCGTCGACGCGGCCGACGGCATCGCCCACGTCGAGGGACTGCCCGGCGTCATGGCGAACGAACTCATCCGCTTCGCGGACGGCACGCTGGGCCTGGCCCAGAACCTCGACGAGCACGAGGTCGGCGTGGTCGTCCTCGGCGAGTTCTCCGGCATCGAAGAGGGCCAGAGCGTCACCCGCACCGGCGAGGTCCTCTCGGTCGGCGTGGGCGACGGCTACCTGGGTCGCGTCGTCGACCCGCTCGGCAACCCGATCGACGGTCTCGGCGAGATCGCGACCGAGGGTCGTCGTGCCCTCGAGCTCCAGGCGCCCGGCGTCATGCAGCGCAAGAGCGTGCACGAGCCGCTGCAGACCGGCATCAAGGCCATCGACGCGATGATCCCCGTCGGGCGCGGCCAGCGTCAGCTGATCATCGGCGACCGCCAGACCGGTAAGACGGCCATCGCGATCGACACGATCATCAACCAGAAGGCCAACTGGGAGTCGGGCGACGTCAACAAGCAGGTCCGCTGCATCTACGTCGCCATCGGCCAGAAGGGCTCCACGATCGCTTCGGTCAAGGGCGCCCTCGAGGAGGCCGGCGCGATGGAGTACACCACCATCGTCGCGGCCCCCGCCTCCGACCCCGCCGGCTTCAAGTACCTCGCGCCGTACACGGGTTCGGCGATCGGCCAGCACTGGATGTACGGCGGCAAGCACGTCCTGATCATCTTCGACGACCTGTCGAAGCAGGCCGAGGCCTACCGTGCCGTTTCGCTCCTCCTGCGTCGCCCGCCGGGCCGCGAGGCGTACCCCGGCGACGTCTTCTACCTCCACTCGCGTCTGCTCGAGCGTTGCGCGAAGCTGTCCGACGAGCTCGGTGCCGGTTCGATGACGGGTCTTCCCATCATCGAGACCAAGGCCAACGACGTCTCGGCGTACATCCCGACGAACGTGATCTCGATCACCGACGGCCAGATCTTCCTCCAGTCTGACCTCTTCAACGCCAACCAGCGTCCCGCGGTCGACGTGGGTATCTCGGTCTCGCGCGTCGGCGGTGACGCCCAGGTCAAGTCGATCAAGAAGGTCTCCGGCACGCTGAAGCTCGAGCTCGCGCAGTACCGTTCGCTCGAGGCGTTCGCCATGTTCGCCAGCGACCTCGACGCCGCGTCGCGTCGTCAGCTGGCCCGCGGTGCGCGTCTGACCGAGCTGCTGAAGCAGCCGCAGTACTCGCCGTACCCGGTGGAGGAGCAGGTCGTCTCGATCTGGGCCGGTACCAACGGCAAGCTCGACACGATCGAGGTCTCGGACGTGCTCCGTTTCGAGCGCGAGCTGCTGGACTACCTGCGTCGCAACTCGACGGTCCTCGACACGCTGCGCGAGACCAACGCGCTGGGCGACGACACGGTCGCCGAGCTCGAGAAGAAGATCGACGAGTTCATCCTCGAGTTCCAGCCGGGTGACGACCAGGGCGTCGTGGGCGCCGAGCAGGTCGAGGCCGCTGAGGCCGAGGACGTCAACCAGGAGCGAATCGTCAAGGGCCGTCGCTAACAGCGACGACACGAGAACGGAATCATGGGCGCACAACTGCGGGTCTACAAGCAGAAGATCAGTTCTGCTCAGACGACCAAGAAGATCACGAAGGCGATGGAGCTCATCGCGGCTTCGCGCATCCAGAAGGCGATGGCGCGTGTGCGCGCGGCGTCGCCCTTCGCGCGAGCCGTGACGAGCGCCGTCTCCGCGGTGGCCACGCACTCCTCGATCGACCACCCGCTGACGACGGAGCGTGAGAACATCCGTCGCTCCGCCGTGGTGATCTTCACCTCCGACCGGGGCCTCGCCGGCGCGTTCAACTCGCAGATCCTCCGTGAGGGTCTGGAGCTGGCCGAGCTGCTGCGGACGCAGGGCAAAGAGGTTGTGTTCTACCTCGTCGGACGCAAGGCCGTCGGCTACTTCCAGTTCCGCCGCATGCCGAGCGCAGCGCAGTGGGTCGGCGACACCGACACGCCGCAGTTCTCGACGGCGGAGGAGATCTCGGATGCCGTGCTCCAGGCGTACCGCGCCGGGGGAGAGAACGACGGCGTCGACGAGATCCACCTCGTGTACAACCGCTTCGTCAGCATGATGACGCAGTCTCCCGAGTCGGTCCGTCTGCTGCCGCTCGAGGTTCTCGAGGCGGATGACGCCCCCGCTCAGGCGGAGGTCTACCCCCTCTACGAGTTCGAGCCCGACGCCGAGACCGTGCTCGATGCGCTCCTGCCGGTCTACATCCAGAGCCGCATCTTCAACGCCCTCCTGCAGTCCTCCGCGGCGAAGCACGCCGCGACGCAGAAGGCGATGAAGTCGGCCAGCGACAACGCCGACAAGCTCATCACCGACTACACCCGCCTGCGCAACAACGCGCGCCAGGCGGAGATCACGCAGCAGATCGCCGAGATCGTCGGCGGCGCCGATGCTCTGTCATCCGGCAAGTAAGTTCCCAAGGAGAGAAGAAGCCATGAGCCTCACCGCCGAGAAGACCGACGCGGCTGTCGTCGGCCGCGTCGCGCGTGTCACCGGGCCCGTCGTCGACATCGAGTTCCCGCACGACGCGATCCCCGAGATCTACAACGCGCTGAAGACCACGATCACCATCGGTGACGACTCGACCGAGATCACCCTCGAGGTCGCGCAGCACCTCGGTGACGACCTCGTCCGCGCCATCTCGCTCAAGCCGACCGACGGCATGGTCCGCGGCCAGGAGGTGCGCGACACCGGCGGCCCGATCTCGGTCCCCGTCGGCGACGTCACCAAGGGCAAGGTCTTCGACGTCACCGGCGAGGTGCTCAACGCGGCTCCCGGCGAGACGATCGAGGTCACCGAGCGCTGGGGCATCCACCGCAAGGCGCCGAGCTTCGACCAGCTCGAGTCCAAGACCGAGATGTTCGAGACGGGCATCAAGTCGATCGACCTCCTCACGCCCTACGTGCAGGGTGGAAAGATCGGCCTCTTCGGTGGCGCCGGTGTCGGCAAGACCGTCCTCATCCAGGAGATGATCCAGCGCGTGGCGCAGGACCACGGTGGTGTCTCCGTGTTCGCCGGTGTCGGTGAGCGCACCCGTGAGGGCAACGACCTCATCGGTGAGATGGAGGAGGCGGGCGTCTTCGACAAGACCGCTCTCGTGTTCGGCCAGATGGACGAGCCGCCGGGGACGCGTCTGCGCGTCGCCCTCTCGGCGCTGACGATGGCGGAGTACTTCCGCGACGTCCAGAAGCAGGACGTGCTGCTGTTCATCGACAACATCTTCCGCTTCACGCAGGCCGGTTCCGAGGTCTCCACGCTGCTGGGCCGCATGCCCTCGGCCGTGGGTTACCAGCCCAACCTGGCCGACGAGATGGGTGTGCTCCAGGAGCGCATCACCTCCACGCGTGGTCACTCGATCACGTCGCTGCAGGCGATCTACGTCCCCGCCGACGACTACACCGACCCGGCCCCCGCGACCACGTTCGCGCACCTGGATGCCACGACCGAGCTCTCCCGTGAGATCGCGTCGAAGGGTCTGTACCCGGCCATCGACCCGCTCACCTCGACGAGCCGGATCCTCGACCCGCGCTACATCGGCGCCGACCACTACCGTGTGGCCACGTCGGTCAAGCAGATCCTTCAGAAGAACAAGGAACTGCAGGAGATCATCGCGATCCTCGGTGTCGACGAACTGTCCGAGGAAGACAAGATCGTCGTGTCGCGTGCGCGTCGCATCCAGCAGTTCCTCTCGCAGAACACCTACATGGCCAAGAAGTTCACCGGCGTCGAGGGCTCCACGGTCCCGATCAAGGAGACCATCGAGTCGTTCGACGCGATCGTCAAGGGTGACTTCGACCACGTCGCCGAGCAGGCGTTCTTCAACGTCGGTGGCATCTCCGACGTCGAGGCGAAGTGGGCGCAGATCCAGAAGGAGAACGGCTGACATGCCGCTGCGCGTGAACCTCGTCTCGGCCGACGCCGAGGTCTGGACCGGGGAGGCGTCGCTGGTCGTCGCCAAGACGGTGGAAGGCGAGATCGGCTTCATGCAGGGCCACGAACCGGTGCTCGCGATCCTCGCTCAGGGCGAGGTCCGCATCACGGGTGTCGACGGCACCAAGGTGCTGGCCAACGCCGAGGACGGGTTCCTGTCGATGGCGGGCGACGATCTCACCATCGTCGCCGGTCACGCATCCCTGGTCTGACACTTCTTCACGACGCGCGTCGTCCGGTTCGCCGGGCGGCGCGCGTCTTCGTTCCCCCGAGGTCGCATGCTCGTTCTTCTGCCCCCTTCCGAGACCAAACGGCCGGGCGGTCACGGTGCCCCGATCGATCTGGGCTCCCTCGCCCTCCCGTCCCTTCGCGCCGCCCGTGAGCAGGTCGTCGACGGGCTGGTCGCGCTGAGTTCGGACGAGGAGCTGTCCGCGCGTGTGCTCAAGCTGAGCCCGCGTCGTCTCGGCGAGGTCGCCGACAACGCGGCGTTGCGTTCCGCGCCCACCCTTCCCGCGGTCGACCGCTATACGGGGGTCCTCTACGACGCTCTCGACGCCGGCACTCTCGCCGCCGCCGAGCGGGCGTGGCTGGGTTCGCGGGTCCTGATCCACTCGGCGCCGTTCGGCCCGGTGGGTGCGCTCGACGGCATCCCGGTCTATCGTCTCGCGGCGGGCACCTCCCTGCCCGGACTGCCCTCGCCGCGGAGGGTCTGGGCCGATGCGGTCACGAGGGCGATCGCTGAAGCCGACCCGGGGTTCGTCCTGGATCTGCGGTCGGAGGCGTACGTCGCGCTGGGGCCGGTACCCGCGGACGTGGAGGGTGTCTACGTCCGCGTGGTCTCGGAGGGGGTCGACGGCACGGTCCGTGCACTCAACCACTTCAACAAGAAGGCGAAAGGGGAGCTCGCGCGCGCCCTCGCGACGACGGGCGCGCGGATCGAATCCCGGCGCGACCTCGTCGACTGGGCGGGCTCGAACGGGATCGTCGTGCGCGACGGGGGAGCCGGCGAGGTCGAACTGCTGGTCTGAGATCGCCGGGTCAAGGTACTGTCAGCCAACACTCAGCTTCGCTAGCATGACCTACGCGGGAGACACCCGTCGCTGATACGGGCGCGAGCTCGTATCCGGCCCGAGAGGAACTTCGTCATCATGATCCATCTGGCTTACAACGACTACGGCGCCAGTGACGCCGCATCGGCAGCCGCCTTCTTGATCCTCGCGCTCTTCCTGTTCCTGTTCGCCATCGTGGGCTACGTGATCAGCGCGTTCCTGCTGTCGAAGGTCTTCGAGAAGGCGGGCGTGCAGGGGAAGTGGCGCGCGTGGGTGCCGATCTACAACTACCTCGTCCTCGCCAAGCTCGGCGACTTCTCGCCGTGGGTGATCCTCGCGCTCGTGGTCGCCTCGGCCATCCCGGTCCTGCAGTACCTGTCGGGCATCGCGCTCTTCGTCGCGCTGATCATGATCGCCTACCGGGTGAACGCCAAGTTCGGCCGCGACTGGCCGATTCTCCTGCTGTTCATCCTGGGCCCGCTCGGACAGTGGATCTGGCTCGGCATCCTGGCGTTCGGCAGCAACCCGTGGAACCCGAACATCCAGCCGTCGCCCTGGGCGAACTCGTTCCTCGCGGACAAGACGGTGTGGAACGGAATCCCCGTGCAGCCGGGTCAGCCGGTGTCGGCAGCCCCCGCCGGAGGTCCCGCCGGCTACGCCCCGCCGGCCCAGCCGTACACGCCGCCGCCGGCACCGCCCGCTGCGGGCCCCACGCCGCCGCCGCCGGCTCCTCCCGCAGGCCCCACGCCCCCGCCGCCGGCGGGCCCGCAGGTCTGACGCCCTCACGATGACGAGCTCCCCGCGCCCGGCGCGGGGAGCTCGTCCTCGTTCCGCCCGGAGGCGCCGCGCCCGTGGCATCCCTGGGCGCAGTCCGCGCGTCGACTAGGATGACAGGGCCGCGCGGTTCCGCCGGCGAAGACGTCGGCCAACCGGAGGATCTTTTCGTGCCCGAGGTGACCACCCATACGCGTACCGTTCCCCTGACGGGCGGTGCGCTCGATCTCTCGTGGGCGGCGACCACCGACACCGGCAAGCGCCGTGAGGTGAACCAGGACGCGGTCCTCGCCGAGTTCCCCCTGTTCGTCGTCGCCGACGGAATGGGCGGCCACCTGGGTGGGGAGATCGCCAGCGCGAGCACCGTCGACCGCCTGCGCGCCGTCGTCGAGAGCGGCATCGTCTCGCCGAAGAACATCGAGAAGGCTCTCGCCCGAGCGGTGAAAGACATCGTCGCCCACCCCGAGACCACCGACGAGGGCACGGGGACGACCCTCACCGGCCTGTACCTCGAAGCCGCCGGGGACGAGCCCCACTGGGTGACGCTGAACATCGGAGATTCGCGCGTATACCTGCTGCGCGACGACGACATCGTCCAGATCACCACCGACCACTCCGTCGTGCAGGAACTCATCGCCGCCGGTCGTCTGAGCCCGGAGGAAGCCGAGAACCACCCGTACGGCAACGTGATCACGCGCGCCGTCGGCCCGAGCGACAGCGTCAAGCCCGACTACCTGCGCCTCGAGGTCCTCGACGGTGATCGCTTCGTCATCTGCTCGGACGGCCTGACGAAAGAGCTCACCGATTTCGGCATCCGGCACTTCCTGGAGGCCAACCCCGACCCCGCCGACGCGGTCGAGGCCATGATGGCCGCAGCCCTCGAGAACGGCGGCCGCGACAACATCACCATCGTCGTGCTCGACGTCGCCCGACGCGCCGCCTGACCGCGGTGCTTGACCCGGGGGCCCGCTGACTTCTACGTTCAGCAGATGACCACCGCACCCGAACGGACGGCCGGCAAGGGCCTCGCCGCGGGCACTCTCGGCCTCTGGGGATCGACCGTCATCGGTCTCGCCTCCACCGCGCCGGTGTACTCGCTAGTCGCAACCCTGGGCTTCGTCGTCCTCGCCGTGGGCGCCTCGGCCCCCATCGCCTTCATCATCGCCTTCATCCCGATGCTGTTCATCGCCTTCGCGTATCGCGAGCTGAACAACGACGTCCCCGACTGCGGCACCACCTTCACCTGGGGGACCAAGGCGTTCGGTCCGTGGGTCGGCTGGATGGGCGGGTGGGGCGTCGCCGTGGCAGGCATGGTCGTGCTGGCCAACCTCGCGCAGATCGCCGGAATCTATCTCTGGACCCTCATCGGAGACGGCTCGCTCGCCGAGAACGTGCCGCTCGTGACCGCGACCGGCGTCGGGTTCATCGCCGCGATGACCTGGGTGAGCTATCGGGGTGTGGAGATCGGCGAGCGGATCCAGAACATCCTCTTGGGCGTGCAGTACCTCGTGCTGGCGCTGTTCGTCATCGTCGCGCTGTGGAAGTTCTTCGACGGGACGGCTCCGAACCCGACGCCGTTCGACCTGGGCTGGTTCAACCCGTTCGGCTTCACCGACTGGAGCGGGTTCACCGAGGCCGTGCTGCTGGCGCTGTTCATCTACTGGGGCTGGGACACGTGTCTCGCCCTCAACGAGGAGACGAAGGACCCCAAGCGCATCCCGGGTCGCGCGGCGTTGCTGACCACCGTCATCCTCCTGGGCACCTACGTCGCCGTGACGGTGGCCGCGATGATGTACGCCGGCGTCGGCGAGGACGGAACGGGGCTGGCCAACCCCGACAACGCCAATGACGTCTTCCTGGCGCTGAAGGACGGCCTCTTCGGTCCCTTCGGCTGGATCCTCATCGTGGCTGTGCTGATCTCGGCCGTGTCCTCGACGCAGACCACGATCCTGCCGACCGCGCGCGGAACGCTGGCCATGGCGGCCTACAAGGCGCTGCCGCGCCGGTTCAGCACGGTGCATCCCCGCTTCCAGACGCCGTCGTTCTCGACGCTGGTCATGGGGATCGTCGCCAGCATCTACTACGTGGGCATGACCCTCATCAGCGACAACATCCTGCAGGACTCGATCCTGTCGCTGGGCCTCGCCATCGCCTTCTACTACGCGATCACGGGCTACGCCTGCGTCTGGTACTTCCGCCGCGACCTCTTCGCCTCGGCGAGGAACCTCGTCTACCGCGGCATCCTGCCCCTGCTCGGTGCGCTGATGCTGACGTACGCGTTCGTGCAGTCCGCCATCGACATGTACGACCCCGAGTACGGCTACACCGTGCTGTTCGGTATCGGAGGCACGTTCGTGCTGGGGATCGGCTCGCTCGCGATCGGCGTCGTCCTGATGGTGCTCTGGTACGCGTTCCCTCGATCCAAGCCGTTCTTCCGTGGGGAGAGCCTCAATCGCGACACCGAGGTGCTCGTGCCCGAGGAGCCGATCGCGTACCCGCGCTCGGTCGACGGCGGCATCTGATCCGCGTCGCGCCGGTCGCCTCACGCGGGCGATCGGCGCGCCTCGATCGATCGCGGGGCAGGCCAGCGGGGTCGGGTCAGACCGCGGCGCGGATCACTCCGACCGGCTGACCGCCCC
Source organism: Microbacterium sp. 71-36 (assembly GCF_001898305.1). NCBI lineage: Bacteria > Bacillati > Actinomycetota > Actinomycetes > Micrococcales > Microbacteriaceae > Microbacterium > Microbacterium sp. 71-36. Next base: position 313,425 of record NZ_MKTP01000002.1, read on the forward strand.
CCAGGACGCTCAGCGGCAGGACCGCGAGGGTGTCGGCGACCGCGGCGGGTTCGAGGGCGCCGGCGCGCTCCAGCAGACGCAGGGCGACGGCGTGGGCGGCCCGGTTCGACCCGTCGAGCATCTTCAGCGCGACGGTGGTGCCGTCCTGCGCCGTCATGACCTGCACGCCCTCTGCGCCCATCTTGGCGAACACGCCCAGGCGCTCGATGACGACGGTGTCGGGGCGCCCCGGCCCGTCGATGGTCCAGGGGTTCTCACGGACGGCGCGCACCAGTGCGCCGGCGCTGCGGTGCAACGCGAAAGGGGACCGTTCGGACGAGGTCGCGATGCGCTGGATGGCCCGGGCGAGTCCGGTCAGGCTCATGGCGTACACCGGCGCGCCGCAGCCGTCGATCGCGGTCGTGGTGAGGCGCTCGCCGACGAGTCTCTCGATGACCTCGCGGATGTGGATCTGGAGCGGGTGCTGCGCATCGAGGTAGTCCGCCGTCGACCAGCCGTTCGTGACGCACGTCAGAAGCATCGCCGCGTGCTTGCCGGAGCAGTTCATCCGCAGCGGGGACGGAACCCCGTGGTCGCGCACCAGTTCGTCGCGGGTCTGGGGGTCGCTGGGCCAGGCCGCGGGGCAGCCGAGGTCGTCCTCGGTGAGGCCTACCGACTGCAGGATGCCGCGGGCCGCCTCGACGTGACGGTCGGTCCCGCAGTGGCTCGCCATCGACAGGGCGAGGCGTTCCCCGGTCAGCTCGGCGCCCGCCGACAGACATGCGAGGGCCTGCAACGGCTTCATGCTCGAGCGGGGCAGGAACAGGGCCGAAGGGTCGCCCAGGGCGAGATGCTCCGACCCGTCGGGGGAGAGGACCACGGCGACGCCGTGGTGGCGCGACTCGATGAATCCGTTGCGCTCGACGACGGCGAGTTCGACGGCATCCGGGGCTGTGAGAGGCATCCCTCCATCGTATCCGGCGGGTCCGGACCACGCGGGAGGAGGCAGGATGGGAGGCATGATCGGAGAGCACCAGTACCGTCTGCAGGCGACGTGGACCGGCGATCGGGGGACCGGCACGAGCGGATACCGCGACTACGACCGCTCGGTCTCGCTCGAGGTGGGGGGAAAGCCGCTTCTGGAGGCATCGGCCGACAAGCCGTTCCGCGGAGATCCGGCGAAGTGGAACCCGGAAGAGCTGCTGCTGGGCGCCCTCAGCGAGTGCCACTTGCTGTCGTACCTGCACGCGTGCGTCACGACCGGCGTGGTCGTGGTCTCGTACACCGACGACGCGACCGGCACGATGGTGGAGGACGGAAAGGGCGGGGGAGCGTTCACCGATGTCCTGCTCCGGCCCCGCGTCGTCGTGGCCGACGAGTCGATGGTGGAGGCTGCCGTCGCCGCTCACCGCCAGGCGCGCGAATGGTGCTTCATCGCGAACTCGGTGAACTTCCCGGTGCGTCACGAGCCGGTGGTCACCGCCGCCTGACGCCCGTTCGGCGTCGTACAGTGAGCGCATGCAGCTCGAACCCGCCCTGCGGCGCCTCGACCGCCTCGCCGGCGGCCGCCAGGCCGACCATCGCGTCGACGTCTCCCACGATCCCCGCGTCCGCCGTGCCTTCCGGGCGGTGACCGTCCTGCTCGGCGCCGGCTTCGTACTGGGGGTCGCGACGGTCGTGGTCGCCGCGGTCATGACCCTCGGCGGCGACGACGTCGGGTTCGCGGTGTGGATGCGCTGCCTCGTGGTGCTCGGCATCACCACGACCCTGTTCTACTTCCTCTGGCGGGCGCGGGCCGGCTGGTACTGGGCGTTCCGGCGCCTCCAGCTGTTCAGCCGGATCTTCCCGGTGGTCGCCCTCGTGCTCGCCGCCATCCCGGGTCTCTATCCGTTCTGGGTCGTCACCGAGCAGATCCTCTTCGCGATCCTCCTCATCGGTGTCTCGGACTATCTGCAGTCCGATGTCGTGCGAGCGGCGTTCCCCCGACCCGCACGCTGAGGCACCGGCATCCGGCTGCCACTCCTCCCCGGAACGACGGAACCCCGCCGGCACGGGGCCGGCGGGGTTCCGTTGCGAAGGGATGCGCTCAGCGCACGTCGTCGTCGACCCAGTCCATCGACTTGGTGACGGCCTTCTTCCACAGGCGCAGCTCGCGGTCGCGCTCGTCGGAGTCCATGTCGGGCTCCCAGCGCTTGTCCTCCTGCCAGTTGGCGCGCAGGTCGTCGAGGTTGTCCCAGAAGCCCACCGCGAGGCCGGCCGCGTAGGCGGCACCCAGCGCGGTGGTCTCGGCGACGACGGGACGCACGACGGGCACGCCGAGGATGTCGGCCTGGAACTGCATCAGCGCGTCGTTGGCGGTCATGCCGCCGTCGACCTTGAGCTCGGTGAGGTCCACGCCGGAGTCGGCGTTGACCGCGTCGAGCACCTCGCGCGTCTGGAAGGCCGTGGCCTCCAGGGCCGCACGGGCGATGTGCCCCTTGTTGACGTAGCGCGTCATGCCGACGATCGCGCCGCGGGCGTCCGGACGCCAGTACGGGGCGAACAGGCCCGAGAACGCCGGCACGAAGTACACGCCGCCGTTGTCGTCGACCGAGCTCGCCAGAGTCTCGACCTCCGGCGCCGAGGAGATGATCCCCAGCTGGTCGCGCAGCCACTGGATCAGCGAACCGGTCACCGCGATCGAGCCCTCCAGGGCGTAGCGCGCGGGCTGGTCGCCGAGCTTGTACCCGAGCGTGGTCAGCAGACCGTTCTGGGAGTGGACGATCTCCTCACCCGTCTGGAAGATGAGGAAGTTGCCCGTGCCGTAGGTGTTCTTGCTCTCGCCCGGGTCGAAGGCGGCCTGACCGAAGGTCGCGGCCTGCTGGTCGCCCAGGATGCCGGCGACGGGGGTCTCGCGCAGGAGCGAGGAGGACTCGACCTGACCGTAGACCTCCGAGGAGGAGCGGATCTCGGGGAGCATGGACTTCGGGACGCCGAAGTCCGCGAGGATGTCGTCACGCCACTGCAGCGTTTCGAGGTCCATGAAGAGCGTGCGGCTGGCGTTGGTGACGTCGGTCGCGTGCACGCCGCCGTCGATGCCGCCGGTGAGGTTCCACAGCACCCAGGTGTCGGTGGTGCCGAAGAGCAGGTCGCCGGCTTCCGCCTTCTCGCGAGCGCCGTCGACGTTCTCGAGGATCCAGACGATCTTCGTGCCCGAGAAGTAGGTCGCGAGCGGCAGGCCCACGATGCTCTTGTAGCGCTCGGTGTCGCCGTCGGCGAGGCGGTCGACGATCGACTGCGTGCGCGTGTCCTGCCAGACGATGGCGTTGTAGACGGGCTTGCCGGTGTTCTTGTCCCAGACCACCGCGGTCTCGCGCTGGTTGGTGATGCCGACCGCGGCGATGTCGTGGCGGGTGATGTCGGCGCGGCTGAGGGCCAGACCGATCACTTCCTGGGTGTTGCGCCAGATCTCGAGGGGATCGTGCTCGACCCACCCGGCCTTGGGGAAGATCTGCTCGTGCTCTTTCTGTCCGACGGCGACGACGCCGCCGGACTTGTTGAAGATCATCGCGCGCGTCGAGGTCGTGCCCTGGTCGATGGCGAGGACGTAGTCGGCCATGGATGGACTCCTTTGTCAGTGGTGGGTTGAGGTGGATCGGAAGGGGAGGAGGAGCGGGGGCGCCGTGCGGACGCCCCCGCGGGAGGTCACTTGCCCAGGTGCAGCAGGACGGGGGCGAGGACACCGGCGAGAAGACCGCCGACGAGGGGGCCGACGACCGGAACCCACGAGTAGCCCCAGTCGCTGGAGCCCTTGCCCTTGATGGGGAGGATCGCGTGCGCGATACGCGGGCCGAGGTCACGGGCCGGGTTGATCGCGTATCCGGTCGGGCCACCGAGGGAGGCGCCGATACCGACCACGAGCAGGGCCACCGGAACGGCGGCCAGACCGCCGATGCCCCCGGGGACGCCGATGTCGGCGACGCCGTAGTCGGCGAACCCGAAGATCACGAACACCAGGACGAAGGTCGCGATGATCTCGGTCACGAGGTTCCAGCCGTACGAACGGATGGCGGGTCCGGTGGAGAACACCCCGAGCTTCGCGGCGGGGTCGGGCTCGTCGTCGAAGTGCTGCTTGTACGAGGCCCACGCGAGGACGGCACCGACGATGGCGCCGAGGAGCTGCGCGGCGACCGCGACGAGGAACTGGACGAAGCCGATCTTGCCCGCGACGAGGAGTCCGATGGAAACCGCGGGGTTGAGCTGAGCGCCGGAGTACGCCGACACGATCACGCCGGCGAAGACGGCGAGACCCCACCCCCAGTTGACCATCAGGAATCCGCCGGCGTTGCCCTTGGTCTTGGCCAGTGCCACGTTCGCGACCACGCCGCAACCCAGCAGGATCAGCATGGCGGTGCCGACGACCTCCGAGAGGAAGTACAGCCCCAGATTCACTTCTTGCATGTCGTCATCGACCTTTCTGTTGTGCCCGGCCGCCATCGGCTCGGACATTTCGCGGCTCGGTTGTTCTGAACCTACGACCGCCGTGCGGGCGCGCAACAGACGGCGCGCCCGCACGTTCTCTCAGATTCGCGCGACTCCGGCCTCGGCCAGATCGACGCGGTGCGCGGTCCGCAGCGCCTCGGTCGTCGTCGCGATCTCCTCGTCGACGCGAGCGGAGTCCCAGCCGAGCGGAGCGGCGACGGCCTCGGCGACCTCGCGCAGCGTGCGCTCGCTCATCCCGCCGACGAAGGCGAGGTGCGTGCGGCGCAGCAGGACGTCGATGAGGTGGACGACCTGCTCGTGCTCCGCGATCCACACGAGCTCCTCGCGGTAGTAGCCGGGAGCGTGCTCGAGGGCCGTCGGCTCGGCCGGCAGCACGTCGAGGATCGCGTCGGCACGGGTGCCGTAGCGCTCGAGCATGGCCTCCACGACCGCGGTCGAATGCGCATTCGTGCGTGCCGACACCCAGCGGCGGCGCTCTTCGGGAGTGGTCGGGAAGCCCTTGCCGCCGCCGATCGGGAGTCCCTGGGTGCTCACGCGGTGCGGCCGGCGCAGCTTCTGCAGCGTCTTCATGCTGAGGTGCTCGGCGAGGGCGCGGAACGTGGTCCACTTGCCGCCGACCAGGCTCATGGCCGGGATGCCGCCGATCTCGTCGTCGACGATGCGGTAGTCGCGCGAGACGAAGCCGGGGGCGGTGTCGTCGTGGCGGGGGAGCGGGCGGATGCCGGAGAAGGTGTACACGATCTGCGAGCGGTCCACCGCGACGGTCGGGAAGACGTGTCCGATGAGGTCGAAGAAGTACTCGATCTCGTCGTCGGTGCACACGACCGGCTTCGACGGGTCGGCGTCGATGTCCGTCGTACCGACGAGGACGCGGTCCTTGAGCGGGTAGATCAGGACGATACGCCCGTCGGAGTGCTCGAAGAAGATCTCGCGCCCGCCGGTGGCGGCCAGCAGCTCGGGGTTGTCGAGCACGATGTGCGAGCCCTTGGTGCCGCCCATGAACTGCGTCTGCAGACCCAGGGCGCCGTTGGTCAGGTCGGTCCACGGGCCCGAGGTGTTCAGGATCACCTTGGCCTTCACGGAGAACTCCTCGCCGGAGACCTCGTCGCGGACGCGCACGCCGTTCTCGTCGGCACCGACGGCCGAGACGTAGTTGACGGCCTGCGTGCGGCCGCCGCCGGCGACGATGCCGTCGTGCAGGACGTCGAGCGCGATGCGCTCCGGGTCGTGCATGGAGGCGTCGAAATACGTGGCGGTGTACGCCAGGTCGGGGTTGAGGCGCGGCAGCTCGGCGAGCGACTTCTTCTTCCCGAGGAACTTGTGACGGGGCACCGAGCCGCCGTCGCGCGAGAAGGTGTCGTACATGATGAGGCCGACCTTGATCAGCAGGGCGCCGCGCTCGTTCGGCTTCCCGCGACCGTGCGTCACCAGGAGGCGGAAGGGTGCGGAGAGGATGCCGGAGAACGTCTTGTAGATCGGGATCGTGGTCTCGAGGGGCTTGACGTAGTGCGGGGCGGTCTTGAGCAGGTCGTTGCGCTCGGTGACCGCTTCCTTCACGAGACGGAACTCGCCGTTCTCGAGGTAGCGGATACCGCCGTGCACCATGTGGCTGGACGCCGAGGACGCGCCGGAGACGAAGTCCCCGCGCTCGACGAGGGCGACCTTCACTCCCTGCAGGGAGAGGTCGCGGAGGGTGGCGAGGCCGTTGATGCCCCCTCCGATGATGAGGACGTCGAGGTCTTCGGCGTCACGGAGCGCCTGGACACCGGCGCGGAGCGAAGAAGAGGGGGACGACATGTCGACTGCGACCTTTCGTTGTGGGTACCGAAGAAGGATGCGCGCGTCTGCACGTTGTTGCAAGCCCCTTGAACAAACGTGCAGAATGGGCAAGCGCAGAAAGGCGGGCCATGACGACGCAGACCGAAGAACGCTCCCGCGACGCGCTGCGCGCGGCGCAGCTGTACTACATGCAGGACCTCACGATGGATGCCATCGCGCACGAGATGCGCGTCTCCCGGTCCTCCGTCTCGCGACTTCTGCAGCACGCCAGGGACGTGGGCCTGGTCACGATCTCGATCAGCCCGCCGGACGACGCGCGCGGCCAGATGGCGCAGCGCATCGCCGATCGGTTCGGGATCACCGCCCATGTCGTGCCCACGCCGGCGCGCACCTCCGAGGCCGAACGGCTCGAGCGCACGGCGCTGACGGCAGCGCGCATCCTCGCCGAGCGCATCGAGTCCTCGATGACCATCGGGATCGCCTGGGGGTCCACGCTGTCGGCCATCGCGCGGCACGTCCCGTCGAAAGATGTGCACGACACCCACATCGTGCAGATGAACGGTGCCGCGAACCTCCGCACCTCCGGCATCCCCTACGCGGGCGAGATCCTGTCGAAGCTCGGGGCGGCGTGGTCGTCGTCGGTGCACCAATTCCCGGTTCCGGCCCTGTTCGACGACCCGCGCACCAAGCAGGCGATGTGGCGCGAGCGGTCGGTGCGCTCGGTGCTGGAGATCCAGCAGCGGGTCGGACTCTTCGTCTTCGGTCTCGGGTCCCCGCACGCCGACGTGCCGTCGCACGTCTACAGCGGTGACTACTTCGACGAACGCGACCGCGCCATCATCGAGCGCGAAGGCGTCGTCGGCGACTGCGCGACGGTGTTCTACCGCGTCGACGGGTCGTGGGACATCCCCGAACTCAACGCCCGGTCCAGCGGCCCCGACCTCGACACCGTGCGACGGATCCCGCGCCGGTTCTGCGTCGTGTCGAGCCTGTCCAAGCTCACCGCCCTGCGCGGCGCGCTGGCCGCCGGGCTCGTCACCGAACTCGTCGTCGAGGAGGCGCTCGCGCGTCGTCTGCTCAGCGTCACCCGCTGAGCAGACGACGCGCGTCAGACCTCGCCGAACCCGTCGTCGATGAGCGTGCGGAGTTCCTCGAGCGCCTCGCGGGCCTGCGCGCCCGTCGCCGTCACGCGCACCCGCGTCCCCTGACGGATGCCGAGGGCCATGAGCGCGAGCAGACTCCGCGCCGAGACCGGCGGCGTCTCGCCGCCGACCTCCGCGATCTGCACGTCGGCGTCGAACCGGGACGCCGCCTTGACGAACGTCGCGGCGGGGCGAGCGTGCAGGCCGGACGGATTGATCACCGTCGTCTCGAAGGAGAGCTCGTCGCCGGACGGCGCGCTCCCCGACTCCGGCGGGGGCGCATCGGCATCCACCGCCCCCAGCTGAATGCGCTTCGCCTCGGCCGCGCCGGCCACCTCGGCCGCGACCTGCGCGAGAGTCGCCCCACCCGCGGCCGTGACCACGGCGCTGACGAGGCCCTCCACGAACGGTGCCGGGCTCAGGACGACGCGGTCCGGTGCGGCGGCGAACTCCAGCGCCATCTCGGCGCTCAACAGCGCGGACCCGAGGTCCATCAGCACGAGGACGCCGTCTCCGGAGTCCGCCGAATCCAGCGCCTGCGCGATGGCCGCGGCATCCGTCCCCAGGTCGCCGTCCGGGCCACCCGCGGCGACCAGCACCGCAGGCGGGTCGCCGCCGCCCATTCGCAGCGCGAGATCCACGGCGGCCTCGGCGAGCGGACGGCTGTGCGAGACCGCGACGATGCCGATCACCCGCGCGCCGCCAGAGTGTCGCTCAGCGTCTGGAAGAGGAGTGCCGTCGAGGCCGAACCCGGATCCACGTGACCCGCGCTGCGCTCGCCGAGGTAGCTCGCCCGCCCCTTGCGGGCGACGAGCGGTTCGGTGGCGTCGCGGCCGCTCGTGGCCGCGGCGGCAGCGGCCGCCGCAGCCGTGGCCGCGTCCCCGCCTGCGGCCACCGCCTCGTCCCACGCGGCGACCGCGGGGAGCTGCGCGTCGACCATCGTCTTGTCGCCGGGCTCCGCCTTGCCGCGGGCCACGACCCCCTCCGCGCCGGCCCGCAGAGCCGCGCCGAGGGAGCCGGCATCCACGCCTTCCGCGAGGGCGGGACCCATCCGCAGGAAGAACGTGCCGTAGAGCGGGCCGCTCGCCCCGCCGACCGATGACACGAGGGTCATGCCCACGGTCTTGAACAGGTCGGCGGCGGAGGCCGGCGGCGCGTCGAGCTTCGCGACGACGGCATCGAGGCCGCGCGCCATGTTCGATCCGTGGTCGGCGTCGCCGATCGCGGCGTCCAACGCGGTCAGCTCATCGCGGTGCTGCTGCACGGCGTCACGGAACGCCCGGATCCAGGCGACGAGGTCGTCGGTCGAGACGGCCCCGCTCATGCGCCCCACCGGAGGCCGGGCGTGACGACCGGTGCGTCCCACAGGCGGAGGAACTCGTCGTCGGCCTTCACGACCGTGAGCGAGGCTCCCGCCATGTCGAGGCTCGTGATGTAGTCGCCGATCAGCACGCGCCGGACGTCGACGCCCGCCTCGGCCAGCAGCGGCGCGATCTCGCCGTAGAGCAGGTACTGCTCGATGAGCGGCGTGCCTCCCAGGCCCGACAGCAGCACGATCGCGGGGCCCACGGGCTCCGCGAAGTCGTGCACGATCGGATCGACCATGAGCCGGGCGATCTCGTGGGCCGTGGCGAGCTTGACGCGCGAGCGGCCGGGTTCACCGTGGATGCCGACCCCCACCTCCATCTCGTCCTCGGGCAGCTCGAACGTGGGATGGCCCACCGCCGGGACGGTGCAGCTCGTGAGCGCGACGCCCATGGAACGGCCGGCCTCGGACACGCGACGCGCGAGCGCCGCGACCGTCTCGAGGTCGGCCCCCTCCTCGGCGAGGGCGCCGACGATCTTCTCCAGGATCACGGTGGTGCCGGTGCCGCGGCGACCCGCGGTCCACGTCGAGTCCTGGACCGCGACGTCGTCGGCGACCACGACCGACTCGACCCGCACGCCCTCGGCCGCTGCGAGCTCCGCCGCCATCTCGAAGTTCAGCACGTCGCCGGTGTAGTTCTTCACGATGTGGAGGACGCCGGCACCGGAATCCACGGCCTGCGTCGCCGCCAGCACCTGGTCGGGAGTGGGGGAGGTGAACACCTCACCGGCGGCGGCGGCGTCGAGCATGCCCCGCCCCACGAAACCGCCGTGCATCGGCTCGTGGCCCGATCCGCCGCCCGAGACGAGCGCGACCTTGCCCTCGCGCGTGGGCTCGCCGCGCAGGATGACGCGGTTCTCGCTGTCGATGCGAAGCTCCGGGTGGGCGGCGTGGATCCCTCGCAGGGCTTCCGCCAGCACGTCGGCCGGGTCGTTGACGAACTTCTTCACGGGGTGCCTCCTCGTCGTGGCTGAGGCGGGTTCGGGCCCGCCTCTTCAGACCCTGCTCGTCAGGAGGCGCGGCGTCAAGGGTCTTCGGACCCTCCCCGTGGCGAGCCGCCGTGCATTCGGCGCCCGCTCAGATCCGCTCGTGCGGGAGCACCTGCTTGATGCGCTCGATCGGATTCTGCGCGGGAGCCTCGTTGTAGGCGTTCGCCAGCTCCTGCTCGCTCAGCGCGTGGATCGCCGCCATGATCTCGTCGGTCGCTCCGCGGCGAGCCCGGCCGGACGAGGCGGCACCGTGGGGGGACAGGTCCAGCGCTTCACCGAAACGCACGGTGATGCGCTCCTTGGTGGTGGGGACCTTGGCGCCCACGGGCATCACCTTGTCGGTGCCGATCAGACCCACGGGCACGACCGGCGCGCCGGTCTGCAGTGCCAGGAAGGCCACACCCGTGCGGCCCTTGTACAGGCGGCCGTCGAGCGAGCGGGTGCCTTCCGGGTACAGCGCCACCGCGCGTCCGTCCTCGAGGAGCGCGCGCTGCTGGTCCAGAGCGTCGAGCGCGGCCTGCCCGGCACCGCGTTCGACGGGGATCGCGCCGATGGCGGTGAAGAACTGTCGCGACGCCCACTTCTCGAAGTACGCCGACTTGGCCAGGAAGTGCACGGGGCGCGGAGACGCCACGGGGATCGCGATCGAGTCGATGAACGACAGGTGATTGCTGGCGAAGATCACCGGACCGGTGCGCGGCACGTTGTCGCGCCCTTCGACCCGGGGGCGGTAGACGGCACGCGCGAGCGGGGCGATCAGGAAGCGCCCGAGGCCGTAGGCCGCGCCCATCTGCTTCGGTGGGACGGCGGGGGTACCGCCCGGTTCGTCGGAACTCACCCATCGAGGCTACTGCGCGCCGCATGCGTCGCCGTGCATGGGGCTCTCAGCGGCACCAAAGCCGCATGGGGGATGATGGACCGATTCCCGTCGTCTCCGAGAGGTCTGCCGTGCGCATCCGCCCGATCGCTTCCCTGTCCGTCGCCGCCGCCGCGGTGCTCCTCCTGGCGGGGTGCACGGGTTCGTCCCCGGACAGTCCCACCCCGGATGCCAGCGGTTCGGCCGACGCCGGGGCGTGCCAGAGCGCGCTGTCCCAGGGAGAGGTGTCGAGCGACGTCCAGGTGTCGGGAGACTTCCAGGGCAAGGTCGAGGTGAAGCTCCCGGACGGGTACACGCCCGGTGGGCTCGAGCGCACCACGCTCGTCGAGGGCTCGGGTCAGCAGGTGCGGGCCGGCGACGTCCTGAAGGCGAACTTCACCCTCGTGGACGCCGCCACCGGTGAGGTGCAGCTCGAGACCCAGAGCACCGAGCCCGACGGGATGGACACCCTGATCTCGTCGCAGCAGATCTTCGGTGCGGCCCTGGAGTGCGCGACCATCGGTTCGCGCACCGTGTCCGCCTTCCCCGCGGGCGTGCTGGGCGAGGGATCGCCCGCGTTCCTCCTCGTCGCCGACGCCATCGAGGAGCTCCCCACCCGTGCCACCGGCACCGAGGTCGCGCCCGCCGAGGGCATGCCCACGGTGACCTTCGACGACAAGGGCGCCCCGACCATCACGATGACCGGTGCGCCGGCGCCGACGGAGACCCGTGTCGTCAACCTGCGCCAGGGCGACGGCGACGTCGTGAACCCCGGCGACCAGGTGATCGTCCAGTACACCGGCGCGCTCTACGACGACGGCACCGTCTTCGACTCCAGCTGGACCAGCGGGACCCCCGCGGAGTTTGCCACCACCGGCGTCGTCCCCGGCTTCCGCAAGGCGTTGGAGGGCCAGACGGTCGGTTCCCAGGTCCTCGTCGTCATGCCGGCCTCGGACGGCTACGGCGACCAGGGTCAGGGGAGCATCCCCGCGAACGCCCCGCTCGTCTTCGTCGTCGACATCCTCGGAGTCCAGCACGCGGCGGCCACCGGTCAGTAGGCTGAGCGGATGCGTCGCGTCGTCATCCTCGGCTCCACCGGTTCGATCGGCACCCAGGCGCTCGACGTCATCCGCGCCAACCCCGACCGCTTCGAAGTGGTGGGACTGGCCGCGGGGACGGACCGCGCCGGCGTCGATGCCCAGGCTGCAGAGTTCGGGGTCGACGACATCGCCCTGGGCGCCGTCGAGGCCGAGCAGCTCGTCCGCGACATCCCCGCCGACGTGGTGCTCAACGGCATCACGGGATCGGTGGGACTCGGCCCCACCCTCGCGGCGCTCGAGGCGGGTCGCACCCTCGCTCTGGCGAACAAGGAGTCGTTGATCGTCGGTGGCGCCCTCGTCACACGGCTCGCGGCCCCCGGGCAGATCGTGCCGGTCGACTCCGAGCACTCCGCCATCGCGCAGGCGCTGCGGTCGGGCGAACCCGACGAGGTGCGACGACTCGTCCTCACCGCATCCGGTGGGCCCTTCCGGGGGCGCTCGAGAGACGACCTCGCCGATGTCACGCCGGCGCAGGCGCTCGCGCACCCGACGTGGGACATGGGGCGGGTCGTCACGACCAACTCCGCCACCCTGGTGAACAAGGGTCTCGAGGTGATCGAGGCGCACCTGCTGTTCGATGTGCCGTACGAGCGCATCGACGTCGTCGTGCATCCCCAGTCGATCGTGCACTCGATGGTCGAGTTCCTCGACGGATCGACCATCGCGCAGGCGTCGCCGCCCGACATGCGCCTCCCCATCTCGCTGGGCCTCGACTGGCCCCACCGGATCTCGGGCGTCGGGGTGCCGCTGGACTGGACGACCGCGACGCAGTGGACGTTCGAGCCGCTCGACGAGAAGGCGTTCGGCTCCGTCGCCCTGGCCAAGCGCGTCGGGCGCGCCGGGGGCACCTACCCCGCGGTGTTCAACGCCGCGAACGAGCAGGCGGTGGACGCGTTCCACGAGGGGCGTCTGAGCTTCCTCGGCATCGTCGAGGTCATCGAGAGGGTCGTGGAGCGGCACGAGGCTCCCGCGTCGCTCACCCGCGAGTCGCTCGCGGAGGCGGAGTCCTGGGCCCGGCGCACGGCCGACGCGGTCATCGCCGCGCTCTGACCCGCCCCGCCGCTCGGTCGGCTGCCGTGGCCGCGAGTGCGGGGGCCGGGGTCAGGCGGGGAAGTCGACGGGGCGCTCGGGGTCGGACGACGGCGTCGAGTCGAGCGGATACGGCACGGGCCACTGCGGGTCGGGCACCGGCCACCCGGCGGCGCGCAGGGCACGACGCGAGAGCTCGCGGGCGGAGTACGGCGTACGCACCCCGCGGATGTCCCGGTAGTCCTGGTGGCCGGGTCCGGCCCACAGGATCGCGTCACCCTCGCCGACGAGCGCGACCGCCTCGAGGATCGCCCGCTCGGGCGGGGTGAACTCGTGGATCTCGGCGTCGGGCCGCGCGCGCCGCGCGCCTTCCACGAGCACCTCGCGGATGGCATCCGGATTCTCGTTCCGGGGGTGGTGGTCGGTGACGATCAGGACGTCGCTGCCCTCGACGGCGGTGCGGCCCATGTCGTGGCGCTTCGTCGCGTCGCGGTCGCCGTCGGCGCCGAAGAGCATCACCACGCGGCCGGGGGTGACGCGCCGCACCGCGGCGAGCGTCTTCTCGAACGCATCGGGGGAGTGGCCGAAGTCGACGTACACCGCCGGACCCTCGGGACCCGAGACCAGCTGCGTGCGACCCGGCAGGGATGCCGCGATCCGGCCGCCGTCGAGGGCGTCGGTCAGCGCCTCCCAGGGGTGACCGGCCTCCAGCAGCATGACGATCGCGAGGCCCGCATTGGCGGCCATGTGCCGACCGATCACGGGGACGACGGTCGTCAGCGCGCGTCCGTCGCGATCGCGCAGCGTGAACTCCGTGCCGTCCTGGCGCTCTTCGACGATGTCGACGGTCCAGTCCGCCTCGGCCGTCGGGTCCGCGGCGATCGCGGGCGTGACGATCGTGACCACGGGGATGTCGGCGCGCGCCGCGATCTCGGCACCCGCCGGGGAATCGAGGCACACGACACCGCGTCGCGACCGGTCCGACCGGAACAGCGGCAGCTTCGCCTCGAAGTACTCGCGCATGTCGGCGTAGTCGTCGAGGTGGTCGTGCGTGAGGTTGGTGAAACCGGCGACGTCGAACATCAGGCCGTCGACCCGGTGCCGGGTGAGCGCCTGCGCGCTGACCTCGACGGCGACGGCCTCGACGCCGCGTTCGCGCATGAGCGCGAGAAGAGCATGGAACTCGGATGCCTCCGGCGTGGTCAGCCGCGACACGATGACCTCGCCCGCGATGTGACGCTCGGCCGTGGACGACAGGCCCGTGACGACCCCGAGTTGACCCAGGATGCCTTCGAGCAGGTGCGACACGCTCGTCTTGCCGTTGGTGCCGGTCGTCGCCAGCAGCTGCGGCAGCTCGTCGTCGGGACCCGTGCCGTAGACCCACGCCGACAGGTCGCCCAGGAGAGCTCGCGGGTCGGCGACGACGACGATCGGGAGCCCGGCGGACGCGGCGATCCCGGCGCCCGCCTCGTCGGTCACGACGGCGACGGCGCCGCGCTCGGCGGCGGCGGCGGCGAACTCCGCGCCGTGCCGGTTGACGCCGCGGATCGCGACGAACGCCTCACCGGCGCGGAGATCCGCCGTGGCCAGCGTGATGCCGGTGAGGACGGTGCCCTCGACGTCGCCGATGCTGCGCTCGCCGAAGCGGCGGGCCAGCTCCGCGAGGGCGCGGCGCGGCGGGTGCTCCGGTCGGAGGACGGGCGGGAGATGGGAGGGAGTGTCGATCGGCATCCCCGTCATTGTCTCATCCGAGCCCGCACAGGCCCCGCATCGGCGCCGCACGGGAGGTTCCAAGGGCGGCGGCGGTATGGTCGGCGGGTGACCGCGATCGCCTTCCTCATCGGCGTGCTCGTGCTCGTGATCGGCCTGGCCGTCTCGATCGCCCTGCACGAGATCGGGCACCTCCTGCCCGCGAAGCTGTTCGGCGTGCGCGTCGGCCAGTACATGATCGGTTTCGGTCCCACCCTGTGGTCGCGTCGCATCGGCGAGACCGAGTACGGGTTCAAGCTGCTGCCGCTGGGCGGATTCATCTCGATGTCGGGCATGTACCCGCCCGCGCCGGAGGGGGAGGCCCCGCCCACGCGTCGCTCGCGACTGTTCGCGACGATGATCCAGGACGCGCGCGACGCCAACGCCGAGACGATGATCGCGGGCACCGACCGCGTCTTCTACAAACTCCCCGTCGGCAAGCGGATCATCATCATGCTCGGTGGCCCGGTGATGAACCTCATCCTCGCCTTCGTGCTGTCGGCGATCGCCGTGAGCGCCATCGGGGTGACGCAGGGCACCACGACCGTCGCGTCGGTCTCGCAGTGCGTCATCCCCGCGAGCGACGACCGCACGGACTGCACGTCGACCGATCCCGTCGCACCGGCGGCGGCCGCCGGCATCCTTCCCGGCGACGTTCTCGTGTCGGTCGGCGGCACCCCCGTCTCCACCTTCGACGAGGCTGCCGCGATCATCCAGCGCTCGCCGGGGCAGGCGCTGCCCGTCGTCATCGAGCGCGACGGCGCGCAGCAGACCGTGACGATCACCCCGGCGACGTCCGATCGCGCGGTGACCGACGCCAACGGCCGCCCGGTGCTGGACGCGTCCGGCGCCCCCGAGTTCGAGACGGTCGGTTTCGCCGGCGTGCGCCCGCAGGCGGCGCTGGTCCCGCAGCCGATCTGGGCCGGACCCGAGGCGACGGTCCAGCAGGTCGGCCAGGTCGCGCAGATCATGACGCAGCTGCCCGTGCGCGTCTACGACACCGCGGTGGACCTGTTCACCGGTCAGCCGCGCGACCCCAACGGCCCGCTCAGCGTCGTGGGTGCCGGACGCCTCGCGGGCGAGTTCGCCGCCGTCGACGCGCCGATCCTCGCCCGCGTGCAGTCGATCGTCGCCCTGCTCGCGTCGCTGAACATCGCGCTGTTCGTCTTCAACCTCATCCCGCTCCTGCCGCTGGACGGCGGCCACGTCGTGGTGGCGCTGTGGGACGGCATCAAGCGCTGGTTCGCCCGCGTGCGCGGCAAGGTCGCCCGACCGGTGGATGCCACCAAGCTCGTGCCCGTGACCTTCGTCGTGGTCATCCTGCTCGTCGGGATGGGCGGCATCCTGTTCCTCGCCGACGTCTTCAACCCGGTTCAGCTGCTGTAGCGCGCGGCACGACTCCCGCGGAAGCGCGGCGCGGCGTCGAGTGACGACGGAGCGGCCGGATCTTAGAGGGCGGCGGAGATCAGGCGTTCCAGCGTCCGCATGCCGTCGCGCGACAGGATCGACTCGAGGTGCCCCTGCACGCTCGAGACGTGGTCGCCGCGCAGCGCGTAGACGTCCCCGGTCTCGGGGTCCGCCGCGATCTCGACGCCGTCCGGCACGACCTCGGGCATCCGCGCCGTGAAGGTGTTGTAGAAACCGATCGACGCCGGCTCGCCGAACACGTCGACGCTCTTCTGCAGCCCCTGATGCGGCTGGGGGAGCGGTGCGAGCCCAAGGCCCAGCTGGTCGGCGAGGATCTGATGGCTCAGGCACACGGCGAGCAGCGGAGCACGCCGCGAGCGGCGTCGGGCGACCACCCGGTGCATGGCGGCGATGCGGGCGCTGTCGCCGTCGCGCGGGTCGCCGGGGCCGGGGCCCGCGACGACGAGGTCGGCGGCATCCACGTCCGCGTCTGCCGCTGCGGACCAGTGCACGATGTGGGCGTCCAGGCCCAGGTGGCGCAGCTGGTGCGCGAGCATCGTCGTGAAGCGGTCTTCGGCGTCCACCACGAGCGCGGTGCGGCCGGCGAACGGGCCGGAGTCGTCGGGGTCTTGCGGGTTCATCCAGAACGGCGCGAGACGTTCGTTGCGGGATGCCAGCAGCTCGGCGATGGCGGGGTCCTCGGCGAGCGGTCGACGCGGCGCGACCGGGGCGTCGGGGTCGGCGTCGGGCGCGGCGGCCGGGGCGGCGTCGCGGGGGATCGCCCCGATCGCACCGAGGACGCCGGCGGCCTTGCCGTGCGTCTCGCCGACCTCGCCGTACGGGTCGGAATGGCGCACGAGCGTCGCCCCCACCGGCACGCGGAGGCGCCCGTCGACGAGGTAGGCGGTGCGGATGAGGATCGGGGCGTCCAGGTCGTGCGTCGGGCCCTCGGTCGCACCGTTCGGCGTGAAGAGGGCGGCGACACCGGAGTAGTAGCCGCGCGGCGTCGTCTCGTGGCGGGCGATCACCGTGCACGCGTTCTGCATCGGAGAGCCGGTCACGGTGGGCGCGAACATCGTCTCGCGCAGGATGTCGCGGGGGTCGAGGGTGCTGCGCCCACGGAGCATGTACTCGGTGTGCGTGAGGCGCGACATCTCCTTGAGGTGGGGCCCCGTGATGCGGCCGCCGTCGCTGCAGACGGCGCTCATCATCTTCAGCTCCTCGTCGACGACCATGAAGAGCTCCTCGGTCTCTTTGGTCGACCGGAGGAACTCGGCGAGCGTCTCGGCGGTCGCGCCGCCCTGCGGATGACGGAACGTGCCGGAGATGGGGTTCATGGTCACGATGCCGTCGCGGGCGCTGACATGCGCCTCGGGGCTCGCGCCGACGGCGACATGCCCGGGCGTCACGACCGCGAAGGTCCAGTACGCGCCCTTCTCGTGCTCGAGCAGCGCCCGGAACCAGGTCAGCGCGGCGACACGGGGATCGGCGTCGACACCGGCGACGAAGTCGCGACGGATGACGAAGTTCGCCCCCTCGCCGCGGCCGATCTCGTCGGCGATCACCCGGCGCACGATGTCGGCGTACGCCTCGTCGTCGATGTCGAAACCGGCGGCCTCCAGCGCGACGGGAGTGGAGGGGAGGGATGCCATCACCTCGGCGCGGGGGAGTGGCATCCGTTCCTCGATCACGAGGCAGCGCAGCGGCGCTCCGTCGTCGTGGCAGACGAACCCGCGCTCGCGCACCTGACGGTAGGGGACGAGCGCGAGGACCTCGCGGGGTGCCCCGTCGGCGTCGACGAGCGGGATGTCGGCCAGCAGCTCGACGTCGACGACGGTGCCGGTGAGCACCTCGACCGTCGCGTCGTCGCGGGCGATCAACGCGAAGGGCGCGTCGCTCGCGAGGAGGTCGTGGATCAGGGAAGAGGGGTCGGGCCCGGTCATCGAAGTACTTCCGTCAGTGATCGAAGGTCCGGAGCGGCCGCCGGAAACACGAAGACCGCCCCGATCCCGAGGGAGGGCGGTCTGTCGCACGCGTGCTCACCGCCTAGACGGTGGGCCACCAGCCGGTATACGCGCGCATGGCGCCGAATTTATCACAGAGCGGCCCTCAGCCCCCGCCCGGGTGCAGCGGCGTAGGCTGGGCGCGTGCCTGCAGTGAACATCGGGATGCCCCGCGTGCCGGAGGTCCTCGCGCCTCGTCGCAAGACCCGTCAGATCAAGGTCGGCAAGGTGCTCGTCGGCGGTGACGCCCCCGTGAGCGTCCAGTCGATGACGACGACGCCGACCACCAACATCAACGCCACCCTGCAGCAGATCGCCGAGCTCACGGCATCCGGCTGCGAGATCGTGCGCGTGGCGGTGCCGTCGCAGGACGACGCCGACGTGCTGCACATCATCGCCAAGAAGAGCCAGATCCCGGTCATCGCCGACATCCACTTCCAGCCGAAGTACGTCTTCCAGGCGATCGACGCCGGCTGCGGTGCGGTGCGCGTGAACCCGGGCAACATCCGCAAGTTCGACGACCAGGTCGGCGCGATCGCCAAGGCGGCGAAGGATGCCGGGGTGTCGCTGCGCATCGGCGTGAACGCCGGGTCTCTCGACCGCCGCCTGCTCGAGAAGTACGGCAAGGCCACCCCCGAGGCGCTCGTGGAGAGCGCGGTGTGGGAGGCCTCGCTGTTCGAGGAGCACGACTTCCACGACTTCAAGATCTCGGTCAAGCACAACGACCCGATCGTCATGGTGAAGGCCTACCGCCTGCTCGCGGAGCGGGGCGACTGGCCCCTGCACCTCGGTGTGACCGAGGCGGGTCCCGCGTTCCAGGGCACCATCAAGAGCGCGACGGCCTTCGGCATCCTGCTCTCCGAGGGCATCGGCGACACCATCCGCGTCTCGCTGTCGGCACCCCCGGCCGAGGAGGTCAAGGTCGGTCACCAGATCCTGCAGTCGCTGAACCTGCGCGAGCGCAAGCTCGAGATCGTCTCGTGCCCGTCCTGCGGCCGTGCCCAGGTCGACGTGTACACCCTCGCGGACAACGTGACCGAGGGCCTGAAGGACATGACCGTGCCGCTGCGCGTCGCCGTCATGGGCTGCGTCGTCAACGGCCCCGGCGAGGCGCGCGAGGCCGATCTCGGTGTCGCGTCCGGCAACGGCAAGGGCCAGATCTTCGTCAAGGGCCAGGTCATCAAGACCGTGCCCGAGGCCGACATCGTCCAGACGCTCATCGAAGAGGCCAACCGTCTCGCCGACGAGATGGGCCCGAACGCCGCGCCCGGGACCGCGCAGGTCATCACGGCCTGACGGGTCCACCCGTGCGGCGGTGGCCCGCATCCGGCGCGCGCCGGACCCGATAGCGTCGGAAGCCGTATGACTGCTTCCCTCGCCGACGACGCGCCCGCGTCCCGCCCCCTCATCGCCGGGGTCGTCACCGCGCTCGTGGGGTTCACGAGCACGTTCGCCGTGGTGCTCACGGGCCTCCGTGCGGTCGGCGCGACCGCGGATCAGGCCGCCAGCGGGCTCCTCGCCCTGTGCGTCGTGGTCGGACTCGGATGCCTGTTCGTCGGGGCGCGATACCGGATGCCGATCACGATCGCGTGGTCCACGCCCGGCGTCGCCCTCCTCGCCGCCACCGGCGCGGTCGACGGAGGATGGCCGGCGGTCGTCGGCGGGTTCCTGGTGTCGGCGGCGCTCATCCTGCTGGCGGGCTTCTTCCCCCCGCTCGGCGCCCTCATCGCCCGCATCCCTCCGTCCATCGCGCAGGCGATGCTGGCGGGTGTGCTGCTGCCGTTGTGCGTCGCGCCGTTCACCGGCCTCGTCTCGGACCCGTGGGGCGTCGCCCCGGTGCTCGTCGTGTGGCTCATCGCGGCGCGGCTGCTGCCGCGATGGGCCGTGCCGCTGGCGTTCGTGGCCGCCACGGCGGTGATCGTCGTCGGGATCGTCCGCTCCGGCGCCCAGGTGGACCCGTCCACTCTGATCCCGCGCGTCGAGTTCGTGATGCCCACCCTGACCCTCGGCTCGGTCGTCGGCATCGGGTTGCCCCTGTTCGTGGTGACCATGGCATCGCAGAACGTGCCGGGCGTCGCCGTGATGCGCAGCCTCGGCTACACGGTGCCGTGGCGTCCGGCGATGATCGTCACGGGCGTCGGCTCGGCGCTCGGCGCCACCGCCGGAGCGCACGCCATCAACCTGGGGGCGATCAGCGCCGCCATCGCGGCGGGACCGGATTCGCATCCCGACCCCCGGCGCCGGTGGCTCGCGAGCATCTCGGCCGGCGGGTCGTACCTCGTGCTCGCGGCCCTGTCGTCGGCGTTCGCCGCGCTGGTCCTGCTGGCACCGGCCGGGGTCATCCCCGCCGTCGCGGGCGTCGCGCTCTTCGCCGCGTTCGGTTCGGCCGTGCAGCAGGCGATCGACGACCCCGGCGAGCGGATGCCCGCGGTCGTGACGTTCCTCGTCGCGGCCTCCGGCGTCGCGGTGGCCGGGGTGAGCGCGGCGTTCTGGGCGCTGTTGGCCGGTCTCGTCGTGCGCACGGTGCTGCACGTCGGGCGGCGGCACGCCGCCTGATCGCCGCTAGTGCAGCGCGCCGCCGGGCACAGCGGCGTCCACCGGGGTGTCGATCGCGGCACGGAGGGCCGCCTCGAGCCCGCACGCGATGTCCGCGAGGGGGAGCGATGTCGCGCCGTCGGGGGCGTGGCCGCTCGCGTACGGCACGTGGATGAATCCGGCCCGGACGCCGGGGGCGGCGGCCGTCTCGTGGAGGGCCGTGAACATCACGTGGTTGCACACGAACGTGCCGGCGGAGTGGGAGAGGGATGCCGGGATCCCCGCGGCGGCGATCGCCGCGGTCATCGCCTTCACGGGAAGAGTGGCGAAGTACGCGGCGGGGGCGCCCGCGACGACCGGGTGGTCGAGGGGCTGATCGCCGACGTTGTCGGGGATCCGCGCGTCCGCGAGGTTGATGGCGACCCGCTCCGGGGTGAGGGCCGTCCGTCCGCCCGCGAGGCCGACGGCAACGACGACATCGGGGGAGTGCGCGTGGATCAGCGCGCGGACGCGGTCGGAGGCCGCGGCGAACTCCACCGGCAGCACGTCGACGACGAGCCTCGCAGGCCCCGTCCACCGCTCCGCGATGAGGCGCACGGCATCCCCGGACGGGTTGGTCGCATCGCCGGCGAAGGGCTCGAAGCCCGTGAGGAGGATCGTGGTCACCCGTTCCTCCACACCAGGTCGAACTCCGCCCGGATGCGTTCGCGCGCGGAGGCGTATTCCGGCAGCGCGTCGAAGAAGGCGAACTTGCGCCCGATCACCGAGCCGATGGCATCCACGTCCGGTTCGATCACGTAGCCGGCGAACGTCTCGGCGAAGTCCTCGGAGACGTTCGTGGCGGCGTAGTCGCTGACGAAGTCCTCCTCGTGCGCCTGGTAGAAGTCCCACGCCACGTCGGCGTCGAGGTTGTCACGCGCGGGGGCGTCGGTGTACCCGGACCAGAACCGGTCGGCGAAGCGCTGCAGGTCGGAGTCGGGGAGCAGGCATCCCGCTCCCGCCCACTCGGTGTCGCAGTCCACGGCCGAGGCGTCCGTGTCGTCCGCGCCGAGGCTCAGCATGTGCGCGTACTCGTGGACGAGCGTCGTCAGCAGCAGGTCGCGATCGTCGGCGTAGGCGAGGTTCGCCGCGAACACCCACTTCGTCGGGTCCTCCGCGCTCGCGACGTAGGCGAGGGTGTCGCTGTCGGGGTCGTCGCCGGTCTGGTACTCGGTGATCATGGATGCCGCGAACTCCGGCGTCGTCACCCGGAGGAGCTCGTTCCAGACCCGGCTGGAGCGCCCGTCCGGTCGCGGCGTGAGCGTGGCGTCCGCCGCGACGGTGAAGGAGTCGGTCGTGGTGAACTCCGTCGAGGCCTCGGCGCGTTCCCGCCCGAGCCCACCGAGCGCATTCCCGACACCGACTCCGGCGCCGATCGCCGCCCACGTCATCACGCCGATCAGGACGGCGATCGAGGCGCTCAGCAGGGCGATCCAACGGGGACGCATCCCCTCACCCTAGGTCGTCGATCGCCGCCGAAGGCCGTTGTCGTTTCGTTATCGAATCGGCCCGGCGGGCGGGAACCGATCCCCGAGTCGCGGACACTACGGAGTGTGGAAGATGACGACGCCGGGCTGTGGGTCCGGGTGCGCCAGGGGGATGAGCTTGCGCTCGCCGGGTTGTTCGATCGGTACGAGGGGCGGTTGTTCCGGCATGCGTCGCGGTTGTTGACGCATCGGGAGGATGCGAAGGACGCCGTGACGGTGGCGTTCTTCGAGTTGTGGCGCAAGCGTGCGTCGGTGCGGCTGGTGGATGGGTCGCCGCTGCCGTGGTTGGTGAACACGGTGGCGCACTGCGCACGGAACCTGGAGCGGTCGGGGCGTCGGTATCGGGCGTTGCTCGATCGGGCACCGGCGGCGGAGCCGACGTCGCATGATCTGGACGACAGCGGCGTGTTGGCGGCGTTGAAGCGTCTGCCGGAGCGGGAGCAGTCGGTGATCGTGCTGTCGGTGCTGGAGGGGTACTCCGAGCGCGAGGTCGCCGAGGCTCTCGGCGTCCCCGCGGGCACGGTGAAGTCCCGTCTGTCGCGGGCGAAGGCCCGGTTGCGTGAGGATCTTTCGTCCCTGGAAGGGGCACGGGCATGAACGAGGAATTGACTCCGGACGAGCGCGCGGCGATGCGCGCACGGCTCGTGGACGGGGCGCGGAACATCGCCCCCGCCGGCGCGCATCGGAACGCGTGGATCGCGGGATCGATCGCCGCGGTCCTGGTCGTGGCGATCGCCGGGGGAGTGGTCGCGACCTCGACGCTGTCGGCGCCGCAGATCGCGAACACCCCGAGCCCGACGGCGACCGTCGCGCCGGTGGTGCCCACCCCGTCTCCGACGCCCACCCCGACACCGTCACCGACCACGGTCGTTCCGGCCATCGCCTTCGGCGGGGACTGCGGTGCCGTGCTCGACGATGACGCGGTCTCCGCGATCGTCGGGGTACCGATGGTGCTTTCGAACGGGGTGTCCGACCAGGACGCGGGCGTCCTCGGCGGAGTGCGGTGCCAATGGAGGGCCACGGGCGACGGTTACCAGGCCGTGGGGGTCTCGGTGTTCCCGTGGGAGGTGGTCCCCGCGGACATCGGGTCGCAGGCCGGCGTGGTGCCGGACTGCGCCCTCGACGGGTACTCCTGCCAGTACCTGCAGCGTTTCGGCGATGCGGCGGTCACGGTCTGGGGATCGACGACCGCTCAGCTGACCGCGCTCGCGGACGCGGTGGGGGAGCGTGCAGCGCTCTCCCCGGGCGCGGGACGGCCGCTGCCGGCCGCCGCCTGGGCCGTGCCGGAATGCGACGTGATCCGCGACGCGATCGACCTCGCCCGAGGGCGGAGCGACATCGTCGACCACCGGGGCGACTACTCCCCCCACGGCTTCGACTGGGACCTGCTCGTCGAACACGGTGCGGCCGCGTACTGCGCCGTGGACAACCTCTCCGCGCCCGAGGGGAAGGCCACGGTGGTCGATGTGATGTTCGGTCCGGGTTCGTCACCGGATCTCGACGCCATCTCCCGGTACGGCGGCATCCGCACGGACGTCGCGGGAGCGGACGCCGCGTGGTACCTGCCGGACTTCACCTCGACGGCATCCCTCCTGGTGGTCCAGTCGGGACCGAACACTCTGTCGGTGGGAACCGAGAGCATGACGGAGGAGGAGATGGCGCAGGTCGGGGCGGCGGTGATCGCCGCGCTCGGATGAGCCGTGGCATCCACCGCTCTAGACTCGATGATCGTGGTCACCCGTCTCTCGAACTACTTCCTCCGCACGCTCCGTGAAGATCCCTCGGATGCCGAGGTCACGAGCCACCGCCTGCTCGTGCGCGCCGGCTACATCCGTCGCAACGCCCCGGGTGTCTTCGCGTGGCTGCCGCTGGGACTGAGGGTCAAGGCGAAGATCGAGACGGTGGTGCGCGAGGAGATGGCGAACGCCGGGGCGTTCGAAGTGCACTTCCCGGCGCTGCTGCCCCGCGAGCCCTACGAGGTCACCGGCCGCTGGGAGGAGTACGGCGACGCGCTGTTCCGCCTGCAGGACCGCAAGGGCGCCGACTACCTCCTCGCTCCCACGCACGAGGAGATGTTCACGCTCCTGGTGAAGGACCTGTACTCGTCGTACAAAGACCTTCCGCTGACGATCTACCAGATCCAGGACAAGTACCGCGATGAGGCACGGCCCCGCGCCGGCCTCCTGCGCGGCCGCGAGTTCACGATGAAGGACGCGTACTCGTTCGACGCGACCGACGCGGGACTGGATGCCTCGTACCAGGCGCAGCGCGACGCGTACGAGCGCATCTTCCAGCGCCTCGGGCTCGAGTACGTCATCGTCGCGGCGGACGCCGGCGCGATGGGCGGGTCGAAGTCCGAAGAGTTCCTGCACCCGACGCCGATCGGCGAGGACACGTTCGTGCGTTCGGCGGGCGGCTACGCCGCGAACGTCGAGGCGTTCACGACCGAGGTCCCCGCGGCGCTGCCGATCGACGGCCAGCCCGCGCCGGTCGTCTTCGACTCCCCGAACACCCCCACGATCGCGACCCTCGTCGACCACGTCAACGCGCACCTGGACGCTCCGGCGCCCGGCATCGCGGGGCCGGCGACGGCGGATGCCACGGAGTGGACCGCCGCCCACACGCTCAAGAACGTCGTGCTCGCGCTCACGCACCTCGACGGCACGCGGGAGATCGTCGTCGTCGGCATCCCCGGCGACCGCGACATCGACGACAAGCGCGTGGAAGTGGCGTTCGCCCCCGCCGAGGTCGAGGCGGCCACAGAGGCGGACTTCGCGAAGCACCCGCTGCTGGTGAAGGGCTACATCGGCCCCTGGTCGCCCACGGGCCCCGTGCTCGGCGAAGAGTCGGCGACCGGCATCCGGTACCTGCTCGACCCGCGCGTGGTCGACGGGACCGCGTGGATCACCGGCGCCAACATCGACCAGAGGCACGTCCACTCGCTCGTCGCGGGCCGCGACTTCTCGGGCGACGGTGTCGTCGAGGCCGCGACCGTGCGACCCGGCGACCCGGCGCCCGACGGCTCGGGTCCGGTGGAGCTGGCGCGCGGCATGGAGATCGGGCACGTGTTCCAGCTCGGCCGCAAGTACGCCGAGGCCCTGGGCCTCAAGGTCCTCGACGAGAACGGCAAGCTCGCGACCGTCACCATGGGCTCCTACGGCATCGGGGTCACCCGCATCCTCGCGATCATCGCCGAGCTCAACAACGACGCGAAGGGTCTCATCTGGCCCGAGTCCGTCGCGCCGTTCGACGTGCACGTGGTGGCCACCGGACGCGACGCGGCGGCGTTCGAGCTCGCGGCATCCGTGTCGGAGCAGCTCGAGGCGGCGGGTCTCGACGTCCTGTACGACGACCGCCCCAAGGTGTCGCCCGGTGTGAAGTTCGGCGACGCCGAGCTCGTCGGCATCCCGCGCATCCTCATCGTGGGGCGCGGAGCCGCCGACGGCGAGGTCGAGCTGTGGGATCGTCGCTCGGGCGAGCGCGAGACGCTCCCGGTGGCCGAGGCCGTCGCCCGCCTGCAGGCCTGAGGCGCCCGGTCCGGGTCCGGCCCGGGCACCCGGCGTTCTGCGCGAGACTGCATCCCGCCGACAACTCCACTGCACGCTGCAGTGGGGATGTCAGGGGGATGCAGTCTCGCGGTCTCCCGGCGCCGCCCGGAGTCGCAGCGACCCCGCGGCCGCGGGCGGCGATAGCGTGGATGCCATGATCGCAGCGCCCCGCGTGCCCCTGTCCGACGGCTCCTCGATCCCGCAGCTCGGGGTGGGCACCTACAAGGTGCCGGCCGAGGTCACCGCCGACCTCGTCGCGGGAGCGCTCGCCGCCGGGTACCGGCACGTGGACACGGCCGCGCTGTACGGCAACGAGCGCGAGGTCGGCGAAGGTGTGCGGGCGTCCGGCCTCGCACGTGACGACGTCTTCGTCACGACCAAGGTCTGGAACGACGACCACGGGTTCGACGAGACGCTGCGGGCGTTCGACGCGAGCCTGGAGCGCCTCGGCCTGGATCGCGTGGACCTCTACCTCATCCACTGGCCGATCCCCAGCGCCGATCGCTACGTCGACACGTGGCGTGCGCTGGTGCGGCTGCGGGAGGAGGGACGCGCGACCTCGATCGGCGTGAGCAACTTCTCGCCGAAGCACATCCAGCGGCTGCGCGACGAGACGGGCGTGCTGCCGGTCATCGACCAGGTCGAGCTGCACCCGCGGTTCCCCCAGCGTGAACTCGTCGACTGGAACAGGGCGCACGGCATCGTCACGGAATCCTGGGCTCCCCTCGCGCGCGGCGGGCTGCTGGACGAACCCGTGCTCGCCGACATCGCGGCGCGCCACGGGAAGACGCCCGCGCAGGTCGTGATCCGCTGGCACCTCGATCGCGGCCTCGTCGTGTTCCCGAAGTCGGTGTCGCTCGACCGGCTGCGCGAGAACGGCGACGTGTTCGACTTCACCCTCGACGACGACGACGTCGCGCGGATCGCGACGCTCGAAACCGGAGAGCGTACCGGGCGCGACCCCGACCTCGACTGAAGGAGCCGGGCCGTCCGGCCCTGCCTATCATGGCCTGATGCCCGCGACCCGACGCCCGTCACCGCGCCGGTGGAACGCCCTCCCCGCGCTCGTGCGCGATGCGCCGCCGCGGGTGCTGCTGGTGGTCGGCGGGGTCGTGGTGGTCCTCGGGGCGCTCATCGTGTCGCGTCCGCTCACCTCGATCGTCCTCCTGGGGCTCTACGTCGGGGCGAGCGCCGTGGTGATGGGCGTGCTCGAACTGGTCGGGCGACCCGCGGGGTGGTGGGCGCGGGCGGTGTCCGCCGCGTGGATCGTCGCCGGCGTCGCCGTGCTGGTGTGGCTGGGGCGGAGCCTCGAGCTGCTGCCCCCGGTGCTCGCGGTCCTGCTGGTCATCGGTGGTCTGGCCTCGATCGGGCGGGCCGTCTCCCGCGGCACGGCGAGCGCGCGTGTCCTCTCGCTGGCCTGGGGAGTGGCCCAGGTCGCGTTGGGTCTGCTGTCGTTCACGTGGCCCGATGTCACGGTCCTCGTCCTCGCGGTGGTCTTCGGTGTGCGCACGATCGTCTTCGGCGTCGGCATCTTCGCCCGGGGGGTGGTGGGCATCCGTCGCCCGCGCCCACGAGCGACCCCGTTCGACCCCGAGCGTGCGGTTCGGCGTCGTCGCGCGCGTGCGGGATGGGCGGCGGCGGGACGCTACGCACTCTCGCTCGTGCTCGTCGCGACCGCGGCGGGCGGCTGGTGGCTCAACGATTGGCTCGACGACGGCGCCCCCGTGGTCGACGCGTTCTACAACCCGCCCGCCGAGGTGCCGAGCGGGCACGGCCGTCTCATCCGTTCCGACGCCTACTCGGGGCGACTGCCGGAGAACGGGGATGTCACCCGCATCCTCTACACGACGCGGGACGCCCTCGGCCGTCCGGCCGTGTCCAGTGCTCTGGTCGTCGTGCCGAAGGATCCGCCACCGGGCCCGCGCCCCGTGATCGTGTGGAACCACGGCACGACCGGCGTCGCCCAGGGCTGTGCGCCGAGCCTGCGCGACGCGTCGGCGACGAAGTGGTCGATCCCCGCGCTCGAACAGGCGCTGAAGGCGGGGTGGGTGGTCGTGGCATCCGACTTCTCCGGCCAGGGTGCGCCGGGCGCCTACCCCTACCTGATCGGAGAGGGCGAGGCGCGGTCATCGCTGGACGCGGTCCTGGCCGCGGGGGAGTTGCGCGCCGACCTGACCCTGTCGCCCGACACCGTCGTGTGGGGCCACTCGCAGGGCGGTCACGCGGCCCTGTGGACCACGGCGATCGCGCCCGACTACGCCCCCGGGATCGACGTGCTCGGCACCGCGGTCGTCGCGCCCGTCGCCGACCCGCCCGCTCTCGCACGGGAACTGCTGTCCGGGCCGCCGAACGCCATGCTCTCGGTCATCACCTCGTGGGTGCTCGTGCCGTACTCCCGGACCTACCCCGACGTGCACCTCGACGACTACATCGCCGAGGGTTCCCGCTCGATCGTGCTGGAGATGACCCAGCGCTGCCCCAGTGAACCCGGCGTCGTGGTGTCCGTCCTCACGGCCCTCGGGGTCTCGGAGGACCGGCCGCTCTACAGCGCCGACCTCACCGACGGAGCCCTCGGCCGCCGCCTCGCCGAGAACGCGATCACCCGTCCACTGGGGACACCCATGCTCGTCGCGTGGGGTGCCGACGACGAGGTCATCCCGCCGCGACTGCAACGCGAGTACGTCGACCGGCTGTGCTCCGAGGGGCAGCCGGTGCGGTGGGCCACCTACGCCGGGTACGACCACCTGCGCCCGATCCTGCCCAAGTCGCGGTTCCTGCCGGTGCTCTTCGACTGGACGAAAGACCTGATCGAACGGCGCAACCAGGTCGTCGACGGCTGCGGTCTGCGCTGACCACGGGGATGCGTCGGCCGTGCGGCGACCAGGTGAAGATCCTGTGTCGAAGCCCGTGCCTCTTGGCGCACGCGGTCGGTTCTCATTACGGTCGAACCGTGCCCGAGAACTCTTCCTCCGCGTCCGAGCTCCGCCCGACCCACCCGCTCGCGCTCGCGCCCGTGGCGGCTCCGCCGGCGTCGGTCGACGGCTTCGTCCGCCGTTTCCTGCAGAACCTCAACTTCGACCAGGGCGTCGCGCTGTCGGCATCCGACGACAACGACCGCTACCTGGCGTTGGCGGGGACCGTCCGCGACTACCTGATGGCCCGGTGGCTCGACGACCAGGCCCAGCAGAGTCGACAGCAGTCCAAGACCGTGTGCTACCTGTCGGCCGAATACCTGCTGGGGCGTCAGCTCGACAACAACCTCCTCGCCGCCCGTCTCACCGACATCGCCACCGAGGCGCTCGCCCAGTGCGGCATCGACATCGCCGACCTCCGGGCGCTCGAGATCGAACCCGGACTCGGCAACGGCGGCCTGGGGCGCCTGGCGGCCTGCTTCATCGACTCGCTGGCGACGATGAGCATCCCCACCATCGGCTACGGCATCCGCTACGAGTACGGCATCTTCCGCCAGGCGTTCGCCGACGGGCAGCAGGTCGAGCAGCCCGACGCGTGGCTCCGACTCGGCGCGCCGTGGGACTTCCCGCACCCCGAGGCCGCACAGACGATCTCGTTCGCCGGACACACCGAGACGTACGACGACGACGGCGTGAAGCGCACCCGCTGGGTGCCCGAGTGGAACGTCCTCGCCGTGCCGTACAACATGATGGTCCCCGGCTATCACAACGGGCGCGTCAACACCCTGCGTCTGTGGCGGGCGGTGGCGACGAACGCGTTCGACCTGCACACGTTCAACTCCGGCGACTACGTCGCGTCCGTGCGCGCGCAGACCTTCGCCGAGAACATCTCCAAGGTGCTCTACCCCGAGGACTCCACGCCGCAGGGCAAGGAACTCCGCCTCCAGCAGCAGTACTTCTTCGTCGCGGCCTCCATCGCCGACTTCGTCGAGAACGTCCTGCCGGAGGGCTTCGACCTCGAGAAGCTCCCCGAGCGCGTCATCTTCCAGCTCAACGACACGCACCCCGTGATCGGCGTGCCCGAGCTGATGCGCGTGCTCATCGACGAGAAGCACCTGGAATGGGATGCCGCGTGGGCGATCACGCAGAAGTGCTTCGCGTACACGTGCCACACGCTGCTCCCCGAGGCACTCGAGGTCTGGTCGGTCGACCTGCTGGGGCGCCTGCTGCCGCGGCACCTGGAGATCATCTACCGCATCAACGACGAGTTCCTGCTCGAGGTGCGCGAGCGCTTCGGCGACGACGAGATGCTGATCCGCGACATGTCGATCATCGGCGAGCACCCGTACCGCTCGGTGCGGATGGCCTACCTCGCCACGGTCGCGGGGTCGAAGGTCAACGGCGTCGCCGAGCTCCATTCCCAGCTCCTCCGCGACAACGTGCTGAAGGACTTCGCGAAGATGTGGCCGGAGAAGTTCACCAACGTGACCAACGGGGTGACGCCGCGCCGCTTCCTGCGCCTGGCGAACCCCGAGCTCTCGACGCTCATCACCGAGACCCTCGGCGCCGGGTGGACCGTCGACCTCGAGAGGCTGCGCGGCCTCGAGGCGTTCGCCGACGACCCCGAGTTCCGCGAGCGCTTCGCCGCGGTCAAGGCGGCCAACAAGCGTCGACTCAGCAGTGTCCTGGCCGCCCGCGACGGCACGACGCTCGACGACGGGCACCTGCTCGACGTGATGATCAAGCGCCTTCACGAGTACAAGCGCCAGACGCTCAAGGTGCTGCACATCGTCCACGCCTACGACGGCATCGTGTCCGGTCGGGTGCGCGTGGAAGACGTCCAGCCGCGCACGTTCCTCTTCGGCGCCAAGGCTGCGCCGGGGTACGCGATGGCGAAGCAGATCATCCACCTCATCAACGCCGTGGGCGAGGTCGTCAACGCCGATCCGCGCGTGCAGGGGCGCCTGAAGGTGCTGTACCCCGCGAACTACAACGTCACGCTCGCCGAGAGCATCATCCCCGCGGCCGACCTGTCCGAGCAGATCTCGCTGGCGGGCAAGGAGGCGTCGGGTACCGGCAACATGAAGCTCGCGCTCAACGGAGCCCTGACGATCGGCACCGACGACGGCGCGAACGTCGAGATCCGTCAGCTCGTCGGCGACGAGAACTTCTTCCTCTTCGGCATGAGCGAGCCCGAGGTCGAGGCGCTGTGGGCCGAGGGCTACCGCCCCGCGGACTTCTACCACGCGGACGAGCGGCTGCGCCGGGCCATCGACCTGATCGCCGCCGGGACGTTCTCGGACGGTGACCGGACGGTGTTCGAGCCGCTCATCTCCAACCTCCTCTACGACGACCGCTTCATGGCGCTCGCCGACTTCGGGTCCTACATCGACGCGCAGGAGCGGGTCGACCTCGCCTACGCCGATCAGGACGCGTGGGTGCGTTCGGCGATCCTCAACGTCGCGCGCAGCGGCTTCTTCTCCTCCGACCGGGCGATGCGCGACTACCTCGACCGCATCTGGCACGCCACGCCGGTCAGCTGAGAGCGGACGGATGCCACGGCCCCCGGGTCGTGGCATCCGTCGTTCTGCGGAGTTGGCGGGAAGGCGGCGGAAGTCGGCCGTCCCGCGCGGGTGCGCGGCGGGCTCGAGCGGCAGAGTGGGAACCCCCACCCCAGGAGGCTCCGTGCGCATCGCCGACATCCCCGTGCCCGACACCCTCGCCGCCCGCGGCGCCCGCGCCCTCGCGGAGCAGTACCAGTCGTCCGCGATCACCGCGCACGCCGTCCGCTCGTGGCTGTGGGCCGAGGCGTTCGCCCTGGTCGACGGCATCCGGGGCATCGACCACGAGCTGCTCTACGTCTCCGCGGTGCTGCACGACATCGGCACCGTGCCGGAGTTCGACAACCACGCGATCTCGTACGAGCACGCGGGCGGGCACGTCGGCGTCGCGCTCACGGCCGGCGCCGGGTGGGGGCGCGAGCGGCGCGACCGCGTCGTCGAGGTCATCGTGCGGCACAACTGGCCGAGCGTGGATCCGGACAGGGATGCCGAGGGCTACCTGCTCGAAACCGCGACGGGCCTCGACATCTCGGGGGCGCGGCCCGACGCGCTGCCGCCCGAGTTCGTGCGCGAGGTCGTGACCGCGCACCCCCGCGGCGCGCTGGCGGCCGAGTTCGGGGCGTGCGTCGTCGATCAGGCGCGGCGCAAGCCCGACACGGCGGCGCGGCGTCTGGTCGACGGGGGAGTGATCGACAAGCTGGCGGCGAACCCGCTCGAGCGCATCGCCGGGCACGGTCGCGGGGGAGCCGGCATCCGGGTATCGTAGGAGGGTTGTCGGCGCCGTTCGTGCCGACGAGAGCTGAATACGGAGGGTCTTGTGGACATCGATCTCGCACTTCTGAAGACGATCGAACGCGAGAAGGAGATCCCCTTCGACGAACTCGCGCGGATCATCGAGCAGGCGATCCTCACCGCCTACGCCAAGCACATCTCGTCCGAGGGCGAGATCCCTGCCGGGGCCCGCGCCGAACTCGACCGCAAGAGCGGCCACGTCGGCATCTACACGCCCGTCCTCGACGAGGAGGGCGCCGTGATCGGCGAGGAGGAGCAGGCTCCCGACGACTTCGGTCGTATCGCCGCCTTCGCCGCGAAGCAGGTCATCAGCCAGCGTCTGCGCGACATCGCCGACGACGCGGTGCTGGGGGAGTTCAAGGGCAAGGAGGGCGACATCGTCGCCGGCGTCGTGCAGCAGGGTCCGAACCCGCGCATGGTGCACGTCGACCTCGGCACCGTCGAGGCGATCCTGCCCCCCGAGGAGCAGGTGCCGGGCGAGACCTACGCCCACGGTTCGCGGCTGCGCGTGTACGTGACCAGCGTGTCCAAGGGCACCAAGGGGCCGCAGATCACGGTGTCGCGCACGCACCCCGGCCTCGTCCGCAAGCTCTTCGCCCTCGAGGTCCCCGAGATCGCCGGCGGTCTCGTCGAGATCGTGTCCCTCGCCCGCGAGGCCGGCCACCGCACGAAGATCGCGGTGAAGGCCAACGACCCGACGGTCAACGCCAAGGGCGCCTGCATCGGCGAGCTCGGCCGCCGGGTGCGCGCGGTGACCGAAGAGCTGGCCGGCGAGAAGATCGACATCATCGACTACGACGCCGAGCTGCCGAAGTTCGTCGCCAACGCCCTGTCGCCGGCGAAGGTCACGTCCAGCTTCGTCCTGGATGCCACGACCAAGGCCGTCCGCGCGCTGGTGCCCGACTACCAGCTGTCTCTCGCGATCGGCAAGGAGGGCCAGAACGCCCGTCTCGCCGCCAAGCTCACGGGCGCGAAGATCGACATCCAGCCCGACAGCATCCTCGAAGACAACTGAGCGTCCGTCGTCCGGACGACGGCGAGGTGTACGATGGAACCTGTACGAACGTGCGTCGGATGCCGCGCACGTGCCCCCCGATCATCGCTTCTGCGTGTGGTCGCGGACGGGTCGGTCCTCGTCAGAGACGAGCGGGCGGTCCTGCCGGGACGGGGTGCGTGGGTGCACGAGACGGACGCGTGCGTCGGGAAAGCTCTCGCACGCCGCGCCTTCGTACGAGCATTGCGTGTGTCAGGCCCGCTTGACACGCAGACCTTCGAATCAACCCTCCAGCGAAACGGCTGAACGGCTATGGACACGAAGTGAACGGCTCGAAATGAGACCCGTCCGCAACTAACGGTCTGCCCTGTCCGGGGTAGGCCCTCAGACAGGAGAATTGTGGCAAAACCACGCGTGCACGAGATCGCTTCCGAACTCGGCGTCGACAGCAAGGTCGCGCTTGCGAAGCTGAAGGAGCTCGGCGAGTTCGTCAAGAGCCCTTCGTCCACCATCGAGCCCCCGGTGGCCCGTAAGCTCCGCGCCGCCCTCGCGGCCGAGGGGTCTTCGGGATCCTCGGATGCCAAGCCCGCCGCGGCGTCCCGCCCCGGCGCGCGTCCCGGCCCGGCCCGCCCCGCGGCGACCCCCGGTGCGCGCCCGTCGGGCCCGACGCCCGGACCGGCTCGCCCGGCCGCGCCGAAGAGCGCCCCCGCCTCCGAGGCGCCCGCCGCCGCGGCACCGGCGCCGGCTCCCGCGGCGCCTGCAGCCCCCGCCGCGCCCGCAGAGCAGAGCCCCGCACCCGCGGCGCCCGCCTCGCAGGCCCCGAAGCCCGGTGGCCCCAAGCCCGGTCCCGCCGGCGCAGGCTCGCAGCCCCCGCGTCCCGGCGGCTCCCCGCGTCCCGGCAACAACCCCTTCGCCTCGGCGCAGGGCATGGGTCAGCGTCCCGCCGGCCCCCGCCCGGGGAACAACCCCTTCGCCTCGGCGCAGGGCATGGGCCAGCGCCCGACCCCCGGCAACATCCCGCGTCCCCAGGCCCCGCGCCCGGGTGCTCCGCGTCCCGGCGCTCCGCGCCCCGGCGGTGCCGGTCGTCCCGGTGGCGGCGGTCGTCCCGGTGCTCCCTTCCAGCAGCGTCCCGGCGGTCCCGGTCGTCCCGGCGGTGCCGGTGGCGGCTTCCAGCGTCCCGGTGGCGCCCCCGGTGCGGGTGGCGGCGGCTTCGCCGGCCGTCCCGGCGGTGGTGGCGGCCGTGGTCGCGGTCCCGGCGGTGGTACCGCGGGTGCCTTCGGTAAGGGCGGCGGCAAGTCCAAGCAGCGCAAGTCGCGTCGGGCGAAGCGGCAGGAATTCGAGATGCGGTCGGCGCCGGTCGTCGGCGGCGTCAACGTCTCGAAGGGCAACGGCGAGATCATCCGCCTGCGTCGTGGTGCCTCGATCGCCGACTTCGCGGACAAGCTCGAGGCCCTGCGCGGCTACACCGTGCAGCCCGGCACGCTCGTGACCATCCTGTTCAACCTGGGTGAGATGGCCACCGCCACCGAGTCGCTCGACGAGGCGACGTTCGAGGTGCTCGGCGCCGAACTCGGCTACAAGATCCAGATGGTCTCGCCCGAGGACGAGGACAAAGAGCTCCTCGAGGGCTTCGGTCTCGACCTCGACGCCGAGCTGGAGGCCGAGAGCGAGGACGACCTCGAGATCCGTCCTCCCGTGGTCACCGTCATGGGCCACGTCGACCACGGTAAGACGCGACTGCTCGACGCCATCCGCCAGACCAACGTGGTCGCGGGCGAGGCCGGCGGCATCACGCAGCACATCGGTGCGTACCAGGTCTGGACCGAGCACGAGGGCATCGAGCGCGCGATCACCTTCATCGACACCCCGGGTCACGAGGCGTTCACCGCCATGCGTGCCCGCGGTGCGCAGGTGACCGACATCGCGATCCTCGTGGTCGCGGCCGACGACGGCATCATGCCCCAGACGGTCGAGGCGCTGAACCACGCCCAGGCGGCGAACGTGCCGATCGTGGTCGCGGTCAACAAGGTCGACAAGCCGGACGCCAACCCCGCGAAGGTGCGCCAGCAGCTCACCGAGTACGGTTTGGTCGCTGAGGAGTACGGCGGCGACGTCATGTTCGTCGACGTCTCTGCCCGCCAGGGCACGAACATCCAGGAGCTCCTGGACGCCGTGCTGCTGACGGCCGACGCCGGTCTCGACCTGACGGCCAACCCGAACAAGGCGGCCCGCGGTGTCGCGATCGAAGCGAAGCTCGACAAGGGCCGCGGTTCGGTGGCCACCGTGCTCATCCAGTCCGGAACGCTGCGCGTCGGCGACGCGATCGTCGCGGGAACGGCGTACGGCCGCGTCCGAGCGATGATCGACGAGAACGGCGATGCGGTCGACGAGGCCTACCCCTCGCGTCCCGTCCAGGTGCAGGGCCTCAACTCGGTCCCGCGTGCCGGCGACGTCTTCATCGTCACCGAGGAAGACCGCACCGCGCGCCAGATCGCCGAGAAGCGCGAAGCCGCCGAGCGCAACGCCCAGCTGGCCAAGGCCCGCAAGCGCATCTCGCTCGAGGACTTCACCCGCGCTCTCGAAGAGGGCAAGGTCGAGTCGCTCAACCTCATCATCAAGGGTGACGTGTCGGGTGCCGTCGAGGCGCTCGAGGAATCGCTGCTCAAGATCGAGGTCGACGACAGCGTCCAGCTGCGCATCATCCACCGCGGTGTGGGTGCGATCACCGAGTCGGACATCAACCTGGCCACGATCGACAACGCGATCGTGATCGGCTTCAACGTCCGCCCCGACACCAAGGCCCGCGAGCGCGCCGCCCGCGAGGGTGTGGACGTCCGGTTCTACTCGGTCATCTACAACGCGATCGACGACGTGGAGCAGTCGCTCAAGGGCCTGCTCAAGCCGGAGTTCGAAGAGGTGCAGTCGGGTGTCGCCGAGATCCGCGAGGTGTTCCGCTCCTCGAAGTTCGGCAACATCGCCGGTGTCATCGTCCGCTCGGGCACGATCACGCGCAACGCCAAGGCGCGCGTCATCCGCG
>NZ_MKTP01000003.1:0-224018 GCF_001898305.1 Microbacterium sp. 71-36
ACGGACCGACGAGGAATAAATTGGCATTTGACAAGTGCACGCTGTTGAGTTCTCAAGGAACGGACGCACCCACAGAACCAGTCCCTAGACCGTAACCGTGAGGCAGTTCACTTCTATATTGGATCATTCGAACCTTGTGGCTCTCACAGTGGGACCCATCAAGAGATCAGCGTCGTGAGATCCGGTCGAAGACCAGAACCAAAACCTTACACCATGTGTGGGGGTTTTGGGTTGTTCACCGCTTGAGAGGACGCGGGGCCTTCCGGCCGCTCCGCTCTCCCCTGTGGGGCGAACAAGTAATAAGTTACGCGGATCCGGCCCACTCGTCCAATCCACACCGCACCCCGGGCGTGTCGCACCCCGGAATCCGCGGAAAAACGCGGAACCACGGCGTTCGAGCCGCACGCGGCCGTCTGGCCCTCCTGAGGGTCAGATTCGGGAGGGGATCGACGCCTGCAGGGCCGCGGCATCCATCGATCCCCCGGTGAACTCGATGCCACCGAAGAAGATCGCCCCGAAGACCAGCACGTACACGAACGCGATCGCGAGGAAGAGCACGGCGGAGCCGGCGAGAGCGAGGAGGAGCGGGAGTCTCGAGATCATGCCCTCATCATCCCGAAGGCGGGCATCGGGTGAGGGGGGCTTGCGCAGGAACGACCGAAGGCCGGCACCTCCGCAGAGGTACCGGCCTTCGGTGAGGACGAGAGGATCAGCGACCGCTGAGCTTCTCCCGCAGTGCGGCGAGGGACTCGTCGTCCGCGAGGGTGCCCTGGGCGGGCGACTCGGACGAGAAGGATCCACCGAACGAACCCGAGTCGATCGGGTTGGCAGCCTCGGCCTCGAGGGCCTTGGCGACGGCGGCCTTGTGAGCCTCCCAACGACCCTGCGCAGCGGCGTACTCCTGCTCCCACGCCTCGCGCTGGGTGTCGAAGCCCTCGAGCCAGGCACCCGACTCAGGGTCGAAGCCCTCGGGGTACTTGTACTCGCCACGCTCGTCGTACTCGGTGACCATGCCGTACAGGGCCGGGTCGAACTCGGTGCCGTTGGGGTCGACCGACTCGTTGGCCTGCTTGAGCGACAGCGAGATGCGGCGACGCTCGAGATCGATGTCGATGATCTTGACGAAGACCTCTTCGCCGACCGACACGACCTGCTCGGCGAGCTCGACGTGCTTGCCCGACAGCTCGGAGATGTGCACGAGGCCCTCGATGCCGTCCGCCACGCGGACGAAGGCACCGAACGGAACGAGCTTGGTGACCTTGCCCGGAGCGATCTGGCCGATCGCGTGGGTACGGGCGAACACCTGCCACGGGTCTTCCTGGGTGGCCTTGAGCGAGAGCGACACGCGCTCGCGGTCGAGGTCGACCTCGAGGATCTCGACGGTGACCTCCTGGCCCACCTCGACGACCTCGGAGGCGTGCTCGATGTGCTTCCAGGAGAGCTCGGAGACGTGGACGAGACCGTCGACGCCACCCAGGTCGACGAACGCACCGAAGTTGACGATCGACGAGACCGTGCCCTTGCGGACCTGACCCTTGTGGAGGTTGTTGAGGAACGTGGTGCGCGACTCGGACTGCGTCTGCTCGAGCAGGGCGCGGCGCGAAAGCACGACGTTGTTGCGGTTCTTGTCGAGTTCGAGGATCTTCGCCTCGATCTCCTGGCCGAGGTACGGCGTGAGGTCGCGGACACGGCGGAGCTCGATGAGCGAAGCCGGCAGGAAGCCACGGAGACCGATGTCGACGATGAGACCGCCCTTGACGACCTCGATCACGGAGCCGGTGACCACACCGTCGTTCTCCTTGATCTTCTCGACGTCGCCCCACGCGCGCTCGTACTGTGCGCGCTTCTTGGACAGGATCAGACGGCCTTCCTTGTCCTCCTTCTGGAGAACGAGGGCCTCGACGTGATCGCCGACGTTGACGACCTCGTTCGGGTCGACGTCGTGCTTGATCGAAAGCTCGCGCGAGGGGATGACACCCTCGGTCTTGTAACCGACGTCGAGGAGGACCTCGTCGCGGTCGATCTTCACCACGGTGCCCTCGATGAGGTCGCCGTCGTTGAAGAACTTCAGGGTCTTTTCGACCGCGGCCAGGAAGTCTTCAGCAGAGCCGATGTCGTTGATCGCGACCTGCTTGATGGCCGGGGCGGTCGTTGCGGTAGTCATGTAGTGGGTTGTCCTAGTTGGATTGGTGTCGGGCTTCGACTCTTACGACGCGACCCGGGAGGATCCCGCCGGCCGGGGCACCCCCGCCCGAGGGCGAACGGATGCCGC
This sequence comes from Microbacterium sp. 71-36, assembly GCF_001898305.1. Lineage (NCBI taxonomy): Bacteria > Bacillati > Actinomycetota > Actinomycetes > Micrococcales > Microbacteriaceae > Microbacterium > Microbacterium sp. 71-36. Next base: position 2,273 of record NZ_MKTP01000003.1, read on the forward strand.
GAGCCGAAGCGAAGCGGAGTTTTTTCGTGCGATGCCACTGGGCCGGAGCCCGGGCGTGCGGAACGAGCCACACGAGTGACACTCGAGGTTACCAGAATCAGGGGCCTGTTCGCGGGGCGACGCCGCGCTCCCGGATCAGCCCGCCGAGCCCGTCGTCGCCGTCGGAGCCGATCGATGTGGGAACCCCTCCGCGGTGGTTCCGTCCTGGCGGCGGAAAGGTCACGGATCAGCCCTTTTCCTGCCCCCGGAGATGCCTCACCGCCCAGGTTCCGTCCAGACTGGCGTGCCAGGCTCCCCGTTTCGTGCCCGCTTCCCGCGGACCGGACGTGCGATACCCGCGCCGTCCTCCCGACACGAAACCGGTTTTATGCGCTCTGATTCGACGCCCTCCCCCAACCGCCGCGACCGTCGCCTGGCCTCCCGCAGGACACGACGCCGCCCCGCACTGACCGCCGGCGTCCTCGCCGTCGGAGTGCTCGCCACCGTGGCCCTCACGGGCACCGCTCCCGTGGCATCCGCCGCCCCCGCCGACGACCTGTCGTCGGCCACCTTCCGTCTCGCGAGCTTCTCCGCGCCCAGCGAGGCCGCGGCTCCCGAGGCCGTCGCCGCGCGCGCCGCGGTGACCGCCGCCGGCACCGTCTCCGATGCCGCCACCGCGGTGCAGAACGACATCGCGGCATCCGGACTGGACATCGGCCGGCCCGCGAGCGTCGACACCACCGAACTCACCGCCGCCACCCGGCGACTCACGGACGCCGAGACGCTCCCCGCGACGTTCCTTCCGGAGCTCACGGATCGCGTGACCGCCGCGACCTCCACGGTCAGCGAACGCGTCGCCGCACTGCGGGGCGCCCTCGACGCCGCCGTGGCCGAGAAGCAGGCGGAAGAAGCCGCCGAGAAGGCGCGCCAGGAGGCCGAGGCCGCCGCGCAGGCGAAGGCCGAACAGGAGGCCGCTGCGGCGTCGTCGTCGAGCGCTTCGGCTCCGATCGTCACCTCCGGCGGAGGCTCGGGCGACAACAGCGTCGGCGGCGCGCAGGCGACCGCCCGCGGCATGCTCGCCGGCTTCGGATGGGGCGACGACCAGTTCTCGTGCCTCGTGTCGCTGTGGAACAAGGAATCCGGCTGGAACGTGCGCGCGTACAACGCCGGAAGCGGCGCCTACGGCATCCCGCAGGCCCTCCCCGGCAGCAAGATGGGCTCGGCCGGCGCCGACTGGGAGACCAACGCCGCCACCCAGATCTCCTGGGGTCTCGGCTACATCTCGGGCCGCTACGGCGACCCGTGCGGCGCCTGGGGCCACTCGCAGTCCACCGGCTGGTACTGAGCCGAAGGACCACGAAGCGCCGTGCCGGAATGATCCGGCACGGCGCTTCGTCGTTCGGTCAGCGGCCCGCTCGGCGCGCGATCACCCCCGCGAGCAGCGCGTGGGACAGCGGACCGATCGACAGGACCATCAGAATCGTGCCGAAGACGGCCTGTTCCGCCTGCAGGAGGATGCCCCCCACGAGGAGCCCCGTGAAGAGGACCGCGGAGACGACCCGACGGATCATCCGCTCGAGGTCGCGCAGGCGACGCTCGACCCGCGGGACCTGCGCGGAGACGCCGCCCTCCTCGACCCGCGAGATGAGCGCATCGAGCCGACGCGGAAGGCGGGCAGTCAGCGCGGCGACCGAGGCGGCCTCGCGCGCGAGCGCCTGGACGGTGTTGCCGCTCTCCTCGCGGATGAGTCGCTGCGCGTAGGGCTCGACGGCATCCCAGATGTTGAAGGCCGGGTCCAGCGCGCTGCACATCCCGCTCGTGAGGGACATCGCCCGGACGATGAGCAGGAAGTTCTCGGGCAACTGGAACGGGAGCGCCCGGACCACGTCCCCGAACTCCACCGCGAAGGCGCGGAACTCGCGAGGATCCACCTCCTGCAACTCGGCGAAACCCATTCCACCGAAGCGCGAGAACAGCTGCGTCATCGCCCGCTCGAGGGCGATCGTGTCCGCCGACGGGAGCAGCACGCCCACATCGCGGATGCCGTCGACGAGGCCCTTGCCGTCGCGCGACGCCGCGGCGATCAGCACGCGCCGCAGACCCCGACGAAGGTTCGGGGGGACCTCCCCCATCATCCCGAAATCGATGAACGTGAACCGCCAGGCCGGGGAGCCGGCATCCGTGGATCCGGTGAGCGGGGTCACGAAGACGTTGCCCGGGTGCGGATCGGCGTGGAAGAAGCCGTCGTCGAACAGCTGGTCGAACATGACGGCGGCGAACCTCGCCGCGACCTCGGACGGATCGATGCCTGCCGCGCGGAGCGCCGCGACGTCGTTGATCTTGATCGCGGTGACGTCCTGCAGGGTCAGCAATCGCCGCGTGGTCCGTTCCCAGACGACCTCGGGGACGGCCACCCCTCCTTCGCCGCCGAAGTCCTCGGCGAAGCGTTCGGAGTTCGCCGCCTCGTGGAGGTAGTCGATCTCCTCCAGGCTTGTGGCGGCGAACTCCTCGACGAGCGCGGGCATGTCGACGCGGTCACGGACCAGAGCCACCCGACTCAGCCATCCGCCGACCTTCCGGAGCGCCCGCAGATCGACGTCCACGATCCGGTCGATGCCGGGGCGCTGGATCTTCACGACCACGTCGCGCAGACCGGTGTCGTCCGCCAGCGCATCGGTGAGGACGGCACGATGCGCCTGCCCGAGCGACGCCGCCGCGAGCGGCCGCTCGTCGATCGATGCGAAGGCCCTCGCCAACGGCATCCCGAGCTCTTCCTCGGCGCGCGCCCGCATCTGGGCGAACGGCACCGAGGGGACTTCGTCCTGCAGCCCCTCGAGCTCTTTCGTGATGATGGGCGGCAGGACGTCGAGGCGCGACGACATGAACTGTCCGACCTTGATCATCAGACCGCCGAGATCGATCGCCAGCGCGTGGAAGCGCCGCGCGATGATCTGGAGCCGGCGCGTCCGGCCCCGGGCGGAGATCCGCTCGAGGCCGAGCCGCGGCAGGAACAGCTCGTACCACCACGCCTGGACGAGGTAGCGCGCGGCGAACCGCGTGATGCGCCGGTAGCGGGCGCGCATGAGGGCGTCGTCGGTCATCGGATCTCCGGGATGCCGATGCCCCCACGAACCGTCGGGCTCGGGCACCCTCAGCTCTGGGCGAGGATGGAGTAGAGCTTACGGCGGGCCTCGTCGAGGATCTCGACCGCCTGCGCGACCTGCTCCTTGTCGCCCGTGCGGGCCACCTGAGCAGCCGCCTGGGCCAGCTCGACACCGGCCTTGGGCAACGCCGTCATCCGGCCGCTGTCACGCGTGGTCGCCGATTCCCACGGCGCGGTGCGCTCGGTGGTCTCGTCGCCGGCGGCGGCGCGCCCCTCGTCGGTGAGCGAATACGTCTTGCGGCCGCCCGACTCCTCGGCGCGCACCAGGCCCTCGTCCGTCAGCAACTGGAGCGTGGGGTACACCGAGCCGGGGCTCGGCTTCCACGAGCCGCCGCTGCGCTCCTCGATCTCACGGATGATCTGGTAGCCGTGCATCGGCTGCTCCAGCAGCAGCGACAGCACGGCGGAGCGCACGTCGCCCTTGTTCATCCGCGAACCGCCCGACGTCTTCTGCTCGAACTGCGCGCGGAGCTGCTCCATCGCGTCGAGGATGTTCGACATCGGCCAGCCCTGGCCGGCGGTACCGCGAGCGCCGAAGGCGTCGCCCAGGAACGAACCACTCATGATGACCTCCCGAAAAGCGGGGCTCCGGATGAGCCCGGCGATATATAACGATATATCGCTGGGGAGGGTTCGGGCTGGGAGTTCGCGATCAATACCAGTCGGTCGCCTGCGAGTGGCTCCACGCGCTGCACGGGGTTCCGTAGCCGCGGGAGATGTAGTCCAGGCCCCACTTGATCTGCGTCGCCGCGTTGGTCTGCCAGTCGTCACCGAACGTGGCCATCTTGCTCCCCGGCAGCGACTGCGGGATACCCGTGGCACCGCTCGGGTTGTAGGCCTGGTAGTTCCATCCGGACTCCTTCGTCCACAGCGACACCAGGCACGAGAACTGGTCGGAGCCCCAGCCGTACTGATCGGCGGCGTACGACTGGGCGAACTCCTTCGCACCCTCCGGCGTGTTCACGCGAGCGAGAGCCTCCGCGGCTTCCTTCTGCCGCTGCGCCTCCGCCGCCGCGGCCGCCTCGGCCTGACGCTGCGCTTCGGCCGCGGCGTCCGCGGCGGCCTTGGCGGCGACGGCGTCGTTCAGGCTCCCCCGCAGGACCGCCACCCGCTCCGCCACGCGCTGAGCCTCCGTGCTGGCGTTCTGACTCAGGGCCGGCACGAGCACGACGGGGAGGAGGTCCGAGGAGGACAGCCGGTCGGTCGCGGTCTGCAGCGCCGCCGTGTCCACCGACGCGTCGCCCACGGCGAGCGAAAGGCCGGCGGCCTGGATGTCGGATTCGACCGAGGCCGCGTCCTTCAGCGTCGTCTGAGCACGGGTGAGCGCGGCGTCCGCGTCACCGACCACGCCCTCGAGCGTGGGGGCCGTGACGACGGACTGCGCCGCCCGGAAGGCGGGCGCGGAGAACGAGGATGCCGCGGCGTCGGGCAGCGAGAGGGGCGCGGCGGCGGCGACACCCGTCAGGGTGACGATCCCCAGCGCCACGCCGGCGCAGGTGGCGGCGGTGGCGAGGGTGCGGCGTGCGCGGCGGACATGGGTGAGCTTGAGATCGGAACGCAGCAAAACGTGAAGAGTCTTTCGTCATCGGGCGCGGCTCGTCGGGTACGAGCGCGAGATCGTGCCGTCGGGTCGGCACAGGTCCCCGAGTGTGAGTGGCCCTTCTGGACGTTATCTATTCGTTACCTGGGAGGGTCGTGAAAGCCGCCGTCTCGAACGGGGGCATGCGGTCGCGCGGCGACGGCGGCGAGGACCCTGCTCGACGGCGTGCGCACCGGTCTCGCGGAATTCTCCGCCGACCTGGGCTTTATCGCGGGCGCCGCTCGCGTACGCGTCGCGCGACGACCGGCGCGGCACCGGTCGAGTGATCCCCGACGACCAGACGGGTCGACCCGACGAGAAAAACCTCGCGAATCGACCCGTCTGTGACGCGGCCGGGAACCCCGCCCGGTCCGGAGTCCCGGATACCGGTCAGGCGCGGTGGGCCCGGTAGTACTTCAGCAGCGCGGCCGTCGAGGCATCCTGCGACGACAGAGCCTCGTCATCGCCCTCGATCGCGGGGGCGATCTGCAGCGCCAGCTGCTTGCCGAGCTCGACGCCCCACTGATCGAACGAGTTGATGCCCCAGATCGTGCCCTGCGTGAACGTGATGTGCTCGTACAGCGCGATGAGCTGGCCGAGCACCGACGGGGTGAGCGCCGGCGCGAAGATCGACGTGGTCGGACGGTTGCCGGGGAACGTGCGCGCCGCGACCAGAGCGCCGGTGGTGCCCTCGGCCTCGACCTCTTCGGCGGTCTTGCCGAAGGCCAGGGCCTTGGTCTGTGCGAGGAAGTTCGCCAGGAACAGACCGTGCACGTCGCGGCCGTCGTCGGCGAGGGGGTACGCGGGGTTCACGAAGGCGATGAAGTCGGCCGGGATCAGACGCGTGCCCTGGTGGATGAGCTGGTAGAAGGCGTGCTGCCCGTTCGTCCCGGGCTCGCCCCAGAAGATCTCGCCCGTGTCGGTGGTCACCGGCGAACCGTCCCACCGAACGGACTTGCCGTTCGACTCCATCGTCAGCTGCTGGAGGTACGCCGCGAAGCGGCTCAGCTGCTGGGCGTACGGCAGCACCGCGTGCGACTGCGCGCCGAGGAAGTTGGTGTACCAGACGTTGAGGAGACCCATCAGAACGGGCACGTTCCGCTCGATCGGCGTCGACGCCACGTGCACGTCCACGGCGTGGAAGCCGCTCAGCAGCTCACGGAAGGCCGCCGGACCGAAGGCGATCATGAGCGACAGCCCGATCGCGGAGTCGACCGAGTAGCGTCCCCCGACCCAGTCCCAGAAACCGAACGCGTTGGTCGGGTCGATGCCGAAGGCCTCCACCTTGTCGAGAGCCGTGGAGACGGCGACGAAGTGGTGCGCGACGGCGTCGACACGCGCGGCGTCGGTGTCGTCGATCGCGCCCGCCTCGGCCAGTCGGGCCCACAGCCAGTCCCGCGCGAGACGGGCGTTGGTGAGGGTCTCGAGAGTCGTGAAGGTCTTCGAGGCGACGATGAAGAGCGTCGTCTCGGGGTCGAGATCCGCGGTCTTCTCGGCGATGTCGGTCGGGTCGATGTTGCTCACGAACCGCGCCTGGATGCCGGCGTCCGCGAGAGGCTTCAGGCCCTCGTAGACCATCACGGGGCCGAGGTCGGATCCACCGATGCCGATGTTGACGACATGCGTGACCTTCTTCCCGGTCACGCCCTTCCACTCACCGCTGCGCACGCGGTCGGCGAACTCGGACATCGCCGCCAGGACGACCTGGACGTCGTGGTCGACGTCCTGCCCGTCGACGTGGAGCGCGGGCGTGGCGCCGGCCGGGCGGCGGAGCGCCGTGTGCAGGACCGCGCGATCCTCGGACGTATTGAGGTGGACGCCGCTCAGCATCTCGGCGAATCGCTCACGGACACCGGTCTCTTCGGCGAGCGCGACGAGGGCCTCGAGGATCTCGGGCGTCACGAGGTTCTTCGAGAGATCGACGTGCAGATCGCCCACGGTGCGCGTGAGGCTCTCGACGCGGCCGGAGTCTGCGGCGAACCATCCGCGCAGATCGGGGTCGAATCCCTCGCGAAGAGCCGTGAGGCGGGTCCAGGCGGACGTGGTGGTGGGGTCAACGGGAGCAGTCACATCCCCACGCTAGCGACCCTCGGGCACGACGGAGGGCCGAATGACGAACGCAGCGGAAAACGCTACGCGCGCCCGCCCCGGGGAGGACCGGCGTACGCCGCGGGGAGCGGGATCTCCCGTGAACGATCCCAGGGCTCGGTCCACCCGAGTCGGTCGAACAGCCCGTCGAGGAGCATCGCGGTGAAGCCCCACACCACGTGGGTTCCGCCGGCGTGCGGAACGAGGAAGGCGGGGCCGCTCCACGTACGTCCGTCGCGATGGATGCGGGTGACCCCGCGCCGCGCGGAGTCCAGCAGATCGGCCACGGGCGCTCGGAACACCGCCGCCGACTCGGCGGTGTCGACCGCCCGCACCGGAGTCGGCCGATCCCACCACGCGACCACCGGCGTCACCAGATGGCGCGAATACGCGAGGGGCACGCGCGGCAGCGTGCCGATCACGCCCACCCCGGCCGGATCGAGACCGGTCTCCTCCCGCGCCTCACGGAGCGCGGCATCCACGGGCCCTGCATCCCCCGGATCGACGCGCCCGCCGGGGACCGCGATCTGCCCCGGGTGCGCGCGGAGGGTGTCCGCACGCGAGAGCAGGAGGACGTCGAGGTCCGACGGCACGGACGCGGAGACGCGCGCCGCGGGAACGGCATCCAGCGTCCCGAAGAGCATCAGCACGGCCGCCTCGCGCGCGCCGTCCTCCACCGGGAGGGCGCGGAGGTCGGCGAACATCTCGCCCGTCGCGTCGTCGACGACGCGACGGAGATCGTCGAGCGGCGAGGGCATGGGTCGAGGGTAGTCCCGCCCGACCGGCGCGTTCGTCGGCTCCCCGCCGTCCCGCCCTGCCGCGACCGGCGCCACCCGTGTGAGGATGAACGCGGGAGGTGCCCGATGACCGAAAGACTTCACGCCGTGACCCTCGTCGTCGACATGCCCATCGCCAAGATCGACGCGCTCGACGTGATCGCCTTCGCCGCGGACGGCGGGGTGGACGGCGCGCGCACCTCGCAGCCGCGTGTCTGGCTGGCCCCCCACGCCTGGGCCGAGGTGGAGATCCCGAAGTTCGCCGATCCGCCGCCGTTCGCCATCGACGTCCTCTCCGACGTGTCCGGCGAGATCGCCTGGGCGCAGGCCCACCGGCTGCACGCGGCACTGGAGCGTCTGGGCTGGACGGTCGATCCGCCCCGTGCGGGTGTGCGATGAGCGGGTCCGCGACGGGACGCCGATGAGCCTCGCCGACACGCGCCGTCCGCGCCTGCTGTACGTCGAGGACGACGGCGAGATCTCCGCGATGACGACCGAGGTCCTCGGGGAGGTGTACGACGTCACGCACGAGAGCGACGGGGTCGCTGCGCGCGACCGGGCCCTGCGCGAACGGTTCGACCTCATCGTGCTCGACCGGCGACTCCCCCGGCTCGACGGCGAGCACATCGTCCAGGCCCTGCGCACCGCGCGCATCACCACGCCGGTGCTGCTGCTCACCGCCCTCGGGTCGGTGGCCGATCGTGTCGACGGCCTGGATGCCGGCGCGAACGACTACCTCGTCAAGCCGTTCGACTACGACGAACTGCTCGCGCGCCTCCGCGCGCTCCTGCGCGGTTTCCGCGCCGAGGGGCGACGACGGGCCGTGGCGGACTGGACCTACGTCCCGGATGCCGCGGCGGTGTACGCCCCCTCGGGTGCGCGCGTGACGTTGACCGCCACCGAGAACGCCCTGATGGACCTGCTGACGTCGAGCCCCGACCGCGTGTTCTCCCGCGAGCAGATCGCGCGCGACGTGTTCTCCTCGGTCGACGCGGTCACCACCGTCGACACGTACGTGCACTATCTCCGCCGCAAATGCGCGCCGGACGTGGTCGAGACCGTCCGAGGACGCGGCTACCGCGCGGGCGGTGCCCGGTGAGCGCCGCGGACGACCGTCGGATCGTCCGGCGCGCGGCGGCCCGGGTCGGCCTGCTGGTCGGCGGCGCCTCGGCGATCGCCCTCGCGATCGGCGTGGGGATCCTGGTCGGCGTGCTGCTGACCGGGGCCCGGAGGGAGACCGATCATCACGGCGGCCCCGGCGGTCTCCCGGGTGATCGGGTCGTGGTCGATTTCGACGACGTGCTGCCGTGGGTGCTCGGGCTGGGTCTGCTGGGCGTCGCCGTGATCGGGGTCGTCGGGTGGGCGGCATCCCGATGGTCCGTGCGCCCGCTCGACGAGGCTCTCCGGCGTCAGCGGGCCTTCGTCTCGGATGCCAGCCACGAACTGCGGACACCGCTCACGGCGCTCAGCAGCCGCGTGCAGATCGCGCAGCGGCGCCTCGCCCGCGGCGAACCGCTCGACGACACGCTGGACCGGCTGCGCGGCGACGCCGAACTGATGGACCACGTGCTCACCGACATGCTGCTGGCCGCCGAAGGAGCGGCCGCGACGGAGGGCGTCGTCGCGGTGGACGGCGGGATCCGCGCGGCGGTCGACGTCCTGACCCCCCTGGCGGACGAGGCCGGCGTCGAGATCACGGTGCGCACCGGGACGGGCCTGGTCGCCGCGGTCCCGTCGGTGACGTTCGTGCGGATGTGCACGGCACTGATCGACAACGCGATCACCCACGCCCCCGAGGGGACCGCCGTGACGGTGTCGGCCGACGGCACGGACGACGACGTCGCGATCCGCGTCGAGGACGCCGGCGGAGGCGTCCACGACGACGATCGGGAGCGCATCTTCGAACGCTTCGCCCGCGGCGCGGAATCGGGGCGTCGACGCGGGTTCGGTCTGGGCCTGGCCCTGGTCCGCGAGGCCGCCACGCGTCACGGCGGCACGATCGACGTAGAGCGCACGTCAGCGGACGGAACGGTGTTCCTGCTGCGTCTCCCCCGCGCGCGCTGACGGGTCCACGAGACTCTCGAAACGCGCGATCTCGATCCCGCCGGCCCAGCGTCGGACGCGGCCGTCGGCCCACACGATGCCGGACGTCACGGGCGCTGAGCGCACGGCATCCAGGTCGTCGATCCCCGAGACGGCCGCCACGGTCGCCCAGACGTCCGCCACGGTCAACGTGTCGGCCACGACGGTCGCCGACACGAGACCGGGCACCGGACGCACCGAGCGCGGGTCGATGAGGTGCGCCCCCCGCTCCGCGGTCCCCGAGGTCGCGACGGCGCCGTCGGCGAGGGCGATCGTGGAGAGCACGCCGGCCGCGTCCTCGGGGTCGGCCACGCCCACGTTCCACACGTGGGCGCTCCCCGGCGCGCGGAGGAGCCGCATGTCGCCGCCCGCGTTGACCGCCGCAGCCTCCACTCCCGGAAGCGCGAGGACATCGAGGAGCAGCGCGGAGGCGGCGTCCACCGACCACCCCTTCACGACGCCGGTGGGATCGAACCATCCCCGCCACCACGCGTCGAAGACGCCGGCGGTGTCGTCGCGGAACCGCCGGCACAGCGCCTCGACCTCGCGGACACGGGGGTCGACGTCGTCGAGCCCGCGGAGCCCGTCCCGGAGCAGGCTCACGTGCGAATCGGGACGATACGTCGAGAACACGCGTTCGTCGTCCCGCATCCGCGCCACCACCGCGGCGATCGCGGCGTCGATGCGCGGGCGGACCGCGGCAGCGGTCGTCGCACTCCCGCGCACCTGGACGGTGACCATCGTGCCCATGACCGGCTCGACCACCGTGACCGCGGGCACGGCACTCATGCGCGCGCCTCGTCGAGCGCCGACTGCAGGGATTTCAGGTACCCGGTGCTGGTGTAGGTGGCACCCGAGACCATGTCGATGTCGGCGGACTGCGCGTCGAGCGTCTCCTTCACGAGGACCGGCAGGGCGCGGGAGTTGATCTGCTGGTCGCGACCGTTCTCGGACGGGTAGACCGGCACCTGCACGTCGGTGACGCTCCCGCCGGACACCGTGATCTGCACCTGCACGGGACCGAACCGCGTGTTCACGCTCGACCCGGTGAAGGTGCCGTCGGCAAGACCCGACGATGCGGGTGCGGCTTGCGTGGGCGTCGCAGCCGACGGCGCGGCGCCCGACGGTGAGGCCGAGGCCGACGGCGAGGTCGACGCCGACGGCGTCGCGCGCTGGGCGGAGGCGGGCGCCGGGGTCGTCGCGGGCAGGGCCGCCGCCGTCTCGGTGCCCTCACCGAGCGACGTCCGGTAGCTGAACAGCAGCACGAGGCCGGTGAGCGTCGCCATCACGGCGTAGAAGATCTTCTTCATCTCTGTCTCCCTCTCAGGTCTCAGACGGTGAACGACTCGGCGTGGACGCGGCTCGACGCGACCCCGGCGCGACGGAGGTCGGTGCGCACGGCATCCATCCACGGTCCCGGGCCGCAGAGATAGACGTCGTACTGCTCGAGGTCGGACGCGACGTAGCGCAGGAAGTCGACGCCGCTCCACGCGGCGTGACCGACGGACAGCCACGGTGACGCCCCGGGGGCGCGCGGCCCCACGAGGGCGGCGTAGCGGAGGCCGCGGTCGCGTTCGAGACGCCCGATGGCGCCGCGACGCAGGGCGTCGCCCTCCGCGTGGTCCCGGACGAGCAGGGTCGCCTCGCCCGGGGCCCAGGCGGCCTTCTCGGCGAGCGCGACGAGCGGTGCGACGCCGGCACCCGCACCGATGAGCAGGAGCTTGCGGCCGGTACGCGCGTCTTCGGTCATCTCGCCGTACGGCCCTTCGATGAGGACGCGCGTCCCGGGACGCAGGGATGCCAGGCGCGAGGTGCCGTCGCCCACGAACCGCGCGGCGATGGTCAGTGACGTGCCGTCGGGGGCCGCGGCGAGCGAGAACGGGTGCCCGCGGGTCCAGCCGGCGCCGTCGAGGAACCGCCACACGAAGAACTGGCCGGCGCGGACCGGCATCCGGTGCAGACGCCGTCCGGTCATCGTGACCGAGACGCCGCGGTCGCCGTCGCGCCGCACGTCGGACACGCGGAGCCCGTGGCGGAGCGACCGCACCAGCGGCAGCCCGAGACGGAACACGACCACGGCCGCCGCCGTCGCCGCCCACAGCACCCACCAGTACACCGCGGCGAGGGGGTGGGCGGTGAAGTCGGCACCGGTCCACAGCATGTGCGGGACGGCGAGGCCGACACCGAGGTATCCGTACAGGTGCAGGAGATGCCAGGACTCGTACCGCAGGCGCTTCCGCGCCCGCCGGATCGACGTCGCCACGACGAGCAGCAGCAGGCCCGTTCCCGCCGTCGCCAGGAGCATGCCGGGGTAATCCCAGACGAACTCCCACAGCTGCACGATCGGGTTGATGCCGGCCGCCGCGGCGTACCCGAGGATCTGCAGCACGATGTGCGCCGAGAACAGCGCGAAGGACCAGAAGCCGACGAGCCGGTGCATCCGAGTGATGCCGTCGCGGCCGAACCCGCGCTCGAACACCGGAACGCGAGCCATGAGCAGCACCTGGTAGAGAAGCAGGTTCGCCGACACCAGCCCGCACAGACGACCCAGGGTGTTGAGGGTCTCGGCGTCGAACCCGAAGAGGGCCTGGATGCCACCCCCCGCGACCCACAGCGCCACCACCGCGAGGCTGGAGAGCCAGATCAGGGCGGTGGCGGAGAGCGTCCAGCCGAGGCGGCCGCGCCGTCGGGCCGTGCGCTCGCGTCGGATCGGCGAAGAGAAGGGGTCCACGCCGAGGGGAACGGTGGTGGTGGCGGTCATGCGCCCAGCGTGGCGGGGGCCCTCCCAGAGTTCACCAAGAAAGCGGCATCCTGGGTCTTCGCATAGGAAACGAACAGCTTGTCAGGAGTCGAGCCCGACCAGTTCGGCGCTGCGGTCCCACAGGAGTCGCGCCAGAGCCGGGTCGTCAGCGCGTCGGTGCGTGCGGGCGGGCTTGTTGTTCGCGTAGAAGCCGCCCGGCTGCCAGTCGACGCCGGGCTTGCCCAGCGCGAGCCAGGTCAGGCGGGCGCCGCCGACGTCGGTCGAGGTCATGAACCGCTCGGCGAGCGGGCCGCCGTAGAGGAACTTCCACGATCCGCTCCCGGTCGACCCGAAGCTCGAGGCGATCACGCCGGGGTGGTAGGCGACGGCGGACAGGCCCGCGTCGCCGAAGCGCCGGTTGAGCTCCTTCGTGAACAGCACGTTGGCGAGTTTCGCGTTGCCGTACGCCGCGGATGCCGAGTACCGACGCGCGCCCTGCAGATCATCGATGTCGAAGCGCGAGAACAGGAGGGCGGCCGCGCTGGAGGTCTGGATGACCGAGGCCCGGGATTCCAGCAGCGTCTCGCGGAGCAGGTTCGTGAGGAGGAACGGGGCGAGGTGGTTCACCTGGAACGTGACCTCGAATCCGTCGCCCGTCAGCCTCCGGTCGCCGAAGATCCCTCCGGCGTTGTTGGCGAGCACGTCGATGCGCGGGTATTCGGCGCGCAGCGTCTCGGCGAGCTCCCGCACCTGCGCGAGGTCGGAGAAGTCGGCGGTGAACGAGCGCACCCTCAACGCGTCGGCGACGCGCCGGGTCTTGTCCGGATTGCGCCCCACGACGACGACCTCCTCGCCGATCTCGTGCAGCTGGCGGGCGGCGGCCGCGCCGATGCCGTCGCTGGCTCCGGTGATGACGATCGTGCGGGGCATGGGTCCTCCTGGAGTGTCGACCCGCCACCCTAGCGAGCCTGCCGATGAGAACCCGAGGGGTTGCCTCCGGCATTCGTCGTCCCCGTGAACTCACAGCCCGCTCCCAGCCCCGCGGGACCAAAACGACCGGGTCCCGCGTTCTCTACAGTGATGCCCGAACCGGGCATCGCAGGCGAAAGGACCACACCGTGACCACGGAGTACCGCAAGACGTCGGAGGCGCTGGGGCGCCTCACCGACCGCCAGTTCGCCGTCACGCAGGACGACGCGACGGAGCCGCCGTTCCGCAACGAGTACTGGGACAACCACGAGGCAGGGATCTACGTCGACGTCGTGTCGGGGCAGCCGCTGTTCTCCTCGACCGACAAGTTCGACAGCGGGTCGGGCTGGCCGAGTTTCACCAAGCCCATCGACACGGCCGCCGTGGTGGAGAAGACCGACCGGTCGCTCTGGATGAGCCGCACCGAGGTGCGTTCGAGCGGAGCCGACAGCCACCTCGGTCACGTCTTCGACGACGGCCCCCGCCAGGCCGGCGGGCTGAGATACTGCATGAACTCGGCCGCGCTGCGGTTCGTGCCCGTGGCGGAGCTCGAGGAGCAGGGCTACGGCGCGTACCTCGCCCTGTTCCGCGAGACCCGAGCCTCATGAACCTCTTCCCTTTCCGTCACCGCAGAAGGAGCAACACCATGACCAGCGGACCCACCGACACGGGCGACATCACCCGCCGCCCCGGCACCGAGACCGCCGTCCTCGCGGGCGGCTGCTTCTGGGGCGTCGAAGACCTCATCCGCCGCCAGCCCGGCGTGCTGGACACGCGCGTCGGCTACACCGGCGGCACGAACGACCACGCGACCTACCGCAACCACCCCGGCCACGCCGAGGCCGTCGAGATCGTCTTCGACCCCGCCAAGACGTCGTACCGCGACATCCTCGCGTTCTTCTTCCAGATCCACGACCCGTCGACCCTGAACCGTCAGGGCAACGACATCGGCACGAGCTACCGCTCAGCGATCTTCCCGCTCTCCCCCGAGCAGGAGCAGGTCGCGCGCGACACCATCGCCGACGTCGACGCGTCGGGCATCTGGCCCGCGAAGGTCGTCACGACCATCGAGCCCGAGGCTCCGTTCTGGGAGGCCGAGCCCGAGCACCAGGACTACCTGATCCGCATCCCGAACGGCTACACGTGCCACTTCGTGCGCCCCGGCTGGGTGCTGCCGAAGCGCGAGGACGCGACCGCGTAAGTCCCGATCGAAGGGCCCGGATGCCATGGCATCCGGGCCCTTCCCGTTCCCTCGCGCGGAGGGTTGGTACGGTGGCGGCACCATGGACATCCGCGTCGATCCCGCCTCCGCCACGCCGCCGTTCGCACAGGTGCGCGCGCGGATCATCGCGCTGATCGACAGCGGCGAGCTGCCGACCGGGACGCGTCTGCCGCCCGTGCGGACCCTCGCGACCGAGCTCGGCCTCGCCGCGAACACCGTGGCGCGCGTCTACAAGGAGCTCGAGGAGGCGCGCTTCGTCGAGACCCGCGGCCGCGCCGGAACCTTCGTCTCGGCCGGAACGGATGCCACGCGCGCACGCGCTGCCGATGCCGCCGCCGCGTTCGCCCGCGCGATGCGCGAGCTCGGTGTCGCGTCGTCGGACGCGCTGGACCTGGCCCGCGCGGCGCTGGGGAACGAACGCTGAAGCGTGGGCAGGATCCTTCCCACAGGCATGTCGGGCGCTGATTGGACCCGCCGCAACCCCCGCCGATCGGCGGGACCGCCTGCCTACGCTCGAGTGATGAGCGGATACGACGTCGTGGTGATCGGTGGCGGCCTCGCGGGACTGCGATGCGCGACTCGGCTCGCCGAAGCAGGTCGGGATGTCGTCGTCCTCGAGGCGGAGGACGCGGTCGGCGGGCGCGAGCGCACCGACGTCGTGGACGGGTTCCGCCTCGACCGCGGCTTCCACGTGCTCAACCCGGCCTATCCGGCGGTCCGGCGGTGGGTCGACGTGGGCGCGCTGGCGCTGCGGCGATTCCCGGTCGCGCTCGGCGTGCGGATGGAGGACGGTGTGGCCCGCATCGCGCACCCGCTGCGGTATCCCGCCTCGATCCCCGCATCGCTCGCCGGCGGACTCGTGCGCCCCGCCGATCTGCTGCCGCTGGCGCGGTGGGCTCTTCCCGTCCTCACGGATCCGCGGGCGGTGAAGCACGGACCCGACCGCACGCTCGCGGAGGCGTGGGACCGCGCGGGCGTCCGCGGCCCCCTGCGGGAGTCGGTCCTCGAGCCCTTCCTCGCCGGAGTTCTCGCCGACGACCGGCAGGAGACGTCCGACATCTTCGTGCGCCTCCTTCTCCGCAGCTTCGCCCTCGGCGCCCCCGGCGTCCCGGCCGCCGGGATCGGCGCCCTTCCCGCGCAGCTCGCCGACACGGCACGGCGGGCGGGAGCCGGCATCCGCCTCTCCCACCGGGTCACCGCGACCCGACCGCACGGGCGCGGATGGCGGGTGGAGATCGACGGCGCGGATGCCGTCGACGCCCGTGCCGTCGTCGTGGCCACCGGGCTGACCCCCGGTCTCGACGTCCCCCTCCCCCGCCCGCGCGGACTCCGGACGTGGTGGTTCGCCACCGACGAGCGCCACAACGACGACGGTGCTCTGCGCGTGGACGGGCGGCGGCGCGGACCGGTCGTCCATACGGCGATCGTCTCGAACACCGCCCCGACCTACGCCCCCCGCGGGCAGCACCTCGTCGAGGCGACGACCGTGCTGCCCAGCGCTGCGACCGAAACGGACGTCCGACGGCAGCTCACCGAACTGTGGGGCGCGGACACCCGCCCGTGGACGCTGCTCCGGCGCGACGACATCACCTCCGCGCTCCCCGCGCAGGACCCGCCGCTGCGGCTCCGGCGCCCCGTGCGACTCGGCGACGGCCGCTACGTCGCGGGCGACCACCGCGACACCGCATCGATCCAGGGGGCGCTCGTCTCCGGGCAGCGCGCCGCCGAGACCGTACTGCGCGACCTCGGATAGCGCGCGGGGGCTGCGGCTGTCACAGTGGCCGGATGCGATTCCTTCTGAACGTCATCGACGACCGCAGTTCCTCCGCGACCGTTGACGAGGGCGAAGCGATCGACGCGTTCAACGACGGTCTCGTCGCGGGAGGTCACTGGGTGCTCGCCGCCGGTGTCGCCCACCCGGCCGATTCGTTCGTCATCGACGCGCGGTCCGGCGAGCCCTCGATCACCCCGGGTCCGGTGAACGAGGCCCCCGAGTGGGTCGCGGGCTTCTGGATCATCGACGCGGCCGACATCGACATCGCCCGCGAACTCGCGATCGGCGGATCGCGCGCCTGCGGCCGCCGCGTCGAGCTGCGGCCCTTCCTCGGCTGACATGCCGACCTACGCGGAACACATCGACCGGCTGAACGCCCTCGGGCCCCGACGGTCGGGGAATCAGGCCCATCGAACGCTGATCGACGAGGTGGCCGCCGAGCTCACCGCGCTCGGCCATCCGGTCGAACGCGACACCCACTCGTTCGAGCGCTGGGACGCCGGGGAGGACGCCGTGTCTCTCACGGTGGAGGGGAACGGGGTCGAGGTGGCCTCGCCGTGGCCGTACTCCGGCGAGACCGGGCCCGCGGGCGTCACCGCCGCCCTCGTCCTCCTCCGGGGTCGGAGGAAGCGCTGGGCGGCGGCCCGGGGTCGCATCGCCGTCATCGAGGTCGACAACGTCGAGGCTCCGGCATCCCTCGTTCTGGATTCCTGGGACGGTCGGCTCCCTTTCGACTCGGTCGCGAATCCCGTCATCTCGTCGGAACTCGCGGGCACCGACCTCACGACGGCGCGCGCAGCGGGGGTCGTCGGCGTCATCGCGGTGTGGCGCGGTCTGCCCGACCACGAGTCCCGCGGCCAGTACCTGCCCTTCACCCGCCCCCACCAGGGGCTCCCGGCCGTCTGGGTCCCGGAGTCCGAGGGCGACCGCGTCGTCGCCGCCGCGCGTCGGGGAGCGACCGCGACGCTCGTCCTGGATGCCACTCGTCACGCGGACGCGACCATGGACACCGTGTGGGCGGTGTCGCCCGGCGCGGGTCCCCACGTTGACGAGACCGTTCTGGTGGTGACGCACAGCGACGGCGGCAACGCGATCGAGGAGAACGGACACATCGGTCTCCTCGCGCTCGCCCGGGATGCCGCGGAGATCCCCCACGACCGCACGATCGTGTTCGTGCTCGTGGCGGGGCACCTTCGCATCCCCGCGGTCACCGAGCACGGACAGGCCACGACAGCCTGGCTCCGCGCCCACCCCGAGCTGTGGTCGCCCGCGGCGGGCGGGCGGACGGCCGTGGCGGGACTCGTCATCGAACACCTCGGCGCGCTGCACGATCGCGCCGATGCGCCGCGTCCCGGCGAGGACCCGGACGCCGCCGAGCCGGAGCTGCTCTACGCCACCACGCGCGAGTTCGACGCCCTCGTCCGTTCGGCGTGGGGAAACCCTGCCGTGCGGCCGGTCAAGCCGGGTGCCCTGGTGCACCTCGGCGAGGGGGAACCGCTGTTCGAGAACGGCATCCCCGCGATCGCCCTGGTGACCGGACCCGTCTCGCTTCTGGCGGAGACCCGGCACGCGGGGGTCGACCTCGACCTCCTCGCCCGGCAGATCGACGCGTTCCGCGCTCTCCAGCGTCGTCTCGCGGATGCTCCCGACCGGGCGGCCTTCGGTGTCGTTCGGCGCCCGGGCCGGATCCGGAAGATCTTCGCGATCGCGCGGATCGCGTGGTTCCTCGCCCGGGGTCGGCAGCGCTGAGGGTCAGCCGCGGGTCGCCAGCGCCTCCAGTGCCGCGCCCGTGACGCGCCGCGTCGTCCACTCCTCCATCGCCTCGGCGCCGAGAGCGCGATAGAAGCCGATCGCGGGCTCGTTCCAGTCGAGCACCGTCCACTCCAGCCGCGGGTATCCCTGCGCGAGGCACTCGGCGGCGAGCGCCGACAGGAGCGCCACGCCGTAGCCGTGCGAGCGGTACCGCTCGTGCACGTAGAGGTCTTCGAGCCAGATGCCGTGCTTGCCCGTCCAGGTGGAGTAGGTGAGGAACCAGATCGCGATCGCACGGATCTCGCCGTCTTTCCCGTCCACGACGAAGGCGAACGCGCGCGGGTCGTCGCCGAACAGCGTCGCGGTGAGCATCTCGACGGTGTTGTCGACGGCATCCGGTTCGCGTTCGTAGTCGGCGAGCGCTTGGATGCACGCGAGAATCCCGGCCTCGTCGCCGGGGCGGGCGCGGCGAAGGATCGCGCCGTCGGTGAGTTCGGTCATGGCTGAGCCTCCCAGCTCTCGCTCGCGACGCGGCGGAAGTTCCCGCCGAGGACCGCCGCGATGTCGGTGTCGTTCCAGCCGCGGTCGCGCAGCGCCGCCCCCAGGCCGACGAAGGTCTCGGGCGGCATCCATTCGACCGGTCCCCATGCGGTGTAGCTGGCGTCGTACAGGGCGGGGCTCTCGGCCAGGGTGGTCTGGAACGTCTCCCAGTCGAAGGAGAAGTCCGTGCTCACCCCGACGTGCCGGATGCCGACGACCTCGACGGCGTACTCGATGTGGCGGACCATCGCCTCGAGGGTGGGGGTGTTGGGGCCGAGGAAGATGCCGACGCCGGTGATGCCGACGACTCCCCCGGTGTCGGCGGCCGCGCGGGCCTGGTCATCGGTGATGTTGCGGGGGTGGTCCCACACGCTTCGCATGCACGAGTGGCTGAAGACGACGGGCCGCGTCGAGACGGCGCACATGTCGAGCGACGTCCGGGCGCCGACGTGCGAGCCGTCCGGCACCATGCCGCGCCGGTTCAGCTCCGCGACGAGGTCGCGTCCCCACCGCGTGAGGCCGGGATCCTCGGCATCCAGGCATCCGCCCCCGGCCGCGTTGGCGTAGTTGTAGACCGGGCCGAGCGTGCGGACGCCCTGGGCGACGAGCGTCGCGACGGCGTCGAGGTCGCCGCCCAGGGGCGCGCAGTCCTCGAGGTCGAACACCACGGCGGTGTCGCCGGCGGCGGCGATCCGGTCGACGTCGGCGACGGTCGCGGCGAGTTCCAGCCCGTCGATCGCGGTCACCTGCGCACGGAACGCCCGGAGGACGGATGCCGCGACCTCGGGCCCGTGCGGCGCGTAGCCGACGTTGAGCGAGACGAGCCCGCCACCCGCCGGACGGTAGCGGTGCAGCTCCGTCAGGTCAGCGGTCTCGACGAGTTCGGCGCACGCGTGCTGATCCCACAGCATCGTTCAGGCGCCCGCGCGGGCGATGAGCGCCGGGTCGAGGGCTTCCCGCTCGTCGAAGACGAAGCAGTGGCCGTCCCAGTGCGCGTCGCCCTGGGCGGCGAACCAGCCGAGGATGCCGCCGTCGAGCTGGTACGCGTCGAGCCCCTGGTCGCGCAGGTAGATGGCCGCCTTCTCGCACCGGATGCCCCCCGTGCAGAAGCTCACGACGGTCTTGCCGTCGAGCTCATCGCGGTGAGCGCTCGCGGCATCCGGGAACTGAGTGAACCGCTCGATCCGCCAGTCCTGCGCCCCGGCGAATGTGCCGTAGTCGACCTCGAACGCGTTGCGCGTGTCGACGAGCACGACCTCGCGCCCGTCGTCGTCGGTTCCGCTGTCGAGCCAACGGCGCAGCGTCGCCGGCGACACCGCGGGCGCGCGACCGTCCTGCGGGCGCACCTCGGGCCGGTCCATGCGGATGATCTCGCGCTTGACCTTCACGAGCAGGCGCCCGAAGGGCACGGCATCCGACCAGCTCTCCTTCGTCTCCAGGGCCGGGAAATCCGCGCGCAGCCCGTCGACGAATCCGCGCACGTCGGCGGCGCCGCCCGCGAGGAACAGGTTGATGCCCTCCTCAGCGAGCAGGATCGTTCCGCGCAGCCCGGCGTCCGCGGCACGCGCACGCAGCACGGGCCGGAGCGCCGCGGGGTCGTCGATGGGCGTGAACAGATACGCCGAGACGTTGAGAACGGATGCCGCGGATGCCATGGCATCCAGGGTACGCAGAGCGCAAGGCACCTCGTGCCGGCGGCGACGGCCGCTAGCGTGACACGCGATGACTCTCGCCGCCTCGACCGTCTCGGTCGTGATCCCCGTCCGGGACGACGCCGTGCCCCTCGCCGCGTGCCTCGCAGCGCTCGCCGCGCAGACCCGCCCCGCGGACGAGATCGTCGTCGTCGACAACGCCTCGAACGACGACAGCGCCGGCGTCGCCCGCGCCGCGGGCGCGCGCGTGGTGTACTGCGGCGAGCGCGGAATCCCCGCCGCCGCGGCCGCCGGGTACGACGCCGCCACCGGCGACCTCATCCTCCGACTCGACGCCGACAGCCTGCCCGCGCCGGGCTGGATCGCGCACATGACCGCCGCGCTCTCCGACCCGGACGTGGATGCCGTCACCGCCGGCGCCGTGTTCCACGACGGCCCCGCGTCGGGGCGGCGGCCGATGGCGTGGGCGTTCCTCGGCACCTACGCGGCCTTCGCCTACCCGGCCCTCGGGCACGCACCGCTGTGGGGGTCGAACATGGCGTTCCGGCGGGAGGCGTGGCTCGCGGTCCGGGGGCGCATCCACCTCGATCCGGAACTGCACGACGACCTCGATCTCGCGTTCCACCTCGGCGAGCGGCACCACATCCGGATCGTCCCGGGGCACGCGCTGATGCGCGTCTCCTCCCGCACCGTCCGGCCGCGCCGGTTCGCGAAGAGCTTCTCCCGCGGGATGGGCACCGTGTTCGCGCACTGGCCGAGGGAGCTCCCGCCGCTGCGGTGGGCTCGACGTCTGGGGCGGCGCTGATGAGCGGGGTGCTGTTCCCGAACGTCGGCGCACCCGACCTGCACGTCATGAGCTTCAACATCCGCCGCCGGTTCGAGCGACTGACCTGGCCGCCCGAGGACCGCTGGGGCCTCCGTAAAGAGCGCCTCCGTGTCTTCCTCGGCGCGAACACGCCGCACCTCCTCGGTTCGCAGGAGGCCCGCCCCGATCAGGCCCGGTGGGTGCAGGAGTCGCTCGGGAGCACGTACGGTCGCATCGGCCACGGGCGGGGTAAGGACCGCGACGGCGAGGGGACGCCGATCTTCTACGACCGCGATCGCCTCGAGCTGCTCGACTGGACGCAGGTCGCCCTCTCCGACACCCCGGCGATCGACGGCTCGGTGGGCTGGGGCAACACGCTTCCCCGCATCGCCGTCATCGCGCGATTCGTCGACTCGGCGACGGCCGCCCCGTTCGTGTTCGTCAACAGCCACTTCGACGCGTTCTCGCGTCGTGCGCGGCGCCGCTCCGCCCGCTGGCTCGCCGAGCTCGTCGCCGCCGAGGACCTCCCCCTGTTGTTCACGGCCGACGTCAACGCCCCGATCCGCTCGGCGGAGCTCGCCGGCATGTTCGCCGACGGCGGTCTCGTCGACACCTGGGCGTACGCCCCCACCCGCCGGACCGTCGAATGGGGGACGTTCAACAACTACCGGAGACCGCGCGTGGGCGCTCGCCGCATCGACGCGATCCTCGCGACACCGGACGTCGGCGTCCGCGCCGCGGGCATCGACCCGCGCCCGACGGGCACGAGCTGGCCGTCGGACCACCTGCCGGTGCAGGCCGTCGTGCGGATCCCGGTGCCGGGATGATTCGCGCGCTGTACGCCAATCTGAAGCGGCCGCCCCGGACCGCGATGGAGTGGATCACGGATGCCGTGCGCGCCGCCGCGATCCTCGGGGTGCTCACCGCCGCCGTCACGTTTCCGGCCACCGATACCGCCGTGCTGTCGATGACGCTCCCCGCGGTCATGCTCACACGGATGCTGGGCCTCCGCGCCGGCCTGGACCTCGCCATCTGTCTCACGGTCATCGTCGCCGCCGGGAGCAACGTCGTCGACCTGTATCGGGCCTGGGCGGGCTGGGATCTCGTCGTCCACGCCGTGTGCACGGGCGTGCTCGCGGCCGTCGCCCTCGTCATCCTCGACGACGCGGCCGTCATCGCTCCCACCGGCCGCCGCCGCACCCCCATCGTCGTCGCGACGCTCACCGGGCTCGCGCTCAGCGCCGTCTGGGAGATGGTCGAGTGGTTCGGCTATCGCTTCATCACGGATGCCGTCTTCGTCACCTACGACGACACGATCGGCGACATGATGGCCGGCGGCCTGGGGGCTCTGATCGCCGGCGTGCTGGCATCCCGATTCCGGCTGACCCGGCAGGACCGCGCCCCGGTGTGAGCGCGGCCCCGCACGATGACGGTCAGACGCGGCCGGCCACGTCCCGCCCGACGAGGTCGCCGTCGGGGTTGGGTTCGCTGAGCTGCTCGCCGGGGGCGGTCGCTCCCTCGAGCGGCGGGAGCCCGGCCTCGACGCGGGAGCCGATCTCGGCATCCACGTTCTTCCAGTACTGCACGGCCCGGTCGCGGACGTCCGCGCGGGTCACGCCGCCGACGTGTCCGGTGATCGTCTCGACGAGCCGGTCGCGCTCCTCGGCCGTCATGACCTCGCGCACGAGCGTTCCGGCCTGACCGAAGTCGTCGTCCTCCGGGTGCAGCGTCGCCGCTGAGCGGACGAGCTCGCCGTCGCTCTGCCACCCGCCGTCACCGGCGCGTCGCGGATCGGCAGCCGGACCCCCGACCGAGTTCGGCGCGTAGACGGGCACCTCGGGCGGGGCGTACTCGTAGCGCATCGCGCCCTCCTTCGAGTACGAGTGCACCTCGGTGTGCGGGCGGTTCACGGGCAACTGCTGGTAGTTGGTGCCCACGCGGTACCGGTGCGCGTCGGCGTAACTGAAGATGCGCGCCTGCAGCATCTTGTCGGGGCTGCCGTCGATGCCCGGCACGAAGTTCGACGGTTCGAACGCGGCCTGCTCGATCTCGGCGAAGTAGTTGCCCGGGTTGCGATTGAGCTCCATCGTGCCGACCTCGATCTCGGGGTAGTCGCCGTGCGGCCACACCTTCGTCAGATCGAACGGGTTGAAGCGGTAGGTCTTGGCATCCTCGTACGGCATGATCTGCACCTTGAGCGTCCAGGTCGGGAACTCAGCCCGCTCGATCGCGGCGTACAGGTCGCGGATGTGGAAGTCGGCGTCCTGACCGGCGATCTGGTCGGCCTCGTCCTGCGTGAGGGTCTTGTGCCCCTGGTCGGTGTGGAAGTGGTATTTCACCCAGAATCGCTCCCCGGCGGCGTTGATCCACTGATACGTGTGCGAGCCGTACCCGTTCATGTGCCGCCAGGAGGCCGGGATGCCACGGTCGCCCATGAGCCAGGTGACCTGATGCGCGCTCTCGGGGGACAGCGTCCAGAAGTCCCACTGCATCGTGTTGTCGCGGAGGTGGCTGCCCGGGAGACGCTTCTGCGAGCGGATGAAGTCGGGGAACTTGATGCCGTCCTTCACGAAGAAGACGGGGGTGTTGTTGCCGACGAGGTCGTAGTTGCCCTCGGTCGTGTAGAACTTCAGCGAGAATCCGCGCGGATCGCGCCAGGTGTCGGGGCTCCCCTGCTCGCCCGCGACGGAGGAGAAGCGCGCGAGCATCTCGGTCTCGACGCCCGGCTGGAAAAGGGCGGCGCGCGTGTAGGCCGAGACGTCCGCCGTCGTGCGGAACGTGCCGAAGGCACCACCGCCCTTGGCGTGCACGACGCGCTCGGGAACGCGCTCGCGGTTGAACTGCGCGAGCTTCTCGATCAGATAGTGGTCGGTCAGGGCGATGGAGCCGTCGGCCCCGACGCTCTGGGAGTGCTCGTCGCTGGCGACGGGGGATCCGTTGTTCGCGGTGGTGGGCTCGGACATGGCGCTCCTCACGGCCGGGGAAAGGGGATGCCGTCGACGCTACGCACGACGTTCCGGGCGGACGAGGCATTGCGCTCGCCGTCCCCAGCGCGTACCGTCCCGCGACTGTCAATCCCCGGCTCCTCGTCCGCGCGGCTCGCCACCATGGCGGAACCGAACGAGAGGAACGGACATGTCGAAGGATCTGTCGAAGGGCGACCGCGTCAGCTGGGACACGCCCCAGGGCCGCACGCAGGGCGAGGTCGTGGAGAAGAAGACGAAGGACTTCCAGCTCGACGGCCAGAAGTTCACGGCCTCCGACGACGAGCCCGCGTACATCGTGAAGTCGGAGAAGACCGACGCCACGGCCGCCCACAAGGGGTCGGCGCTGAGCAAGCTGAAGGGCTAGGAGCCTCCGGCGTCCCTCCGCTTGCGCATCTGCGCGAGCGCGAGGGACATCCGGTGGTTCCCGGCGAACACGTCCTCATGCCGTTCGAGGAACTGCCAGTACGCGTCGGTGAACACCGAGTCCTTGGCCTCCTGCGCCGAGGGCCACCACGACCCCATCTTCTGCAGGTACGCCCCGCCCGAGACGTAGGGCTTGGTCGCGACGAACCCGCCGTCGGCGAACTGGCTCATGCCCATGACGTTGGGCACCATGACCCAGTCGTACGCGTCGACGAACAGCGCGAGGAACCACCGGTTCACCTCCCGGGGCGCGTACCCCCGCAGCAGGAACCAGTTGCCCAGCACCATCAGCCGTTCGATGTGGTGCGCGTACCCCCACCCGTGCACGCGTCCGAGCACGGTCCGCACGGGCGCGGGCAGGTCGGACGGCATCCGCTCCCCCGTGTACCAGTACTTCTCGACACGCTTCTCCAGGTGCAGGGCGTTGACGCGCTCGAGCTTCGGGTACGCCCGGTACATCCCGCGCATGTACTCCCGCCAGCCGATCACCTGCCGGACGAACCCCTCGACGGATGCCAGCGGCGCAGCGGTCCGTGTCGCGGCGGCGATCACCTCCTCGACGGTGAGCAGCCCGATGTTCAGCATCGGCGAGATCACCGCGTGGAAGAGGAACGGCTCGTCGTGCTTCATGGCGTCCTCGTACCGGCCGAAGTCGCCCAGGCGCTCGGCGACGAAGACGTCGAGCCACGTGCGGGCATCCTCGGGGGTGACGGGGAGCCAGAAGTCCGACGCCTCGCCCGGGTGCTCCGGGAACCGCTCGTCGACCTCCGCGATCACCGCCGCCGTGATGTCGTCACGTTCGGGCGTCGGCAGCGCCGGGATCTCGACGCCCTTCTTCGGCAGCGGCTTGCGGTTGTCGGCGTCGAAGTTCCAGCGACGTCCCGCCGGCACCCCACCGTCCATCAGGATGCCGGTGCGCCGACGCTGCCAGCGGTAGAAGTCCTCCATCAGGGGCTTGGGGTGCTCCGCGAACCACGCGTCGACGTCTTCTTCGGGCGTGAGGAACAAGCCGTCGGACAGGATGTCGGTCTCGACGCCGTGTGCCGCGCAGATCTCCGTGATCCGCTCGTCGACCGGGCGGTTGGGGTCGCTCATCCACGTCAGCTCGGTGACGCCTCGCTCCACCAGCAGCCGCTCGAGGCCCGCGCGGAACGGCAGGTCGTCCTCGAGGGTGATCCGCTGCACGATGCGTCCCGCGGACTCGAGCCGGGCCGCGGTGTGCCGCATCGCCGAGACCAGCAGCACGATCTTGTGCCGGTGGTAGGGCAGCTTCGCGAAGCGCGGGGCGGACTCGATGAAGAAGAACTCCTCGACGTCGTCGTCGTCGAAGGCCGGGTGCTCCGCGAACTGCTGGGTCGCGAGGACCAGCGCGGCCCTCACGCGCGCCGCCGTTGCTTCGCGGCGTTCGCGCGGCATCCGCGCGAGCAGTACAGGACCTCGTCCCACTGGTCGCGCCCGCTCCAGCGCTTCCGATCGGAGAAGGGTCGGCCGCAGTAGGCGCACGGCTTGGTGCGCAGCGGGGGTCGTGCCATGGCGTCATCGTGTCAGCGCCACCGGCCTCGGATCGGGGGCTTGCGCCGCGCACACCGATCGCTCTCGCGCAAGGGGCGTGCGCGCCGAGACGGGAGCTGTTCGGGTGAGGGCATGACCCCCACACCGGACAGCACCCCCGACACCGCCGACCAGCCCGACGAGCTCGAAACGGCCGACCGGCCTGAGATCCCCGACGGCACCGACGACGAGGACGCCCCCGTCGACAACCCCTCCGGGGGCTGAGACGGGGGCCCCGCCCGTCACTCGGGCAGGTCGAACTTCTCGTTCTCGCCGCGCGGGCGCTCGCCGGTGACCTTGGATGCAACCAGCGCCACCGCCGTGGCGATGTGCCCGCCGACACTCCCCCAGTACTCGCCGCTCAACGCCGAGACCTTCAGGAGGGTCACCCCCGGGGACTCGGGTCCGTCGGGGAACCAGGCCTCGACGCTCGTGGACCACAGCTCCTTCAGCTTCGCGAGGTCCTCGACCACCTCGGCCTCGCCCGCGAGCGAGAGCCACAGGCCGTCGGAGCTGAATGACAACCCGACCTTCGGGTCGCGACGGATGTGCTCGACAGCCGAGGCATGGGTGCCGACGATGAACCACAGGTCGCCGTCGGATTCGCGCTCCTGGACGGTGAGCGGATGGGCATGCAGATCGCCGCCCGTCGCTCGTGTGGTGATCATGGCGAAGCGGAACTTGGGCAGCATCTCGTTGAGCTTGTCCAGCTCGGACACAGTGTCGGACACGTCGTCCTCCTTCTTCCGGTGGGAGATCCCAGATCATCCGGTCACCGCGACCATGGCCACCGCTTGACGACTGCCCCGGCGCCTGCTCTCGCCCTGCAGCAAGAACTGCTCGTGTTCTGCGGAAGCATCCGTGCTACCGTGGAGTATTCGTTCTGGGACCTGCTTCATCGACGTCCGCCTCATCGTGGAGATGCCGGGCGCACGGCACCGAGCCGTCATCGATGCGATTCCCTCCTCATCTCCGCGCGGTCTGCGTGGGCGCGACCCCCGGTCGTCCATCGGCCGCGGAAAGTTCGCGTGTCTCCTCTCCTCCCCCCGCCGTTGTCGTGGCGCCAGGCCGATCTCGACGTCTTCGTCGCGACCGCCGATTCCGCGTACGCCGGTTTCGTCGGCGCCGTCCCCTCGGGCTTCGAAGCCCAAGGGGCGCGCGGCGAAGATCTCGGTATCCACGACTCCGTCGCTGCGGCCCAGTCCGCTGTCGACGTCCACCGCGTTCGCACGACCCTCCCGGTCGCGCGGCGTCCCCGTCCGCTCCGCATGCGTCGGAGCGGCGCACCCGGCCGCAATCGCGGCCCACGAAGAAAAAGGAAGAACACGATGGCCACTGGCACCGTGAAATGGTTCAACTCCGAGAAGGGCTACGGGTTCATCGCACCCGACGACGGCTCGGCCGACCTGTTCGCGCACTTCAGCGCGATCCAGGGCAATGGCTTCAAGGAGCTGCAGGAAGCACAGAAGGTCGAATTCGACGCTGAGCAGGGCCCCAAGGGCATGCAGGCGGCGAACATCCGTCCCCTCTGAGCTCCGGCTCCTCAGCGAAGGCCGGGAGGGCCGCTTCGGCGGCTTCCCGGCCTTCGCCGCGTCCGCGGGAGGTTCCGCAGAGCGCAGGAAGGGTGTCTGGAAGATGACCGTCGCCGGTGAGTATGCCGTGGATGCACTCGTATTCCGGTGACCCCATACGCCCCGACGTAGTGTGGGCCTCAGCCCGGGTAGCCGCCCCGGCTCCCGACTACGGTCACCACTCCCGAGGAGCTTCTTCATCGCCTCCACCATCGTCGAGTCCCGTCTCGGCCCCGTTCGTCAGACCTATTCCGGCACCACCGAATTCCCCCCGATCGCCAAGGCCTACACGGAGCTGTCGCAGGTCGTTCGCGAGAGCGGGTTCCTCTCCCGCACCCCCGTCTTCTACTCTCTCGTCGCCACGGCCATCGTCCTCGGCTTCGGCGGCGCGATCACCGGTTTCGTCCTGCTGGGCGACAGCTGGTTCCAGCTCCTCATCGCCGCCGCCCTCGGCATCCTGTTCACCCAGGTCGCGTTCCTCGCGCACGAGGCCAACCACCGGCAGATCTTCGCGTCGGGGAGGGCGAACGACCGCCTCGCGCTGTGGATCGGCAACGGGATCGTCGGCATGAGCCAGTCGTGGTGGGCCACCAAGCACACCCGCCACCACGCCAACCCGAACCGCGTCGGCAAGGACCCCGACATCGAGATCGACACGATCTCGTTCCTCGACGAGGACGCGGCCAAGGCTCGCGGCATCCAGCGCTGGATCACGCAGCGGCAAGGATGGCTCTTCTTCCCGCTCCTGACGCTCGAGGGTCTGAACCTCCACGTGCTCGCGATCCGCCACCTGCTCTCGCGCGGCGAGGTCAGGGGTCGCTGGACCGAGCTCGGGCTGCTCGCCCTGCGCTTCGCGGTGTTCGTCGCGCCGGTGTTCGTGTTCCTGCCCCTCGGGATGGCCTTCGCCTTCCTCGGCGTGCAGCTCGCCGTCTTCGGCGTGTACATGGGGGCGTCGTTCGCCCCCAACCACAAGGGCATGGCCGTCATCGCGCCCGGCGCGAAGCTCGACTTCTTCAGCAAGCAGGTCCGCACCTCCCGGAACATCTCCGGCGGCTGGTGGGCGACCTGGCTCATGGGCGGCCTGAACTACCAGATCGAGCACCACCTTTTCCCGAACATGCCGCGCCCGTATCTCAGCCGCGCCCGGGAGATCGTGCGCGAGCACTGCCGGACGCTCCAGGTGCCGTACGTCGAGACGACGCTCCTCCAGTCGTACGGCATCGTCATCGCGTATCTGAACCGCGTCGGGCTGGCCGCCCGCGACCCGTTCGAGTGCCCGATGACGTCGGCGGCACGGCGCGTCTGACGCGTCAGTCGCGCGCGACCTCGAGGAGCCGCGTCTCCCGGACGGCGCCGTCGGCCAGCGTGAGCGTCATCATCGTGCACGCGGGCTGGCGGCGCCGATCGGTCGGCGACCCCGGGTTGAGCAGCCGCATCCCCGCGGGCGTCACCGCGTCCCACGGGATGTGGCTGTGCCCGAACACGAGCAGGTCGGCGTCGGGGAAGGCGGCATCCATCCGCTTCTCCCGCCCCGCGGCCGGCCCCGTCTCGTGGATCACGGCGACACGCACCCCGTCGATCTCGGCTCGGGCCACCTCCGGGAGACGGTCTCGCAGGTCGGCACCGTCGTTGTTGCCCCACACCCCCAGCACGGGGGCGAGCGCGGCGAGGTCGTCGAGCACCGACGCCGTCACCCAGTCGCCGGCGTGCACGACGAGGTCGACCCCGGATGCCGCCCGCCGCACGGCCTCCGGCAGGCTCCGCGCCCGTTTGGGGACGTGCGTGTCGGCGATCAGGAGCAGGCGGGTCGTCATCGGGCCCACGCTACTCGCGGGTGCGAGGATGGAACGGTGACGTCCCGCCGTAGCGCCCTTCTCGTTCTCCTCGTCGACGTCGTCCTGGTGGTCGTGTTCGCCGCGATCGGACGCGCCACCCACGACGGCGACGTGCTGGGCCCCGCGGGCGCAGGCCTGGCGACCACCGCGTGGCCGTTCCTCGTGGGCCTGCTGCTCGGGTGGGCCGTGAGCCTCGGCTGGCGGCGTCCGCTCGCGCCGCTGCGGACCGGCCTCCCGGTGTGGGGCGTGACGCTGGTGGCCGGGATGCTGCTGCGCGCGGTCAGCGGTCAGGGTGTCGCTGTCGCGTTCGTCATCGTCGCCGGCGTCACCCTGCTGGTGTTCCTGGTGGGCTGGCGCGCGATCGCGGGGCTCGCGGCCCGCGTCCGCGTCAGTCGCTCAGCGTGACATCGACCTGGATCTCGGCCGCGAGGTTCTGAAGGTCCTCGACGAGCTCGTCGACCCCGCCCGCGCCGGCGAGCGTCGCGGTCAGCGAAGCCTCGAACAGGCGACCGCCCGCCATCGCGGCATCCGTGGTCTGTGTCGACATCCGGTCGATGCTCGCCCCGCGGGCGTTCAGCGCACTCGTGATCTCGCGCACGATGCCGGGCCGGTCGTTGCCCATCACCGTCAACGCGACGGTGCGCGCGTCCGACACGCGCACCGCGGCCGGACCGTGCACCGCGACCCGCAGCGTGCCCGTCGCCGCCTCGAGCGCCGCGCGCAGATCGTCGGCACGGTCGGCGGGAACCGAGACCTCCACGATCCCGGCGAACGCGCCGGCCAGTTCCGCCAGCTCACTGGTCTCCCAGTTGCCGCCGTGCGCGTCGACGATGTCGGCGAGGGAGGCCACGAGCCCGGCCCGGTCGTCCCCCACCACGGTGATCACGAGAGTCGTCATGCCCGAAAGCGTAGCCACCGAGCCGCTGGTAGCGTGAGGGCAGGACCTGCGAGAGGGGGCACGGGATGTTCGCGTCGTTCCTGACCGCCCTGAACCTCCTCCTCGTCGCCGCCGAGCTCGCGCTGATCCCCGACGGCGGGTCGTCGCCCACTCCTCTGCTGGCTCTTGCCCTCGCGGCCGCGGTCGTCCTGACCGTCGCCGTCGCGGTGGTGGTGTTCCGCCTTCTGTCCGGCGCCCCGCCCGCGACGCCGACGCGCCCCATCGATCCGTCCGCTCCGCTCGCGCAGAGCGATCCCGACGCCGCCGGCCACCCGCGCCCGCGAGCTCCCGGACGCGCGGCCGCGGCCGCGTAGAACGCCCGGCGCCCCCGACGGCGCCGCTCTGGCATCCCTTCGTGGCCGATCGCGCCCTGATCGCTCCCACGAACGGATACTTCCTTGGACCTCTTCGCCCTGCCGCCGCTCGCGGCCCTGCTCGACCTCACGACCCGGGGCCTGCTGGCCCTCACGTCGTTCCTCACGCCCGCCGCCGGGGGCGCCGCCGCCGCCCTGGCCGTCGTCCTCGTCACCCTCGTCGTCCGCGCCGGGCTCATCCCCGTCGGGGTGTCGCAGGCCCGGGCGGAACGCGATCGCGCGCGGCTCGCCCCGCAGCTGCGCGCCCTTCGCGAGCGCTGGGGGAAGAACCCCGAACGCCTCCAGCGCGAGACCATGCAGCTCTACCGGGATGCGGGCGTGTCCCCGTTCGCGGGATGCCTCCCCGTCCTGGCGCAGGCACCCGTCGTCGGGCTGCTGTACGCCGTGTTCCTGCACCCGACGGTCGCGGGACACGCCAACGGCCTCCTCACCGAGCAGCTCGCGGGGGTACCGCTCGGGTCGAGCCTGCTGACCGCTCTCACCAGCGGGTCGGCGGATGCCGTGACGTTCGTGCTGCTCGGCCTCGTCGTCGCGGTCATCGCCGGCGCGGGCGAACTGACACGACGCTTCCTGCGCCCCCCGTTCGATCCCGCGACCCCGCGATCGGTCGTCGCGATGACCGCGGTGCTGCCGTTCACGACCGCGGTCGTCGCGCTGTTCGTCCCGCTCGCCGCGGGCCTGTATCTCGCGGTCACGACGCTGTGGACGTTCGGGCAGCGCCTCGTGCTGCGCCGGTTCTATCCGATCGACGACGGGCGCACGGCATCCCAGCGCTGAGCGTGCACGAGATTCACCGCGGCCATGGCGAGCACGATCAGCGCCGCCCCGGCGGGGAACAGCATCGCCGTCTCGACCGCCACGCGCTCCGCGACGGCACCCGTGACCGCCGACGACAGCGCCTGCGCGAGGGTCAGAGCCGAGGCGAGCAGCGTCATGGTCGTCGCCGTGCGCCCGGCCGGGGCACGGTGTCCCGCGAGGCTGAACAGCGTGACGAGCGAGGGTCCGACGCCGATTCCCATGAGACACAGCACGACCGTCACGGTCACCACCGAACCGCCCACCGAGTACGCGCCCGCCGAGGCGAAGAGGAGGATCGCGAAGGCCACCAGGCGCCAGCGCAGGGAGAAACGCGCGGGCAGCACCGCCACGGCGAGGGCGAGCACAGCGGAACCGACGCCCATCACGCCGTACAGCAGCGCCCCGGCCTCGGGGGCGCCCCGCGCTTCCATGAACGCGGTCAGCGACGTCAGCGTCGAGCCGAAGAACGCGCCGACTCCGAACACCGCCACGACGAGCATCAGCATGCGCGGCCGGAGCAGTTCGCGGGCCGGAGCCATCGCGCCGCGTTCGGACGCCACGGGGACCACGCGTCCGGTGGGGTGCAGCGCGAACGCGGTCACGAAGATGAAGCTCAGCGCGGCGGCCGCGGCGATCGGCGCCCAGGGCGCCACGACCGCGGCGAGCACGCCGACGACGAACGGGCCGATCACGAATGCCGTCTCATCGGCCGCGGACTCGTACGCCATCGCGCGCGAGAAGGTGCGCTCGCGCCGCTCGGACGAGACCCGCGCCCCGATGAGCGCCATGACACGGCTGCGCGACATCGCGGCGGTCTGCGGGCCGGTGAGGCCGATCGCGACGGCGCTCGCGAGGACGACGGCGTCGGCGGCCGGCGACCCCACGACGACGGGGAAGAGCGCGAGGAGGATGCCGTTGGCCAGCCCGGTCGGCACCAGCACACGCGACTGCCCGAACCGGTCGGCGAGGTCGCCGAGCACGGGCCCGGCGATGACGACACCGATGCCGACGGCGGCGGACGTGAGCCCGCCGAGCGCGACGGAACCGCGCACCGACACGACGAGGGCCAGGACGCCGACCGTCATCATCGCGAACGGCAGACGCGCGACGAACGCGACGGGGAAGTACCAGAACCCCGTGTGGTGGATCAGCGAGCGCGACGCAGCGGTCGGGACGGGGTGGTGCATGAGGATCTCCGGGGCGTGGGGCGGTGCCGCCTTGCCGGTCCGGTAGGTAGATGCACGAGGTGCGGCGGGCGAGCCCGCACGGACATTCTACAGCGCCCGCGTGGGCGGGGACCTAGGAGACGAGCGCGGCGATCGCCGCGATCACCGACGCGAGCGCCAGGACGAGGGCGATCGCGATGAGCACCGTGTGCACGATCAGGAACGCGGTGGGCTTGCCGGACGCGTCGCGCGCGCGGGGGTCTTTCGCGATCCGCGGGTAGAACCGGGGCCACACGACAGCGTTGAACACGGCGTTGGCGAAGAGCAGGACGATCAGCAGCGGTTCCACCCCCCGAGCCTACGTCGCGGGTCACACCGCGCAGACGATGCACCGCCGTGCGGTGGGCCGCACGTCCAGCCGCGCGTCGGCGATGGGCCGCCCGCACACCTCGCACACGCCGAAGGTTCCGGATGCCACGCGCTCCCGCGCCGCACGGATCTCATCCTGCTCCGCGCGCGCCGCTCGGGCGAGCGCATCGACGTGCGCCCACTCCCCCGACAGGGTGGAGCCCTCGGGGTCGTGCTCGTCGTCGGCCGTGGCATCCGCCCGGTCGTGTCGGAGACTCTCGGCGTCGTCGCCCAGGTGACGCAGACGTCGGTCGACGGCGCGCTCCAGCTCGTCGAGCAGGGTCAGAGCGCGAGCGGCATCCATCCCTCGACGCTACTGCGGAGCCCCGACATCGCGGCGGGGGTGGATCGCGAGGCGCGGGGACGTCAAGATCGGCGCATGGCTGACCTCACCAAGCACTGGACACCGCTCGGGCTGGTGTTCCTCGCACTGTCGATCGTCGGGCTCGTCGGGACCTGGACCTTCAACGTGTTCGCCGTCGTCCAGATGGTGGATTTCGTGGGCGATCTCGTCTCGAGCGGACCGGCGGTCTCGTCGATCACCGTCGACCTGCTGGTCGTCGCCGTCGCCGGGAGCATCTTCATCCTGGTCGAGGGGCGACGACAGGGAATGCGGCACGCCTGGCTCTACGTCGTCCTGTCGGGGCTCACCGCCTTCGCCTTCACCTTCCCCCTGTTCCTCGCGATGCGGGAGCGGAAGCGGACGGCCCGGGTCCGCGCGGACGCGTGAACCCGGGCCGGGCGGGTCAGCGGCCGAGACCCTCGCGCAGCCCCTCGACGAGCGGCGTGGTCGGGCGCCCGATCACGCGGGCCAGGGTGCCGTCGGTCTGAGACAGGGCACCACGGGCGATCGCGTCGTCGATGCCGGCGACGAACGCCGCCGTCCCGGCATCGAGACCGGCCTGCTCGAGTCCTGCCGCGAGCTGCTCGAGCGTCACCGGCTGGTACGCGACCTCGCGGCCCAGCACCTCTCCCGCCGCAGCCGCCAGCTCGTCGTAGGTCCACGTGACGTCACCGCCGAGTTCGAGCGTCTGCCCCACGAGGTCGTCCGTGGTGAGGGCCACCGCCGCCGCCTCGGCGTAGTCGCGGCGACTGGCGCTGGCGACCCGCGCGTCGCCGACGGCCGCGACGATCACACCGGAGTCCGCCGCACGTCCGACCGCGTCGAGGTAGTTCTCGGTGTACCAGTTGTTGCGGAGGATCGTGGCATCCAGGCCGGCTTCGGAGATCGCGCGCTCGGTGGCGAGGTGATCTGCCCCGAGGGGGTAGTCGATCTCGTCGACGCGGGGCGCGCTGGTGTACACGAGGCGCTCGACGCCCGCGGCCCGCGCCGCCTCGACGACGTTGCGGTGGCCGGTGGCCCGGTCGGGGTCCGTGCCCGAGATGAGCAGGACACGGGTGACGCCCTCGAGCCCGGCGGTGAGGGTCTCGGGGCGGGAGTAGTCGAACTCGACCACGCGGATGCCGCGCGTCGCGAGGTCGTCGGCCTTGGCGGGGGTGCGCACACCGGCGACGACGTCGGATGCGGCGACGCCGCGGGCGAGGAGCGCATCGATCACGAGGCGGCCGAGGTGCCCGGAGGCGGCGGAGACGAGGAGGGTCATGGGAGTGTCCTTTCGGTCGGTACGCCCAAGGCAACGTCGCGGACCGGAGCACATTCCGGAATGCGGGTACCCACTTTTCGGTTAGGTACTCACGTGATGGTGAGTCTTGCGGATCTCCGCGCCGAACGTCCCGATGTCTTCTCGGACGGGTGCCCCACCCGGACCGTGCTCGATCACGTGATGGGCAGGTGGGGAGTCCTCGTCCTCGTCGCGCTCTCGGACGGCACCCAGCGCTGGGGCGAGCTGCGCCGCAACATCTCGGGCATCAGCGAGAAGATGCTCGCGAGCACGCTCAAGACCCTCGAAGCCGACGGTCTGGTCCGCCGCACCGCGTATCCCGAGGTGCCCCCGCGCGTGGAGTACGCCCTGACCGACCTCGGCCGCGACCTCATGGGACGCGTCCTGCCGCTCATGGCCTGGGTCGCCGAACACGCGGATGCCATGCTGGACCGGCCGAGATGAGGGGCGCCTCCGCCTAGGCTCGATTCATGCGACTCCCGCTCCGGCTCCCGCGCGAAAGCCTGAGTTTCCGCGCTCCGCGACGCGGGCCCTTCCTGCAGGTCGCGAAGTCCGCGATCGCGATGATCGCCGCGTGGGTCGCCGCGGGCGCCCTCGTCCCCGGGCCGCCGCCGATCTTCGCCGCGATCGCCGCCGTGCTGGTCGTGCAGCCGAGCATCAACCAGTCGTTCACACGGGCCGTCGAACGCAGCGTCGGCGTGATCGTCGGCGTGGTCATCGCCTCCCTGCTCGGCATCCTGCTCGGGTCCCCGACCTGGGTGATCCTGCTCGCCGGCGCCGTCTCCCTCGGTGTGGCCTGGGCGTTGCGCATGTCGCCCGGAGCGACCAATCAGGTCGCGATCAGCGCGGTGCTCGTCCTCGCCCTCGGCACGGCCACGCCCAACTACGCCCTCGACCGCGTGCTGGAGACGGTGATCGGTGCCGTCATCGGCATCCTGGTGAACACCGCGCTCGTGCCCCCGGTGCTCGTCCCCCCGGCCCGGGAGAAGCTCGAGATCCTCGGACGCGAACTCGCCGCGGCACTGGAACGTCTCGCGGACGCCCTCGAGACCCCGCAGGATCGGGCGTCGCTGGAAGGACTCCTCCTCGAGGCGCGGCTCCTGCGCCCCGTGCGGGATGCCGCGGCCGACGCCATCCGCGACGGCGCCGACTCGCTGTCGCTCAACCCGCGCAGCTCTCGGCACCGCGCCGACCTCGCCGCGATGCAGCGGCGACTCGACCGGTTCAGCCCTGTCGTCACCCAGACCGTCGGGATGACACGGGCCGTGTACGACGGGTACACCGCCTCGATCGCCGACGACCCGTCGGTGCGGGCCATCGCCGAGCAGCTGCACCGGGCGGCGCACGACGTCCGGCTCGACTTCGCGCTCGACCCGCGCACCGAGCCGGAACCGATCGCGGAAGAGCCCGCGCTCACCCGGCCCCTGCAGATCCGTACGCCCTCGACCGAGCACTGGGTGCTCGTGGGGTCCTTGCTGATGGACCTCCACCGCATCCACGAAAGCCTGCGCGACGAACAGGCGTGAAGCCGCGCGAACGGCCCTCGCCGCCCACAGCGCTGGTTGACTGGTGCCATGGGTACCGCGATGTTCCCGTTGGGAGCCGTTCTGTTCCCGCACACGCCGCTGGCGTTGCGGATCTTCGAGGAGCGCTACCTCGTCATGCTGGGCATGCTGCTCGACGAGGTGGACCCCGAGTTCGGAGTCGTCCTGATCGAGCGCGGCGTCGAGACCGGTGGCGGCGACCAGCGCTTCGCGCTCGGGACCATGGCCCGTCTCAGCCACGTCGTCCCCCAGGCCGGGCAGATGTCGATCGTCGCCCGCGGGGCCGAGCGGTTCGAGATCGTCGAGTGGCTCGAGGACGCCCCGTATCCGCGGGCGGAGGTTCGTCCGCTCCCCGCCCTCGAATGGAACGACGACCTCGCACCACTCCTCGAGGAAGCGGAAGGCATCGTGCGCCGTGTCCTCGGACGCGCACGCGAACTCGGCGTGGCGCGCTGGGACCCCGACGTCGAGCTGTCGGAGGAGCCGCTCGAGCGGGCCTGGCAGATCGCGGCGATCGCCCCGCTGGGCGAGCTCGATCAGATGGAGTTGCTGCGCTCCCCCACGATGGGCGGACTGCTGCGCGCGACGGTCGACCTCACGCTCGCCGCCGAACCGCTCCTCGGCGACCCCATCCCCGACGGCGTCATCGTGGTCACGGACGACCCCGATGACGACGTCGAGGACGACGACTGACGCGACCTCAGTTCAGGGCGCGCACCGACGCAGGGATGACACCGGAGCCGTAGAGATCGATCGCGAGGTCCTGGAGGGCCGTGAGGGCGACCCGCTGCGTCTGCGGCCCGTAGGAGATCCGCGCCACCCCGAGAGCCTCGTATTCGCCGGCGGTCAGCGCACCGGGCACGCCGATCACGCTCACCTTCCGTTCGCCGATGCCCTCGACCAGACGCCGCGTCGCGTCCGCGTCGAGCAGGCCCGGTACGAAGACGGTCGTGGCACCGGCATCGAGATAGGCGCGGCCGCGGGCGATGGCATCCGTCAGCTTCTCGTCGAGGGGACGGTCGCCGCCCTTCAGGACGGCGTCGGTGCGGGCGTTGAGGACGAAGGGAACACCCTCGGACGCGCCCGCGGCGACGATCGCCTCGACCGCCGCGACCGAGTCCGCGAGCGGACGCAGACGGTCCTCGACGTTGGCGCCGACGACGCCGACGCCGATCGCGCGGCGCACGGTCTCGCCGGGGTCGCCGTAGCCGGCGTCGAGGTCGGCCGAGACGGGCACGTCGACCGCCGCGACGATGCGCCCGACCATGTCGAGCATGAGGTCGAGCGGGATGTTCTCGCCGTCCTCGTAGCCGAACGTGGCGGCGATCGAGTGACCGGCCGTCGCGAGCGCCCGCGTCTGCGGCAGGTCGGCGATCGCGCGCGCCGAGACGACGTCCCAGACGTTCACGACGCGCAGGATCTCGGGGGCGTGGTGCAGAGACGCGAGGGTCTCGGCGCGGGCGGCGGGCGCGGTCATGCGGATGCTCCTTCAGGGTCGGTCGCGAGTGCGTCGGCGATGAGGGTGTCGCCGGCGCCGAAGCGGATGAATCGTCCGATCGTCGCGGGCTGCACCAGGCTCGCCGCGACCACGGCGGCGACATCGGCCCGACCGACCTCGCCCTTGCCCTGCGGCGCCGTGGTGATGCGACCGGTCGGCGGGTCGAGCGTGAGCGTCCCGGGGCCGAGGATCGTCCAGTCCAGGTCGCTCGCGCGCAGGTGGTCGTCGGCCGCGAGTTTCGCGTCGGCGTAGGCGAAGAACGGGTCGTCCTTCGGGATGCCGTGATCCGGCGTCGAGCCGATCCACGACACCATGACGAAGCGGCGGACGCCGGCCTGCGCGGCCGCGTCCACGGCGCGTTCCGCGGCGTCACGGTCGACCGCGTACGTGCGTTCCGCCGAGCCGCCGCCCGCGCCGGCCGACCACACGACCGCGTCGGCGCCGTCGAAGGCCTGGGCGAGCGCGTCGACATCCGCCTTCTCGACGTCGAGCACGAGCGGCGTGCCGCCCGCGGCCTCCACGTCGGCGCGGTGGTCGGGGTTGCGCACCACCGACACCGCCTCGTCGCCACGCTCGGCGAGCAGACCCGCCAGGTGCAGGGCCACCTTGCCGTGTCCGCCGATGATCACGATGCGTTCCATGTCACTGTCCTCCGGCCTTCTCGATCGACATCTTCAGAATCACGCGCTGGGCACGATCGGGCGGCGGCTGCTGCCCCGCGTTGCCGTAACGCCGGCCGAGGCGGACGTAGAACGCCCCCTCGGGATCGGGTATCTCTTCGACGAGGCGACCGCGCACCTCGAGGTAGCGGTAGGGCTGCTCGGGGTCGAAGACCATGAGGCTCATCGACGGATTCGCCTGCAGGTTGCGGTACTTCTGCCGCGTCGTTGTGTGCGTGAAGAGCACGTGCTCGCCGTCGAACTCGAACCACATCGGGTTGACCTGGACCGTTCCGTCGGGACGCACGGTTCCCAGAGCGCCGTAGTTCGGATTCTCGAGCAGGTCGCGAAGCGCATCGGGGATCATGCGTGTCCTCTCATCGGGTGTCGCTCCGCGAGCCTACGCATCCCGTCCGACACGCCCGCGGGGCTTGACGGGCTCAGCCGACGTCGCCGTCGACGTACACCCACCGCCCGCCGCGCCGGGCGAACCGGCTCCGCTCCGACAGCACGCCCCGCTCCCCGTCGCGGCCCCACGACGCGCGGAACGCGACGGTCGCGGCATCCCCGTCCTCGACGGCCTCGTCGATGACGAGCCCCTCCCAGACGGTGTCGTCGAGGTCGATCTCCTCCGGCCGGGTCCGTGGATGCCACGTCCGAACGAGATGATCGGCGTCGCCCACCGCGAACGCGGTGTAGCGCGATCGCATCAGCCGCTCCGCCGACGGCGCTGCGGCGCCGTCGAGGAGCGGGCCGCAGCACTCCCCGAACGCCGCGCGCCCGCACGGACACGGCGCGGCCGCGGAAGGTCGCGAGGAGCGGGCACCGAAAGACACCCCGACACTCTAGGCAATCCACACGGCGAGCAGCGTGCGGACGGTCGTCTCGTACTGCGCGCGGTCGAAACGGAGCGTGAACACGGGCACCTCTTGCTCGATGTCGAAGGGGTGATTGGCGTCCTGGTATCCGATGTTCCGCCATTCGACCGTCGTGTCCATCACCCGGACGTCGGCGCTCACGCCGCCGCAGTCCAGACCCCCGCAGCCCGGGCAGAACAGCAACCCGACACGGCCGTCGTCATACCGCACCCACCAATCCATGTCGGACGCGTCCTCCCCGAGAAGCACGCGAAGACTGCCGATGGCGAACTCGTCGGCGCCGGAACCTTCCGTCAAGAACGTGATGTCCTCGCACTCCCGACCGTTAGAGAAGGTCAGCCGATCACGCAGCGGTCGGCCGTCGACCGTCCAGTCGATGAACCTCAGCGGCTCCCGGGCAGTCGCACGGAACCGCCAGCGGAAGAGCCCTCGGATCTCCACGTTCCGCTGCGGATGCTCCGCCCAGCGGACGCCGAGCACCGCGAGGGGGGCGGCTTCGGCAGACATGAGCCCGAGCCTACTGTCGGCGGGAACGAGAACTCTCGGCCGATCGACCCTGCCCTCACTACCCTGAGCACATGGCATCCCGTCCGGACAAGCTCATGCTCCTCGACACCGCATCGCTGTACTTCCGCGCGTTCTACGGCGTGCCCGACAAGGTGAAGGCCGAGGACGGCACGTCCGTGAACGCGGCGCGCGGCCTGCTCGACATCATCGCCAAGCTCGTCACGACGTACGAGCCGACGCGGCTCGTGGCCTGCTGGGACGACGACTGGCGACCGGGGTGGCGCGTGGAGCTCCTCCCCACCTACAAGGCCCATCGGGTCGTGGAAGCCGTCGCCGGCGCGCCGGACGTCGAGGAGGTCCCCGAGGCGCTCACCGCGCAGATCCCGTTGATCCGCGACACCCTCACCGCCCTCGGCATCGCCGTCGTCGGCGCCGCCGACCACGAGGCGGACGACGTCATCGGCACGCTCGCCTCCCGCGCCGACGTGCCCGTCGACATCGTCACCGGCGATCGCGACCTGTTCCAGCTCGTCGACGACGCCCGTGGCATCCGGGTCATCTATACGGCGCGGGGAATGAGCAATCTGGACATCATCGACGACGCAGCCGTGCAGGCCCGCTACGGCATCCGTGCGGCGCAGTACGCCGACTTCGCAGCGCTCCGCGGCGACCCGTCGGACGGCCTGCCCGGCGTCCCGGGCATCGGCGAGAAGTCCGCGGCCGCCCTCCTCACCGCCTGCGGCGATCTGCCCGGCATCCGCACCGCTGCCGCGGACGGTACGGCGGGCTCCCCCGCGCAACGCGCCAAGATCCTCGCCGCGGCCGAATACCTCGACGTGGCCCCGACGGTCGTCCGGGTCGCGCGCGACCTCGACCTCACGCCAGCGGACGACCGGATCCACGTCGACGACTCCCGCGCGGCCGCCGCCACGGAGCTCGCCGCCCGCTGGAACCTCGGCACGTCGATGACCCGCGCCCTCACCGCTCTGCGCGGCTGAACGCGGCTCAGCGGTCGCGGGCGAGCCACTCCCGCAGCCGCGGAAGCGGCCAGGTCGTGATGATCCGTTCGGCGGGCACACCCGCCGCCTGCGCACGGGCCGCGCCGTAGTCGAGCAACGACAGCTGACCCGGCGCATGCGCGTCGGAATCGATCGAGAAGAGGCACCCCTCCGCCACGGCCAGCGCGAGGAGGTCGTCCGGCGGGTCCTGACGCTCGGGACGCGAATTGATCTCGACCGCCACACCCGAGGCGGCGCACGCCGCGAACACCGCCCGCGCGTCGAACTCCGACGGGGGTCGGGTCCCCCGTGCTCCTTCGACAAGGCGCCCGGTGACGTGACCGAGTACGTCGACGCGCGGATCGCCCGCCGCCGCCACCAGACGCCGCGTCATGGGGGCCGCCTCCATCCGCAGCTTCGAGTGCGCGGATGCCACGACCACATCGAGCTCGCGGAGGAGCGCGTCCTCCTGGTCGAGGTCGCCGTCGTCCAGGATGTCGACCTCGATGCCCGTGAACAGGGTGAAGGACGCGTCGGAGAGGCCCCGGACGATCTCGATCTGCGCCCGCAAGCGTTCCGGCGACAGGCCGTTCGCCACCGTCAACCGCGGAGAGTGATCGGTGAGCGCGAGGTACTCGTGCCCCAGCCCACGGGCCGCCTCCACCATCGTCGGGATCGGCGTGAGCCCGTCCGACCAGTCGCTGTGACTGTGCAGATCGCCGCGCAACAGTGCCCGCAGCTCGCCGCCGCCGACCGCGCCGGACGCGGCGCGCAACGACGCCAGGCGCTCGGGCACACCGCCGTCCAATGCCTCCCGGATCACGGCGAAGGTCGAGTCGCCGATCCCCGGGCGCCGCCGCAACCCCGGGTCCCGCAGCTCCTCGTCGCTCAGCCCGTCGATGGCCGCGGCGGCGGTGCGGAACGCCTTCGACTTGTACCGCGACGACCTCTCCCGCTCGAGCAGATACGCGATCTCGGTGAGCGCGTCGAGCGGGTGCATGCTCAGTCCGCCAGCTCCCGGGTCGCGGCGACCCAGTCGTCGAGCTTCGCCAGCGCACGGCCGTCGTCGACCGCGGCGGCCGCATCCGACATCGCTTCCGCGAGACGCTCCAGGATCGGACGCTGGACCTCGGCGGCATCCTGGAACAACCGGTACGACACCAGGCCCGCCGCCGCGTTCAGCAGCACGATGTCGCGAACCGGCCCGGTCTCTCCGGCGAGAGTGCGACGCACGACCTCGGCGTTGTGGTCGGGCGACCCGCCGAGCAGGTCGTCGATGTCGGCGAGGGGGATGCCGAGATCCCGCGGATCCAGATCGTGCTCGTGCACGTCGCCGCGGCTGATCTCCCACACCCGGCTGTGCCCGGTCGTGGTCAGTTCGTCGAGGCCG
Organism: Microbacterium sp. 71-36; assembly: GCF_001898305.1. Lineage (NCBI taxonomy): Bacteria > Bacillati > Actinomycetota > Actinomycetes > Micrococcales > Microbacteriaceae > Microbacterium > Microbacterium sp. 71-36. Next base: position 44,540 of record NZ_MKTP01000003.1, read on the forward strand.
TCGTCACCGCGGAACACCAGCGCCGTCGCGCCGCGAGTCCGGAAGACGCCCGTGATGAGCGGGACGCGATCGAGATGGGCGACGCCGACCGCGTTGGCTTCGGCGCGCGCGGGGTTGCAGAGCGGGCCGAGGAAGTTGAAGACCGTCGGCACGCCGAGCTCCGAGCGTGTCGCCGCAGCGTGACGGAAGCCCGGGTGAAAAGCCGCGGCGAAGGCGAAGGTGATCCCCGTGCGATCGAGCGTCGCGGCGACGGCCTCGGGGTCGAGGGTCAACGCGATGCCCAGAGCCGACAGCACGTCCGAGGAACCGGACGCCGAGCTCGCGGCCCGGTTGCCGTGCTTGACCACAGGGACTCCGGATGCCGCGGCCACCACGGCCGCCATCGTCGAGACGTTGACCGTGCCGAAGCGGTCGCCGCCGGTGCCGACGATGTCGAGGACCTCGGCGCGCACGGGGAGCGGAACGGCGGCCTCGAGGATCGCGTCGCGGAAACCGACGATCTCCTCGACCGTCTCCCCCTTCGCGCGCAGCGCCACGAGGAATCCGGCCAGCTGGGAGGGCGTGGCCTCCCCCGCCATGACGCGTCGCATCGCCCACGTCGACTCCGACACGCTGAGGTCGCGCCCCTGCAGCAGGGTGGTGAGCAGATCGGGCCAGGTGAAGCGTTCCGCCATGCCACGATCCTTCCACATGCGGCGTGTCGGCCGAGGTCGGTCGGCGCTGCGCGGGAACCCCTTTCGCACCGGGGATTCCTTGTGGATTCTTAGGCTTCCCTAAGTCTCGATGATGGAATATCTCAGGCTGGCGATGGGAATATCGGTGCGTCGGATCGCGCATAATGGGATGGTGACGACACCAGCGACGTATTCCCAGGCCGTGCGCGCCGTGAAGCGACCCGATCCGGTCGCGGTCGGCACCATCGTGTGGCTGGGCAGCGAGGTCATGTTCTTCGCGGGCCTCTTCGCGATCTACTTCACTCTCCGCAGCACCTCGGCGCCCCTCTGGGCCGAAGAGACCCAGCTGCTGAACGTCCCCTTTGCCGCCGTCAACACGTTCATCCTCGTGATGTCGTCGGTGACGTGCCAGATGGGCGTCTTCGCCGCCGAGCGCTACCAGCCCTACACGGTGAAGTCGAACAGCTTCTGGAAGCGTTGGGGAATGGTGGAGTGGTTCTACCTCACCTTCTTCCTCGGCGCGATCTTCGTGTCGGGCCAGGTGTGGGAGTACGCGACCCTCGTGACCGAGGGCATGCCCATCAGCGCCAACCCGTACGCGTCGGCCTTCTACCTGACCACCGGCTTCCACGCCCTGCACGTGACGGGTGGCCTCATCGCCTTCCTCCTCGTCATCGGCCGCGCCTACGCCGTCAAGAACTTCGGTCGCAAAGAGATGACCACCTCGATCGTCGTGTCGTACTACTGGCACTTCGTCGACGTCGTCTGGATCGCGCTGTTCTTCGTCATCTACTTCCTGAAGTAAGAGAGCTGTACCTCACATGGCACGAGAGAAGAAGCCGCGTCGCTCGAACGGACGCCGCAGCCCCCTGGCCGCCGCCGCACTGATCGGTATCGGTCTGCTGCTCACGGGCGGCATCTACGCCGGAGCGTCGGCCGCCATGGCCGCCACCGACACCCCCACGAGCGCATCGAACTCGGCCAGCACGGTGGAAGAGGGCAAGAAGCTCTTCCAGGCCAACTGCGCCACCTGTCACGGGCTCGACCTGCAGGGCAGCCAGCAGGGTCCGTCGCTCTTCGGCGTCGGTGAGCTGGCGGTCCACTTCCAGGTGTCGACCGGCCGCATGCCGCTGCAGGCGCAGGGCCCGCAGGCTCCGGTGAAGCCGGTGCAGTTCACCGAGGAGCAGGTCAACGCGATCGCCGCCTACGTGCAGTCCTCGGCCCCCGGCCCCACCTACCCGTCCGCCGAGATCGTCGACGGACAGGGCGACGTGTCGCACGGAGCCGAGCTGTTCCGCATCAACTGCGCCATGTGCCACAACGTGGCCGGCGCCGGCGGTGCGCTCACCGAGGGCAAGTGGGCCCCCGACCTGCACACGGTCACTCCGGTCAACATGTACGCGGCGATGGTCACGGGACCGCAGAACATGCCGGTCTTCAACGACCTCAACCTCACCCCCGAAGACAAGCGCGACGTCATCTCGTACCTGATGTTCCTTCAGAAGTCCGAGTCCCCCGGCGGCTTCGCGCTCGGATCGCTCGGTCCGGTCTCGGAGGGTCTGTTCATCTGGATCTTCGGCATCGGAGCGCTCATCGCGCTCACCGTGTGGATCACGGCGAAGTCCAACTGATCGTCGTCATCGACATTACGTAACGTACGAGGAGCACCATGGCACACGAGGAAGACGCACTCGAGCACGAGAGGGCTTCATGGAAGCCCGGCTCCGGGCTCGCCGTCGCGGTTCCCGACCCCGTGCAGAACCCCGGCCTCCCGGGGCACCGCCAGCGCATGACCGATCAGGACCCGCAGGCGATGAAGCGTGCGGTCCGCACGGTCTACACGCTGTTCTACTTCTCCGTCGCGGCGAGCATCTGGGCGAGCATCGCCTACATGATCTTCCCGATCGAGTCGGGCGCGCTGATCGACATCCGCTACAACAACCTGTTCATCGGTCTGGGCATCGCCTTCGCGCTGCTCGCGATCGGCATCGGTGCCATCCACTGGTCCAAGGCCGTCATGGCCGACAAGGAGCACATCGAAGACCGGCACGCGACGCGGGGCCGCGACACCACCCGCGAGGGTGCGGTCAATGTGTTCGTCGAGGCCGACAAGGACTCCGGTTTCGGACGTCGCGAGATCATCCGCAACTCGATGTTCGCGGCGCTCCTCGCCTCGGTCATCCCCGGCATCACCCTGTTCCGTGGCCTGGCGCCGCAGGACGCCGACCCGGTCATGCTGCTCAGCCACACCATGTGGAAGGGCGGCATGCGTCTCGCGCACGACCCGTCGGGTCGCCCGATCCGCGCCGCGGACGTCACGCTCGGCTCGGCGTTCCACGTCATCCCGGAAGAGCTCGCCGGTCTCGGCCACGACGAGGGCTACCTCGAAGAGAAGGCCAAGGCCATCGTCCTGCTGATGCGTCTGCAGCCCGAGGCGCTGAACCCCGACACCAACCGCATGGACTGGACGTACGACGGCATCGTCGCCTACTCCAAGGTCTGCACGCACGTCGGCTGCCCCGTCGCCCTGTACGAGCAGCAGACCCACCACCTCCTGTGCCCCTGCCACCAGTCGCAGTTCGACGTCGCCAACGGAGCGGCCGTCATCTTCGGCCCGGCCGCCCGTCCCCTGCCGCAGCTCCCCATCACGGTCGACGCCGAGGGTTACCTCGTCGCGCAGAGTGACTTCGAAGAGCCCGTCGGCCCCAGCTTCTGGGAGCGCTCATGAGCACCGCCACCCATCCCGCGGAGAACATCACCACCGAACCCGCGGTGTACTCCGGTCCGCCCAAGGCCGACCGCGACAAGCCCCTCGGCGGTCGCTTCGTCGGCGCGGCCGCGAACTACCTCGACGAGCGCACGAGCATCTCGGGCATCGTCAAAGAGCTCGGTCGCAAGATCTTCCCCGACCACTGGTCCTTCATGCTGGGCGAGATCGCCCTGTGGAGCTTCGTCGTCGTGCTGCTGTCGGGGACGTTCCTGACGTTCTTCTTCCAGGCCTCGATGGTCGAGACGCACTACAACGGCGCCTACGAGCCCATGCGCGGCATCGCGATGTCGGCGGCGATGGAGTCCGCGCTCCACATCTCCTTCGACCTCCGCGGCGGTCTGCTCGTCCGCCAGATCCACCACTGGGCTGCTCTGGTGTTCGTCGCGGGTATCGGCGTGCACATGCTCCGCGTGTTCTTCACCGGAGCCTTCCGCAAGCCGCGCGAGCTCAACTGGGTCGTCGGCTTCATCCTGTTCATCCTCGCGATGGCGGAGGGCTTCACCGGTTACTCGCTCCCCGATGACCTCCTCTCGGGCAACGGCCTCCGCATCATCGACGGCATGATCAAGGGCCTCCCCCTGATCGGCACGTGGACCTCGTTCCTCCTCTTCGGCGGCGAGTTCCCGGGCACCGCGATCGTCGGTCGCCTGTACACCCTGCACATCCTGCTGCTGCCCGCCATCCTGGTCGCGCTCCTCGCGGTGCACCTGATGCTCATGATCATCAACAAGCACACGCAGTTCGCCGGCCCCGCCCGGACGAACAGCAACGTCGTGGGCTACCCGATGCTCCCCGTGTACGCCTCCAAGATGGGCGGATTCTTCTTCATCACGTTCGGTGTGATCGTGTTGATCGCAGCCCTGGTGACGATCAACCCGATCTGGAACTACGGCCCCTACGACCCGTCGCCGGTGTCGGCCGGTACCCAGCCCGACTGGTACATCGGCTTCGCCGACGGCATGCTGCGCCTGATCCCGCCGCACCTCGAGTTCGTGCTCTGGGGCCACACGTGGTCGTGGAACATCATCATCCCGGTCGGCGTGCTCGGTCTCTTCATCGTCCTCGTCCTGATCTACCCCTTCATCGAGGCGTGGATCACGGGCGACAAGCGCGAGCACCACATCGCCCAGCGTCCGCGCAACGCCGCGACCCGCACCGCCATCGGTGCCGCCGGCGTCACGTTCTACGCTGTCATGTGGGCTGCGGCCTCGTCCGACATCATGGCGACGCACTTCCATCTCACGATGGAGGGTGTCATCCACGCTCTCCAGGCTCTGCTCATCGTCGGGCCGATCATCGCCTACTTCGTCACGAAGCGCATCTGCATCGCGCTGCAGAAGAAGGATCGTGAGATCGCGCTCCACGGTTACGAGTCGGGCCGCATCGTCCGCCTCCCCGGAGGCGAGTACATCGAGGTGCACCAGCCGGTCGACGAGTACGAGCGCTGGAAGCTGGTCGACAACGAGACCTACGAGCCCCTCGTCGTGCGTCCCAACGCCAAGGGTCAGATCTCGGGCCTGCAGAACTTCCGCGCAGCGGTCTCGCGCTGGTTCTTCGAGGACCGGCTCACGCCGCTCACCCAGGCCGAACTCGACGCCGCGGTGGCCCACCAGCACCACGAGCTCGATCACATCGACCACGAGGAAGCCGACGAGATCGCCGGCGCCGACGCCCGTGCCGATGCCGAGGGTCGCCCTCACAACGCGGTCGGTGAGCGCGTGGAGGTCGAGTTCCCCGCTCCGAAGGGCCTGGGCCCGCAGGACGCCTCGGACAACGACAAGAGCTGAGAGAACCCTTCTCCGCGAAACCCCGGTGCTTCAGCGCCGGGGTTTCGTCGTTCCCCGGCGCAGTCCCCGCCCGACGGCATGGCAGGAAGCGATCGGCGTCTGGCACCCCGCCCCCTCTCCCCCGGCCAGAAGATGCGCATAACGTGAGGCCATGACCGACGCACACACCTACTTCTCACGCCGACTCGCGTTCGAGACGGATCCCTCGGACGTGTACGCCGCACAGAAGGCGGGCGATCCATTCGTGCTCGTCGACGTGCGCGGCGACGACGCGTGGGCCCAGGGACGCATCACGGGCGCGATACACATGCCCTACCGTCAGATCTCCGAACGTACGCCCGCCGAGCTCGACCGCGACACTCCGGTCGTCGTCTACTGCTGGAGTCCGGGCTGCAACGCCGGGCAGAAGGGTGCGCGGGAGTTCGCGCTCCTCGGCTACTCGGTTCGCGAGATGATCGGCGGATACGAGTACTGGGTACGCGAAGGTCAGCCGTTCGAGAACGACGAAGGACCGCTCGAGCGCGTCTTCGACCCCACGGTCATGGTCGTCCGTCGCTGAGCAGCGCCGGCGTCACGCGATCTCGACGTCCTCCGTGAACCAGCGCGCGGCCGAACCGAAGAACACGGGGTCGCCCGGCGGGAGTTCGTCGTCCACGATGTCGCACACCACAACGGTCACGTTGTCGCGCGTGCCGGCCTCGAGAGCCAGCGCCACCGTGGAGGCGGCGGCGGAACGCGGGTCGGGCGCAGCGGCGATGAGACGTGCGACGTCCGCCTCAGGCACGTAGTCCGTCAGGCCGTCGCTGCACAGCATCCACCGGTCGCCCACGCGCGGCGCGTGCGACGCGACCGAGACCACATCGCCCTCGGAACCCCCGAGAGACGCGGTGATGATGTTTCGCCGCGGATGAGAGGCAGCCGCTTCCGGAGAGATGATGCCGTGGTCGACGAGCGCCTGCACATAGGAGTCGTCACGCGTTTGACGCGTGAACTCCTCGTCACGCAGCAGGTAGGCGCGAGAGTCGCCCGTATGAGCGAGCAGCAGCTCCGAATCGACCCCGAGGAACACGCCAGTGAAAGTCGTGGCCATACCCTGCAGGGCGGGGTCGCGTTCCACGTGGGCACGGATGTCCCAGTTCGCTTCGCGAATGCGGACGAGCAGCCCTTCGGCATCCAGCCCTGTCCCCCGCGTCGCCACGAGGCGGTGCACGAGGGATGCCGAAGCGAGATCGCCAGAAGGGCCGCCTCCCACGCCATCGGCCACCGCCGCCCCCCAGGATGCCGCGAATGCGGCATCCTGATTGGTGGGACGGTGGGCGCCGGCGTCGGAGACGGCCGCGGTGTTCAACCGAAGGGGCACGAGATCAGCGCGCGAAGTACCCGCGGTAGTACTCGTAGACCCAGCCGACGATGGCGATCGCGAAGATGGCGAAGGCCACGGGCACGAGCCAGCTGCCGACCGCCAGTCCGATGACGGCGATCGCGGCCGAGCCGGCGAGGACGATGGGCCACCACGACCACGGGCTGAACTCGCCCATCTCGGGGTCGCCGTCGTCGATGTCGGCCGTCAGCGAGTCCTCGGGGAGCTCACCGCGCTGTGCCGTGACGACACGGCCGATGTAGAACGCGATCATGGCGCTCATCAAGCCCATGAAGATCAGCGCAACCGTTCCCACCCACTCCACCGAGCCGTGGCTGATCACGTTCCACACCGCGTAGACGATGCCGATGAAGAACGCGAAGCCCGTGAGCAGCCACCAGAGTCCGACATTGGTACGCATGGGTTACTTGACCTCTCCGGCTGCGGTGTCGACGACGGGCGCGTCGGGCGCGTCCTTCGCAGGACCCACGCCGACCGGGATCCCGGCCTCGGGGTGGTTCAGGTCGAACGCGGGACGCTCGCTGCGGATACGCGGGATCGACGTGAAGTTGTGACGCGGCGGCGGGCAGGACGTGGCCCACTCGAGCGACGCGCCGTAGCCCCACGGGTCGTCGACCGTCACGCGCGGCGCCTTGCGCGCCGTGATCCAGACGTTCAGCAGGAACGGGATCATCGAAGCGCCCAGGATCATCGAGCCGATGGTGGACAGCTGGTTGCCCCAGGTGAACCCGTCGGCCGCGGCGTAGTCGGCGTAGCGACGGACCATGCCGTCCACGCCCAGCCAGTGCTGGATCAGGAACGTCATGTGGAAGCCGATGAACAGCATCCAGAAGTGCACCATGCCGAGACGCTCGTTGAGCATCTTGCCCGTCCACTTCGGCCACCAGAAGTAGAAGCCGGCGAACATCGCGAACACGACCGTGCCGAACACGACGTAGTGGAAGTGCGCGACGACGAAGTACGAGTCGGAGAGGTGGAAGTCCAGCGGGGGCGACGCCAGGATGACGCCGGTGAGTCCACCGAAGACGAACGAGACCAGGAAGCCGAGTGCGAAGACCATCGGCGTCTCGAAGGTCACCGATCCCCGCCAGAGGGTACCGATCCAGTTGAAGATCTTCACACCGGTGGGCACCGCGATGAGCATCGTCATGAGCGCGAAGAACGGGAGCAGCACACCGCCGGTGACGTACATGTGGTGCGCCCACACGGCGACCGACAGGGCCGCGATCGCGATCGTCGCGTAGACGAGCGTCTTGTACCCGAAGATCGGCTTGCGGCTGAACACCGGGAAGATCTCCGACACGATGCCGAAGAACGGCAGGGCGATGATGTACACCTCGGGGTGACCGAAGAACCAGAACAGGTGCTGCCACAGCAGCACGCCGCCGTTCTCGGGGTTGTAGATCTGGGCGCCGAGCACGCGGTCGGCGGCGGCGGCGAAGATGGCCGCGGCGAGGACCGGGAACGCGAGCAGGATCAGGATGCTCGTGATGAGCGTGTTCCAGGAGAAGATCGGCATCCGCCACATCGTCATGCCGGGCGCGCGCATCGTGAGGACCGTCGTGATGAAGTTGACGGCGCCGAGGATCGTGCCGAAACCGCTGATGCCGAGGCCCAGCATCCAGAGGTTGCCTCCGACGCCCGGGGAGAAGCTCGCATTCGCCAGCGGCTGATATGCGAACCAACCGAACCCGGCGGCGCCCTGCGGGGTGAGGAAGCCCGACACCGCGATCGTGGAGCCGAAGAGGAACAGCCAGAACGCGAACGCGTTCAGACGCGGGAAGGCCACGTCGGGGGCGCCGATCTGCAGCGGCAGGAGCGCGTTGGCGAAACCGGCGAACAGCGGCGTCGCGAACATCAGCAGCATGATCGTGCCGTGCATCGTGAAGAGCTGGTTGTACTGCTCTTTGGTCGGGATGATCTGCATCCCGGGCTCGAAGAGCTCCGCACGAATGATGAGGGCCATCACGCCGCCGAGCATGAAGAAGAGCACCGACGCGATCAGGTACATGTACCCGATGGTCTTGTGGTCGGTGGAGGTGATCCACTTGACGACCAGGTTGCCCTTCTGCTCGACGCGGGTGCTGCTCAGCAGAGCGGCCTGACGGGGCGGGAGCGTCGTGGGACGCGAAGGACCCGTGCCCTGGAGCGGAAGCGTCGTGGCCATGATCACTTGTTCCCTTCGGCGCCGGCCGTGTTGAGGTTCTGCAGGCGGGACAGATCGCTGATGTCGCCCACGTCACCGGCCGCGCGCAGCGAGTCGAGGTACGACTCGTATTCTGCTTCGCTCACGACCTTGACGTTGAAGAGCATGGCGGAGTGGTACTCACCGCAGAGCTCGGCGCACTTGCCTTCGTACGTGCCCTCGCGCGTCGGAGTGAACGACCACTCGTTCTCACGACCGAGGTACATGTCCTTCTTGTAGAGGAAGTCGATGATCCAGAACGAATGGATCACATCGCGCGAACGCAGGTCGATCTTGACCGTCTTGTTCACCGGGAGGTAGAGCGTCGGCACGTCCTGGAGGTCGTATCCGTCGCCGGTCGCCTTTGCCTGGACACCCATCGAGTACACGGCGTCGGAGTTGTCTTCCTTCGTGCCGTTGTACTGGAAGTCCCACGCCCACTGCTTGCCGTAGGCGGTGATGGAGACGTCCGGGTTGTCGTACTGGGTCTCGAGGGTGTTCTGGTCACGCGCGGTGAAGGCGAAGAACCCGATCACGAGGATCAGCGGCACGACCGTGTAGAAGATCTCGACGGGCATGTTGTATCGCAGCTGCACCGGCAGGCCCGACTGGCCCTTGCGACGGCGGTAGGCGATGACGGCCCACAGCATGAGGCCCCACGTGATCACGCCGACCGCGAGCAGGACGATCCACGAGTTCACCCACAGACCGGCGACCATGTCGGTGTGGTTCGTCGCGGGCGTTCCGTCATCGACGAAGCCGGGAAGGAATCCGTGCAGCTGCGCAGTGGAGCAGCCCGACAGGAGTGCGACGGAAGCGATCCCGACGGGGACGGCTGCCCAACGAAGGCGACGTTTGGAGGGCACAGTGCACCTTTCCGGGTCGTGGATGTTGCTCTCGATAGTCTAGAGCAACCTCTTACGGTTCTCTGGCCAATCGTCCAGCACCGAAGCATCGAAAACCCCCGGTTCTCGCGGTGTGATCCGCGATTCCCGGGGGTCGTCGAATTCGGCGCCGGAGCGTCGTGGCGCGGCTCAGTGGAAGCTGTCGCCGCACGCGCAGGAGCCCTGCGCGTTGGGGTTGTCGATCGTGAAGCCCTGCTCCGAGATCGTGTCCTTGAAGTCGATGCTCGCACCGTCGAGGTACGGGACGCTCATGTCGTCGACGATGACCTCGACACCGTCGAAGTCGGCGACCTTGTCGCCGTCGAGATAGCGCTCGTCGAAGTAGAGCTGGTAGATCAGGCCCGAGCATCCGCCCGGCTGCACGGCGACCCGCAGGCGCAGGTCGTCGCGTCCTTCCTGCGACAGCAGGCTCTTCACCTTGTCGGCGGCGGCGTCGGTCAGGGCGACTCCGTGCTCGCGGGTGACGGCGTCGGACGACAGTGTCGTGTCGGTCATGGCGTGGCCCTTCGGGTCGTTCGGTCGCGGGGACGAGTCGATTCTACGCCCGGCTCGTCCCCGCGGAGCCGATCAGACGGTGCGGCGGTTGAGTCGTTCCAGCAGCAGCGCCTCCGAGACGAGGGCGTTGCGGAACGTCTCCAGGTGCAACGACTCGTTGGGGCTGTGTGCCCGCGCGTGCGGGTCCTCCACCCCGGTCACCAGGATCTGGGCGCCGGGGAACTCGCGGACGAGGTCGGCGATGAAGGGGATCGATCCCCCCACCCCGACGTCGACCGACTCCACGCCGTAGCCCTCGGCGAACGCCGCGCGGGCGTCCTCCACGGCCCAACCGATGGTGTCGACCAGGAACGCGTCGCCGCAGTCGACGTCGGTGAACTCCAGCTGCGCGCCGAAGGGGGCGTGCGCGCGCAGGTGCGCTTCGATGGCGGCGAACGCCTCCTCGGCGGGCTGCCCCGGCGCGACGCGGGCGCTGATGACCACGCGCGTCTCGGGGGCGAGGGTGTTCGACGCGGACTCCACGGGGGTGGCATCCCATCCGGTGATGGTCACGGACGGCTTGTTCCACAGGCGGCTGAGGATGCTGTCGCGCCCGATCGGCGACACGCCGTCGAGCAGGCCGGACTCGCCGCGGAGCGTCGCCTCGTCGTATTCGGGCGTCTCGGCGTCGCGGACCGCGAGCCCCTCGACCGCCACGGCGCCGTCGTCGTCCCACAGGGTCGCGAGGAGCTTGACGGTGGCGAGCATGGCATCCGGGACCGCGCCGCCCATCATCCCCGAGTGGGACGCGTGGGCGAGCGTGCGCACCGTGAGCGTGAAACGGGCGTTGCCGCGCAACGAGACGGTCACGGCGGGTGTGCGCTCGTCCCAGTTGCCGGAATCGGCGACCACGATGACGTCGGAGCGCAGGACGTCGGCGTGGTCCACGAGGAAACGAGCGAAGGAGCGGGAGCCGTACTCCTCCTCGCCCTCGATGAACACGGCGATGCCGAGGTCGAGGTCGTCGCCGAGCGTCTCGGCGAGGGCGCGGATCGCTCCGACGTGCACCATGATGCCGGCCTTGTCGTCGGCGGCTCCTCGCCCGTAGAGGCGACCGTCGCGGACCGTGGGCTCGAACGGCGGCGAGTCCCAGAGCGCCTCGTCTCCGGGGGGCTGAACGTCGTGGTGGGCGTAGAGGAGGACCGTGGGGCGGCCGTTGCGGGCCGGACGGGATGCCAGGACCGCGGGCTGTCCGAGTTCGTCGCTGTCCGCGATCGCGGCGCGTGCCACCTCGACCCGCTCGAACACGCCGGTGCCGCGCAGCAGCTCGGCGACCGCGTCGGCGCTGCGGGCCACCCCCGACTGGTCGAACGCGGGCCAGGCGATGGAAGGGATGCGCACGAGCGCACCGAGGTCGGCGAGGGCTGCGGGGATGCCGTCGGACGCGGTGGCGCGTACGGCATCCTGCCGGGACAGGTCAGGGGTCATGCGGGTAATCTTAAATCTCCGATCCAGTGAGCTCTCGAGGTTATCCGTGGCCAAGTCCCCTGCCCCCGTCCCCAACGACACCCCCGTCGCGGGGGATGCCACCGCCACGGGCAAGGGGCGTGCGACGCCGTCTCGGGCCGAGCAGGAGGCCGCGCGCAAGCGCCCCCTCGTGGCCGACACCAAGGAGGCGAAGGCCCGCGCCCGCGCCGACCTGGCGGCGCAGCGCGAGAAGGCCCGCGTCGGCATGGCGGCCGGCGACGAGCGCTACCTCCCCGTGCGCGACAAGGGACCGCAGCGCCGTTTCGCACGCGACTTCGTCGACGCCGGATGGCACCTGGGCGAGGGCGTGATGCCCTTCATGATCCTCGTCATCGTGCTGACGCTCGTGCCGAACGGCTTCTTCCAGTACTGGTCGTTCGTGGCGCTGTGGATCTTCATCCTCTTCGTCATCGGCGACATGATCATCACCTCCATCCGCGTCAAGCGCGCCGCGAAGGCGAAGTTCGGCGAGGACCGACTCGAGAAGGGTCTCGGCTGGTACTCCGCGATGCGCACGGTGCAGATGCGCTTCATGCGTCTCCCGAAGGCGCAGGTGAAGCGCGGCCAGTACCCGGCCTGACGCAGGTTCTGCGACGGCGGCGTGGTCCTTCGGGGCCCGCCGCCGTCGTCGTGTGCGGGCGGGAGTCGTGTCGCCGTCCCCCGGTAGACGTGCGATTGCCGTGCGCGCCGGGCGGGCGACGTCGTGTCAGTGGCGGCCGGCGAGTCCGCGATTGATCTGGCGTGCCCACAGCGGCCCGCGATAGAGGAACGCGGTGTACCCCTGGACGAGCGTCGCCCCGTGCGCGAGTCGCTCGCGGACGTCCGCGGCGGTCTCCACTCCCCCGGCCGAGATCACCACGAAGTCTTCCGGGACCGCGGCCCGCACGAGGTCGAGCACCTCGATCGCGCGCTGCTTCAGGGGCGCACCCGACAGCCCGCCGAGACCGGCCGCCTCGACGGTCTCCGACGACGTCCGCAGCCCGTCGCGGGCGATGGTCGTGTTGGTGGCGATGATGCCCGAGAGTCCCAGGTCCACGGCGAGGCGGGAGATGTCGCCGACCTCGTCGTCCGCGAGGTCGGGGGCGATCTTCACGAGCAGCGGCGTCGTCCCGGCCGCGTCGAGCACCGCCGCGAGCAGCGGCCGCAGCGTCTCCACGGCCTGCAATCCGCGCAGGCCGGGAGTGTTGGGCGAGGAGACGTTCACCACGAGATAGTCGGCGAGCGGGGCGAGCAGGCGTGCGCTGCGGACGTAGTCGGTCGTGGCATCCTCGACCGCGACCGCCCGGCTCTTGCCGATGTTGACCCCGATGACGGGACGCCGACGCGACCGGCGCAGCGCCCGCAGACGTCGAGCCGCGACCTCGGCACCCTCGTTGTTGAATCCCATGCGGTTGATCACCGCACGGTCGGCCACCAGGCGGAACAGGCGCGGCTTCGGGTTCCCCGGCTGGGGCAGGGCCGTGACCGTCCCCACCTCGACGTGGCCGAACCCCAGGGCCCGGAGGCCGCGGACCATCGTGACGTTCTTGTCGAACCCGGCCGCCACGCCGAAGGGCGATTCGAACGTGAGCCCGAGGGCGCGCACGCTCTGCGACGGGTCGGGCGCCGTACCGGCACGCACGACGGATGCCACCGGCCCCACGCCCGCGGCACGGATGACGAGAGCACCCAGGTGGTGCGCGAACTCGGGATCGAGGCGGCTGAGGACCGAGCGGAAGAGAAGGGGATACATCCCCGCCAGGCTACTGGACGTCGTCGTGCGCGGCGGGCGCGGACACCGCTCGTGCGGCATGGTCGGCGCGCAGCTGCGCGATCGCGGCATCGAAGTCGTCGAGCGATTCGAAGGCCTGGTAGACGCTCGCGAACCGAAGGTAGGCCACCTCGTCGAGTTCGCGCAGCGGCCCGAGGATCGACAGGCCGATCTCGTTCGCCTCGATCTGCGAGGACCCCGTCTGGCGGATCGCCTCCTCGACCTGTTGCGCGAGCATGGCGAGGTCGGCATCCGTCACCGGTCGCCCCTGGCAGGCCTTGCGCACGCCGGACATGACCTTCTCGCGACTGAACGGCTCGACGACCCCGGAGCGCTTGATCACATTCAAGCTCGCGGTCTCGACCGTCGAGAAACGGCCGCCGCACTTCGGACACTGCCGGCGCCGACGGATGCTGAGCCCGTCGTCGCTCGTCCGCGAGTCGATGACGCGGGAGTCCGGGTTACGGCAGAACGGGCAGTGCATGGGAAACCTCGATCAGTCCGCGAATCGTGCTGTGACGGCCTCACCGTGCGCGGGGAGCGCCTCGGCCTCGGCCAGGGTGACGATCGACTCGTGCACCGCCTCCAGAGCGCCCCGGTCGTACTCGACGACCTGCTGGGGCCGGAGGAACGTCGCAGCGGACAGGCCGGCGCTGTAGCGGGACTGTCCCCCCGTGGGCAGCACGTGGTTGCTGCCGGCGAGGTAGTCGCCCAGGCTGACGGGAGTGTAGGGACCCACGAACACGGCACCGGCGTTGACGTACTCGTCCGGGCGCGCATCGGCCAGGTGCAGCTCGAGGTGCTCGGGGGCGTAGGCGTTGCTGAAGGCCGTGGCCTGCGCGATGTCGTCGACGAGCACGATCGCCGACTGCGGCCCGCCGAAGGCCGCGCGCACGCGCTCGGCGTGACGGGTACCGGCGACGCGGGGCTCGAGCGCCGCCCGAACGGCGTCGGCGAGACCGGGGGCATCGGTGACGAGCACGGCCGAAGCCTGCTCGTCGTGCTCGGCCTGGCTCACGAGGTCCGCGGCGACGAGTGCCGGATCGGCCGACCCGTCGGCGACGATGAGGATCTCGGTCGCACCCGCCTCGGAGTCGGTGCCCACGCGTCCCGCGACCGCCCGCTTGGCCGAAGCGACGAAGTTGTTGCCGGGCCCCGTCACCACGTCGACCGGGTCCAGTCCCAGTGACGGGACTCCCCAGGCGAACGCACCGATCGCCCCGGCCCCGCCCATCGCGTACACCTCGGTGACCCCGAGCAGCTTCGCGGCCGCAAGGATCACGGGGTGGACGCGACCGCCGAACTCCGCCTGCGGCGGCGAGGCGAGCGCGACCTCGCGGACCCCGGCCACCTGGGCGGGGACGACGTTCATGACGACACTGGACGGGTAGACGGCCTTGCCGCCCGGGACGTAGAGACCGACACGACGGACCGGCTGCCAGCGCTGCGTCACCCGCGCACCGGGACCGAGCTCGGTCACCGACGGCGCGGGGATCTGCGCGGCGGACGCGGCGCGCACGCGACGGATCGCCTCATCGAGGGCGGCACGGATGCCGGGATCGAGATCTTCGAGAGCCTCGTCGAGGTGGGCGGCCGGGACGGCGATGGCGTGATCGCTGACACGGTCGAAGGTCGCGGCCTGCTCGCGGAGGGCGTCCTCGCCGCGTCGGGCGACGTCGTCGACGATGCGCGCCGCCGTGGCCAACGCTTCGTCACGGGCCGCGTCGGCCCGGGGAACCACGGCGAGGAACTCGGCCGGCGAGAGCGCGCGACCGCGCAGGTCGATGGTGCGGAGCATGCCTCCAGGCTACCGGTCGCAGACGAGCCGCCCGCGGTGGGGCGGGCGGCTCGCAGGCGGTGCTCAGCCGCGCGTGACGCCTGCGATGTCGTGCAGGTATCCGATGCGCCCGTCGTCGTGCCGGATGACGAAGGTCTCGCCGCGATCCTCGATCACGAGCGCCCACGCCGTCGGACCCACGCGGAAGATCGGAGTGCCGTAGTCGTCGACGACGTCGCGGTCTTCGGGTACCAGCGCCCAGAACGCCTGCGGCTGCGGGTGCCGCGGTGCGGTCGCGTGCTCGCGCGTGTGCTCGACGGATGCCGCGGTGCCGTCTGACCCGATCACGTCGGTGTCGTGCGCATCACTGTGGGTCGGGAACACCGAGGTCGCCGGCTCGGCGTCGGACGTGTGCGGGAGATCGGTCGACCCCGTGTAGCTGCCGGGCACGGGACCGTGTCCGATCGCCGCGCCGTGGTCGGCCGATGCGTCGCGGCCGTCCGCCTCGACCGGGGAGGTCGACGGAGCGCGCACCGGACGCGGACGAGCGGGACGCTTCGACACGGCCCGGACCGAACGGGCGTTGCGATGCGCGGGCGCGTCCGGACGTCCTTGGAAGTCCTGCTCGAACGGCGGGATGATCGGCGCGAAGACGGTGAGGACCACGCCCGCCAGAGCGAACACGGCACCGACCCAGACGACCCAGGTGCGCGTCCAGAGACCGGTCTCGGCCACCACCGACACGGCGTCCCAGACCCAGGCGACCCACACGAGCGCCGCGACCGAGAAGGCCACCGAGGCGAACTGATCGATCCCCAGCGACCCGACCCGTCGGATGCCCTGCGGAGACAGGCGGCGGAGCACCAGCAGGCCCACCGCGATCGTCGGGAGCGCAACGGTGGGGATCCACCACACGCCGGACAGCCACACGTTGTCGCCGCCGCCGAGCACGCGGACGTTGGCGGGCAGGTTGTTCGTCGGGAAGAAGGAGACCAGGAAGATCACGGCCCAGATCCCGAGCAGCGCGATCTCGCGGATCGAGAACGGGCCCACGCCGTACTGCGGGGCGGCGTCGGTCGACGCCGTCGTCCCGTGCGGGGCATGCGCGGCGTGCGCGTCGGCGTCGGGCAGCTCGGTGTGCGTCGAGCGGCGGGCGTTCACGTGCGCGCGAGCGCCGATCTGCTGCCCCGCGGCCGCGTCGTCGTCCGTGTCACGGTCGAGGTCGCCGGTCTCGGCGTCGGAGCGCCCGGTCCACGGGGCGGCGGCGGGTGTGCCCGTGGGAGTCGAGCCGTCCGTCCCCGAAGCGGAGTCGTCCGCCGCCGCGCCCGCGTCGTGCGCGGACAGGTCGTCGTAGCGATCGGTCACGATGGTCCTTTCGTTCGGGTGCCTCGGCACCCGTCGTCACTGTGAGACTGGCCGCGCCGCGCGGGGGAAGACCCCGGGTTGACAACACGACCGGGGCCTCAGCCCAGGCAGTTCGGGCCGAGCAGCCCCTTGAGCTCTCCGAAGAGATCGGCGGTCACCCGCACCGGCATCGGCACCTCGAAGACCTTGGCGGTGCCACCTTTGTGAAGCTTGAGAGTCACCTCCGTGTCACCGGCGTGCCGCCGCAGCATCTGCGCGAGCTCGCCCACGAGGGTTTCGTTCGCCCGCTGCTCGGGCACCACGAGAGTCAACCCGCTGAGCGCGTCCAGGCCCTCGAGGTCGGGGGCGAACGCGGACTGCGCGTGCAGGTTCAGACCGTCGTCGCGCCGGGACACCCGACCGCGCACGACGAGGATCGAATCGGCCTGGAGGACCGGGGCGAACTCGGCGTACGTCTTGCCCATGAACATCACGGTGACCTCGCCGTTGAAGTCCTCGACCGTGACCATGCCGTACGGGTTCCCGCTCTGCTTCGCGACGCGGTGTTGGACGCTGGTGAGCAGCCCGGCCACGGTGACCTGGTCGCCGTCCTGCACGTCATCGGAGGCGAGCAGATCGTGGATCGACGTCGACGCGTGCTTGGCCAGAGGCACCTCGAGCCCGGCCAGCGGATGGTCGGAGACGTAGAGGCCGAGCATCTCCCGCTCGAAGGCCAGCTTGTCCTTCTTCGTCCACTCCGGGCGCTCCGGCACCTTCACGACCTGCTGCGGTTCGTCCCACAGGGAGTCGAAGTCGAAGCCGACCTCGCCGTTCGCTTCGCGGCGCTTGTCGAGCACCGCCCCCTCGCAGGCGTCCTCGTGGATCTCGACGAGCGCGCGGCGCATGGACCCGAGCGAGTCGAACGCCCCCGCCTTGATGAGGGATTCCACCGTTCGCTTGTTCGCCACGTGCAGCGGGACCTTCGACAGGAAGTCGTGGAAAGAGGTGTACTTGGCATCCTGTCGCGCCGCGACGATGCCGTCGACGACGTTCGTGCCGACGTTGCGGACGGCGCCCAGACCGAAGCGGATGTCTTCGCCGACGGCCGCGAAGTACCGGATGGACTCGTTCACATCGGGCGGGAGCACCTTGATGCCCATGCGGCGGCATTCGTTGAGGTACACCGCCATCTTGTCCTTGGAGTCGCCGACGCTGGTCAGCAGCGCGGCCATGTACTCGGCGGGATAGTGGGCCTTGAGGTAGGCCGTCCAGTACGACACCAGACCGTAGGCGGCGGTGTGCGCCTTGTTGAAGGCGTAGTCGGCGAAGGACTCCAGCACCTTCCAGAGGGTCTGCTGCGCGACCTCGCCGTAGCCGCGCTCGGTCATGCCGCCGAAGAAGATCTCCTTCTGCTTGTCGAGCTCGCTCTTCTTCTTCTTGCCCATCGCACGACGCAGGAGGTCGGCCTGACCGAGCGTGTAGCCGGCGACGCGCTGCGCCACCGCCATGACCTGCTCCTGATAGACGATGAGGCCGTAGGTCGTGTCGAGGATGTCGGCCAGCGGCTCTTCGAGCTCGGGGTGGATCGGCTCGATCTCCTGCTGCTTGTTCTTGCGCAGGGCGTAGTTGATGTGCGAGTTGACGCCCATCGGACCCGGACGATAGAGCGCCAGGACCGCCGAGATGTCCTCGAAGTTGTCGGGCCGCATGAGGCGCAGCAGCGACCGCATGGGGCCGCCGTCGAGCTGGAACACGCCGAGGGTGTCACCGCGAGCGAGGAGTTCGTAGGATGCCGCGTCGTCGAGGTCGAGGTCTTCGAGGACGAGCGGATGCCCGCGGTTGGCCTCGATGTTGTCGAGGGCGTCGTTGATGATCGTGAGGTTGCGCAACCCCAGGAAGTCCATCTTGATGAGCCCGAGGGATTCGCACGCGGGGTAGTCGAACTGCGTGACGATCTGGCCGTCCTGCTCGCGACGCATGATCGGGATGATGTCGATGAGCGGCTCGCTCGACATGATCACACCGGCCGCGTGCACGCCCCATTGGCGCTTGAGGTTCTCGAGCCCGAGCGCGGTGTCGAACACCGTCTTGGCCTCGGGATCGGTCTCGATGAGCGTGCGGAACTCGCTCGCCTCTTTGTAGCGGGGGTGCTCGGGGTTGAACATGCCGTCCAGCGGCATGTCCTTGCCCATCACGGCCGGCGGCATGGCCTTGGTGAGCTTGTCGCCCATGCTGAACGGGAAACCGAGCACGCGACCGGCGTCCTTCAGCGCCTGCTTCGCCTTGATCGTGCCGTAGGTCACGATCTGCGCGACGCGCTCGTCGCCGTACTTCTCGGTGACGTACTGGATGACCTCGCCGCGACGACGGTCGTCGAAGTCGACGTCGAAGTCGGGCATCGAGACGCGGTCGGGGTTGAGGAAGCGCTCGAAGATGAGGCCGTGCTGCAACGGGTCGAGATCGGTGATCTTCATCGCGTACGCGACCATCGAGCCGGCGCCGGAACCGCGGCCCGGCCCGACGCGGATGCCGTTGTTCTTGGCCCAGTTGATGAAGTCGGCGACCACGAGGAAGTAGCCGGGGAACCCCATCTGCAGGATGACGTCGGTCTCGTACTCGGCCTGCTTGCGGACATCGTCGGGGATGCCGCCCGGATAGCGATCGTGGAGGCCCTTCTCGACCTCTTTGATCATCCAGCTGCCCTCGGTCTCGCCCTCGGGCACCGGGAAGCGCGGCATGTAGTTGGCGGAGGTGTCGAACTCGACCTCGCACCGCTCGGCGATGAGGAGGGTGTTGTCGCAGGCCTCGGGGTTGTCGCGGAAGACCTGACGCATCTCGGCGGCGGACTTGACGTAGTACCCGTCGCCGTCGAACTTGAAGCGCTTGGGATCGTCGAGGGTCGAGCCCGACTGCACGCACAGCAGCGCCGCATGGCTCGTCGCGTCGTGCTGGTGCGTGTAGTGCAGGTCGTTCGTGCCGACCAGGGGGATGTCGAGCTCTTTGGCGATCTTCAGCAGATCGCCCATGATGCGCCGCTCGATCGACAGGCCGTGGTCCATGATCTCGGCGAAGTAGTTCTCTTTGCCGAAGATGTCCTGGAACTCGGCCGCGGCGGCCTTGGCCGCCTCGTACTGTCCGAGGCGCAGACGCGTCTGGACCTCGCCGGACGGACACCCGGTCGTGGCGATGAGGCCCTTGCTGTAGGTCTGCAGCAGATCGCGATCCATGCGGGGCTTGAAGTAGTAGCCCTCCATGCTCGCCTTGGACGACAGGCGGAACAGGTTGTGCATGCCCTGCGTGGTCTCGGACAGCAGGGTCATGTGCGTGTACGCGCCCGAACCGGACACGTCGTCGCTCTGCTGTTCGGGAGTGCCCCACCGCACGCGCGTCTTGTCGGAGCGGTGCGTTCCGGGGGTGACGTAGGCCTCGATGCCGATGATCGGCTTGATGCCGGCATCCTTCGCCGTCTTGTAGAACTCGTAGGCGGCGAACGTGTTGCCGTGGTCGGTCACGGCGATCGCCGGCATGCCGAGTTTGACGGCTTCCTGCACCATGGGGCCGATGCGCGCCGCGCCGTCGAGCATGGAGTACTCGCTGTGCACGTGAAGGTGAACGAAGGAGTCTGCTGCCACCCGTCGAGTGTACGTTCCTCCCCCGACATCGGCCTGGGTTAGCGTGGGCGCGTGCCCACTCCCGACTTCGTCCTGGAACTGCGCCGCCACATCGGCACGAGCCCGCTCCCCCTCGTCGGCGTCACCGCGGTGATCGTGCGCGGCGACGCGGTGCTGTTGGGGCGCCGCAGCGACACCGGGCGCCTCACTCCGATCACGGGCATCGTCGATCCCGGCGAGGAACCGGCCGATGCCGCCGCCCGCGAGGCCGAGGAGGAGGCGGGCGTGCGGATCCGCGTCGACCGTCTCGCCTGGGTGCACCAGATCCCCCGCGTCACCTACGCCAACGGCGACCAGAGCGACTATCTCGACCTGACTTTCGCGTGCACGTGGGTCGACGGCGAACCCGAGCCGGTCGACGGCGAGATGACCGAGGTCGGGTGGCATCCGATCTCGGAGATCGAGCGGATCCTGGATGCCGAGATGTCGGCGCGCGTGTCCGCTGCGCTCACGCCCGGGCCCGCGAGGTTCGAGGGCGGACGCTGATCCCGCGTCAGACGCCGTCGCGCAGCACGTCGAGTGCGTGCTGCAGATCGGTCGGGTAGGACGACTCGAAGCTCACCCATTCCCCCGTCGCCGGGTGGGTGAAGGCGAGCCGGTGGGCGTGCAGCCACTGGCGTGTGAGGCCGAGCCGGGCTGACAGCGTGGGGTCGGCGCCGTACAGCGGGTCGCCCGCGCACGGGTGCCGGTGGGCCGCCATGTGGACGCGGATCTGGTGCGTGCGGCCGGTCTCGAGGTGGATCTCGAGGAGAGAGGCCCGGGGGAACGCCTCGAGCGTCTCGTAGTGCGTCACGGAGTCCTTGCCGTCGGGCGTGACGGCGAACTTCCACGAGTGGTGGGGATGCCGACCGATCGGCGCGTCGATCGTGCCGGCCAGCGGATCGGGATGCCCCTGGACCACGGCGTGATAGATCTTGTCGACCGTGCGGTCCTTGAACGCGGCCTTCAGCACCGTGTACGCGCGCTCGGTCTTCGCGACGACCATGAGGCCGCTCGTGCCCACATCGAGACGGTGCACGATGCCGCGACGCTCCGCGGCACCGCTGGTGGCGATCCGGAATCCCGCGGCGGCGAGGGCGCCGAGAACCGTGGGGCCGTCCCAGCCGACGGAGGGGTGCGCCGCGACGCCGGACGGCTTGTCGACGACGACGATGTCGTCGTCGTCCCACACGATGCCGAGGTCGGGGACGGCGACGGGCACGACTTCCGGATCGCGCCTGGGCTCCCACTCGACGCTCAGCCACGTACCGGCGCGCAGACGATCGGATCGACCGACCGTGCGCCCGTCGACACTCACCCCGCCCGCGTCGGCGACCTCGGCCGCGAACGTCCGCGAGAACCCCAGCATCTTGGCCAGGGCCTGGTCGACGCGCGTCCCTTCGAGCCCGTCCGGGACGGGAAGACTCCGCGAATCCATGTCAGCGGACGCCGGACTCGTCAGACGCGTCCGACGCGTCGACCGCGTCGTCGGACGCCGCCGGGGCGACGCGGGACGCGCGCGTCTCGCGGGTGCCGTCGAGCCGGAGACCGAAGAGCACGAGGAGGGCGACCGAGATCATCATCGACACGATGAACACGTCCGCGACGTTGTAGATCGCGGGCATCATCCACGGCGTGGAGATGAAGTCGACCACGTGCCCGACGGGGAAGCCGGGCGCCCGCAGCAGGCGATCGGTGAGGTTGCCCAGGACGCCGCCGAGCAGCAGCCCGAGGACGACGGCCCACAGGCGCGAACGCACCCGCGTGACCGCGAGGAACACGATGATCACGGCCACGACCGCGAGCGCGATCGTGAAGATCCAGGTGACGCCCTCGCCGAGCGAGAACGCGGCGCCCGGATTCCTGACCAGATAGAACTGCAGGGCTTCGCCGATCACCGGGACGACACGCTCCGGGGGGAGATTGTCGATGGCGATCGTCTTCGCCAACTGGTCGGCGGCCAGCACCATCGCCGCGAGGATCGCGACGAGGGCGCCGGCCGCCGCCGAACGCAGAGGAGATCGACTGCGCAAAGAGTCGGCCTACAGACCGATCGCCGACACGGGCGTCGAGCCCGACGACGAACCGGCGGTGTCGAGGTCGCGGAGCTGGCCCTCGATGTACGAGCGCAGCTGCGAGCGGTAGTCGCGCTCGAAGTTGCGGAGCTCGGTGATCCGGCCCTCGAGCGTGGTGCGCTCCTTCTCGAGGCGGGCACGCTCTTCGCGGCCCTGCTTCTCGGCCTCGGCGACGATCGATGCGGCCTGGGCCTGCGCCTCGGAGATGAGCTGGTCGCGCTGCGCCTTGCCCTCGGCGACGTGCTCGTCGTGCAGACGCTGGGCCAGCTCGATGATGCCGGCGCTCTGGGCGGCGGGGGCGGCGTCGGACTCGGCGGCAGGCGCCGCGACCGGAGCGGCAGCCGGCACCTCGGTGACGACGGGCTCCTCGGCCGCGGGGGCCTCGGCGGCCGGAGCGGCCTCGCCGGACTCGAGCGCGGCGAGCTTGGCCTTCAGCTCCTCGTTCTCGGCGATCGTCTTGCGCCATTCGACGACGATCTCGTCGAGGAAGTCGTCGACCTCGTCGGGGTCGAAGCCCTCCTTGAAGCGCACGTGCTGGAACTGCTTGGTGACGACGTCATCGGGGGTCAGTGCCATGGTGTTTCCTCTTTCGAGAGCTCTGAATCGGAACTGGGGGGGGTGTCGCACCGGGGCACACCGCTTCGGAACAGCATAGCCGCCGCCCTTCTCCGGTGTCGAAGGGCGGCGGCTGTGCGGGACTCAGAGGGCGGCGAGCGACCGCGTGACGCTGAGCAGCAGGAAGCAGGCGAACATCGTGATCGCGAAAGCGAAATCGATCGCGATGCCCCCGATCCGCAACGGCGGGATCACCCGCCGGAGAAGCCGGATGGGAGGGTCGGTCACGGTGTACACGATCTCGGCCAGCACCAGCGTGGCGCCACGAGGACGCCATTCCCGGTTGAACATCGGGATGTACTCGAGCACGAGACGCGCCAGGAGCAGGACGATGTAGATGAACAGGAGCGCGCTGAGGATGGAGCCGACCAGGCTCAGGACGGCCACGATCGATTACTGGGACGCGAAGGGCGCGGCCTCGGGGTCGGCCTGGGCGATCGCACCGTCGCCGGAGACGGCGATGTTCTCGGGCGAGAGCAGGAACACCTTGCTCGTGACCCGCTCGATGCGACCGTAGAGGCCGAGCGACAGACCGCTCGCGAAATCGATCAGGCGGCGCGCGTCGGCGTCGCTCATCTGCGACAAGTTGATGATGACCGGGATTCCCTCGCGGAAGTTCTCGGCGATCGTCTGCGCGTCGCGATACTGCTTGGGGTGCACGGTGAGGATCTCGCTCACCGGGCCGGCGGCGGGCTGACGCACCACGGCCGGACGGTGCAGCGGCGTCACCGGAGCAGCCTTCTCGACGGCCGCGGGCTGCGCCGACTGCTTGCGCGCGACCTGCTGCGGAGCGGTCTCCTCATAGGTCTCCTCCTCGTCGGCGAGGCCCAGGTACACCATCGTCTTCTTGAGCGGGTTCGACATCGCATCCTCCGTTCGCTCGTCTGTTTCGAGGCTAGTCGCGAGGGGGTCGCGGACCCGTGATTGCGGAGCCGATCCGCAGGTGTGTCGCGCCCATCGCGATCGCCTCGGGGAAGTCGCCCGTCATGCCGGCCGAGATCCACGTCGCGTCGGGGACGACGCGACGGACGTCGTCCGCGCACGCCCGGAGCCGTTCGAAGGCCCGCGCCGGCTCCTCATCCAGCGGCGCGACCGCCATGACACCCCGCAGTCGAAGCGTCTCGAGCGAACGGACATGGGATGCCAGCTCCTCCGCTTCGGCGGGAGCGACGCCCCCGCGACCGGGATCGTCCGTGAGATTGACCTGCAGCAGCACATCCAGACCATCGCCGTCGCCCGCGGCATCCAAGGCATCCGCGATGCGCGTGCGGTCGACGGAGTGGACCACGTCGGAGGCGGCGCGGACGGCGCGGGCCTTGTTGGTCTGGGCCTGCCCGATGAAGTGCCAGCTCAGGCCGTCGAGTTCACCCACCTCGCGGTGCTTGGCGGTCAGCTCCTGCTGGCGGTTCTCCCCCACGTCCCGGACACCGAGCGCGTAGAGGTCGGTGATGAGCGACACCGGGTGGAACTTCGTCACCACGATGCGGGTGATCCCGGCGGGGTCGCGCCCGGCCGCGCGGGCGGCGTCGATGATCCGCGCGTCCACCTCGGCGAGACGATCGGCGAGGGCGGCATCCATGGGTCCTCCTTCGACGACGCAGCGGGTCCGGTGGACACCGGACCCGCTGCGTCAGTCGTTCGTGTTCACTTGAGGAAGTCGGGCACGTCCAGGTCGTCGTCCGCGAAGCCGGAGTCGTACGACGTGTCCGGGACGCGCGCAGCCACAGGGGTCGGCTCGGGCTTGCGCTCGGGGGCCTGTGCCTTCTGCTCCTCTGCGGCGTCGAGGTCGCGCGCGACGTCGTCCGCGGGGATTGCGGGAAGGGCCGGCGCGACCGCGGGGCGCTGCGCGCCGACGGGATCGATGCGCAGCGACGGCTCGCCGCCGTCGAATCCGGCCGCGATGACGGTGACGCGTACCTCGTCGCCGAGCGTGTCGTCGATGACCGTTCCGAAGATGATGTTGGCCTCGGGGTGCGCGGCCTCCTTCACCAGCTGAGCCGCGTCGTTGATCTCGAAGATCCCGAGGTTCGATCCGCCCTGGATCGACAGCAGAACGCCGTGCGCGCCCTCGATGCTCGCCTCGAGCAGGGGCGACTCGACGGCGAGCTCCGCCGCCTTGATCGCACGGTCGGCGCCCCGCGCCGACCCGATGCCCATGAGCGCGGAACCCGCGCCCTGCATGACCGACTTCACGTCGGCGAAGTCGAGGTTGATGAGACCCGGGGTCGTGATGAGGTCGGTGATGCCCTGCACACCGGCCAGGAGCACCTGATCGGCCGTGGCGAAGGCCTCGATCATCGAGATGCCGCGGTCGCTGATCTCGAGCAGGCGGTCGTTGGGCACCACGATGAGGGTGTCGACCTCTTCCTTCAGGCGCCCGACGCCGGCCTCGGCCTGGCTCTGACGACGACGACCCTCGAAGGAGAACGGCTTGGTGACGACGCCGATCGTCAGGGCACCGATCGACTTGGCGATCTTGGCCACGACGGGCGCACCGCCGGTGCCGGTGCCGCCGCCTTCGCCCGCGGTCACGAAGACCATGTCGGCGCCGCGCAGCGCCTCCTCGATCTCCTCGGCGTGGTCCTCGGCCGCCCGGCGGCCGACCTCGGGATCCGCACCGGCGCCGAGGCCCCGCGTGAGCTCGCGGCCGACGTCGAGCTTGACGTCGGCGTCGCTCATCAGCAGCGCCTGCGCATCGGTGTTGATCGCGATGAACTCCACGCCGCGCAGGCCCAGCTCGATCATGCGGTTGACGGCGTTGACGCCGCCTCCGCCCACACCGACGACCTTGATGACGGCGAGGTAGTTCTGGTTCTGGCTCATGCCGGCCTCCGTTATCCCCGAACCTGAAACTCTAAACCTCATGTTGAGGGTTAAAGAATTGCCCGGTATGCAATTCCTTAGCTCGAAGGTAAGCGGCCCCACCGGCCCCACCCGCTCGACACGCGGCGTGTCGGATTATCGCGACTCGGATCAGCGGATGACGCCGGCCTCGGGCGACGTGACGTCGTACTCCTTGGTACGGTCCGGCGGGCTCTTCTGCATCAGCAGATCGAGGACGCGCGCCTTCTCGACCGAGCGATCCGCGCTGCCCCACACGACCTTCGTCCCGGTCGCCCCCAGGGTCAGCGTCACGTCGTCGGGCGTCGTCGCCGACACCGCCGTCACCTGCGAACGGATGCCGTCGGGCAGCGCGCGCACGACCCGCCCCACCGCGTGGAAGGGCTCGGCCTCCGTGCCCCCCGCCGCGTCGATGACGGGCTGACCGCCGGGGGCGGCGGGCGTGGTCGAGAGCACGACGCCGGCGGCATCCACCAGGGTGAAGCCCGCGGGCGTCTGGACGACGCCGACGGGGGTGCGCTCGACGATCCGCACGACGAGATCGTGGGGCGGACGCGCCTCGAGCGTGTACGACTCCACCAGCGGGAAGCGCACGAGCGCCGCCTTGACGGCGCTGTCGTCCACCATCGCCAGCGGCGTGCCGACCTGGCTGCTCAGAGCGTCCGCGACGGTCGCGGCATCCAGCTGGGACGTGCCGACGACGTCGACGCGCTCCACCGCGAACAGCGGGCTGTACGCGGCACCGGCGGTCCCCAGCACCATCACGACGAACGCGACGCCGACACCGATCCACACCCGGCGCCGACGACGCTGCCGCACGGTGAAGCGGCGGACCTCGGCGCGCAGGGCGCGACGGCGGGCGCGGGAGGCCCGCCAGACGTCGCGGAGCCCCATCTCCCCGGCATCCGTCGCGACGTCGTCGCCCGACGACGGCAGCGGCAGCGCGACGACCTCCGCGGCCGGATCGCGAGACTCGCGGACCGGCGACACCGGCGGTTCCGGATCACGCGGAGCGCCCGCGGACGATCCCGGCGTCGGGGGCAGGGGCGAGGGCCGGCGCACGGCTCAGACCGCCGCGGCCTCGGTACGCGAAAGCGCCTCGAGCACCTGCGGGATGATCAGATACACGTTTCCGCAGCCGAGCGTGATGACGTAGTCGCCGGGGCGGGCGATGCGCGCCGTGTAGTCGGCGGCGCTCTGCCAATCGGGCACGTAGTGCACGTGGGCCGGATCGGCGAACGCGTTGCTCACGAGCTCGCCGGTGACACCCGGCACGGGATCCTCGCGCGCGCCGTACACGTCGAGCATGACCGTGTGATCGGCGAGGGACTCCAGCACCTCCGCGAACTCGCGGTACATCTCCTGCGTGCGGGAGTACGTGTGCGGCTGCTGGATGGCGATGATGCGCCCGTCGCCGACGACCGTCCGCGCCGCCGACAGCGCCGCCGCGACCTCGGTGGGATGGTGCGCGTAGTCGTCGTAGACGCTCACGCCGCGCTCGACCCCGTGCAGCTCGAAGCGGCGGACGGTTCCGCCGAACCCCTCCACCGCCCGCGCCGCGTCCGCGAGCCCGTGGCCGAGCACGATGAGCACGGCGACGGCCCCGGCCGCGTTCACCGCGTTGTGGGCTCCGGGGACCCGCAGGCGCACATCGACGCTCTCGTCGCCGGCGGTGAGCGTGAACGACACCGGCCCGTCGGTGCGGATGTCGGTCAGCCGCAGATCGGCCGCGGCATCCTCACCGAACGTGACGACGTTCGGGTGCGTGATGCGTTCGCGCACCGCCCGAGCGCCGGCGTCATCGGCGGAGATGACGACGGCCTCGCGAGCCGCGTCGGCGAACCGCGCGAACGCCGCGTCGAAGGCCTCACGGGAGCCGTAGTGGTCGAGATGGTCGGGATCGACGTTGGTGATCAGCGCCACCGACGTGTCGTACAGCAGGAAGGTCCCGTCGGACTCGTCCGCCTCGATCACGAAAAGGTCGTCGGAGCCCGTGCCGCTGGACGCGCCCAGATCGGCGATGACACCGCCGTTCACGAACGTCGGGTCGGCGTCCAGCGCCCGGAGGGCGGTGACGATCATGCCGGTCGACGTCGTCTTGCCGTGGGCGCCGGCGACGGAGACCAAGCGCCGACCGCCGATCAGCCAGTGCAGCGCCTGCGAGCGGTGGATGACGTGCAGACCACGCTGCTTCGCGGTGACGAACTCCGGGTTCTCGGGCCAGATCGCGCCCGTGTGGATCACGGTGTCGGCGTCGCCGAGGTGCGCCGCGTCGTGACCGACGTGGACCGTCGCGCCGCGGGCGGCGAGATCGCGCAGCGCCGCGCTGTCGGCACGATCGGAGCCGGAGACCCGGATGCCGCGGTCGAGGAACATGCGCGCGAGTCCGGACATGCCCGATCCGCCCACCCCGATGAAGTGCGCGGAGGTGATGGACTCGGGGATGGGGAGGCTCAGGTCGGGTCTGATCATGACCTTGCGATCCTACGTCGCATGGGCGACGGCCCGGCCCCGGCGCGCCCGTGTGGTCGGGCGGCGCCCCCGCCGCATGCCGTCCGGCGGACTCCGGCCGCGACACGCCGGGCCACGGCCCCCGCGAGCGGCGTGTCGCCGACGAAGTCCGCGGGACGGTGCGGCACGGAAGGGGCGGGGACTCCGACCGGGCTCAGCGGGGGAGTGCCGCGTCGAGGAGGGCGATCACGTTCTCGGTGCCGGCGCGCGTCCCCGTCCGCGCCGCCGCGGCGCGCATGGCCTCGCGAGCCTCGTCGTCGCGCAGCAGCGGGACGATCTCGGCCCGCACGCGGTCGGCGGTGAACTCGGAGTCCGGGATCAGGCGCGCGGCGCCCGCACGGACGGATGCCGCGGCGTTCAGGCTCTGCTCGCCGTTGCCGACCGCGTAGGGCACGTACACCGCGGGGATGCCGAGCGCGCTGATCTCGCTGACCGTCGCCGCGCCCGAGCGGGACACGATGAGATCCGCGAGCGCGAAGGCGAGGTCCATGCGGTCGACGTACCGTACGAGCGCGTATCCGGGCACGCCGGGGTCGGCGAGCTCGGACTTCTCCCCCGTGACGTGCAGGAGCTGCCAGCCGGAGTCGAGCACGTCGCGCCACGCCCCGCCGAACGCCTCGTTCAGGCGCTGCGCCCCGAGCGAGCCCCCGAAGACGAGGAGCGTGGGGGTGTTGGCATCCAGGCCGAAATGCGCGGCCGCCTCGGCGCGCCGGGCGGCGCGGTCGAGGTCGACGATCTCGCGGCGCAGCGGCATGCCGACGACGCGCGCGCCGCGCAGCGGCGTCCCCTCGAACGCGACGCCCACCCCGGCCGCCGCCCGGGCGCCCAGGACGTTCGCGAGACCGGGGCGCGCGTTGGCCTCGTGCACGACGAAGGGGATGCGCTCCCACCGCGCCGCGACGTACGCGGGCGCCGAGGCGTACCCGCCGAACCCGACGACGGCGTCGACGCCGCGCTCGCGGATCACCCGCCGCACCTGCCCGATGGCCCGACGGAAGCGGGAGGGGAACATCGCCGCGGCGCGATCCGGACGGCGGGGGAACGGAACCTTGTCGACGAAGAGGAGCTCGTATCCGCGCAGGGGCACCAGGCGCGCCTCGAGCCCCTCCCGGGTGCCGAGGACCAGCACCTCGTCGCGGGCGTCGCGGGCGCGGAGTCCGTCGGCCACGGCGAGCAGGGGGTTCACATGCCCGGCGGTCCCGCCGCCGGCCAGAAGCGTGGTCGTCACCCCTCGACCCTAACCAGCGCCGGCCGCGCCACGAACTCAGCGGCGGCGGCGGGCCGTCCGGGCAGGGGTCGCGGCGACCGCGCGACGGTCGGGCAGCGTCCGAGCGCACGACAGCAGCACGCCGCAGGCGATCAGCACCGACAGCAACGACGTGCCGCCTTGCGACATGAACGGCAACGGCACACCCAGCACCGGGAAGATGCGCAGCACCACACCGATGTTCACCAGTGCCTGACCCACGATCCACAGCGTGATCGCGCCGGCGACGATGCGGACGAACGAGTCGTCGGTGCGCCGGATGATGTGGAAAGCCCCCACGGCGAACAGCGCGAACAGGACCAGCACCACGAGGCATCCGATGAGCCCGAGCTCCTCGCCGATGATCGCGAAGATGTAGTCGTTCGCGGCGGCCGGCAGCCAGTCGTACTTCTCTTTCGAGTTGCCGAGGCCGAGCCCCAGGACTCCCCCGCTCGCCAGACCCCACACCCCGTGGAGCGACTGGTAGCAGGACGTGTAGTAGCAGGACGCGTCGTCCGGGTCGAAGAGGCTCGCGATGCGGGCCATGCGGTTCTCACTGCCGAACGCCGAGGCGAGGACGACCACGATCGACAGCACGGCGGGGACGATGAACATCCGCAGCTTGATCCCCGCGAAGAACAGCGCCCCGAGCACCACGAGCACCAGGATCATCACGGTGCCGAGGTCCTTGCCGCCCAGCACCGTCCCGATGACGAGCACCGCGACGGGGACCACGGGGATGAACACGTGCTTCCACGAGGTCAGCAGACGGCGCTTCCGGTACAGCACCGCGCCCATCCACAGGGCGAGGGCGAGCTTGAGGAACTCGGCCGGCTGGAACTGGAAGCCCGCGATCTGCACCCAGTTGCGGTTGCCGTACGAGGCGATGCCGAGCCCCGGCACGTACACCAGCAGCTGGAACATCGTCGCGAAGATGAGGACCGGCCACGCGATGCGCTTCCAGAACTGCATCGGCGCACGGCTGAGGACGAACATGAGCGGGATGCCGACGACGGCGAAGATGCCCTGCTTGAGGACGTGGTCGAACGGGTTCTGACCTCCGTCGAGGGCCGAGGTCGCGGAGAGGACCATCACGAGACCGAACCCGGTCAGCAGCAGCGCAGCGGAGGCGATGAGGAGGAATTCGCTGGGCACCGGCTGGAACGCGCGCCCCAGCGAGACGCGTGCGGCCAGACCCTTCCGGGCGGGCTCGTCCTCGGGCGTCTGACGGGGCGGGGGTGCGGTGGTGGTCACGCGGTGTTCCCCTCGTCCTACGGTCGGTCCGATCCGGCGTCCTGGCCCGCGATCCACTCCCGCACCGCGTGGGCGAAACGCTCGCCGCGATCGGAGTAGGAGACGAACTGATCGAACGACGCCGCCGCGGGGGCCAGGAGCACGGTGTCTCCGTCCCGGGCGAGGCCGGCCGCCAGTTCGACGACACGTGCCATGACGTCTTCAGTCTCGGTGTGGTCCACCTCGAACAGCGGAACCGTCGGGGCGTGTCGCTCGAACGCGGCGACGATCTCGGCGCGCTCGGTGCCGATGACGATCGCGGCTCGCGTCGCCGCCCCTCGCGCCCGCACGAGATCGGCGACGTCGACGCCCTTCAGGAGCCCGCCGACCACCCAGACCGCGCCGGGGTACGCCGCCAACGACGATCCGGCGGCGTGCGGGTTCGTCGCCTTGGAGTCGTCGACCCAGGTGACCCCGCGGTGGGACGCGACGACCTGGATGCGATGGGGATCCAGCCGGAACCGATCGAGGGCGTCGTGGATGTCGCCGGGGGCCACGCCCAGGGAACGGGCGAGGGCGGACGCCGCGAGGATGTTCGACACGACGTGCGGGGCGGAGAGCCCCTGTGCGGCGAGGTCGGCGACCGTCGTCAGCTCCAGAGCCGAGGTCGCGCGCTCCTCGAGGAACGCGCGGTCGACCAGGATGCCGTCCACGACGCCGAGATCGCTCGGACCCGGGACGCCGAGGTCGAAGCCGATGGCCCGTGCGCCGTCCACGACCTCGGCCTCTTCCACCATCTCGCGTGTGGCGACGTCGGCCTTGTTGTACACGCAGGCCACCCGCGTGCGGGCGTACACACCGGCCTTCGCGTCGCGGTACGCCGCGAAGCTCCCGTGCCACTCGAGGTGATCGTCGGCGAGGTTGAGGCAGACCGCGGCGTGCGGGGAGAGCGCTTCCGGACCGGTCTGGAGGTTGAGGTACCAGAGCTGATGACTCGACAGCTCCACGACGAGCACGTCGAAGCCGTTCGGATCGCGGATCGCGTCGAGCACCGGCGTGCCGATGTTGCCGACCGGGACGGCGCGCAGCCCACCGGCGACGAGCATCTCGGCGGTCAGACGTGTGGTCGTGGTCTTGCCGTTGGTCCCCGTGATGAGGATCCAGTCCGCCGGACGCCCGTCGGGCCGCACGACCTTGTCGCGCACGCGCCAGGCCAGCTCGACGTCGCCCCACAGGGGGATGCCGCTGTCCTGCGCCCAGGCGATGATCGGGTGCGACGGCGGGAAGCCGGGCGACGCGATCACGACGTCGGGACCGAAGCCCGCGAGTGCGTCGGGCACGGTGGCGAGCGGCCCCACGTGCAGTTCCGCACCGATGACCGGCAGCAGGCGTGCGTACTCGGGATCGGCTCTCTCGGTGACGACGAGCACTTCGGCGCCGAGTTCCGCGAGCGTGTCGGCGGCGGAGAAGCCCGTCACCGACAACCCCAGGACGGCGACCTTCAGGCCGCGCCATTCGGCGTACCAGCTGTGCAGGGATGCCACCCGCTCCGCGCTCATACCCGGGCCAGCCATTCGACGTAGAAGAAGCCGACGCCCGAGACCGCGAGCAGACCCGCGATGATCCACATGCGCACGACGATCGTCACTTCGGGCCACCCGCGCATCTCGAGGTGGTGGTGCAACGGGCTCATGAGGAAGAGGCGTCGGCCGCGCGTGACCTTGAAGTAGATCCTCTGCAGGATCACCGATCCGGACGCGATCACGTACACACCGGCGATGAGGATGAGGAGGAGTTCGGTGCGGGTCAGGATCGCCATCGCGGCGATCACACCTCCGATCGCCATCGAGCCGCAGTCGCCCATGAAGACCTTCGCCTTGGGGGCGTTCCACCAGAGGAACCCGACGAGGGCGCCCACGAACGACGCCGACACGATGGCGAGGTCGAACGGGTCGCGGACGGCATAGCATCCCGCCTGGACCGCGGGCTCGAGCACGTCGGCGCACATCTGCTTGTTCTGCCAGAACGCCATCAGGCTGTAGGCGCCCACGACGAAGATGCCCGAGCCGGCCGCGAGACCGTCGAGTCCGTCGGCGACGTTGACCGAATTGGATGCCGCTGTGCCGATCAGCGAGATCCACGCCAGGTACAGCAGCCATCCGACGATCGGTCCGAGGGCGAAGAGCGACAGCACCTGGATGTCCCGGAAGATCGAGACGTACTCCGACGCGGGGGTCTGTCCGAACGCGTTCGGGAAGTTGAGGGCCACGATCGCGAACGGCACGGTGACGATGACCTGCCCGGCGATCTTGCGCCATCCGGAGAGCCCCAGGCTGTTCTGGAAACGGACCTTCATGTAGTCGTCGATGAATCCGACGACGCCGAAGCCCAGCATGAGCCACAGCACCAGCAGGCCCGATACCGTCGGCGGGTTGTTGCCCGCATACGCCCCGATGAAGTACCCGACGATGGTGCCGAGGATGAAGATCGTCCCGCCCATCGTGGGCGTGCCGCGTTTGGCGCCGTGCGAGGGGTTGTGCACGTTCTCGGGCGTGCGGATGACCTGTCCCCAGCCCCACTTCCGGAAGCCCCGCAGGAACACCGGAGTGAGGAAGAGCGTGAAGGCCAGAGAGATCCCCGCCGATGTCAGAAGTGATCTCACGCGAACGATTCTCCCAGACGGTCGCCGAGGAACCGCAGCCCGGCGGAGTTGGAGGACTTCACCAGCACGCGATCGCCGTCCCGCAGCTCGCCCATCAGGTAGTCGTAGGCGGAGTCGGCATCCGGGAAGAAGACGGCCTCGCCGTCCCACGACCCCTGCGCGATGGCCTCGAGGTACATACGGCGCGCGTCCTGTCCGATGACGACGATCCGCTGGATGCGCAGGCGCACGGCGAGGAGGCCGACGCGGTCGTGCTCCTCGTCGGCGTACTCGCCGAGCTCGCTCATGGCGCCGAGCACCGCGACCGTGCGCTCCTCGGGGCCGGTGATCTGGGCGAGCGTGCGCAGGGCCGCAGCCATCGAGTCGGGGCTGGCGTTGTAGGCGTCGTTGATGATGCGCACGCGGTCGGAGCCCATCGGCTGCATGCGCCAGCGCTCCGCGATCTCGACGGTCGACAGGCGCGAGATGGCGTCGGCGGCGGTCACGCCCAGGGCCGTGGCGGCGGCGATCGCCGCGAGGGCGTTCATGACGTGGTGCTCGCCGAGCACGCGCAGCGTCAGGGTGTGCTCCACACCGTCGATGACGAGATCGGCGCGGGTCCCGGATGCCGAGACCTCCACGTCGACGGCACGCACGTGGGCGCGTTCGCCCCGGCCGAACCAGCGCACGTCCTGTCCGCGTTCGCGGGCGATCGGTTCCATCGCCGCGACGCGGGGGTCGTCGACGTTGAGGACGGCGAGGCCGCCCTCGCGGGTCGCGCGCACGAGCTCGCTCTTTGCGTGGAAGGTCGACTCGATCCCGCCGAAGCCTCCGGCGTGCGCCATGCCGACCATGAGCACCACGCCGATGTCGGGCGTGACAAGACCGGCGAGGCGGGCGATGGCCCCCGGTGCGCTGGCGCCGAACTCGCTCACGAGGAACCGGGTGTCATCGGCCACGCGCAGCATGGTCAGCGGCGCACCGACCTCGTTGTTGAACGAGGCGCGCGGAGCGATCGTGGGACCTTCGTCCTCGAGGATGCGCGCGAGCAGGTTCTTCGTCGTCGTCTTGCCGTTGGAGCCGGTGATGCCGACGATGCGGAGGTCGCCGGTCTCGCGCACGCGCGCGACGACGTCGCGCGCGAGGGCGGCGAGGGCATCGACCACGTCGGCGACGACGACCTGGGTGATCGCGTCGTCGACCTCGCGCTCGACGACGGCGACGACCGCCCCCCGCTCGATCGCCGCGGGGATGAAGAGGTGACCGTCGGTGATCTCTCCGGGCTTGGCGACGAAGATCCCCCCGGGTTCGATGAGCCGCGAATCGGTGTCGACCGTTCCGCTGACGAGGGTGTCGGGGGTGTGGTCGCCGCGGAGCACGAGACGTCCGTCGAGCACGGAGGCGATGTGGGAGAGGCTGGTGGAGATCATTGCTGTGTACGGACGCCCTTTCCGTGTCGGGAGGAGACCGGCATCCGGCGTGTCAGCCGAACTTGGGCAGTTCGGGGGAAGTGGTGCCGGACGGGATCACCCGGTAGTTCTTGAGCACCTGGGTGAGTGCCTTCTGGAAGGCGGGAGCCGCGGCCGCGGACGATTTTACCGTCCGCGGTTCGTCGAGGTTGACCGAGACGATGTACTGCGGGTCGTCCGCGGGCGCGAAGCCGATCATCGTGGTGAAGTACGCGTCGGGCTTGTACGCGCCGGTGGTGGGGTCGGTCTTCTCACCGGTACCGGTCTTGATCGCGATGCGGTAGCCGGGGATGGCCACCTGAGAGGCGAGCGCACCCTGCGTCGCGACGTTCTCCAGCATCTGCGACACCTTCGACGCGGTGTCCGCCGAGACCACACGCTGCCCCTCGGCGGAGGGCACGTCGGTGACGGTGCCGTCCGCGGCGGTGCAGCTCTCGACGAGCGAGAGCGGCAGGCGCACTCCCCCGTTCGCGATCGTCTGGTAGGCGCCGACGAGCTGCGGGATCGTCACGGCGAGACCCTGCCCGAAGGAGGTGTTGTAGAAGGTCTGGTCCCCCCAGTCGCCCACGGGGTGCAGGATGCCCTCGGACTCGCCCGGGAAATCGATGGCCGTGGTCGACCCGATGCCGAACTTCTGCAGATAGTCGTACCGCGTCTGGGCGGGGATCATCTCGGCGAACTTCGAGATGCCCACGTTCGAAGAATCGATGAGCACGCCCGTCAGGGTGTAGTTGTTCGCGCCGTGCGCGAAGGCGTCGGTGACCCGGGCGCCGCCGCGGAGCGTCTCGCTCGAAGACGCCGTGACGGTGGTGTCCTGGGTGAACGCCCCGCTCTCCAGTCCGATCGCGGCGGTGAGCGCCTTGAAGGTCGAGCCCGGCTCGTTGGGGTCGGTGAACGCCCAGCTGCCGCGTTCCTCCGCCGGGGTCGCGGTCGGGTCGTTCGGGTCGACGGTCGGGTACTCGGCGAGGGCGCGGACCTTGCCGGTCTTGGCCTCGACGACCGTGATGGCCCCGCGGACCGCGCCGGTGTTCTGCACCTGCTCGGCGATCAGCTGCCCCATGTACCACTGCAGGTCGCGGTCGATCGTGAGCTTGAGCGTCCCGCCGTCGACGGCGGGCTCGGTCTGGACCTCGGTCCCGGGCAGCACGACGCCGTCGCGTCCCTGCTGGAACACGACCTTGCCGTCCTGCGAGGAGAGGCAGTCGTTGTCGGCGAGTTCGAGCCCCGCGAGCGCCTGGCCGTCGCCGCCGACGAATCCGAGGAGGTTCCCGCCGACCGCGCCGTCGGGGTACACCCGACCCGCCTTGGGCGGGAACACCAGGAAGGGGAGGCCGAGGTCGGCGAGGGCGCGGTACTGCTCGGTGGAGACGTCCTTGGCGATGAGCGCGTAGCGCGAGCCCGGGTCGGCGGCCACGGCATCCGTGACGACCTTCTCCACCGCGGCGGGATCCTCGCCGAGGACACCGGCGATCTTGGCCGCGAGATCGGTCCACGTCGCCTCGACGCGGGTCGTGCCGTCGTCGTCGCGCGAGACCAGCCCCTGGGCGGCGAGCATCGGGTCGACCTGGACGTCGTACCGGTGCACGCTCGAGGCGAGCGTCACGCCGTTCTCGTCGACGATCGACCCCCGCGAGGCGTACTCGACGCGGGAATTCTGCAACCCCATGGCCAAGGACTCGTCCACGTGCTCGCGGGCGTTCACGACCTGGATGTCGACCAGTCGGACGACGAAGGCGATGAGCACGATCAGCACGACCGACAGGGCCACCACCGTGCGACGTCGCGGAGAGCGGGAGAGCGTCGTCGTCATGGGCTTATCGTGTCGCGGGCGTCGGCAGACCGTCGCTGATCGGTGGGGGTGTCGCGGAACCGGTCGTCGGGGCCGTCGCGTCGGCGGGTGCGGTGTCGGTGGCGGCGGCGGGTCCCGCGGCCTTCTGCGGGTCGGTCACGAGAGGAACGCCCGAGATCAGGGCGTTGCGGACCGATCCCCGACCGATCGCGTCCACGGAGGATGCGCCCTCGGCCGGCTTGGCGGCGCCGATCACGGCGCCGTCGCTCAGTCGCAGGTAGGTCGGCGTCTCGTCGATGACCATGCCGAGCGCGGCGGCGTTCGCGGCGAGGTACTGCGGCGAGTTCAGGCCCGCGACCTCGTCGTACAGGATCTGCTTCTGGTACGTCAGGTCCCGCTGCTGCTGGGTGAGGCTGGCGATCTCGAACGAGCTCTGCGTCGTGAGGATCGACAGCCCCATCTGCACCAGCGCGATCATCACCGCGCCCAGCACCGCGATCACGCCGAAGGCGCGCCGGGGCACGCGGCGTCGGGCGGGAGCGTCGACCACGTGCAGTCGCCGGGGCTCGCGCACCGGGACGGGGAACTCCGGCAGGAAGGCCGCGTCGATGGTCTGGGGAGCGCTCATGCGTCCTCCTGGATCCTCTCGGCCGCACGCAGACGCACGGGGGTGGCACGCGGATTGGCAGCGCGTTCTTCGTCGCCGGCGAGTTCGGCACCGCGCACGAGCAGCCGGAACTTGGGGGCGTGCTCGGGCAGCTCGACCGGCAGCCCACGGGGGGCGGTGGATGCCGAGGCCTCGGCGAACACGCGCTTGACCAGGCGATCCTCGAGCGACTGGTACGACAGCACGACGATGCGTCCGCCGACGCCGAGCACGCTCAGCGCCGCGGGGATCGCGCGCTCCAGCACCGACAGCTCGGCGTTGACCTCGATGCGCAGCGCCTGGAAGACGCGCTTGGCGGGATGCCGCTCCCGCAGCACCGCCGCCGGCGTCGCCGCCTGGAGGACGTCGACGAGCTGGCCGGAGCGCTCGAGCGGCGCCTGCTGCCGAGCGGCGATGATCGCGCGGGCGTAGCGCCCGGCGAGCTTCTCTTCGCCGTACCGCTCGAAGATGCGGCGGAGGTCGCCCTCGCCGTACGTCGCGAGCACCTCGGCCGCGGTCACGCCGGACGTCTGGTCCATGCGCATGTCGAGCGGAGCGTCCTGCGCATAGGCGAATCCGCGCGCGGCCTCATCGAGCTGCAGCGAGGACACCCCCAGGTCGAACAGGATGCCGTCGACTTTGTCGACGCCCGCCGAGGCGACGGCATCCGCGATGCCGTCGTACACCGTGTGCACGAACGTCGTGCGATCGGCGAAGCGCGCCAGCCGCTCCCCCGCGATGCGGAGGGCGTCGGTGTCGCGGTCCAGGCCGATGAGCCGGGTCGTCGGGAATCGCTCGAAGAACGCCTCGGAGTGACCGCCCATGCCCAGCGTCGCGTCCACGAAGACGGAGCCCTCGCGCTGCAGTGCGGGGCCGAGCAGTTCGGCGCAGCGCTCGAGGAGGACGGGGGTGTGGATGTCGCGGATGTCCATGATGACGGGAGGAGGTCGCCGACTCTGATCCCCATCCGCTCGACCTGGCGCCGGGGAAGTGCGTCAGGGCGTGCGGCTGGGGATCACAGCCGGCGATCAGAACAGTCCCGGAATCACCTCCTGCTCCATCTCTGCGTAGGTCTCTTCGTTGCTCTCGGCGTAGGCGTTCCAGGCCGTGGCATCCCAGATCTCGGCGTGGGCGCCGACACCGGTGACGACCAGCTCGCGGTCGAGGCCGGCGTAGGCGCGCAGCGCCGGGGGGACGGTGATGCGGTTCTGCCCGTCGGGCTTCTCGGCGCTGGCCCCGGAGAGGAACATGCGCAGGAAGTCACGGGCCTGCTTGTTGCTGAGCGGCGCCTCGCGGATCCGCTCGTGCACGCGCTCGAACTCCTCGGTGCTGAACACGTAGAGGCAGCGGTCCTGCCCCCGGGTGATCACCACTCCGGCGCCGAGATCGTCACGGAACTTCGCGGGCAGGATGACGCGCCCTTTGTCGTCGAGCTTGGGAGTGTGCGTGCCGAGCAGCATTCGGGCGTCCACCCCCTTCGTCCGGCCTGCGAAGTTTCCCCCACTTTACTCCACAGCCCTCCACTTCGCTATCGAAATGTGGGGCTTTCGCCGCGAACCCGCCACGTGTATGGTCAGACCCCCCTTGCCGGCGGGGTGGCTGAATCCGCGTGATTCCGGCACGACAGCGACGGTCTCGCCCACCCGGACCCCCGAGTGGAGGAAAAGGGAGGGCGCGGCGGGCACAAAAAAACACCGGCTCCGAAGAGCCGGTGTTTTCGTGGAGCGAGGAGGGGGGTCAGCGCCCTTCGTTGCGGCGGTCCCACCGATCGTTCATGCGATCCATGAAGGACCCGCCCGTCGCGCGAGGAGCGCGGGTACCCGCGCTCGCGCGGGCCGACGGGAGACGTGAGGAGTTGCGCGTGGGCGTCACGGCGAAGACCACGCCGCCGACCATCACGAGGAATCCGACGACGCCGACCGCGATTCCGAGCACGCCCGTGTTGAAACCGATCGACACACCGGCGATCAGGGCGCCGAGACCGGCGAGCACGAGGATCGAGCCGAGGACGATGTTGCGGTAGCTGAGCGCGCGGGTCGGGGCGGTGACGACGTCGGCGTCGTTGCTCATGAGATGGCGTTCCATCTCGTCCAGCAGACGCTGCTCCTGTTCGGAGAGTGGCATGCGTCCCCCTCTATTGCTCAGTGCGTTCGATTCTACGCGGGGTGTGGATCACTAGGCTAGGCCCGTGTCGACCTCCCCGGAACCGATCGAAGCCGTTTCTCAGCGACTCGACAAGTTCGTTTCTGAACAGATATCGTACGCCTCCACACTGGGGTCCGAGGCCGAGAAGATGGCCCGCGCCGGGGCTTCTTCCCTGCGCGGCGGCAAGCGGCTCCGCGCACGTTTTCTGCTGACCGGGCGTCGGGCCGTCGACGAGGTGACGGTGGGGTCCCCCACAGCCCCGGACACCGCCGCCGTCGGGGTCGCCGCCGCCCTCGAGGTCTTCCAGGCGGCGGCGCTCGTGCACGACGACCTCATCGACAATTCGGACACGCGGCGCGGACAGCCCGCGGCCCATCGGGCCCTCCAGACGGCGCACCGGGACGCGCGCTGGGCCGGCGACTCCGAGGCTTTCGGCCGGTCCGCGGCCATCCTGCTCGGAGATCTGCTCGTCGCGTGGAGCGACGACCTGCTCGAGGAGTCCCTCGAGGGCCTCGCGACGGCCGGACCGACCCGGCGACAGTACGCCGACATGCGTCGGGACGTCACCATCGGGCAGTTCCTCGACGTCGCGGAGGAATCCGCGTACGCGGTCCACCCCGACGACGTCCACGCCGACCGCGCCCTGCGGGTCGCCTCGTACAAATCGGCGCGCTACAGCATCCAGAAGCCGCTGCAGATCGGGGCGGCGCTGGCCGGGGCGGACGCCGCCCAGCTCGACGCGCTCGGCCGCTTCGGACACGACATCGGGATGGCGTTCCAACTGCGCGACGACGTCCTGGGCGTCTTCGGCGACAGTGCCGTGACGGGAAAGCCCTCCGGCGACGACCTGCGCGAGGGCAAGCGCACCGTCCTCGTCGCCTTCGCCCGCCGCGCCCTGCCGGACGAGCGTCGCGCGGCGCTCGACGCCCTCCTCGGCGATCGGACCCTGGATGCCGAGCGCATCCGCGACGTACAGCAGACGATCGTCGACACGGGAGCGCTGGCGCGCACCGAGGAGCTCATCGCCGAGTACGAGCGTCAGGCGGAGAACGCGCTTGAGGGTGCCCGTCTGGGCGCGGGGGCGGTCGCCGAACTGCGGGAGCTGGCCCGGGCGGCCACCCGACGCTCGTCCTGACGCCGGCGCCGGCTCGCGGTCACGCCAGCGTGGCCGCCACGCGGCGCACTTCGCTCTTGCGCCCGGCCAGGAGCGCCTCGATCGGCGCGACTCCGATGGTCTCCTCGGGCGTGAGCAGCCAGTCGATGGTCTCGTCGGCATCGAAACCGACGTCGTGGAGCACGATGATCGTGCCGCGCAGCGACGGCAGCGGACGGCCGTCGACGATGAACACCGCCGGCACCCGCAGCACGCCGTCTCGCCGCGTGCCCACCAGGTAGCCGTCGTCCAACAGTCGGCGGACGCGCCCGAGAGACTCTCCGAGCACCTCGACGAGGTCGGGAAGGGTCAGCCATTCGGTCGCGAAGCGGGGCGTGTCGGTCACCCTGCCACTATCTCATCCCCCGGGCCGACGAGGGATGCGAATCACACACGTCACATTCGTCACACGAACCTCACGCGTTGACATCCGTCTCATCGCGTGCGACCGTGTCGGGCAGTCGGAAGAACGGATCCCCCACCATGCGACGACTCCCTCCCCTGTCCGCGCGCCCGCGGAGCCGCACGATCTGGCCCGCGGCCGTGGCCGGCACGATCGCCCTCGCCCTCTCCGGCGAGAACGCCGCGCACGCCGCCCCACCGGCGCCCACCCTCTCCCCCGTGCCTCCCGCGCCGCGGACGCTCGGTGCGCCGGTCCTCGCCAGCGCGACTCCGGTGTCGTACACCGTTCAGCCCGGCGACACGGTCTGGGCGATCGCCCGCGCGCACGGGCTGGACACCGCCGGCGTCCTCGCCGCGAACGGCCTCGACGCGAGCAGCATCATCCGGCCCGGACAGGTCCTCGCGCTCGTGCCCGCCCCCGTGGCCCCCGCATCCACGGAGGAGGCCACCGTCGCCCCCGCACCGAGCGGACGGACCCACGAGGTGCGGCCCGGCGACACCGTCTCGGCGATCGCCTCGGCAGGCGGCGTCTCCACCGACGCCGTCCTCGCCGCGAACGGCCTCACCCGCGCGTCGATCATCTACCCCGGCGAGATCCTGCAGATCCCTTCGGGCGCCGTACCCGTCGAGGTCGTGGCATCCACCGGTCCGGTGACGGCCCCCGGTCTCGACGGCGAGCAGTCGGAGAACGCCCGGCTCATCATCCGCATCGGTCGGGAGTCGGGCGTCTCGGACCGCGGCATCGCGATCGCCCTCGGCACCGCCATGCAGGAGTCGTGGCTGCGGAACCTCGATTGGGGGGACCGCGACTCCCTCGGCCTCTTCCAGCAGCGGCCGAGCACCGGATGGGGCACGCCGGAACAGATCCTCGACCGCGAACGGGCGACGCGCGTGTTCTACGGCGGGACCGCCGACCCCAACGGCACCGCGACGCGCGGCCTCCTGGACATCCCGGGCTGGGAGGGCATGGCGTACGCCGACGCCGCCCAGGCCGTGCAGATCTCGGCCTACCCCGATCGCTACGCGCAGTGGGAGTCCCCCGCGACCGCCTGGATCTCCGTTCTCGGCTGATGCGAAGGTGAGCCGCTCCCCGGGCTCCCAGGGGGCGCTCCGTAGACTCGACACGTGAGCACGAGTCAGCAGGCCGACCCGCTGATCGGCCGTCTCGTCGACGGCCGGTACCGGGTCCGCGCGCGCATCGCGCGCGGCGGCATGGCGACCGTGTACGTCGCGACCGATCTGCGCCTCGAGCGCCGGGTCGCGCTCAAGGTCATGCACGGCCACCTCAGCGACGACACCGTGTTCCAGAGCCGGTTCATCCAGGAGGCGCGGTCGGCCGCGCGACTGTCCGATCCGCACGTGGTCAACGTCTTCGACCAGGGCCAGGACGGCGACATGGCGTACCTCGTCATGGAGTACCTGCCCGGGATCACCCTGCGGGAGCTCCTCCGCGAGCACAAGCGCCTCACGGTCGATCAGACCCTGACCATCATGGATGCCATCCTCTCGGGGCTCGCGGCAGCCCACCGGGCCGGCATCGTCCACCGCGACGTCAAACCCGAGAACGTCCTGCTGGCCGAGGACGGCCGCATCAAGATCGGCGACTTCGGGCTCGCCCGCGCCACGACGGCCAACACCGCGAGCGGCGCGCAGCTGATGGGCACGATCGCCTACCTCGCGCCCGAACTGGTCACCCGCGGCACCGCGGACGCGCGCAGCGACATCTACTCGCTCGGCATCATGCTCTACGAGATGCTCGTGGGCGAGCAGCCCTACAAGGGCGAGCAGCCGATGCAGATCGCGTACCAGCACGCCACCGACTCCGTCCCCCGTCCGAGCGCGAAGAACCCCGGCGTCCCCGAGCAGCTCGACGAGCTCGTCCTGTGGGCCACCGAGCGCGAACCCGCGGAGCGTCCGCTCGACGCCGGTGCGATGCTGGCCCGCCTGCGCGACATCGAGAAGGAATTGGGTCTCGCGCCGCAGGTCGCGCGCGCCGTCGCCGTCGGCACGGTGGCCGCCAGCGCCGCCGAGTCCCGGGAACTGACCAAGGTGCTCCCGCAGACCGCGGTCGCCCCGTCCGCCTCCGCCGACGACGTCGACAACGCCACCCGACTGCGTCAGC
The DNA here is from genome assembly GCF_001898305.1 of Microbacterium sp. 71-36. Taxonomy (NCBI): domain Bacteria; kingdom Bacillati; phylum Actinomycetota; class Actinomycetes; order Micrococcales; family Microbacteriaceae; genus Microbacterium; species Microbacterium sp. 71-36. Next base: position 87,652 of record NZ_MKTP01000003.1, read on the forward strand.
GCACACGTCGCCGCACGACCCGCGGGATCTGGCTGTTCGCGCTCGTGCTGATGCTCGCCGCCGGCGCCGGCACCGCCGGATGGTGGTTCGGGTCCGGTCCCGGGTCGCTGGTGGCCGTGCCCGACGTCTCGCGCATGAGCTACGACGAGGCGGCAGCGCTCCTCACCGACCAACAGCTGGCCGCCCAGCCGCAGGAGGTGAACGATCGGGAGATCCCCGCGGGCACCACGGTCGGATCCGACCCCGACGTGAACGCCCGACTCGACAAGGGCACCGTGGTCACGGTGTACGTCTCGATCGGCCCGGCCTCGCACGACCTGCCCGCGCTCGCCGGCAAGAGCACCGACGAGGTCGACGGCATCCTCGAGTCCGCCTACATCGGTGTGTCCGGAACAACGTCGGAGTTCACCGACGCGGGGGCGGGCACCGTGCTCGGGGTGAGCATCACACCTCGCTCCAGCGGCGACCCGGTCGACTGCACCCAGGGCTGCACCGTGCGGGAAGGCGACGCCGCCGCGCTCGTCACCTCCCTCGGCCCCATCCCGGAGGTCGCGGGGCTCACGACCGCGCAGGCCGAGAAGGCGATGAGCGATGCGCAGCTGCAGACCACGACGTCCGAGGAGTACAGCAACTCCGTTCCGTCGGGAACGGTCATCGGCATCGGCGACCGCGACGGTGGCGGCAACTGGCGCCCCGGCGACACCGTGACCCTCCGAGTGTCGATCGGACCCCAGCTGTTCGCGGTGCCGAACGTCGTCGGGATGACCCGAGACGAAGCGAAGGGGACGCTTTCCGCGGCTGGCTTCACCGTGGACTATCTCCCGAGCTGGGACCTGTTCCCGAACGCTCTGACCAAGGTGCAGTCGCAGAATCCTTCCGCCGATGCGAAGGTCGTCAAGGGCACGAAGATTTCTCTCGTGCTCAACGTCTCTGCCTGATCGGGTGCCGAACGCCAGCACCGTCGCCCTGCCCCCGACGCTGTAGCTCTCCCGCACGCAGAACGCCCCCGATCTCACCGATCGGGGGCGTTCTGCGCTGTCGGGCGGGGTCAGCGGTTCTCGAGCTCCTCCGCCACGAGGAACGCGAGCTCCAGGCTCTGACGGTGGTTCAGCCGCGGGTCGCACAGGCTCTCGTAGCGGGTCGCGAGGGTGGCCTCGTCGATCATCTCGGAACCGCCCAGGCATTCGGTGACGTCGTCGCCGGTCAGCTCGACGTGGATGCCACCCGGGTGCGTGCCCACCTGGCGGTGCGCCTCGAAGAAGCCGCGCACCTCATCGACCACGTCGTCGAAGCGACGGGTCTTGTAGCCGGTGGGCGTGGTGATGCCGTTGCCGTGCATCGGGTCGGTCACCCACAGCGGGGTCGCACCCGACGCGCGGACGGCCTCGAGCAGCGGCGGCAGGGCCTCGCGGATCTTGCCCGCACCCATGCGCGTGATGAACGTGAGCCGACCGGGCTCGCGCTCGGGGTCGAGCTTGTCGATGAGGGCGAGGGCCGTCTCGGGCGTCGTGGTGGGTCCGAGCTTCACCCCGATGGGGTTGCGGATCTTCGAGAAGTAGTCGACGTGCGCGCCGTCGAGCTCGCGCGTGCGCTCACCGATCCACTGGAAGTGGGACGAGGTGTTGTACGCCAGGCCGGTGCGCGAGTCGATGCGCGTCATCGGGCGCTCGTAGTCCATGAGCAGACCCTCGTGACCGGTGTAGAACTCCACGCGCGTGAGCTCGTCGAAGTCCGCACCGGCGGCCTCCATGAACTTGATCGCACGGTCGATCTCGGCCGCCATGCTCTCGTACGCCTGGTTGGCCGGGTTGGCGGCGAACCCCTTGTTCCAGCTGTGGACCTCGCGGAGGTCGGCGAAGCCGCCCTGCGTGAAGGCCCGGATGAGGTTCAGGGTGGAGGCGGCGGTGTGGTAGCCCTTGAGCAGGCGTGCGGGATCGGCCTTGCGCGACTCCTCGGTGAAGTCGTACCCGTTGACGATGTCACCCCGGTAGGCGGGCAGGGTCACGTCACCGCGGGTCTCGGTGTCGCTCGAGCGCGGCTTCGCGAATTGGCCCGCCATCCGCCCCATCTTCACCACGGGCATCGATGCCCCATAGGTGAGGACGACCGCCATCTGCAGCACCGTCTTGATGCGGTTGCGGATCTGCTCCGCGGTCGCGCCGGCGAACGTCTCGGCGCAGTCACCGCCCTGGAGCAGGAACGCCTGGCCCGCCGCGGCGCGCGCGAGACGGTCACGGAGGATGTCGACCTCGCCGGCGAAGACGAGCGGCGGAAGGGTGGCCAGTTCGGCGGATGCCGCGGCCACCGCGGCCTCGTCATACCACTGGGGCTGCTGCTTGATGGGCAGGGTCCGCCAGTGGTCGAGGTCGTGGAGCTGCTGATTCACCCCTGAAGTCTAGTGGCGGGCAGCGGGCGCCTTCGCCGCCTGGGCGCTGGCCAACCGGTCCTTCACGGTGGAGGCGTAGACGTCCTCGTACCGCTGCTCGCCGAGCCGCTGGAGGGCGACCATGATCTCGTCCGTGACCGAGCGCAGGATGTAGCGGTCGCTCTCCATCCCCTCGAAGCGGGAGAAGTCCAGCGGTTCCCCGATCACGATTCCGACCCGGCCGACGCGCGGCAGCCGCTGTCCGATGGGCATGACCGCTCCGGTGTCCACCATCACGACGGGGATCACCGGCACGCGCGCCTCGAGCGCCATGCGCGCGATGCCGGTGCGGCCCCGGTAGAGCGTGCCGTCGGGGCTGCGGGTGCCCTCGGGGTAGATGCCGAGCAGCTCGCCGCGACCGAGGACGCCGAGGCCCGTGTTGAGCGACGCCTCCGAGGCCTTGCCGCCGGAGCGATCGATCGGGAGCTGACCCGTGGCCGTGAAGAACAGGCGGGTCGCCCAGCCCTTGAGGCCACGCCCCGTGAAGTAGTCGCTCTTGGCGAGGAACGCCATGCGACGGTCGATCATGAGCGGGAGGAAGATCGAATCCGAGAACGACAGGTGGTTGCTGGCGAGGATCGCCGCACCGTCGCCGGGGATGTTCCGCCGGCCCACGATCCACGGGCGGAACACGGCCTTGATGACCGGTCCGATGACCACGTACTTCATGAGCCAGTAGAACATCGTCAGCGCTCCTTCCCGGCGAGGTCGGCGACCCCGATGAGACCGGCGTCGTTGCCCAGCCGCGCGATGGTGAACTCGGCCACCGGACGTTCACCGTACCCCGGGAGCGACGTCTCGTACGCGAGCTTCACCGGGACGAGCAGGTCGGCGCCCAACTGCGCGACTCCGCCACCGATCACGAACAGCTCGGGGTCGAGGACCGCTTGGAAGCCTCCACACGCCTCGCCGAGGGCGGTCGCCACGCGCCGCAGGGCCTCGACGGCGCCCGGGTCGCCGGCGAGCACCAGTCGCGAGACCGCGGGGCCGGGGATGGCGCCCTTCTCCGCGCGGACGGCGGCCAGTGCCGCACCGATGCCCTCCTCGTCGGCGATCGCGTTCGCCTCGCGCTGCAGGGCGCGTCCGGAGGCGTACTGCTCCAGGCATCCGTTCTGCCCGCAGCCGCACGGGTGCCCGCCGCGCACGAAACGCAGGTGACCGAGCTCGGCGCCGATTCCGTGTCCGCCGCGGAACAGCTCGCCGTTGGTGACCACGGCACCGCCGACCCCGGTGCCCATGGTCAGCATGACCATGTCGTTCACGCCCTGGCCCGCGCCGAAGCGGTACTCGCCCCACCCGGCGGCGTTGGCGTCGTTCTCGATCGTCACGGGCTGGTTCAGGCGGCCCTCGAGCCGGGCGCGCAGCGGCTCGTTGCGCCAATCGATGTTGGCCGCGTAGATGACGGTGCTGCGGTCGCGGCTGATGAATCCGGCCGCAGCGACGCCGATGGCGTGCACGGCGTGGCCACGACGGAGGTGATCGGCCATGTCGACCACCGCGTCCACGAGCGCGACGGGATCGATCGGCGTGTCCACCCGGAGCTTCTCGACGATGGTGCCGTGCTCGTCGACCACACCCCCGGCGATCTTCGTGCCGCCGATGTCGATACCGATGTTGAGCACCGCACTCCCCTTCTCGGCCCGCCCCTCGGCTCGGCCCGCAGCAGTCTAGTCATCGGGGACGGGGCGCGCCGACACCGTCGGGACCGCCGGAGGCGGCGACGGCGTGCGACTAGACTCGTCGGACCGATCGACCTTCTTTCCGGTACACAAAGGAGTTGCCGTGATCCAGTTCGACCTTCCTCCCGTCGTTCCCGCCGACCCGTCCGCGAACGCGTCCGACCTGCTCGCCGACCGGGTGGCGGCCACGCCCGACCGGGCGCTGTTCGCCGTTCCCGACGGCTCGGGCTGGCGCGACGTCTCCGCCCGAGAATTCGAGCGCCAGGTCGTCGCTCTCGCGAAGGGCTTCGTCGCCGCCGGCATCCAGCCCGGAGAGAAGGTCGGGTTCATCGCGCGCACGACCTACGACTGGACGCTCGTGGACTTCGCGCTCTTCTACGCCGGCGCCGTCATGGTGCCCGTGTACGAGACGAGCTCGCCGACGCAGATCTCGTGGATCCTCTCCGACTCCGGCGCGACCGCCGCGATCGTGGAATCCTCCGAGCACGGTCAGCGCCTCGACGAAGTGCGCAGCGACCTCCCGCTGGTCCGCGAGGTGTGGGCGATGCACGCCGGAGATCTGGACTCCCTCGTCGCGCGCGGAGCGGACGTCGAGGATGCCGAGATCGCCCGCCGTCGCGCGATCGCGAACAGCTCGGACATCGCCACGCTCATCTACACCTCCGGTTCGACCGGTCGCCCGAAGGGCTGCGTGCTCACGCACGGCAACTTCGTCGAACTCGCCCGCAACTCCGCGAAGGCACTGCACGAGGTCGTCGAAACGCCCGGTGCGTCCACGCTGCTGTTCATCACGACCGCGCACGTGTTCGCGCGCTTCATCTCGCTGCTGAACGTGCACGCCGGTGTGAAGACGGGCCACCAGCCCGACACGAAGCAGCTGCTGCCCGCTCTCGGCTCGTTCAAGCCCACGTTCCTCCTGGCCGTTCCCCGCGTGTTCGAGAAGGTCTACAACTCGGCGGAGCAGAAGGCCGAAGCAGGCGGCAAGGGCAAGATCTTCCGCGCCGCCGCCGCCGCGGCGGTCGAGCACTCCGAGCGGCAGCAGCAGGGCAAGTCCATCCCCCTCCTGCTGAAGGTCAAGTTCGCACTGTTCGACCGGCTCGTCTACTCCAAGCTCCGCGAGGCCATGGGCGGCCGCGTCGTCTACGCGGTCTCGGGCTCCGCTCCCCTGGGCCCGCGCCTCGGGCACTTCTTCCGCAGCCTCGGCGTCGTCATCCTCGAGGGCTACGGCCTCACCGAGACGACCGCTCCGGCCACCGTGAACCTCGCCACGAAGTCGAAGATCGGCACCGTGGGCCCCGTGCTCCCCGGCGTCGGCGTGCGTCTCGCGGACGACGGCGAGATCCAGGTGCGCGGCATCAACGTGTTCGCCGAGTACTGGCGCAACCCCGAGGCCACGGCCGAGGCGTTCGACGGCGAGTGGTTCAAGACCGGCGACATCGGCGCGTTCGACGCCGACGGCTTCCTGTCGATCACGGGGCGCAAGAAAGAGATCATCGTCACGGCCGGCGGCAAGAACGTCGCCCCCGCCGCGCTCGAGGACCCCATCCGCGCCAACCCCATCGTCGGCCAGGTCGTCGTCGTCGGCGACCACAAGCCGTTCATCTCGGCGCTGGTGACCCTCGACCCCGAGATGCTGCCCACCTGGCTGGCGAACAACGGGCTGCCCGCTGACATGTCTCTCGCCGATGCGGCGACGAACGAGAAGGTGCGCGCCGAGGTTCAGGGAGCGATCGACCGTGCGAACACGCGCGTCTCCCGCGCCGAGTCGATCCGCAAGTTCACGATCCTCCCCACCGAGTGGACCGAGGCCAGCGGCCACCTGACGCCGAAGATGAGCATCAAGCGCAACGTCATCGTGAGCGACTTCGCCGACGCCATCGAAGACATCTACGCGGTGCCGATCAACACGACCAACGTCTCGCTGCCCTGACGCCGGAACAGGCGCCGTGAACGGAACAGGCCGATCCTCACGGATCGGCCTGTTCTCGCGTCATCCCCCGTTCTCAGGCCGGATGCCGCGGGTCAGAACCAGTCGCTCTCACGAATCTGCCGCATCGCCTCGCGACGGCTCTCGGCGGGCAGACGCGAGAGGTAGAGCTTGCCGTCGAGGTGGTCGGTCTCGTGCTGCAGCGCCTGGGCGAGGAGGCCGTCGCCTTCGAGCACGACCTCTTCGCCGTCGAGGTCGATGCCGACGACCTTCGCCCACGGGTAGCGCAGCGCTTCGTGCCAGAGCCCGGGGACGGAGAGGCATCCCTCCCCCACCGGTTCCGGCTCGCCGCGTGTCTCGACGAGGACGGGGTTCAGCACGTAGCCGATGTCGCCGTCGATGTTGTAGCTGAACGCCCGGAGCCCCACACCGATCTGCGGAGCCGCGACGCCCGCACGGCCCGGGGGCTCGACGGTGTCGATGAGGTCTCGGACGAGCGCCCGGATGCCGTCGTCGATCGTCTCGATGGGCGCACTGGGTGCCCGCAGAACGGGGTCGCCGAAGAGACGGATGGGGCGGACGGTCATGCGACGACCGCCGGGGTACGCAGTCCCTCGACCACCGCGGCGGCGAGCTCGCGCGCGGCCTGCCGTGTCGCCGGCTGGAGATCGCGGAACGCGATCGCACTCCCCGCGGCGACATGGCTGTCGTACGGCATCCGGATCACGGCGCGCACGCGACTGCGGAAGTGCGCCTCGAGCTCGCTCTCGCGCACGAGCGGCGTCCCGGGGCGGGCGTTGTTGAGCACGACGACGGCGCCGCGGACGCGCTCGGCGTAGCCGTTGGTCTCCAGCCAGGTCAACGTCTCGGACGCGAGACGCGCCTCGTCGACGGACAGCCCGGCCACGATGACCAGCGAGTCGGCGAGTTCGAGCGTCGCCTCCATGACGGAGTGGACGATGCCCGTGCCCGTGTCGGTGAGCACGATCGAGTAGTAGTGCGCGGCGACGTCGGCGACCCGGCGGTAGTCGTCGTCGCTGAACGCCTCCGACACCCGAGGGTCGGAATCGGATGCCAGGACGTCCAGCCGCGTCGTGTCGCGGGCCACGATGGACGAGACGTCTCCATAGCCCTCCACCTCGTCGTGGGCGCGCACGAGATCACGGACGGTGCGGCCGTTGGCGCGGCCGACGCGATCGGCGAGGGTGCCCCGGTCGGGATTGGCGTCCACGGCGATGACGCGGTCGTCGCGCGCGTCGGCGAGAGCCATCCCGAGGAGCGACGTGACGGTGGTCTTGCCCACGCCGCCCTTGCGCGAGAGCACCGGCACGAAACGGGCCTCACCCGCGAGCGGCGCGGCGATGCGACGGTCCAGGTCCTTCCGGGCCCGGGCGCGACGCCCGTCGCCGAGATTGATGCGGTGGCGCGAGACGGAGTACACCAGCTGCTGCCACAGCCCCTCGGGCTCGGGGCGGGCGATCTGCCGGGGGTCGAGCAGACGGTCGGCGGTGAGCAGGTCGGGGCTCTCGCGGGTGTCGTCGATCTCGCCGAGACGCTTGGACGCCAGGGTCACGCCGCTGCCGGGCGTGTGCACCCGCTCGGTCGCGTGCACACGACCCACGCGTGCGGCCTCGTCGGCCTGGGCGACCTCGCGACGCGTCAGCGGCACGGTCCCGATCGCGCCCGTGGCGGCCCGCTCGGCGCGGGTGCGGGGCACGGGGCCGGTGGACGGCGCGGAGACGGGTTCGTGCGTCGTGACCGCGGGAGGAACCGGCACCGGCTCGCCCGCAGGTTCCGGTTCAGCCGAATCGAGCTCGGGCGCGACCGCGGCCTCGACGGGCTCGGGGCCGGGCTGCTCGGGTTCGGCGACGGCGGGCTCGTCATCGTGGGGCTCAACGGCGGCCGGCTCGGCGGGGCGGACCCCGACCTCCGGCGCGCGCTCGGTGACCGGATCCGCGGCCTCCACGACCTCGTCATCGGCGTCGGCGTCGTCCTGCGACTCCGCGGCGGGCTCGGCCGTCGGCTCGTCGGCCGCGTCGCCGGACTCCTCCGCGGCAGGAACGGACTCCTCCGCGGCGGGAACGGACTCCTCCGCGGCGGGCTCGAGGGCGTCGCCCGCGTCCTCCGCGGACATCACCTCGACATCGTCGATGTCGTCCGCCGGAACGGCCTCGAGAACGTCGTCCTCCGCCTCCTGAGGCGTCGCGTCCGCGATCTCCTCGGCATCGTCGGCCAGGGCATCCACGTCCGCGTCCGCCGCGGGGTGCGCGTCGTCGTCGGAGGCGGCCTCGTCGTCCTGGACGATCTCGGCTTCGTGCACCTCGGCGTCGTCGTCCGCCGGTCCGTCATGCGGCTCGAGGACGACGTCGGCGGTCGGCTCCTCTTCTTCGGAACGGTCGGTGCGCACGTCGTCGTCGGGGGCGGGGACGTGCGTCAGGAGCGGGAGCTCCTCGGCGTCGGGGAGGTGCACGATCCCCACGACCTCGAAGGCGCGGGACTCGGGGTCGATGATCGGCATCTCGTCTTCGACGACGTCGTCATCGACATCGTCGTCATCGGGCACGGGCAGGTCGACGTTGACCTGCGCGATGTGCTCTCCGAGGATGCTGATGCTGGTGGTGTCGAGGTTTCCGCTGTCGTCGAGGACACCGTTTTCGGCGCCGTCGTCGGGGGTCTCGTCGGTGCGGTCGGGGGTCACTGCCGTCTCCAAAGAAAAAGGGGGCGCGAACAGCGCCCCCTTTCAGGCTACTGCGCGGGGCGGATGACGAGCAAAAGGTCGCCGGCCTCCACCTGCTGAGTGGCCCCGACCGCGAGCCGCTCGACGACTCCATCGACGGGACTGGTGATCGCGGCCTCCATCTTCATCGCCTCGATCGAAGCCACCGCCTGACCCGCGGCGACGCGATCGCCCGAGGCCGCCTTCAAGGTCACCACGCCCGAGAACGGGGCGGCCACCTGGCCGGGCTTGGACGTGTCGGCCTTCTCGGCCTGACGCGCCTGCACGTCGATCGAACGGTCGCGGACGAACACCGGGCGCAGCTGGCCGTTCAGGGTGGTCATGACGGTGCGCATGCCCTTGTCGTCCGCGTCGCCGATGGCCTCGAGACCGACGAACAGCTGGACTCCGCGCTCGATCTCGACGGTGTGCTCCTCGCCCGCCCGCAGACCGTAGAGGTAGTCGGCCGTGTCGAGGACGCTCAGGTCTCCGTACGTGGCGCGCATGTCCTGGAACGTGCGGGTCGGTCCGGGGAAGAGCAGCGTGTTCAGACGCTCGCGTCGCGTCGGGGAATCGCCGGCCAGGGCGGCGAGGTCGTCGTCGCTGAGCGGGGTCACCCCGCTCTTGACCTCCCGACCGGCGAGCACCTTGGAGCGGAAGGGCTCGGGCCAGCCACCCGGCAGGTCGCCCAGCTCGCCGGCCATGAACGACACCACCGAGTCGGGCACGTCGTACTTCTCGGGGTGACGCTCGAAGTCGTCGGGGTCGGCCTTGACCGCCGCGAGGTGCAGGGCCAGGTCTCCCACGACCTTCGACGACGGCGTGACCTTCGGGACGCGCCCCAGGATGCGGTTGGCCGCGGCGTACATGTCCTCGATGAGCTCGAAGTCGTCGGCGAGCCCCAGGGCGATCGCCTGCTGCCGGAGGTTCGACAGCTGGCCGCCGGGGATCTCGTGGTGGTACACGCGACCGGTGGGGCCGGGAAGGCCCGACTCGAACGGACCGTACAGGTGCCGGACGGCCTCCCAGTACGGCTCGAGGTCCGACACCGCCGCGAGGTCGAGCCCGGTGTCGCGCTCGGTGTGCGCGAGTGCCGCGACGAGCGCCGAGAGCGACGGCTGGCTCGTGGTGCCCGACAGGGGCGCGGACGCCGCGTCCACGGCATCCGCCCCCGCCGCCGAGGCGGCCAGGAGCGTCGCGAGCTGCCCGCCGGCGGTGTCATGCGTGTGCACGTGGACGGGGAGGTCGAACCGCTCCCGCAGCGCCGAGACCAGCTTCGCCGCCGCGGCGGGCCGCAGGAGCCCGGCCATGTCCTTGACCGCGAGGACGTGCGCACCCGCGTCGACGATCTGCTCGGCCAGACGCAGGTAGTAGTCGAGCGTGTAGAGGTCCTCCGCGGGGTCGAGCAGGTCACCGGTGTAGCAGACCGCGACCTCCGCGACCGCGGTACCGGTGGCCAGCACCGCGTCGATCGCGGGCCGCATCTGGGCGACGTCGTTGAGCGCGTCGAAGATGCGGAAGATGTCGACCCCGGATGCCGCGGCCTCGGCGACGAAGGCATCCGTCACCTGCGTCGGGTAGGGCGTGTAGCCCACGGTGTTGCGCCCGCGGAGGAGCATCTGGATCGCGACGTTCGGCAGGGCCTCGCGCAGCGCGTCCAGACGCTCCCACGGGTCTTCACCGAGGAAGCGGAGCGCGACGTCGTAGGTGGCTCCTCCCCACGCCTCGACCGACAGCAGCCCGGGCGTCAGGCGCGCGACGTACGGGGCGACGCGCACGAGGTCGCGCGTGCGGACGCGGGTCGCCAGCAGCGACTGGTGCGCGTCACGGAACGTCGTCTCGGTGACGGCCAGCGCCGTCTGCTCCCGCAGGGCACGCGCGAACCCGGCGGGGCCGAGCTCCCGCAGCCTCTGCCGGGATCCCGCCGGCGCGGGGGCGGCGAGGTCGATCACCGGGAGCTTGCTGCCCGGCTCCACTGACAGCGGGTTCTCGCCGTTCGGCTTGTTGACCGTGGTGTCCACGAGCCACGACAGCACCTTCGTGCCGCGGTCCTTCGACTCCCGACCGCGCAGCAGCTCGGGCCGCTCGTCGATGAACGACGTGCTCAGGTCGCCGGCGACGAAGGCGGGGTCGTCGAGCACGGCCTGGAGGAACGGGATGTTGGTCGAGACCCCGCGGATGCGGAACTCCGCCAGCGCGCGGCGCGCACGGGCGACCGCGGCACCGAAGTCGCGACCCCGGCACGTGAGCTTGGCTAGCATCGAGTCGAAGTGGGGGCTGATCTGGGACCCCGCGGCGGTCGTGCCGCCGTCCAGACGCACGCCCGCGCCGCCCGGCGAGCGGTACGTGGTGATCTTGCCGGTGTCGGGGCGGAAGCCCTGCGTGGGGTCTTCTGTCGTGATGCGGCACTGCAGCGCCGCGCCGCGCAGATGGATGTCGTCCTGCCGCAGGTCGAGGTCGGCGAGGGTCTGGCCCGCGGCGATGCGCATCTGCGACTGCACGAGGTCGACGTCGGTGACCTCCTCGGTCACGGTGTGCTCGACCTGGATGCGGGGGTTCATCTCGATGAAGACCACCTCACCCGCCCGCGGTCCCGCGGTCTCGAGCAGGAACTCCACCGTCCCGGCGTTCTGGTAGCCGATCGAGCGGGCGAAGGCGACGGCGTAGCGGTGCAGATCCGCCCGCACCGTGTCGTCGAGGTTCGGGGCCGGGGCGATCTCGATGACCTTCTGATGACGGCGCTGCACCGAGCAGTCGCGCTCGAAGAGATGGACCGTCTCCCCCGTGGCATCCGCGAGGATCTGCACCTCGACGTGACGCGGCCGCTGCACGGCCTGCTCGAGGAACATGCGCGGGTCGCCGAACGCGCTCTGCGCCTCGCGCATCGCCTCGGCCAGCGCGGGGGCGAGCTCGCCGATCGACTCGACGCGGCGCATGCCTCGTCCCCCGCCGCCCGCGACGGCCTTGGCGAACAACGGGAACCCGATCTCGTCGGCCTGGGCGACGAGGGCGTCGACGTCGTCGGAGGCCGCGGTCGAACGCAGCACCGGGACGCCCGCCGAGACCGCGTGCCCCTTCGCCGTGACCTTGTTGCCGGCCATCGACAGCACCTCGGCCGGCGGCCCGATGAAGGTGATGCCGTGCGCGGCGGCCTTCTCGGCGAGCTCGGGGTTCTCCGACAGGAAGCCGTAACCGGGGTAGATGGCATCCGCCCCGCATTCGCGCGCGACGCGGATGATCTCGTCGACGTCGAGATACGCCCGCACGGGATGCCCGCGCTCACCGATCTGGTACGCCTCGTCGGCCTTCAGACGGTGCAGCGACGCGCGGTCCTCCCAGGGGTAGACCGCGACCGTGCGGGCTCCCACCTCGTAGGCGGCCCGGAACGCGCGGATGGCGATCTCTCCGCGATTGGCGACCAGGATTTTCGAGAACATGCATACCCTCACGTCGAACCTGCGGAGCTGAATGTGCTCACAGCCTAGGGGAAGGTAACGTAGACGCTCGTGCACGTACTCTCCGTCAGCTCTTTGAAAGGCGGGGTCGGCAAGACGACCGTGACGCTCGGGCTGGCATCCGCCGCCTTCGCACGTGGCGTTCGCACTCTCGTCGTCGACCTCGACCCGCAGTCCGATGTGTCCACCGGTATGGACATCCAGGTCGCCGGCCGGCTGAACATCGCCGACGTCCTGGCCAACCCGAAGGAGAAGGTCGTCCGTCAGGCGATCACCTCCAGCGGCTGGGCGAAGGTCCACCCCGGCACGATCGACGTGCTCATCGGCAGCCCGTCCGCCATCAACTTCGACGGTCCGCACCCGAGCGTGCGCGACGTCTGGAAGCTCGAGGAGGCGCTCGCGACCATCGAGTCCGAGTACGACCTCGTGCTGATCGACTGCGCCCCGTCGCTGAACGCGCTGACCCGCACGGCCTGGGCCGCCAGCGACCGCGTGATCGTGGTGACCGAGCCGGGCCTGTTCTCGGTGGCCGCCGCCGACCGCGCCCTGCGCGCGATCGAAGAGATCCGCCGCGGCCTCTCCCCGCGCCTCCAGCCGCTGGGCGTCGTGGTCAACCGGGTGCGCCCGCAGTCGATCGAGCACCAGTTCCGCATCAAGGAGCTGCGCGACATGTTCGGCCCGCTGGTGCTCAATCCCCAGCTTCCCGAGCGCACGTCGCTGCAGCAGGCACAGGGCGCGGCCAAGCCGCTGCACGTGTGGCCCGGCGACTCCGCGCAGGAGCTCGCCGCCGACTTCGACGCCCTGCTGGACCGGATCGTCCGCACCGGCCGCATCCCGGTCGCCGGCGACTCCTCGCAGTCCTGACCGGACGCCGCCCTCGGCGGCCGCGGGCAGCCGTCACGTCAGCGCGATAAACGGCATCCGCGGCGAGAAACGCGACGACGAGCCGTGTCTCGTCGCAGACGGCGTTTATCGCGGAAGGGGTCCCGCGTCCCGTCGTTCGAAACGACGGTCAGGCGGTGCGGGCCGCGCGACGGGCGGCGAGTTCGTCGACGGCGTCGGTCGCCGACTCGAAATCCACGAGCGTCGACTCGACCTCGCGGAGGACCTTGCCCACCGCGATGCCGAAAACGCCCTGGCCGCGGCTGACGAGGTCGATGACCTCGTCGTTCGAGGTGCACAGGTACACCGACGCTCCGTCGCTCATCAGGGTCGTGCCCGCGAGGTCGCGGATGCCGGCGGCGCGGAGCTGATCGACCGCGGTGCGGATCTGCTGCAGCGAGATGCCCGTATCGAGCAGACGCTTGACGAGCTTCAGCACGAGGATGTCGCGGAAGCCGTACAGCCGCTGCGAACCGGAGCCGCTCGCGCCGCGGACGGTGGGGACCACGAGCTCGGTGCGAGCCCAGTAGTCGAGCTGGCGGTAGGTGATGCCCGCGGCCCGGGCGGCGACGGCACCACGGTAGCCCGTGTCGTCGTCCATCTCGGGGAGACCGTCGGTGAAGAGGAGTTCGGTGGCGAACCGGGGTTCACCGAGTGCGTCGCCAGCGTTCATGCTCGCGTCCCTCCTCATCGGCTCGTTGTCTCCACGCTAGATCAGCCAGGGTCCCCCGGCAACGACATCCGACGCGAGGGGGTCGGCGTGTCGCGATCAGGACAGGATCCGGTCGATCGCTTCACGGACGAACAGGGTCCGCACCTCGTCCAGACGCGCCGCGAGCTCGGGCGCGAGTTCGCTCGCGCGCGCGCGCGACGCCGCATCCGGACGCCGCAGCAACGCCGAGAGCGCGGATTCGACGAGGGATGCCTCACGCTCGGCGCTCTGCCGGAGCGATCGCACGTGGCGCGGCTCGATGCCGTGCCGATCGAGCGCGACGAGCGTACGCAGCAGCGACACGGTCTGCTCGGGATAGGTCTCCGCCCCGGCGATGACACCGGTGCTGATCGCGTCGTTCAGCAGCTGGGGTGCGGCGCCCGCGGCCGAGAGGAGCTCATCGCGGCGGTAGCGGCGCGGAGCGTTCGTCATCGACGCGATCGCGGTCGGCGGGGCGGGGTTGCGACCCGCGTCGACATCGGCGAGGTAGTCGCGGATGACCGCCAGCGGCAGGTAGTGGTCGCGCTGCAGGGTGAGCGCGAGGCGCAGACGCTCGAGGTCGGCCGGGGAGAACTTGCGGTACCCGGAGTCGGTGCGTGTCGGGGAGACGATCCCCTGCACCTCGAGGAACCGCAGCTTGCTGGAGGACAGCGCGGGGAACTCGGGGGTGAGTCGCGCGAGGACCTGTCCGATGCTCAACAGCCCCGAGGCCGCCGGACGACCGCGGGCCGGGGCTGCCGCCATCAGTGGTCTGCCGACGGAAGGTCGACGGGCGAACCGAAGAAGTTCAGGCGGAACTTGCCGATGCGCACCTCGGCACCGTTCACCAGCGCCGATCGGTCGACGCGCTCCCCGTTGACGTAGCTGCCGTTGAGCGACCGCTGGTCGACGATCTCGAACGCGGAGCCCGCACGGGTGATCTCCGCGTGACGGCGCGAGACGGTGACGTCGTCGAAGAAGATGTCTGCCTCGGGGTGGCGACCCACGGTCGTCACGTCGGTGTCGAGCAGGTAGCGCGCGCCGGTCGTGGGGCCGGAGCGGACGATCAGGAGCGCGGCACCGGACGGGAGCGCATCGATGGCCTCGAGCTCGGCCTCGTTGAGGTCGGCGCCGAAGGGGACGAACGACAGGTCGGCGTCGTGTCCGAACGTCTGCGTCGTGTCGTGCGAGCGGTCGGACGCGGCGGCGTCTGCGGCGCGTCGAATGTCGTCGCGCTCGAATCTGCGGGTCTCGTCCACGGCTTCTCCTTCATTTCCACCATAGCCGACCGGCTCCCAGCCGGAGCGGTCGATCGACCCTCGTGCAGGCCGGGGATGTACGTCTTCTTCCCACGTCGGCAGCACGGACCGCTTTCGGGCAGCGGCTCGCGGCAACGGGGGACACTCGAACCTACCGATCCGGGGTCGGCCCTGTCGAGTCCGGGTCACCCCGCGCGTCATCCTCGGCCGGCATCCGTTGTCAGGCCCCGTCCGGACGCCCTCGCTAGGGTCGGTACGTGACCACGACCTCCGCGCCGCGTCGGCGCACGCTGCCCGCCGTCCTCGCCGCCGCCGCCGTCGCGCTCGCGGCGCTGCTCGTTCCCGCCTCCCCCGCCCTCGCGCACGACGAACTGGTCTCGTCCGATCCGTCCGCCGACGCCGTGCTGGACGCACTTCCGGCGCAGATCACCTTGAGCTACAGCGCCGACATCCTCGATTCGGACGGCGCGAGTGTGATCCAGGTGACGGATGCCACGGGTACCTCGCTCACCGACGGGGCGCCGACGGTCTCGGGCACAGTCGTGACCCAGGCGTTGGCGGGGTCGGCATCCGGTGCCGTGACCGTCGTGTGGCGGGTCGTCTCCAGCGACGGCCACCCCATCGACGGGACGTTCTCGTTCACGGTCCCCGCCGCCCCCACCCCGACGGCGACGGCCACCCCCACGACGACGCCGTCGGCGGCGGCGTCGCGCGAGCCGACCGTCACCGTGACGACGACGCCCGCGCCGGCGGAGAACGCCTCGGACGCCTCTCCCCTGCCGTGGATCCTGCTCGCCGTCGCGCTCCTGATCGTCGTCGGTTTGGTGGTCTGGCTGCTCGTCGCGCGGGGCCGTGGCGGCTCCTCCGGAAGCGGCTCCGCAGGCACCGCCGGACGATAGGCTGAGTTCATGCCTCATTACGATCTGGTCATTCTTGGTGCGGGTCCCGGCGGGTACGTCGCAGCCGTGCGCGGCGCGCAGCTGGGGCTGTCGGTCGCGGTCATCGAAGAGAAGTACTGGGGCGGTGTGTGCCTGAACGTGGGCTGCATCCCCTCGAAGGCGCTGCTGCGCAACGCCGACCTCGCCCACACCTTCCACGCCAAGGCCGACCTGTTCGGCATCTCGGGTGACGTCACCTTCGACTTCGGCAAGGCCTTCGACCGCTCCCGGTCGGTCGCCGCGGGGCACGTCAAGGGCATCCACTACCTGATGAAGAAGAACAAGGTCACCGAGTACGAAGGCCGCGGACACTTCACCGACGACCACTCCCTGACCGTGACCAAGGCCGACGGGTCCACCGAGCAGGTCACCTTCGACAACGTCATCATCGCCACCGGCTCCACCGTCCGTCTCCTCCCCGGCGTGACCCTGTCGGAGAACGTCGTGACCTACGAGGAGCAGATCCTCACCCGCGAGCTCCCCTCCTCGATCGTCATCGTCGGTGCCGGCGCGATCGGCATGGAATTCGCGTACGTCATGACGAACTACGGCGTGAAGGTCACGATCATCGAGTTCCTCGACCGCGCCCTCCCCAACGAAGACGCCGAAGTCTCCAAAGAGATCCAGAAGCAGTACAAGGGCTACGGCGTCGACATCCTCACCTCCACCAAGGTCGACACCATCACCGACCACGGCGACACCGTAACCGTCGCCTACACGGCGAAGGACGGCGCGCAGGGCTCCATCGACGCCGACCGCGTGCTCATGTCCATCGGTTTCGCCCCCAAGGTCGACGGGTTCGGCCTCGAGAACACCGGTGTGAAGCTCACCGAGCGCGGCGCGATCGACATCGACGACCACATGCGCACCAACGTGCCCCACATCTACGCCATCGGCGACGTCACCGCGAAACTCCAGCTCGCCCACGTCGCCGAAGCCCAGGGCGTCGTCGCCGCCGAGACCATCGGAAACGCCGAGACCCAGACCCTCGGCGACTACCGCAACATGCCCCGCGCCACCTTCTGCAACCCCCAGGTCGCCTCCTTCGGCCTCACCGAGCAGCAGGCCCGCGACGCCGGCCACGACATCAAAGTCGCGAAGTTCCCCTTCTCCGCCAACGGCAAGGCCAACGGCCTCGGCGAACCCGTCGGCTTCGTCAAGCTCGTCGCCGACGCCGACACCCTCGAACTCATCGGCGGCCACCTCATCGGCCCCGACGTCTCCGAACTCCTCCCGGAGCTGACCCTCGCGCAGAAGTGGGACCTCACCGCCCTCGAGGCGGCCCGCAACGTCCACACCCACCCCACACTGTCCGAGGGTCTGCAGGAGGCGTTCCACGGTCTCGTCGGCCACATGATCAACCTCTGATCAGAAGAACCGAGAAAGCCCGCCCGGATGTCCGGGCGGGCTTTCTGCGTGAAGAGAGGTCAGTGCCCGAGCGCGCGGGCGAGCTTGGATCCGGATGCCGCGGGCCGACCGCCCGCGGCGAACACCGCCGCGTCGACGGCCGCGAACAGGGCGGCGCGCCCGTCGGCATCGGAGGGACCGGCGGGGCCGAGCTCCACCTCCCACTCGCGCCACTCGGACTCCACGCCCCGCCGCTCATCGCGGGCACGGACGCGGTCGTCGACGAACTCCGCGACCAGCCCGCCGTCCGCGTCGAGCAGGGCGTACGCCGTGCGGTGGTTGCGCACGCGCGCGAGCGGCAGGAACGGGCCGTGGGCCCAGGCCGCCACGGCATCCTGGACGACGTCGGGGACGACCGGGTCGGCGTCGGGATCACCGAGGTCGCCGAGCGGCCACTGCGTCTCGGAGCGACCGCCCTCGGCAGGGGCCTTGACGTGCCAGCCCTCGTCGGGGCCGCCCTGACGACGGCGGACCGCGACGCCGTTGCGTGCGAGGTCGGCCTCGGAGGTGTCGACGTACCGTGCGTCGAGGTCACGGGGCTCGGCGTCACCGACCCGGACGACCCCCGGCAGCGCCGACCAGTCCGGCAGGGCCGTATCGGTGTCGACGTCGTACTTCGACTCGACCTCGACCGACGACGAGCCCGGCGCGGGCGTGATCAATCGTCGCGTCCGTCGACGTTCGGGTTGATGTCCTCGGTCTCCTCGACATAGGCGAAAACGGCCTGGGTGGGGCCGTCGGAGTCGCCCGTGTTCTCGAAGCCGCCGTCGCGGCGGTAGACGAGCTGTCCTTCGCTGTAGGGAAGGATCAGGGAGTCGTCGGACTCGTTCTCGAGCGGGATCACCTGCCCGTCGAGCGGGCCTCCGGTCAGTCGTGCGATAGCCATGGACCCAGCGTAGACCGGCCCTCTTCGGACGACCCGCGCCTTGACACCCCTCCCCTAGACTCGCTCGGGTGACGAGCGCGGACCTCCCCGGCGACAAGCCGTTCGTGCTCCTCGCGACCCGCGCACAGGACCTCCCCGCCGACGAGGAGTACGCCCTCTTCCTGCGATTCACGGGCCTTCCGCCGGAGCGCCTGCGGAGGGTCCGGCTCGAGCGCGACCCGATGCCGGACATCGACCTGGACGAGGTCTCCGGCATCCTGGTGGGTGGGAGCCCGTTCAACGCGTCCGACCCGTGGGAGAAGAAGTCTGCGGTCCAGCGGCGGGTGGAGGCTGAGATGGCGGAGCTCGTCGACCGCGTCGTCGCGCGGGATGCCCCGTTCCTCGGTGCCTGCTACGGCGTGGGCACCCTCGGGACGCACCTGGGGGCACCGATCGACGGCACCTTCGCCGAACCCATCAGCGTCGTGGAGGTGTCGCTGACGGATGCCGGTCGCCGCGATCCGCTGCTCGCCGACCTCCCCGACGGGTTCCCCGCGTTCGTCGGACACAAGGAGGCCATCTCGCTCCTGCCGGCGACGGCGACCCTTCTGGCGTCCTCCCCCACGTGCCCGGTGCAGATGTTCCGCGTCGGAGACAACGTCTACGCCACGCAGTTCCACCCCGAACTCGACCTCGACGGCATCGTCACGCGTATCCACGCCTACGCGTCGTACGGGTACTTCGCCGCGGACGAGCTCGATCTCACGCTCGCGGCCGTCCGACGGGCACCCGTGACGGCCACCGGAGGCATCCTGCGCGCGTTCGTGGAGCGGTACGCCCGCTGAGCGACGCGGGGCGTCACGCCCACGGCGCCGGCGCGCGGCGCACGACCGGCACCGCCGCGGTGACCGCGGGATGCACGCGCCGCAGCTGCGGTTCGAGTCCGAGGTCGACGAGCACGAGGCGGCCCGAGAGTCTCGGGCCGTGCCCACGCAGGAGGCCCGCCTTGACCGCACCGAAGGTGACGGTGGTCGCGGCGGGGAGGACCGCGGCATCCGCTTCGCCGGAGTCGGGGTGCAGGCCGCTCGGGACGTCCACGGCCACCACCCGCACCCGCTCCGAGGCCACCACCGGCAGGAGCGCCTCGACGACAGCACGGGCGGTCCCCCGCAACCGCGAGTCCGAGGAGGCACCGATGCCCAGGATGCCGTCGACGACGAGAACGTGGTCGGAGTGGGCGCCGCAGATGTCGGACGCGTCTCGCAGCCCGGCCCCCGCCGCGACCGCCGCGTCCAGCGCGTCGCGGTGGACACGATCACGGGTGAGCACGACGTCCACCCGCGTGCCCGCGCCGGCGATGTCGGCGGCGGCATAGAGGGCGTCGCCGCCGTTGTCGCCCGACCCGGCCAGGACGAGCACCGGACCGGGCGTCCGCGCGAGTTCATCGGCGACGACCTCGGCAAGCGCCCGCGCGGCCTCGCGCATGAGCGGCCGCCCGGCGGCCAGGAGCGGAGCTTCGGCCGCGCGGATCGCATCGGCGGTGTACGCGACGGTGCGCTCGGTCATGTGGCCACCCTAGACGCGTCCCCGCGAGTCAGCCGCGAGCGGTACTCTTCGCGATCGCCTCGCGTTCCTTCGCCTCGGCCTCGCGGGCGGCATCCAGTTCTCCCACGGCTGCCTGCACGGCCCGCTCGGCGCGCTGGACGCGGAACTGCACGAGGGTGGACGCGGCGTACTTCGCGCGCACGCGGTCCTCGTCCTCCTCGTGTCCGACGGTGATGTACGCGCCCGCCAGCAGGATCACCTGGCTGGAGAGATTGAGCCAGAGAAGCAGCGCGATCAGGGCCGCGAAGGTCGCCAGGAGCGGATTGCTGCTCGCACCTCCGACGAACAGTCCCGACAACTGCTGCAGCACGACGAGCCCGACACCGCCGAGCAGCGCACCGCGCAGCAGCGTCGCCCGTCGCACCCGGAGGCCCGACAGGAGCGCGAACGCCACCGCGACGACCGCGGTGTCGAGGGCGAGCACGACGAGCGTGGAGACGAGCCAGGTGAGGATGCCGGTCGCCCACGAGTCCGCAGGGATGCCCAACCAGTCGCGCACGACGGTCAGGCCCGCGGTGGCGAGGAACGTGACCCCCGCGGCGGCCACGAGCGCCACGCCGATGCCGATCGCGAGCGCCAGGTTGCGCAGGAGGACCCAGACGATGAGCGTGTCCTCGGTGGTGACGTCGGCGACCTGGCGCAGGGCGGAGCGGAGCGATCCGACCGCGCCGATGGCCGCACCGATCAGACCGACGGATCCGAGGATCCCCGCGACGGTGAATCCGGCCGGGGCCTCGATCTTCTCGACGTCGACGAGTCCGCCCGGTCCGACGAGGCCCGGGATGACACTGTCCACCGAGCGTACGAGGGCGGCGAGGCCGTCGGGGTTGCCCGCGAGCCACAGGGCGGCGAACGAGAACCCGATCAGCACCCCCGCGAAGACGCTGAAGAGCGTGCGGTAGGTGACGCTGTCGGCGAGCATCGGTCCACGCCGCCCCGAGTAGACGAGGAAAGCGCGGACCAGCCGCTGCTGAAGCGCCCACGCGGTGACGCGACGAAAGAGGTCAAGCATTGCCCCAGGCTATGCGGGCCCCGCGGATTCTCGGTGCGGGGTTGACCGGGGGCGGCGCCGGGCGGAACCGTGCCGGAACGCGCCGGGCTGCGTGGCGACGATGCTGCGGCGGCGGTTCATCCGACCTCGCCCAGCAGCACCCACCACGTGCCGAGCAGCAGGGGCGGACCGAAGGCGATCCCGGTGCGGCGGGCGCCGGCGAGCAGGGCACCCGCAGCGGCGGCCCCACCGCAGACGAACCCCGAGACGAGCCCGCCGACCACGGCGTCCGCGCCGAACCAGCCGAGATGCGCCCCCAGGAGCGCGCCGAGAGTCGCGTCACCGCCGCCGAAATCCCGGGGCCGGGCGAGGTGGAGCGCGAGACCGAGCACGAACGCCCCGGCCGCTCCACTCCAGATCCCGGCGAGGCGGCCGGCCTCACCGGCGACGAACGCGGCGGATGTCAGCAGCGCCAGCGCGAGCGCGAGCGCGGGCAGGACGAGCGCGTGGGGCAGTCGATGATGGCGGACATCGACGACGCCGAGCACGACGGACCCCACCGCGAAGACGGCGAGAGCGACGCCGAGCACAGTGCTACGCGTCGAGCACGGACAGGTGCACCAGGACGATCCCGTCGGGCTCGATGCCCTCGCGGTCGCGGACCGCGCGTTTGAGAGGCAGGACGTACGCGCCGTCCGACTGGGGGAACACCGAAGTCCTCCACGTGGAGGTGCCGATCGAGGCCTCGACGCGAACGCCGCCGAACCCGCGCCGGTAGGTCTGCGTCTCGCGGACGGCCTCGCTGAGATCGAGCGGCAGCGCGACGAAGTACCAGTCGCTGTCGAGGCGAGCCGCCCACCGGAAGACCTCTCCCTCGAACTCCACGATCATGTGCGTCTCCTTCCGCCGCGGTCACCCTACTCGCCGGCCCCGACACGTCCCGGGCGTTGTCCCCTGGGGAGGAGCCGTCACGCGGAAAGGATCCCCGCCGCGCGCGCGGGCACCGCATACGCCCGGGCCAACGACGAGACGGTGTCGTGCGCGTTGAGACCGCTGGGGTTCGGCAGCACCCAGGCGGGCACTCCCCCGATGCCCTCGTCCTGCCGACCCGCGACCGCCTTCGCACGGCCGAAGCCCTGTCGGTAGGCGGTGAGCCCGACGACCGCGACCGCGCGCGGCGACAGCGCCGCCACGCGGGCCTCCAGCGCCTCGGCGCCCGCGCGGAGCTCCTCACGACTCAACTCGTCCGCCCGGGCCGTCGCTCGAGCCACCATGTTGCTCACTCCGACGCCGGCCGCGAAGATCATGGCGCGATCGGCGCCATCCAGCGGGCCGGTGTAGGCGGGAAGGCGCGGCAGGATCCGCGCCTCGACCAGAGCGGGCCAGAACCGGTTGCCGGGGCGGGCGAACGGCGTCCCGGTCGCAGCCGTCCACAGGCCCGGGTTGATCCCCACGAACAACAGGCGCAGCCCCGGTCCGATGAGGTCGGGGATCGTGGCATCCCGGAACGACTCCAGCTCGGCGCGTGAATACCCCATGCGACCACTATGACCACATCCGCACGAGGGAGGCGTCGCTGTGCCAGGATCGGCGGAATGGATGCCGTGCCCGCGCTCACCGAAGTCCCCCCTGCGCAGTTCGTGATCGTGGGCGACAACATCCGCCTCGCGACGTACTCGTGGGGCGATCCCGAGGCGCCGCCGGTGCTGTGCGTGCACGGCTTCGGGTCGTCCACGCGCGACAACTGGGTCAACACCGGTTGGGTGCGCGACCTGCTCCGGGCCGGGTTCCGCGTGCTCGCCGTCGATCAGCGCGGCCACGGCCTGAGCGAGAAACCGCACGACGCGGACGCCTATCGCATGAGCGCCCTCGTCTCCGACCTCGTCGCCGTCCTCGACACCTACCTCGTCGATCAGGTCCGCTACCTCGGCTACTCGCTGGGCGGCCGAGTGGGCTGGCAGCTCGCGGTCGACGCCCCCGAGCACGTCGAACGGGCGGTGCTCGGCGGCATCCCGGACGGTCGGCCCCTGGCCCGGCTGCAGGTCGATCAGGCCCGGGCGTTCCTCGACCACGGCGAACCGGTCACGGATGCCACCACCCAGCGCTACATGTCGCTCGCCGAGCGCGTCCCCGGCAACGACCTGCGCGCGCTCGTCGCCGTCGCCGAAGGCATGCGCCTCGGGCAGACCGATCCGGACCCCGCGTCGCCTCCGCGGCAGCCGGTGCTCATCGCCACCGGCACCGAGGATCCGATCCACGACCAGTCGGCCCGTCTGGCCGGGCTTCTTCCGCAGGGCGAGTTCGTGGACATCCCGGGGCGCCACCACGTGAACGCCCCCGGCGCCCGCGCGTTCCGCGAGGCCGGGGTGGCGTTCCTCTCGCGCGATCTCTGAGCGGCAGCCTCCACCTGAGGCCGCACCGGATCAGGTGCCGGAGCCGCTCTCGCCCGCGGCGCATACGTACACGGTGCTGGGCGCATCGGTCGCCGTCGTGCAGTTCTGCTCCACCCACGAGCGGATCTGCGCCGACACGGTTCCGGTCGAGGTGTCTCCGGCGCCGACCGAGGCCCCACCGGGACCGCCCATACGGTCCTGCCCGGCGACGACGTAGCGCAGCTGACCGCTCTCGACCAGCGAGACGAACCGCTCCAGGGTGGGCGCGGCATCCGTTCCGTTGAACCCTCCGATCGGGAGCACCGCTTCGCCGTCCGAGGCGACGATGAGCCCCGCGGCGCTCTGCGCCCCGAACGTGGCCGCGAGATAGGTCGCCCCGTCGCGGTTCTGTTCGAGCCAGGACAGCAGGGCGGTCTGGTCGCCGCCGCCGAAGCCGCTCGCACCACCGACGCCGCCGGTCCGGCCGGTCGACCCCTGACCGGCCGCGGCGCCGGAGCCGAACCGTGCGCCTCGACCGTCCCGGGTCGCGCCCTGCGCTCCCGGGCCGCCGTTCGGCGCCGCGAATCCGCCCGAACCGCCGGCCCCGGGTGCCCCGTTGGGCGCACCGGCGAAGCCTCCCGCCTGCGCGCCGCCCGGGGCGGTGGCGCCGCGGCCGCCGAACCCGGATGCCATCTCCGACACCCCTCCGGCGACCGGGTTGATCGAGTTGGGGTGCGCGATGGTCACGGCCGACCAGACCGCGGGGGTGAGCAGCAGCCCCACGACCATCGCGGCGGTCGTCACCAGGCGCGCCCGATGGCGCGAGAGCAGCAGCACGACGGCGACGCCCGCGACGACGGCCTGCGCGATCGCGACCGGGATGCTGTAGCCGCCGACCGAGATCCCGATGCCGACCGCGGTGACCGCCGCCGTCGCCAGGATCGTCACCGTCGGCCAGGCTCTGCCGGCGCGGGCGCTCCACGCGAGCGCCGTGGCCACCGCCAGGGCGAGGGGGACGGCCAGGGCGGACGTGTAGAACTGGTGCATCCCGGCGACGACGGAGAACATGGCACCGAACGTTCCCAGCCACACCGTGAGCAGCAGCGCGAGCGGACGGGGGAAGCGCAGCAGCCACAGCACCACGATCGCCACGATCGCCGCGGGGATGAGCCAGGCGATCTGCCCCGCCAGCTGCGCGTTGAACAGGCGGAACACGCCGGGATCGCCGGAGAACGGCGGGGTGAACGACTCGTACGCGGAACTGTCGCTGGTGGCGCCGAAGCGCCCGAGCCCGTTGTACCCGAACACCATCTCCCACGGGTCGTTGCCGAGCGTGCTGCCGATGTACGGCCGAGCGCTCGCCGGGATCATCGCCACGATCGCCACCCACCACAGCGACGCGACCGCGCTGACGGTCCCCGCCACGACGAGGTGTCCGATCCGGCGCGCCCAGGGCTGCGCGGTGGCCAGGTAGGCCGCGGCCAGCGCCGGCCAGACCGCCCAGGCCTCCAGCATGTAGAACTGGAAGGACAGGCCGATCGCCGCCCCGGCCACCACCAGCCAGCCGAGACTGCGCTGCTGGAGTGCACGAACGGCCGCCCACGCGGTGATCGCCAGGCCCAGGACGAAGAACGACTCGGGCTGGTTCGACCGGGAGACCGCCACGAAGATCGGGGTGACCGCCACGATCGCCCCCGCGAGCAGTCCCGCGCGCACCCCGGCCAGACGCCGCGCCGCGACGGCGGTGATCAGCGCCGCGCCGACGGCGGCGAGGGCGTTGGGGAGGATCACCGCCCACGTCGAGTAGCCGAAGACGCGGACGAAGAGCGCCGGCACCCAGAACGAACCCGGGATCTTGTCGAGCGTCACGGTGCCGGAGGGGTCCATCGCCCCGAAGAAGAAGTTCGACCACGACTGGCTCATCGACAGCGCGATCGAGGCGTAGTACTCGGACGGCGCGCCGTCCCAGACCTGCCACCCGGTCAGGACGAGCGCGAGCAGACCGATCGCGGCGAGCCCCCACGGCCACGCGCGCCGGCGGCGTCGCGACATCGCGGCGGGCCGGGCGAGCGTGGGGCGCGGGATGCTGAGGGTGGCGGTCACCGCGGCATCGTAGGCAGCCCATCACTAACGGTCACCGTGGGAGACCTATGGGTGGGGTATGGATGCCGTCCGCCGGCGATCAGTTCGCGGTGACGCTCAGTCGCGGAGCGGCCGGGGCCGCCGTCGCGGCCATCTGCAGTCCCACCCGCACCGTCTGACCCGACGCGAGAGCCCCCGCCCATCCCTCGCCCCGACACGTGACGGTCGAGGAGCGCAGGGCGCAGGTCATCCCCCACGCGTTGGTCACCGCCGTGGCGCCGGGGGACTCCCACGACACGGTCCAGCCGGCCACGGCGTTCGCCGCGGTCACCGTCAGTTCGCTGACGTAGCCCTCGCCCCACGCGCTCTGCGGGATCCAGGTCGCGGTGACAGCGGGGGCCGAACCCGCGGGGGGCTTCGGTGTGGGCGTCGCGGTGGCGGTCGGCTTCGGCGTCGCCGTCGGCTTCGGCGTCGCCGTGGCCGTCGGCTTCGGCGTCGCGGTGGCCGTCGGCTTCGGCGTCGCGGTGGCCGTCGGCTTCGGCGTCGCGGTGGCCGTCGGCGTCGCGGTCGCCGTCGGCTTCGGCGTCGCAGTGGGCTTCGGCGTGACGGGAGGGGTCGGCTGCGGCACCGGGGTCAGGATCGGCTTCAGCGCGGTCAGCTTCGCGGTCTGGAGGGTGCGCCAGTCGTCGGCGACCAGGCCGCCCGTGTCGCCGCTGTTGGGGTTGAACGACCAGTAGGCGTAACTGATCTTCCGCTGCGCGATGTAGTCGACGAGCGCCGCCAGCCACGCCCGGTCGCTCGCGGTCTCGAGCTTCGTGCCGAATTCGCCGAGGAGGACGGGGGCGATGTTCTCCTTCGCGAGGTACCCCCAGTTGGCATCCCACAGCGCCGCCAGGTTCGCGGGGTACCGAGGATCGGAGAACCACTTCTGCGCGTACACCGACACCGGGTAGTCGTGGGGAGAGTAGACGACGCGGTTCTTGACCGAGAGAGTGACGGGCGCGGACCGGACGTCTTTCAGTCCACCGCCCCACCAGGTGCTGGTGCCGTCGTTCTGTTGCTCCACTCCCTCCACGATGATGAGCAGCCGCGGGTTCACGGCGAGCACGGCGTTGCCGGCCCGCGTCGCGGCGGCGCGCCAGTCGCGGGCGGGATCGCCGCAGTTCCAGCACGCGGGGCCGTGCGGTTCGTTGTGCAGGTCGACACCGATGACGGTGGGATCGTCCTTGTAGCGCCCGGCGAGCATCGTCCAGTCGTCGATCCACCGTTTCTCCGAGTACTGCGACGTGTACCAGAGCTGGCTCTGCGCGCCCGAATCCGGGCGGTGACGATCGAGGATCACGGACAGGCCGTGGGCCTTGGCACGGGCGATCACGGTGTCCAGGAGCCGCAGCGGCGTGAGACCGGCGAGCCCCGGATTCACCGCCGCGTTGATCGAGGTGGACTGCTGTGCCGCGAGGCACTCGTTGGAGAACGGGAGGCGGAGGGTGGTGAACCCCATCGCCGCGATGCTCGTCAGCCCCTCGTCCAGCGAGATCGACCACAGACCGTGCGGTGCGCAGTTCGAGGTCTCCATGCCGAACCAGGCGACCGCCTCGATCGTGTACGGCGCGCCGGTCGAGGTCACGATCGTCGAGCCGCTGGTGGACAGCCATCCCGGCACGGCCGCCGATGCGGGCGGAGCCGTGACGGCCCCGGCGAACAGAAGCCCCGCGACGGCCGCGACGGCGGCGACCCGCATCCGCGCACGACTCAGGCGTGACCACCGTTCCCTCATGCCCACTCCCCTGCCCGTTGCGGTCATCGTAGCGGGCGGGTCGGCCCCCGTCAGCGCCGCAGGGAGGCGCCCGGCGAACGATGCGCGCGGTGGACCACCAGCGCGAGGTGGAGGGCGGCCAGGACCTCGCCGTCGTCCAGGTCGACACCGAGGACGCGCTCGGCGAGGTCGAGCCGTTGGTAGAACACCGACCGCGACACGTGTGCGGCCGCGGCCGCCGCCGTGCGGTTGCCGGGGTGTGCGACGATCGCGCCCAGCGCGGCGAGCAGGTCGCGTCGCCGGGCGGGCGGCGCGGCGAGGACCGGGGCGAGCAGGTCCTCGCTGTGCTCGAGGAGGCGGTGGTCGCCCCGCAGCGATGAGACGAACCGGAGGAGCGGATGCCGGACGACCCACTGCACCGAGCCCTCGGGCACGTCCCCCACGTCGGCGAGGTCGAGGGACTGCTCGAGCGAGTCCAGCAGGCGGGGCACGGCCGCCGCGCCCGCCTCCCCGTCCACGCGCGGCCCGACGGTGAGGCGGGGATCGCTCCCGTCGTGGCGCAGGCGCGCACGGAAGCGCTCGGCGGCCGCCCCCGCGAAGGTCGTCGAGGAGGGGACGGCCAGGAGCACCGGCATCCATCCGTCCGCGCGCTCTCCCGCCCCCCGCGGGGTCGCGCAGAGGGCGCGCCCCCCGAGCTCGATCGCCGCCGCCTCGACGTCGGCGGCGGCCGCGTCCTCGACCGCGAGCCCGAACAGCGCCGCCCCGCGCAGGTCGATGCGCGCCGCGCCGAGCAGCGCCATCACCTCGTCGGCCGAGCCGTAGCGCCCGCCCAGCAGCGCGTCCATCAGGCGGCGGCGGCCGAGACGCGCCCAGTCCTCTCCGTCGGGGTCGGTGAGGCGGCCGAGGGCGAGCGCCGTCGCCCCCTGTTCGAGCACGGCCCGACGCCCGGCGGGGTGCCCGGGGCCGGCGAGCGCGACGAGCGTCGCCCAACGGATGCCGCGCGCCTCCACCGGGACGAGGGAACGCCCGTCGTCGCCGTCGCCGAACCGGCGCGACCGCTCCTGCCAGTCGTCGAGCACCGCGGGGTCGGCTTCGGCGAGTTCCGCCACGATCACCTCGTGTGCGAGCGATTCGAGGACGACCGGAGCGCGAAGCGTGTGCGCGAGGCGTTCGACGACGTAGTCCGCGGGCGCCCCCCGGAGGGCGAGCGAGGTGAACAGCGTCCGGACGTCGTCGCGCGCCCGCAGCGCCGCGGTCTGATCGTCGATGATCCGCCGGTGCACCTCCTCCGTGACGCTGACGAACTTGATCTCGCGGTGCAGGGCGATCAACGGAAGCCCCGCGTCGCCCGCCGCCTCGACGACGACGGTCGGGACGTAGCGGTAGTGCACGCCGAGCTCGATGACGATCCCGACCAGACCCGCCCGCACGAAGTCCCGGACGAGCGTCCGCAGATCCGCCGGCTCCGCGGGCCACGCCGACGCGGTCGTCAGCAGCAGTTCGCCACCCTCCAGCAACCGGGCGACGCCCGGGCTGTCGGAGACGTGGACCCACCGCACGGGTGAGGAGAGCGCGGCTCCCCCGACCAGCAGCTCGGGCGCACCCGCGGCGAGCGCGGGTGAGTCGAGCACTTCGGCGAGGGTGGGAAGACCCCTATCGCCGGGCACGTCCGCGGCATCCGGACGATCTGTCCGGGAGCGCTCGTCTTCGCGACGATCAGCCATGGGCGTGTCCCCTCCCTCGTGCCGCAGAATCGGCAGTGAACACCCTACGGCGCTCCCGGTCGATCTGTCCGGACGACCGAAGACATCGAGGAGGATCCGCATGACCGTCATCCACCACCACATCAACGGCGAAGCCCGCGGCGCCGCGGAGCGCACGGGCGACGTGTTCGACCCGGCCACCGGACGCGTCCAGGCCCAGGTCGCCTTCGCGTCCACCGCCGAGGTCGACGAGGCGATCGCCGTCGCGAAGGCCGCGCTCCCCGCCTGGCGGGCGACGAGCCTGATCAAGCGCGCCGACGTCTTCTTCCGGCTCCGCCACCTCCTCGTCGATCGCACCGACGAGCTCGCCGCGATCATCACCGCCGAGCACGGCAAGGTGCTCTCGGATGCCAAGGGCGAGATCAGCCGCGGCATCGAGAACGTCGAGTTCGCCGCCGGCCTCGTGCACCTCCTCAAGGGCGAGCACGCCGAGCAGGTCAGCCGCGGCGTCGACGTGCACTCGGTGAAGCAGCCCGTCGGCGTGGTCGCCGCGATCACCCCCTTCAACTTCCCGGTCATGGTGCCGCTGTGGATGACGGCGTCGGCGATCGCCTGCGGCAACACGGTCGTGCTCAAGCCCAGCGAGAAGGACCCGTCGGCATCCCTGTTCCTCGCGAAGCTGTTCGAGGAGGCGGGGCTGCCGGCCGGCGTCCTCAACGTGGTGCACGGCGACAAGGTCGCCGTCGACGCGCTGCTGGACTCCCCCGACGTCCGCGCGGTGAGCTTCGTCGGCTCGACGCCGATCGCGAAGTCCATCTACTCGCGCGCCGCCGAGAACGGCAAGCGCGTCCAGGCCCTCGGCGGAGCCAAGAACCACATGGTCGTCATGCCCGACGCCGATCTCGACTCCGCGGCCGACGCCGCCGTCTCGGCCGCCTACGGCTCCGCCGGCGAGCGCTGCATGGCCGTGTCGGTGCTCGTCGCCGTGGGCGACGACGTCGCCGACGCGCTCGTCGAGAAGGTGGCATCCCGCATCCAGGGCCTGAAGATCGGCGCCGGCACGGATGCCGCGAGCGAGATGGGTCCGCTCATCACACGCGAGCACCGCGACAAGGTCGCCTCCTACGTCACGGGCGCAGCGGCCGAGGGCGCCGAGGTCGTCGTCGACGGCACCACCCAGCAGTTCGAGGGCGACGGCTTCTTCATCGGTGTCTCGCTCGTGGATCGCGTGGCCCCCGGCATGAAGGTGTACGACGACGAGATCTTCGGACCGGTGCTCTCGGTCGTGCGGGTGAAGACCTACGACGAGGCCGTGGAGCTGATGAACTCCAGCCCGTTCGCGAACGGCACCGCGGTCTTCACGCGCGACGGCGGCACCGCCCGCCAGTTCGAGTTCGACATCGAGGTCGGCATGGTCGGCGTCAACGTGCCGATCCCGGTCCCCGTCGGGGCGTTCTCGTTCGGCGGCTGGCGCAACTCGCTCTTCGGCGACTCGCACATCTACGGCCCCGAGTCGATCCACTTCTACACGCGCAGCAAGGTCGTCACGACCCGCTGGCCCGACCCCAGCGAGAGCCAGATCAGCCTCGGCTTCCCGAGCAACCACTGACCCGCGGCATCCGGAAAGGAACGATCATGACCCTCACCTCCCCCGACCTCGCCGCGGACGCGCAGGTCCGCGCCGACGACCGCGCGCACGTCTTCCACTCCTGGAGCGCGCAGGCGCTCATCGATCCGCTGCCCGTCGCCGGTGGTGACGGCGCGACGTTCTGGGACCACGCCGGGAACAGCTACCTGGACTTCTCGTCGCAACTGGTGAACCTGAATCTCGGTCATCAGCACCCCGACCTCGTCGCGGCCATCCAGCGGCAGGCGGGCGAGCTGGCCACGATCCAGCCCGCGATGGCCAACGGCACGCGCGGCGAGCTCGCTCGCCTCATCTCCGAGGTGGCCCCCGAGGGCTTCTCGAAGGTGTTCTTCACCAACGGCGGAGCGGATGCCAACGAGAACGCGGTCCGCATGGCGCGCCTGGTCACGGGCAAGCGCAAGGTGCTGGCGATGTACCGCAGCTACCACGGCAACACCTCCACCGCGATCACCCTGACCGGTGACCCGCGCCGCTGGGCCAACGAGCCGGCCGACGCCTCGGTCGTGCACTTCTTCGGCCCGTACGCCTACCGGTCGGCGTTCCACTCCGCATCCGAGGAGGAGGAGACCGCCCGCGCGCTCGAGCACCTCGAGCAGACGATCATCCTCGAGGGCGCGTCGACGATCGGCGCGATCATCCTCGAGACCGTGGTCGGCACGAACGGTGTGCTCGTGCCGCCGCCCGGGTACCTCCCCGGCGTCCGGGCCCTGTGCGACAAGTACGGGATCGTCTACATCGCCGACGAGGTCATGGTCGGGTTCGGCCGCATCGGCGAGTGGTTCGCGGTCGACGCGTTCGACGTGGTGCCCGACCTCATCACCTTCGCGAAGGGCGTGAACTCCGGTTACGTGCCGCTCGGCGGAGTGGTGATCTCGGATGCCATCGCCGCCCACTTCGACACGGTGACCTTCCCCGGTGGCCTGACGTACTCGGGCCACCCGCTCGCGTGCGCGCCCGGCATCGCGACGTTCGAGGTGTTCCGCCGCGACGGGATCCTCGAGCGGGTCCGCGACCTCGGCGAGCGCGTCGTGGGCCCGCGGCTCCGCGAGATGGCCGAGAAGCACCCGTCGATCGGCGAGGTGCGCGGCCGCGGACTGTTCTGGGCGATCGAGCTGGTGCGCGACCGCGAGACGCGCGAACCGCTCGTACCGTTCAACGCCGCCGGAGCCGACGCCGCCCCCATGGCCGCGTTCGCCGCCGCGTGCAAGAAGGCGGGCCTCTGGCCGTTCACGCACTTCAACCGCGTGCACGTCGCCCCGCCGCTGGTGATCTCCGAGGACGAGCTCGTCCGCGGCCTCGACATCATCGACGAGGCCCTGTCCGTCGCCGACGAGGCGGCCGCGTCGTGAAGACACTGTCCAACGTGGTCGACGGCGTCTCGACGCCGTCGACCGGGCGCCTCCTCGAGCTGGTCAGCCCCGTGACCGGTGAGGTCTACGGCCAGGCGCCGTGCTCCACGGAGGAGGAGGTGGATGCCGCCTTCGCCGCCGCCTCGCGGGCCTTCGCGTCGTGGCGGCTGACCACCCCGGCGCAGCGGCAACTCGCGCTGTTCCGGCTCGCCGACGCGCTCGCCGACCACGCCGAGGAGTTCGCCGACCTGGAGTCGGAGGACACCGGGAAGCCTCGTGCGACGCTGGTCGCGGACGAGATCGACCAGTCGGTCGACCAGCTGCGGTTCTTCGCCGGCGCCGCGCGCGATCTCGACGGGCGCGCCGCCGCCGAGTACGCCGAAGGGTTCACCTCCTACGTGCGGCGCGAGCCGATCGGCGTCGTCGCCCAGGTGACGCCGTGGAACTACCCGCTGAACATGGCGATCTGGAAGATCGCTCCGGCGATCGCGGCCGGGAACACCGTCGTGCTGAAGCCGAGCGAGACGACGCCCCAGACCACCGTGCGCCTCGCCGAGCTCGCCGCCGGGATCCTCCCGCCCGGCGTCCTCAACGTCGTCCTCGGCGACCGTGAGACCGGGCGCGCCCTCGTCGAGCATCCGATCCCGCAGCTCGTCGCGATCACCGGCTCGGTCCGCGCGGGCATGCAGGTCGCCGAGTCGGCGGCGCGGCAGGTCAAACGCGTGCACCTCGAACTCGGCGGCAAGGCGCCGGCGATCGTCTTCCCCGACGCCGATCTGGATGCCGCGACCGCCGGGATCGCGCAGGCGGCGTTCTTCAACGCCGGGCAGGACTGCACGGCGGCGACCCGCGTGCTCGTGCACTCCTCGCTGCACGATGAGCTCGTGGGGCGCCTCGTGGCGTACGTCCGGGAGAACGTGAAGGTGGGGGCGCCGGACGACCCCGAGGCCTTCTTCGGCCCGGTGAACAACCCCGACCAGCTCGCCCGCGTGCAGGGTTTCGTCGACCGCCTGCCCGCGCACGCGCGCGTGGCGACCGGTGGACACCGCGTCGGCGACACCGGCAGCTTCTTCGCGCCCACGATCGTCACGGGCCTTCGCCAGGACGACGAACTGGTGCAGCAGGAGGTCTTCGGGCCGGTGCTCGCGGTGCAGGCGTTCGACGAGGAGGCCGAAGCCCTGGAGATGGCGAACGGCGTGCCGTACGCGCTCGCCGCCTCCGTGTGGACCCGCGAGCACGGCCGCGCGCTGCGCTTCAGCCGCGATCTCGACTTCGGGTGCGTGTGGATCAACGCCCACATCCCGTTCGTCTCCGACATGCCGCACGGCGGGTTCAAGCACTCCGGCTACGGCAAGGACCTCTCGGTCTACGGCTTCGAGGACTACACGCGCCTCAAGCACGTGATGTCGAGCCTGGCCTGAGGGGTCACTCCTCGGCGGCGAGGTCGTCCAGCAGCGCGCGGATCCCGTGCGCGTGGGCGCGGACGGCCTCGTCGTCGGAGGAGGAGGCCCGCTCGATCACGGGACGCGCAGCCTCGCCGATCATGACGTACGCGCGGGCGAGGCTGCGCTGCGTCTCACCGTCGCCCCGGCCGAGGTGCACCGCGAGCGCGGAGGCGAGATCCGCCCGCTCGGCGTCCGGCACGAGTCCCGCCGCCGCCCGCCACGCCGCCCGCGCCACGGGGGTCTCCTCGTCGTGCAGGAGGGCGGGGGTGATCGCCGACCACGTGGCCGGGTCGCCGATCTTCGACAGCGTGTGCAGGCCCTGACTCCGGGCCTGCGGGAAGGGTGAACCGAGTTCGGGCAGGATCGCGGCGACGACGAGCGCAGAGTCATGCCGGGTGAGCGCCCAGGTGAGCATGTCGCGGACGAAGAAGTCGGGCTCGACGGCGCAGCGCGCCACCAGGACGTCGATGAAGACATCGTTCGGGCGCGTGCCGGCGTCCATCGCCGCGCGCAGGCGGAGCGAGGCGTCCTCTCGCTCCAAAGCGGCCCGCAGACCCGCCGTGATCTCGCCGTCGGCCATCGCGGCCCTCCCGTTCGTCGCCCCGCCCAGCTTGTCACGCGCCGGGACGGCAGGCTCCGCTCCAGCGCCGGACAGAACTAAGCAACACCACACCACCACCAAGTAGACGACCGTCACCGTCCATGCGGGTGAATTCCACATCCCCGACCGCAGCAACCCGGCCGCGCGACGGTTGGGTGTCAATGGACGGTGACCCCGGCCTGCCATCGGCAGTCGACCCCAGCTGTCGCCGTATGAGGTCGGCAAGGGCGCTGTCCCATCAGAGACCGTGTGTAACGAAAGGTGTATCGATGAAGCTGACATTTCGTGGGACGTCGTGCGCTGTGGTTGTCGCCGCGCTCATCGTTGGGTTTGTGGCCCCGGCCCAGGCTGACGATCCAAGTCCGATCGATCTGATTGCGGGTATCGCACCGGAGGTGCTGGAGGGGACTGTTCCTGTTGAGGGCACACCATCCGGACAGCAGCTTGAGGTTGCCTCGGTCGGCAGCGATGTCGCGATCGAAATCCCAGTGGACCCGTCCGACGCGATCACGTTGGCGGACGGGGTGGCTGCCGTTTCCATCGAGCTGCCTGCCACCGACGAGTCTCAACCCGCTGAAGTCGACGCATCAGGGTTGGTGTCATATGACATGGGTGACGGATCCTCGACAGTACTGGCGGTGAAAGCAGACGGGTCTATTCAGATCAGCACCGTCATCGACGGTGCCAATGCTCCAACGAGCTACGCGTACCCTCTGCAGGTTCCTGAAGGCGCGACGGTCACGTTGAGCGCGGAGACAGGGGCGGTGGCCATCACCGCCGCGAACGGCACCTGGATCGGCGGTGTCGCACCGGCGTGGGCAACGGACGCGGCCGGGTTGCCCGTGGCAACTCACTACGAACTCGACGGCTACACACTGATCCAGGTCGTTGAGCACGACGCTGCAACCACCACGTATCCCGTCGTTGCCGACCCTTGGCTGGGGGTTGGTCTGATCGACGGCGCGAGGTGGATCGCACGTGATCCGCGTGGCTGGACACTGTCAATCACCCCCAGCTGGTTCAACCGCATCAATTCAGCGGATGGCAATGTCATCCGGGAGGGATGGGCAGAAGTGATCAAGCGCGTCCCGAGTGCGAACACCACTCAGATGTACTGGCAGTACAAGTGTCACCAAGTGTTCGCGCCGTTCAAGTCGACCTGGAATCTCGACGAATGGGTGCGACGCTCCAGCTATACGGATAGCGTGGCGCATGGGTGCAACTGATGAACTCGACGAAACTTGCCCGTACTGCGATGATCAGCGCGATCGCGGCGTTCGCCGTCGCGTTGTCCGCATTCGTGTACTCCCTCGTCCGACTCTACGATGCAGGTCTGAAAGCTGATCTGGATCCTGGCGGCGAAGCCGACTGGCTCGGCTGGGCCCTGCTGCTCGGCAGCGTGGCGGTCGGGATAGTCAGCGGGATAGTCGCGTTAGCCACGAGACGTACGGCCACCGCCCCGCCTCCCTCTTCAAGTCTCTAGCGTCCCCTGCCTCCCGGTGTTGTACCGCCCAGCGCCGCGCGGCATCGCCGCACGTCTCTGAGGAAGCAGGCAAGACGTTCATCGTCCAGACCCGTGCAGCGTGCGCGCGGTGCACGGCGGCCGTGGACTCCTCGACAGCGAGGGTGCCGACAGTCAGGAGAACAGGAGTCACGATCGAGAGGACGTACAGTCGTCCCCGCACCAGCCTCTGCATCGGAAGGCGCAAAACGACGGTTTCCGCGTTGTTACGGCGGAATAAGTCTCGATTTCACCATTGAGCAATGTGTGTTTGCGCTGATACCGTCGCCCCATCATGAGCATCTCAGCGGAGCGACGCCCGGTCCTCGACAGCGTGTCGAAGGCCATCGTCGAGCAGCTGCAGGAGGACGGTCGCCGCTCGTACGCCGAGATCGGCAAGGCCGTCGGCCTCAGCGAGACCGCGACGCGGCAGCGCGTGCAGAAGCTGCAGGACGCCGGTGTCCTGCAGATCGTCGCCGTCACCGACCCGCTCCAACTCGGTTTCGCCCGCCAGGCGATGATCGGGGTCCGCGTGTCGGGAGACACTCGGGTGATCGCGGCCGAGATGGCCGAGCTCCCGGGGGTCATCTACGTCGTCTCCACGGCGGGGTCCTTCGACCTCCTCGTCGAGGTCGTCTGCGAGAGCGACGACGACCTCATCGACCTGCTCAACGATCGGATCCGGTCGCTGCCCGACGTGGTGGCGACCGAGACGTTCGTGTATCTGAAACTCCACCGACAGCTCTACAACTGGGGAACGCGATGACGCTTCACGAAATCGACCTGCAGTCCGACCTTCAGGCGAAGGCCCGCGACCACCTCTGGATGCATTTCGCCCGCCAGTCCGTGATGACCGAGGGTGCCGGCGTCCCCATCATCGTCAAGGGCGAGGGCCACCACATCTTCGACGCCCAGGGCAAGCGCTACATCGACGGCCTCGCCGGCCTGTTCGTGGTCAACGCCGGCCACGGCCGCCGCCGGATCGCCCAGGCCGCCGCGAAGCAGGCCGAGGAGCTGGCGTTCTTCCCCCTGTGGTCGTACGCCCACCCGGCGGCGATCGAGCTCGCCGACCGCATCGCCCACCTCGCCCCCGGCGACCTGAACCACGTCTTCTTCTCGACCGGAGGCGGCGAGGCCGTCGAGACCGCGTTCAAGCTCGCCAAGCAGTACTGGAAGACCCAGGGGAAGCCCACCAAGCACAAGGTCATCTCGCGCGCGATCGCCTACCACGGCACCACACAGGGCGCCCTCGCCATCACGGGTCTGCCGGTGATGAAGCACATGTTCGAGCCGGTCACCCCCGGCGGCTTCCGCGTCCCCAACACGAACTACTACCGCGCCGAGGAATCCGGTTTCGGCGGCGGGACACCCGAGGAGTTCGGGCTGTGGGCAGCCGACCGCATCGAGCAGATGATCCAGTTCGAAGGCCCCGAGACCGTCGCCGCGGTGTTCCTCGAGCCGGTGCAGAACGCCGGCGGCTGCTTCCCCGCCCCGGCCGGGTACTTCCAGCGGGTGCGCGAGATCTGCGACAAGTACGACGTGCTGCTGGTCAGTGACGAGGTCATCTGCGCGTTCGGACGCCTCGGGTACTACTTCGGCGCGGAGGCGTACGACTACCAGCCCGACATGATCACGTTCGCCAAGGCCGTCACCAGCGGCTACTCGCCGCTGGGGGGAACGATCGTGAGCGACCGCGTGTACGAGCCCTTCGCCCACGGCGACGCGTCCTTCCCGCACGGCTACACCTTCGGCGGGCACCCCGTCTCGTCGGCCGTGGCGATGGAGAACCTGGACGTGTTCGAGGAGGAGGGGCTGCTGGAGAACGTCCGCACGAACTCGCCCGTCTTCCGCTCGACGCTCGAGAAGCTGCTCGACCTGCCCATCGTCGGCGACGTGCGCGGCGACGGCTACTTCTTCGGCATCGAACTCGTCAAGGACAAGGTCACGAAGGAGACCTTCGACGACGACGAGTCCGAGCGTCTGCTGCGCGGCTTCCTGTCGAAGGCGCTGTACGACGCCGGCCTGTACTGCCGCGCGGACGACCGGGGCGACCCCGTCATCCAGCTCGCTCCGCCGCTCACGATCGGCCCGTCCGAGTTCGACGAGATCGAGCAGATCCTGCGCTCGACGCTCACCGAGGCCTGGACCCGCCTCTGACGCGGAAGCGGATGTCACCCCACCCCGGTGGCATCCGCTTCTTCGTCCCCCGCTCCCAACCGGAGCACTGCACCCGAAGCCCCACCCGACATCATCCACTCGGTCGGATCCGCCCGATCCCGACCCGCCCCTTTAGGAGAAGCCACGAACGAGAAGATCGGCGCCGCACAGGCGCCCTCGTCCAGCTCGGGAGCCAAGCTCGCCCGCACCCTCGGCCTGTGGTCGATCGTCGGTCTGGGTCTCGGCTACATGACCCCGACCGTCGTTTTCGACACCTTCGGCCTCGTCGCCGACGGGACCAACAACGTCGTCCCCGCCGCGTACGCGGTGGCCCTCGTCGTCCTGGTCTTCACCGCCATCAGCTACGGCAAGATGGTCCGCGTCATCCCCAGCGCCGGCTCGGCCTACACCTACGCCCGCGAATCGATCCACCCCGGTGTCGGCTTCGTCGTCGGGTGGACCGCGTTGATCGACTACATGCTGCTGCCGATGGTCAACGCCCTCATCATCCGCAGCTACATGGAGGCGCTCTTCCCCGACATCCCGGGGGCCGTCTGGGTCATCGTCTTCACCGTCGGCGTCACCGGCGTGATCTACCTGACGATGCGGGGCACCTCGAACGTCAACATGATCCTGCTGGTGTTCTCGATCCTGGTCATGGCCGTGTTCGTCGTGATGGTCGTCGTGCAGCTGGTCGGTGGCGCGGGAGCGGGCACCGCGGTGTCGCTCGCCCCCTTCGTCCACAGCGACGTGCAGTTCGGCGCGGTGCTGGCCGGTGCCACCATCGTGTGCTTCTCGTTCATCGGCTTCGACGCGGTGTCGATGTACTCGGAAGAGGCCAAGACGCCCAAGATCATGCCGCGCGCGATCCTGCTGACCCTCGTCGCAGGCGGTGCCATCTTCCTGATCGCCGCCTACTTCACCCAGCTGCGGTTCCCCGACTCCACCGCGTTCCCGCAGGAGGCGATCGAGAACAGCACGCTGCCCGAGATCGGCGTCCAGGTCGGCGGTCCGGTGCTGCAGGCCGTGCTCACGGCAGCCGGATTCGCCGCGACGCTCGCGTCGTGGCTCGCCTCGCACGCCTCGGTCTCGCGCATGCTCATGGTGATGGGACGCAACAACGTCCTCCCCCGCCGGATCTTCGGCTTCATCAACCCGAAGACGCACACCCCGACGATCTCCATCATCATCGTGGGTGTCGTGAGCCTGCTCGCGATCGCGTTCACCCTCGAGCAGATCGCGGCGTACATCAACTACGGCGCGCTCATCGCGTTCACCTTCGTGAACATCTCGGTGATCGCGTGGTTCGCGATCCGCAAGGGCCTGCGCAAGACGCCGGGCGACATCTTCCGCTACATCGTGATGCCCGGGATCGGCATGCTTCTCACGGGCCTGCTGTGGGTGAACCTCGACATGCACGCGCTCATCGGCGGGCTCATCTGGACCAGCATCGGCGTGGTCTACCTCATCGTCCTCACGCGCGGGTTCAAGCGGCCCATCGCGTCGTTCGATGAGAACCAGCCGGTCACCGGGGTGAACAAGACCGTCCCCGGTCCGCGTTCGGAGGTCTGACCACCCCGTCCTGACCGCTCGGCCGAGGCCGCGGCATCCGACTCTCTCGGGAGGGATGCCGCGGCCTTCGCTCGTCCGGAAAGAAGTGGGCGGGGCACGACTCCGTCAGAAACGGCGTCGCCGTGCCCCGAACGGACGCGGATCGACATCTGCAGGAGTTGCGGCCGGCGTGCGCACTGCCCGGCTCAGCGCTCGAACGGCGTGACCGCGCCGAGCACCACCGTCTCGCCGTCGTGGCCGTTCGCCCACCAGTGCGGGGCCGAGCAGCCGTAGGTGACGGTGTCGCCGGCGCGCAGTTCCACGCGGCGATCCGACTGGCACACCACGAGCACACCGGATTCGACCGTCACCGTCTCCGTGCCGATGTGACGGAACGGACTGGCCTCGTTCGTGAATCCGGGCGGCAGCGTCGAGCGGATGAGCTGCAGCATCGACTCGCCGCGCGGGGTCAGCAGCTCCCGCTCGGCGCGCTGGTGCGGCGGCGCGTCCGCGGCCACCGGCATGATGTGCCGCTTCGCGCGCGTCACGACCGCCAGCGGCACCGCCGGTTCGTCCAGCAACTGGGCGACCGGGATGCCGAGGGCCCCGGCGAGCCGTTGCAGCGACTGCAGCGAGGGGTTGCCGAGTCCGCGTTCCAGCTGGCTGACGAGACCGAAGCTCACCCCCGCCTTCTCCGACAGCGCTTGCACGCTCAGGCCCAGCCGCTTGCGCGCATCGCGCACCGCGGCCCCGAGGGTCTCGACGGTGCGCTGCTCGTCGGCATCCGTGGCGCGTGTCATGACCGTGTCAGCGTAGCGCCGCCGGAGCGCCGCGACCGGGACCGCCGCGTCACGACCGCACCCGCGGCCGTTCGGGCGGTACCGCGGCCAGTAGCGCCCGCGTGTACTCCTCGCGCGGGTGGGCGAACAGCTCGGCCGCGGGGGCGGCCTCGACGACCTTCCCTCCGCGGAGGACCACGACTTCGTGGCTCATCTGCTGCACGATCGCGAGGTCGTGCGCGATGAACAGGTACGTGAGCCCTTGCTCGACCTGCAGCCGACGCAGGAGAGCGAGGATCCGCGCCTGCACCGAGACGTCGAGCGACGCGGTGGCTTCGTCGAGGATCACCAGTTCCGGCTCCAGGGCGAGGGCACGGGCGATCGACACGCGCTGACGCTGTCCGCCGGACAGCTCGTGCGGATACCGCGCGGCGAACGCGGGATCCAGGTCGACGAGCTCGAGGAGCTCGCGCACACGGGCGGCACGGGCGGCCGGGGTCGCCCCGCCGAGACGGTGCACGCGCAGCGGCTCCGCCACCGTGTCGGCCACGGTGCGTCGCGGATCGATCGAGGCGAACGGGTCCTGGAACACCATGGCGATCCGCCGCCGGTCGCGGCGCTTCGCGCGCAGCACGTCACGGACCCCGGGGCCTTCGGCATCCGCGAGGGTGGCCGCGCCGGCGTGAGGCCGGACGAGTCCGGTGAGGGCGTTCGCGATCGTCGACTTCCCCGATCCCGACTCGCCGACCAGTGCGAGCGTCGTGCCCCGGCGCACGGTGAACGACACGCCGTCGACGGCGTGGACGGTGCGACGCCCGGCGGGCGTCTGCACGGCGAAACGCACATCCAGTTCGGCGACCTCGAGCAGCGGTCCGGCGCCGGGTTCGGAGGCCGGGCCGCCCGCGGCGACGACGCGGGGACGCGCCGCGAGAAGCTCCTTCGTGTACACGTGCCGGGGATCGTCGTAGACCTCGGCGAGCGGCCGCTGCTCGACCGTCTCCCCGTGGCGGAGCACGAGCACCTCGTCGGCGACCTGCCCGATCACCCCGAGATCATGGCTGATCCACACCACGGCCGCGCCCCGATCGTGCTGCAGACGCTGGACGAGATCGATGATCTGCGCCTGCGTCGTCACATCCAAGGCGGTGGTGGGCTCGTCGGCGATGAGCAGCGCCGGGTCGCACGCGAGGGCGATCGCGATCATGACCCGCTGCCGTTGGCCGCCCGAGAACTGATGCGGGTAGGCGTCGACGCGCGCGCCCGCATCGGGGATGCCAACGGACTCGAGCAGGGCGATGGACCGGTTGTGCGCGGCCCGCCGTGTGAGACCGCGATGCACTTCGAGCGATTCCGCGATCTGACGTCCGACGGTGAGGTACGGATTGAGCGACGTGGAGGGATCCTGGAACACGAACCCCATCGCGTCGCCGTGAACCGACCGCAACGTCCGGTCGGTCGCTCCGACCAGTTCGACGGGCGCGTCGCGCGAGGCGATCTGCAGCAGACTCGACCCGGTGACCCGCCGCGCCGGCGCATCGATGAGCCCGGTCGCCGCGAGCACGGTCATCGACTTCCCCGACCCGGATTCGCCGACGATTCCGAGCGTCTGCCCGCGGTCCACCTCGAAGTCCACGCCCTTCACGATCTCGGTGGCCCCGATCGCGACCCGCAGGTCACGTACTCGAAGAATGCTCATCGCTCCCCTCCCGCGGTCTGATCGGTGCGTCCGCGCCCGGCGCGGGCGAGCGCCGCGGCCACGCGCTCACGACGCCGTTCGCCGTGACGGGCCTCGATGATGGTGCGTTGCCGTGGATCGAGGCCGTCGCGCAGTCCGTCTCCGAGGAGGGTGAAGGCCAGCGCCGTGACGAAGATCGCCGCACCGGGGAAGACGCTCATCCACCAGGCCTGCGCGAGGAAGCCCTGCGCGGTGAACAGCATGCCGCCCCACGACGGCGACGGCGGCTGGATGCCGAGGCCGAGGAACGACAGCGCCGCCTCGGAGAGGATCGCGAAGGCGAGCGAGAGCGAGGTCTGCACGACCACCGGCCCGCCGATGTTCGGCAGCACATGGCGGCGGAGGATGGATGCCGCGGGCGTCCCCATGGTCTGCGAGACCTGCACGAACGGGGCGGTGCGCAGCGAGAGCGTGCTCGCACGCACCACACGGGCGAAGATCGGGGTGTAGACGACGCCGATCGCGATGGTCGTGGTGAGCATCCCGGGCTGGAAGATCGCGATGATCGCGAGCGCCAGCAGCAGCACGGGGAACGCGAACATCACGTCGACGACGCGCATGAGGGCGGCGTCCGCCCATCCGCCCGCGTACCCGGCGACGATGCCGATCACGAGGCCGAGCACGAGGGCGATCGTGACGGCCATCACCGCGATGGTCAGCGAGGTGGAGCCGGCGAGCAGCACCCGCGAGAAGACGTCGCGCCCGAGTTCGTCGGTGCCGAACCAGTGGTCGGGTCCCGGAGGTGCGAGCGCGCGGGAGATGTCGATCTCGTTGATGCCGGCGGGCGCGATCCAGGGGGCGAGTACCGAGGCCAGGACGACGACGGCGAGCGCGATCGCCGCGGCGACCGTCAGCGGATTGGCGGCGAACAGGCGCCAGGGTGCCAGACGGGCGGACGGCGCGGCGGGGGCGGGCGAGCCGCCGGTTCGGGGCGCGGTGTTCTGGCTCATGCGGCACGGATCCTCGGGTCGACGACGGCGTAGAGCACGTCCACGATCAGGTTGACGACGATGAACATGACGGCCACCAGCAGCACCGCCCCCTGGATGAGCGGGTAGTCGCGGGCGGCGACGGCGTCGTAGACGAGTCGGCCGAGGCCGGGCCACGCGAACACGACCTCGACCACGATCACCCCGCCGAGGATCGTCGCGAGCTGGATACCGGCGATCGTCAGCACCGGCACGAGCGCGCCCCGGACGATGTGGCGCGAGACGACCACCCGACGGGGCAGTCCCTTCGACACCGCCGTGCGGATGTAGCCGGCGGAGGCGACGTCGATGACGGCGGCGCGGATGTATCGGGTCATGATCGCCCCCGCGACCAGGCCCACGGTCACCCCGGGGAGCGTGACCTGCCGCAGCCATCCGACCGGATCGTCGGTGAGGGCGACGTATCCGCTCGCGGGCAGGAGACCCAGGGTGACCGAGAAGAGCGAGATGAGCAGCATGCCCAGCCAGAAGTCGGGCACGGATACGCCGAACTGACTCGTCAGGCGCACGATCATGTCGCTGACCCGTCCCTCTC
The DNA here is from genome assembly GCF_001898305.1 of Microbacterium sp. 71-36. Classification (NCBI taxonomy): domain Bacteria; kingdom Bacillati; phylum Actinomycetota; class Actinomycetes; order Micrococcales; family Microbacteriaceae; genus Microbacterium; species Microbacterium sp. 71-36. The sequence goes on from NZ_MKTP01000003.1 coordinate 130,695, forward strand.
GCAGCGCCGAGTAGACCCCGGCCGGCACCGAGATCACCAGGGCGATGACGAGCCCGGTGATCGCGAGCGACAGCGTGGCCGGGAGCCGCTGGAGAAGCGTCGTGGTGACGGGCTGTCCGTTGCGGAAGCTCACGCCGAGATCACCCGTGAGCGCGTGCCCGAGGTAGGACGCGAACTGCTCCGGCAGTGATCGGTCCAGACCCGAGGCGGCGCGCAGCGCCTCGTAGGCCTCGGGCGTGTAGCGGGTGCCGAGAGCGAGGCGCACCGGGTCGCCGGGCACCAGGTGCACGAGGGCGAACACGACCACCAGCACGCCCAGCAGCACCACCGCAGACGACAGCAGCCGCGTGGTGAGGAAGCGCAGCAGCTGCGCGGGGGCGACCCTCATGCGTTCTCCTTCATCGAGACGGGTGAGACCGCGGGGGCCCGGCGCGCCGGGCCCCCGCGGCGGGGTTCAGTCCTGGAGCGAGGTTCCGACGAAGCGGATCGCGCGGTCGGCGCGGGTCTCGTACCCCGACACCTTCGGCGACCACAGCTGGGTCACCGAGGGGTTGTAGAGGTAGATGTAGCTCGCCTTGTCGGCGATGATCGTCGCCGCCTGCGCGTAGAGGTCCTTGCGCGCGGCCTGGTCGGTCTCGACCCGCCCGGCGTCGAGGAGCCGGTCGACCTCGGCGTCCGAGAACTTCTGCGCGTTGCTGGCGCCACCGGTGTGGTGCTGCGAGTAGTAGAAGTCGTCCGGGTCGATGTTGCCCAGCCAGCCCATCATGAGCATGTCGAAATTGCCGGAGTTCTGTTCGTCGAGCCACGTCGAGAAGTCGGGCTGACGGATCGAGACCTGGATGCCGAGGGGTTCCAGCTCGGCGGCGATGATCTGCGCGGCCGTGACGGTCTCCGGGTAGTCGCTGGTGGCCAGCAGGTCGAGTGTGCCACCGGTGTAGCCGGCCTCGGCCATCAGGGACTTCGCCTTGTCGAGATCGGTGGAGTAGCCGTCGTACTCGGTGTACCAGACGCTCTGCTTCGGGATGGCGAGCTGGTTGACCTCGGCGGTGCCGTAGCTCACGGCCTGCGCGATGGCATCCCGATCGATGGCGTAGGCGATCGCCTGCCGCACCCGCACGTCGTTCCACGGGGCCTTCGCCTCGTTCAGGGCGAGGTACCAGTAGTCGCTCGACGGCGTCTGGCCGAGGGTGACGGCGCTGTCGCTCTTGAGCTGCTCCACCTGCTGCGGCGGGACGACGTCGGTCCAGTCGATGTCACCGGCCTTGAGGGATGCCAGTGCGGTGGCGGGCTCGGAGATGAAGCGGTACTCCACTCCCCCGAGCTTCGGGGCGCCGCCCCAGTAGTCGGGGTTGGCCGTGAGCGTGATGTGATCACCGGCGACGTAGTCGCTCACCGAGAAGGGCCCCGTGCCGACGGGCGCGGTGGTGATCTCCCCCGATTCGACGTTGCTCTTCTCGACGATCGCCATGCCTTTGAAACCGCCGAGGTTCGACAAGAGGTTCGGGGTGGGCTGCGACACGGTGATGACGACGGTCTGCGCGTCGGGGGCGGACACGTCGGTGACCGTGGAGAACTTCCACGCGTTGGCGAGCTTCTCGTCGATGATGCGGCGATAGGAGTAGACGACGTCCTCGCTGGTGAAGTCGGAGCCGTCCTGGAACTTCACGCCGTCGCGCAGTGTGAAGGTCCAGGTGAGCTGGTCGTCGCTGGTCGTCCAGCTCTCGGCGAGGGCGGGCTGCATCTCGAGGTTCTCGTCGGGCTGCACGAGCGTGTCGTACACGTTCTCCAGCACCTCGAACGCGAAGTACGACGTGGTCTTCTGCGGGTCGAGCTGGTCGGGCTCGCCACCGATGGCGGCGACGAGGGTCTGACCGGAGCTGTCGCCGGAGCCGCCGAGGTCGACGCCCGTTCCGGCCGAGCAGCCGGCCAGGGCGAGGACGGTGGCGAGCGCGCCGGCGATGCCGAGGGTGATGCGCGAAGTCATGTGGATGCCAATCGGGTGGAGGACTCATCATTTAGATGATGTTTCGATCATTATGTGCAAGCATGGGGATCGGCACAACCCCGGACCGGACAGCGAAACACGATCTTCACAAACCCCCTCGGGGCACCGTGCCGCCCCTCGCCGACCCCTCAGGAGCGCCCATGACCTTCACCGTGCTGGCCCGCGATCCCCGCGACGGCCTCATCGGCGCGGCCACCGCGAGCCGCTCCCTCGCCGTCGGCGCCGGGGTGCTCGCGGTCGCCCCCGGCGTCGGGGTCGTCGCCAGCCAGGCGTGGACGAACCGCGCGCTGCGCGGACGCCTGCTCACCGCGATGGGCGAGGGGCGCTCGGCCGCCGACGCGGTGGCATCCACTCCCGACTGGGACGACGGGCACAACCTCCGCCAGGTCGCCGCGCTCGGATGGTCGGGGGCCGGAGCCGCGCGCTCGGGTGCCGACATCACGGCGTGGGCGGGAGAGCGCACGACGTCGAATGCCGTGTTCGTCGGCAACCTCCTCGCCGGACCCGACGTCCTCGCGGCGATGGTCGCCGCGTGGGGCGCGGGCGACGGCGATCTCGCCGACCGGCTCCTGGCCGTGCTCTCCGCCGGAGAAGACGCGGGAGGCGATGCCCGGGGCCGGCAGAGCGCTGCGCTGGTGATCGCCTCCCGCGACGACGTCGTGCTCGATCTGCGCGTCGACGACCACGCCGACCCGCTGCAGGAGCTGGCACGCCTGCGCCGACTCGCCGCGGGCGCGGACGTCCCGACGCGGGCGCGGTGACCACGCCGGAACCACCGGGGTCCGGTCCCGACGGCGGCGGGACACGGCGCCCAGCGCGCCCATAGCCGCCGCATACCGTTCGCGTCACGTCCGGGTGGATTCTGAGCGACGTGATCCCCCGCGTCCCGCTCGCGCGCTGGTGGCGCGAACCCTGGTGGGCGCGGCTCACCCTTGCCGGCATCGTCGTCGCCGCCACGGTCCTCATGAGCTGGAACCTGTCGCGCGGCGGGGACTTCTCGTTCTACGAGGCCGCGGCCCGGTCGATGTCGGAGTCGTGGCACGCACTGCTCTTCGGGGCCTTCGACCCCGCGGCGACCGTGACCCTGGACAAGCTCGCCGGGTTCGCCGTGCCGCAGGCGATCGGCATCGATCTGTTCGGCATGTCGACGTCGTCGGTCGCGCTGCCGCAGGTGATCGAGGGGATCGTCACGATCCTCGCCTGCGCCGTGTTCGGGCTGCGCTGGGGCGGCCGCGGGGTCGGTCTCGTCGCCGCCGCGGCGGCGGCTTCCACGCCGATCTTCGTGTCGATGTTCGGCCACCCGATGGAGGACGGGCTGCTCACGATGGCGCTCGCCGTGGCGCTCGTCTGGTGGCAGCGCGCGATCCTCACCGGACGGTGGTGGCCGCTGCTCGTGGCGGGGCTGTTCATCGGGGTGGGGTTCCAGGCGAAGATGATGTCGGCCTGGTTCGTGCTGCCGGGGCTCGTCGTGGCCACGGCGGTCGCCGTCGTCGGCGCACGGCGGGCGTGGGGTCATGTGGCCGCGCTCACCGTGTCGAGCATCGTCGCGTCCCTCTCCTGGATGCTGCTGATCGCGTCGGCGCCCGCGGGCGCGCGGCCGTTCGTCGACGGTTCGACCGACGACGACGTGTTCGCCATGGTGTTCGGCTACAACGGCATCGACCGGCTGCTCCCGAACGCGGTCGCCGGCGCGGTGGGGTCGCACGCCCCCGCCGGGGGGATCCTGGGCGCGCTGATGCTCGCCGCGCAGAGTTCCGCCGCGACCGCCGCGGGCGGGAGCGGCGGCGAGGCCGCCTCGGTCACGAAGCTCCTCGAGTCGCCGCTGGTGACGCAGATCGGGTGGCTGTACCCCGCGGCCGTCGCCGGCATCGTGCTCGGTGCGGTGCGGTGGTGGCCGCGGCGTTCTCGCACCAGGACGCTCCGCCGGGAGGCCTCAACGCGGACCGACCGTGCGATGCTCGTCGCTCTGATCCTGTGGACGGTCACCTCGGCGACGTTCCTGAGCGCCGCGCGCGTCCCGCACACCGCCTACGTCGCCGGCCTCGGGGTGCCGCTGGCGCTGCTCGCCGCCCTCGCCTGGCGGGAGGTCGTGCGATTGCGATCCGCGCCGCGGCTCTGGCCGAGGCTCGCCGCGCCCCTCCTCCTCATCGCGCAGGGGGCGTGGTGGACGTCGCTGTCCGTCCAGAGCCGGATGCCGCCCGTGCTCGTCGCCGCGACCGTCGTGGTCTGGGGCGCCGGGCTGATCGCGGCGATGGTCGCGGCGGCGAGGTCGTGGCATCCGGTCGAGGGCCGTCGGGGCGCGCTGGTCCCCGCGATGCTGGCCCTGGCCGTCCTGTGCGGCCCGGTGGCGTTCAGCACCCAGGTCATCGACTCCACGCGCGACGGCAGCGGCGGCGACGCGTCCGTGGGCGTCAGCGCCAAGTCCCCGCACCCCGACGAGGTGTTCACCCCCTCGACCTGGGCCCCGTGGGGCGGAGAACCGTCGATGTCTCCGGCCGTGACGCAGCTGGTCCGCGCCGCTGAGCAGGACGGCGGCGGGCTCGACGGACGACCGCTGTTCGTGAGCGATTCGTGGGCGCTGTCCGCGCCGGTGATCGTCGCGACCGGTGACAGCGTGCTCACCGACGGGGGCTACTCGGGCTCCGCTCCGGTGTTCACCGAGAGCGCCCTCCGCTCCCTGGTCTCAAGCGGCCGCGCCCATCTCTTCGTCGTCGCGTCGAACTCGAAGAAGGGCGACCCGGTTCGCGGTCTCGTGCGCGACGATCACTGCCGGAGCGAGGACACGTGGGACCTGACCGCACCGAAGGAAGGCGGCGAGGCGTTCGGCGTGACGTCGTTCACGCTGTACTCCTGCAGCTGACGCAGGCCGCGACTCGGGGCTCCCCCGCCCCGCCGGTAGACTCGAGCCAGTGACCACCACCCGCGCCGAAGCCGCTTACCTGCGCTCGGTCACGGCGTTCAAGAACCCGATGCTCGACCTGCTGCACGGGCGGTTCGCACCGTTCGTCGTGGCCGTGCTGTCCAACGTGTTCTCGCCGGACCGTCCCGCGGTCGCGGTCGCCGACGCGCACGTCGAGGTCGCCGAGGCGATGGACGAACTGCGCGCCGCGGGGTACGACACCGAGGACGACCGGCGCATCCCGGCCGGCTCCGCGCGCGACATCTGCCGCGGCTGGGTGCGGGTGGGCTGGTTGAGCCTGCAGATCGAGGACGACGTCGAGGTGTACCGGCTCTCCGCCCACGCGGTCGGCGCCCTCGAGATCGCGGGGCGGGCCGGCGGCGGTCGGGCGCGGGTGTCCCGCTCGCGCGTGCGGACGCTTCTCGACGCCGTCGAACGTCTCGCACGCGACGCCGAGACCGACCCCGAGCGGCGCCGCGAGGCCCTGCTCGCCGAGCGGGCGGCGCTGGACGCCGAGATCGCGGCGCTCGACGAGGGCATCGTCGAGCCCCCCGACGACGAGCACCTGCTGGAGGAGGCGGAGAACGTCATCCACCTCGCCCGCGAGCTGCCCGCCGACTTCTCCCGCGTCGCGGAGTCGATCGTGGCGATGCAGCGCGACGTGGTCGCGGAGCTGCGGCGCGACGCCCGCCCCACGGGCGACGTGCTGCGCGAGTACCTGGAGCGCGGTCGCCACGTCATGCAGGCGACGCCCGAGGGACGCGCGTTCCAGGGGGCGCTGCGCCTGATCGGCGACCCCGAGCACATCGACGACCTCACCGAACAGCTGCACGCCGTGCTCACCCAGCCCTTCGCCCGGATGATGACCCCCGAGCAGCGCGGAGAACTGGATGCCATCGCCCGACGCGTCGAGGCGGGTGTGCTCGAGGTGCTCACGGCACAGCGGCGCGCGTCGCACGTCATCACCGTGCAGGTGAAGACGCACGACCCGATCCGCGACCGGCAGGTCGACGACCTGCTGCGCTCGGTCATGGCGGGACTGCACCGCTGGAGCCAGACGAAGGCCCCCGGCCGCGTCGAGCCCGTGCGCACGCTGCCGCTCGCCGACATCGGACACCTCCGCCGTTCGCTGAGCGACGTCCGGCCGCCCGGAGCACCCGAGCCGCTGGCATCCGAGGCCCCGGACGTGGAGTTCGTCGACGCCGACACCCGCGCGTGGGGCGGCCCGCACTACGCCGAATTGGAACGCTACGTCGAGACTCTCGGCGACGCGTTCGACCTCGCCGAGGCCTTCGCCGGCGCCGAGGAGCAGACCCGCCGCCCCGTCGACCTCGTGGGGCTGCTCGAGATCGCCCACCGCCGCGAGCTCGAAGAGGGCGATGACATCTCCATCGTCGAGGCGGTCCGCCCCGACGGTACGACCCGCCGGTTCGCTTTCACGGCGGTCACCGCACGAAACCTCACGGAAAGCAGGGACGATGACTGACGTGGACCTGTCGGAACCCGCGGCCGACTCCCCGGTGTTCATCTCCCCCGTCGCGATGGAGAACGACCCCGACGCACTGTTCGCCGGAGACCGCGGCATCCTGGACGCCGATGTGCGCCGCGTCCTCGTGCGGATCCTCCAGCGCCGGTTCCTGCTCGCCGAGAACTCCCCCGCCGAGTGGACGCTGCTGCTGGAGCACCAGCAGATGATCGAGTCGCGCCTGAACGACCTGTTCGTTCGCCTCGTCGTCGACCACGACCGCGGGGTCGCGTACAAGGAGCAGGTGCGCAGCGACGAGGTGGACGTGCCGATCCTGCTCAAGGACGAGGCGTACTCGCGGGCCGAGACGCTGGTGCTGGTGTACCTGCGTACCGTGTTCCAGCGCGAGACGACCGCCGGGGCACCGTCGGCCCGCGTCGACGTCGAAGAGGTCGAACAGACCGTGCTGACGTACTTCGCCGAGTCCGACGGCACGCGCGCGAGCCAGCAGCGGGCCGTGCGCACCGCGATCGCGCGCCTGGACCGCGAGGGCATCATCGAGGAGGAGTCCGAGGGGCGCTACCGCATCGGACCGCTCATCGAGATCGTGCTGAGCGCCGAGGTGCTGCGCGATCTGCAGCGCTGGCTGGACGAGCAGACGGATGCCACGGACACCGAGGTCGCCGCGAACCCCGACCCCCCGGCATCCGCTCCATCCGAAATCTCCGAGGAGGATCTCCCCGCATGACGATGCTCGAGACTCTCTTCGGCCTGATCCCGGCCGCGTCGCGCGGACAGCAGTGGGTCGCCGAAGAACTGCAGCTGATCAACTGGGGCGGCTACGACGGCGAACACCGCGTGCGCTTCGCCCCCACCGCGACGCTCCTGTGCGGCGGATCGGGGTCGGGCAAGTCGACGCTCATGGACGCCTACGTCGCGCTCATGATGCCGCACACGACCCCGTTCAACGGCGCCTCCAACGGCGCGGTCGTCGGCCGCCCGCGCGGGCAGGAGCAGCGCAACATCCTCTCCTACGGCCGCGGCAAGCTCGACGAGTCGCGCACCGACGAGGGCACGAAGGTGCGTGTGCTGCGCGGCGACGGCGTCGACACCTGGACCGCGATCGCGATGACCTGGGTCGACCACGACGGAGCCCGCTTCACCGCGGTGCGCGCGTGGTACATCCCCGCGGCCGCCCGCGTGCTCGACGACGCCGTGAAGGTGCGCGGCACCATCCACGGCGCCTTCGACCTCCGCGGGCTCGAGCGCGCGGCATCCCAGCACCTCTCCGACTCCGCGGTCCGGGCCACCGGGCTCGACACCCTCGCGACCGACCGGGAGTTCTCCGCGCGTCTGCACGCCGTGCTGGGCATCGGCGCGGCCGGCGCCGGCACGAAGGCCATGAGCCTGCTCGCCCGGATCCAGGCCGGCCAGCAGATCACCACCGTCGACGATCTGTACAAGCGCATGGTGCTGGAGGAGCCCGAGACGCTCGCGACGGCCGAAGCCGTCGTGGCCCACTTCGACGGGCTCGAGAGCACCCGCACGCGCATGCTCGAAGCGCGCCAGCAGGTGCGCGCGCTGCAGCCGATCCGCACCATCAAGACCCGCATCGACGACGCCGCCGAACGCGTCCGGATCATCGACGCGATCGGGCGTTTCGCCGATCCCGCCTCGCGCGCGTCGCTGTGGCGGGCGCAGCGCCGCATCGACCTGCTCGGCGCCGTGGAAGACGAACTGCGCGAGCGCACCCACGCCACCGATGCCCTGGTGCGCGAACGCCAGGCGCTCGCCGACGCGGCCGAGGCCGAGCGCGACGGTCTCGGCGACGTGCTGCGCGCGGCCGGCGGCGACCGACTGGACGCCGCCCAGCGCGAGCTCCGCGGGCTGGAACGCCGACGCGCGGGCATGCAGCGCGACCGCGACCGGTTCGACGCCGCGCTCGCGGTGCTCGGAACCGAGGTGTCGGGCGTGAAGCAGTTCGACGCGGTCGCCGACGACGCCCGCCGCACCCTCGCGGACACGGATGCCAAGACCGCCGTGCGCGACGCGTTCGTCGCCGCGAGCAGCAGGCACACGGCCCTGCGCCAGCAGCTCGCGACCCTCGAGGCCGACCACCGACGCACCCAGACGCGCGACGACAACATCCCTCCGCGCCTGCACGAAGCACGGGAGGCCCTGGCGGAAGCGGCGGGCCTCAGCGCGGCCGAGCTGCCGTTCGTCGCCGAGCTCGTCGACGTCCGCACCGAGTACGAGCCGTGGCGCGGGGCGTTCACGCTCGCACTCGGCGGATTCGCGACCACCCTCCTCGTGGACGCCGCACATCTGGCATCCTTCCGTGCCGCCATCGACGGCGTGCGGTTGTCGGAGCGTCTGCGCTTCGAGGGCGTGACGACGGGCCTCCCCGACCGCCCGGGCCTCGACCCGGCGACGCTCCCCGGCCGGCTCGACTACCGCCCCTCCCCCTTCACCGGGTGGCTGCAGGACCGCCTCGAGCAGCAGTTCGCGTTCGTGTGCGTCGACACCGCCCGCGAACTGTCGCAGCATCGTCTCGCGCTCACGATCGCGGGGCAGACGAGCCAGGGGTCCCGCGGCGCGCACGGCGGATCGGTGCGGCAGAGCATCCTCGGGTTCTCCAGCCGCGTTCGCCTGACCGAGCTCGGCGAGGAGATCGCCGGCGTCCGCCGCGACCTCGACCGCGCGAAGGCCGCCGTCGACGAAGCCGCGACCGCCCTCGACGCGTTCGACGACCGTCGGAGCGCGTTCGAGAAGATCGCCGACCTCACCTGGGACCAGGTGGACACGGCATCCGTCGAGCGCGAGATCGAGCGCTGGAACGAGACGATCGCCGAGATCACCGCGGGCAACCCGCGCATCGCCGAACTGCAGGAGCAGATCTCGGGGACGCGGGCCCGGGCCGCGCGCCTGCGCGAGGAGATCGGCAGCGCCAAGGCGGAGCAGCAGCGTCTCGCTGCCCGATGGGCAGAAGTGACCGACGAGGTGGATGCCGCCCACGTGCGGCTCGAGGATGCCGAGGACGCGGGGCTCGTCCTGACCAACGACGAGGCCGCGTACCTCGACGCGCTGTTCGTCGCGCCCGCCGACGGAGCGGCGTCACCGTCGCAGCGTCTCGCCCGCTTCGACGCCGCGCTGGAATCGGCATCCAAGCGGCTGCTCGAGGACCAGCGCGTCGCGCAGGAGACGTGGGGCGAGCAGCGCGAGAGCCTGCGCCGCACGCTCGCGGCGTTCATCGACCGCTGGCCGAGCCCGAACCTGCTGGCCGACCCGGACGAATCACTCGGCGACTTCGAGCGCATGCTCGCCGATCTCGAGGCCAGCGGACTGCACGAGCTGGAGGCCGAGTGGCGCGACAGCCTGCTGCGCCTCTCGGGCAACGACCTCACCAATCTCGACGCGTCGCTCACCCGCGCGCTGCGCGAGATCCGCGACCGCATCGCGCCGATCAACGACATCATGCGCGACCTGCCGTTCTACGACGACGACCACCGTCTGCAGATCGTGCCGCGCGAGAGCCAGTCCGAGGTGCGACGACGGTTCCGTCGCGAACTCCGCGACGTGCGCGCGGCGATCGACGCGGCCGCCGGCGATGAGGAACGCGAAGCCGTCTACGGACGGATGGCGCGCCTCATCGGGCGCATCCGTCCCACCGCCCCCGACTTCGCCGACCTCATCGACGTCCGCAACCACGTGCGGGTCAGCGCCGAGCGGTTCCGCGCCTCGACCGGCGAGCACGTCGCCCTGTACGACCACATCGGCGAGAAGTCGGGGGGCGAGTCGCAGGAGCTCATCGCGTTCATCGTCGGCGCCGCCCTGCGGTACCAGCTGGGGGATGCCGGCGCCGAGCGTCCGCGCTACGCCCCGGTGTTCCTCGACGAGGCGCTGATCAAGGCCGATGCGCACTTCACCAAGCGCGCAATCGGCGCGTGGCGCGGGCTCGGGTTCCAGCTGGTCATCGGCGCCCCGAACGACAAGTACAGCGCGATCGAACCGCACGTCGACGTCGAGTACGACATCCTCAAGGACACCCGCGGCCGCTCGTGGGCGAAGGCGAAGGTGGCGCTGCCGGGCTGAGGCGTGAGCCGATGCCGAGCGGAGCGCCGGGCCGCGACGGTCTCGTCAGAGCGTCAGGAGCACGGCGAGCGACGACAGCAGGGCGACGCCGAGCGAGATCACCCACGCGAGGGATGCCGAGAAGTACCAGTTCTGCCGCTCCCGCCACCGCGCGCGCAACGGGTGCCCCGGCCCGAGTCGCGCCAGGGAGCGCTGCGTCACGATGAGGGCCGGTGCGGCGAGCAGCAGGACCACCAGGACAGCGGCCAGCTGGACCAGCAGGCTGCCCTCGCGCCGCCCGATCGACACGGCCTGCCAGGCCATCGTCGCGGTGGCGATGATGTCGCGCGGGCCGGCGACCCCGATGATCGCGATCGCCCCGACGACGAGCAGGCCGATGCGCAGCGCCGCGTCGCCTGGGGTCGGCTTCGGGGCCGGCTCCCCGTGATCGCGACGCCAGAGCTCGCGACGGACGCGGTGCAGGACCACCGGCCAGAGCACCAGGCCGGCGAACCCGGCGAGGAGCCACCGGAGCACCTGATCCGGGTCGACGGCGATCCCCGCCGCGTCCAGCAGAAGGATGCTGCCGATCCAGACGCCGAGGAAGAGGGGCACCCCCACTCCGACAGCGAGAATCGCGATCACCGCACGCGACCCGCGGGAGAGTCCGCGCGGAGCCCGCACGACCGGCGCGGGCGACGCGGGATCCATGCGCAGCACTCTACCGACGGGCCGTCTTCGACCCCGCGTGCGGTCGAGCGCTCACACCGCGAGGAGGACGCGATCCGCCTCCACGCCCGACTCGACCGGGATGCCGAGAACGTCACGGATCCTCCGCGCGCCCAGCGTCGGTTCGGCCACGACGCGCGCCGCGAGCGAACGCACCAGAACGACCACCCCCGAGGAGCGGACCGGGGCGCCGGGGTCGATGGCCTCCAGCAGGTCGCGGAGCTGCGCGTCGTGACACCGGCGATCGTCGGCGCCGATCCACTCGAGGAGCGCCGCGAGAGTCCAATCGAGATCGATTGGACTTTGCAATGGAAGATCTGAGCGTGATTCTCGGGTCATTGGACCAGACTCGTTCAGCAGCCGCGGTCTCGAAAGGTGCCACCCGGCAGCCCGTGGCATCCGCGGACGTTGCGCAACCTCAGCGATCCGTCCTTTGTCAGCGGCATCCGCGCCCCGCCGGCCGACATCGCGCGAATCGCCGACGCTGCGCGACACCCGCGCGGCCCGCCGCCGGGGTGACCCCCGCGCACCCCGCCCGGATCGCCCGGAGCGAACGCGGCCTCGGGAATGCCCGCGGCCTTCTCTACGCTGTGTGCTGAGGGCGCGGGAAAGGCGGCAGGGGATGCAAGGACTCGAGGTCACGGTTCTGCTGGGTCTCGCGATGCTCGTCGGCACGGTGCTGGCCCCGCGACTCCGCGTGGCGACACCGCTCGTGCTGCTCGTGATCGGCCTGGCCCTGGGCTTCGTCCCGGAGCTGCGCCAGATCGAACTGCCGCCCGAGACGGTGCTGCTGCTGTTCCTCCCGGTCCTGCTGTTCCGCGAGGCGTGGACCACGTCGGTGCGGTCGGTGCGGCGTTCGCTGCGCTACATCATCCCCATGAGCACGCTGCTGGTCGTGGCATCCGCGTTCGCCGTGGCCGGAGTCGCGACGTGGATGGGTGTGCCCTGGGAGGCCGCGCTGGTGCTCGGCGCGGCGGTCGCTCCCCCGGACGCCACCGCCGTCGCCGCGCTCGGACGGCTGCTCCCCGAACGCACGTTCATGAAGTTGAAGGCCGAGAGCCTCACCAACGACGGCACCGCCCTCGTGCTGTACTCGATCGCCGTGTCGCTCCTCATCGGCGACCAGGTGACGCCGTGGCAGATCACCGGGATGGTAGTGCTGTCGTACGTCGGTGGCGCCGCCGCCGGCGTGGCGGTCGCCGCGCTGGCGTACCTCGCGCTCCGCCGCATGGAGTCGACCCTCACGATCAACCTGACCCTCGCCCTCGTCCCGTTCGTGGCGTTCCTGGTGGCCGAGGTCGCCCACGCCTCGGGCGTCCTCGCCGTGGTGTTCGCGGGGCTCATCGTCGCGTGGATCGCGCCACGCATCACGACGGCCATGTCGCGAAGGGCCGCGGATGCCACCTGGCCCTTCGGCGTCTACCTGCTCAACGGCGCGCTGTTCGTGCTCATCGGACTCGAGATCCAGCTGGTGCTGCACGAGATCTCCCCCTCCGAGATCGGCACCCTGCTGCTCATCACGGTCGCGGCGTGGATCGTCCTCGCGGTCGTGCGGTACCTGTTCCAGTGGTTCTTCTCCCCGTTCTCGCGCCCGGGCACGACCTCGTCGCGCTCGCTGCGACATCGCTCCCGGGTGGTCAGCACCGTCGCCGGGTTCCGCGGGGCGGTGTCGCTCGCGATCGCCCTGTCGGTTCCGCTCACGACGGCCGACGGCTCCCCCGTCGCCGGACGCGACGCGGTGGTGTTCGTCACCGCCGGCGTCATCGTTCTGACCCTCCTCGTCCAGGGACCTCTGCTGCCGGCCGTCATCCGGTGGGCGAAGCTCCCGACCGACGACGCCGCGGTGGAGGAATTCGAACTCGCGCAGCGGGCGATCTCGGGAGCGGCCCTCCTCGCCCTCGACGACCTCGCGGCCGAGCACGGCATCAGCGCGGTGGTGAAGGACCGGGCGCGCCAGGAGGGCTACGAGCGCCTCGAACTCGCGAACGCCCGGGCGGTGGCGCGCCAACGCGCTGCCGAGGAGCGCGATCGCTCCGACGACGACGAGATGGATGCCGGCGGCGACGACGCCGCGTCCCGCATGGGTCCGATCCCGCCCGGGTCCGACGCCGAGGACGACGGTCGCAGGCCCGCCGGGCAGTTGGAGATGATCGCCGTGAGCGACGACGTCGATCTCACGCAGCGGTCCCCGATCCTGCGCCACAAGGAGGCGACGCGCCTGCGATTGGCGATCCTCGACCGCAAGCGCGAGGTGCTGCTCCGTCTGCGCCGTGAGGGCACCATCGACGACCTCGTCGCCCGGCGGATCCTCGCCGATCTCGACATCGAGGAGATCCGCGCGCGCGGCATGGAACGCGCGGTCGACTGAGGCCGCACGATCGCGGGGCACCGCCGCGTGCCGCCGCGTGCCGGACGGATCGCGGGAAAAGCCCGCCATCCGGCGGCGGCGTCCGGTGATCCCCGGACCGAGAATCGAGAAGAACGCACCGTCGCGTTCGCGACGAAGGAGTCACCGATGACCACACTCGACCCGTCGATCCGGCCGCCCTTCGACCCCGAGCTCGCCCCGATGCTCGAAGTCCTCGGCGCGATGATGCCGCCCACGCTCACCGCCGAGATGATCCCGGCCCTGCGGGCCGGAGGCCTCCCGGGGATGCCGACCATCGCGGAGCAACTGGCCGAAGCCGGGCTGGAGTCCCGCGACGTCACGATCCCCGGCTACGAGGGAGCCGACATCGTCGTCTCGGTCGTGCAGGCCGTCGGGCGGACCGGTCGCGGACCCGGCATCTTCCACACGCACGGCGGCGGCATGATCATCGGCGACCGGTTCAGCGGCGCGCTCGGCTTCGCCGAGTCGCTGCACCGGTACAACGCCGTCATGGTGACCGTCGAGTACCGTCTGGCGCCGGAGTTCCCCGACCCCTACCCGGTCGAGGACTGCTACGCCGCACTGGAATGGACGGCCGCGCACGCCGACGACCTCGGCATCGAGGCCGATCGTCTGATCATCGGGGGTGCGAGCGCCGGCGGAGGCCTGGCCGCGGGCGTCTCGCTGCTCGCCCGTGATCGCGGCGGCCCTCACCTGGCCGCTCAGCTCCTGCAGTGCCCGATGCTGGACGACCGCGACGCGACGCACTCCACGCACCAGATCGACGGGCTGGGTGTATGGGACCGCGGCAGCAACGTGCTGGGCTGGACGTCCCTGCTCGGGGAGCGGAAAGGCACCGACGACGTGTCGATCTACGCCGCGCCGGCGCGCGCGACCGACCTGTCGAACCTTCCTCCCGCGTTCATCGACTGCGGCACGGCCGAGGTCTTCCGAGACGAAGACGTCGCGTACGCGTCCGCCATCTGGGCCGCCGGCGGGGTCGCCGAACTGCACGTCTGGCCCGGCGGATTCCACGCCTTCGACGGCCTCGCGCCGCAGGCGACGCTGTCCCAGGATGCGATCGACGCCCGCAATCGGTGGATCCGGCGCATCTGGGGCTGACCGCCGTCGCGACGTAAGGTGAGCGCATGCGGGAACTGCTCGGGCGACTGACGGTACTCGACCCTGCGGCGAGCGAGTCGGTGAAGATCATCGACTACTTCGACTCGCTCGTCGCCGGTGGCTGCGGGGCCGAGGCGATCGTGCGGGGGGCGGCGATCCTCGGGCAGACGACCGCGGCGGCACGGGTGCGCGGGAAGGTGGTCCGGGTCGACGCGGACGGTCGACGTGTCTCCGACGCCGACGCGCCCGACGTGCCCTCGGCCGCCGCGGGCGTGTGGTTCGAGCGCGCGGACGATCCCACGACCAACGACGCGATGATCCTCGATCGCGCCCGGTTGGCCCTGGCCATCATCGAGACGCGCAGCCTCCCCACCACCAGCGCGGTGGACCGCGTGATCGATCCGGACGCCTCGTGGGTGGATCGGCAGGGAGCCGCGCAGCGGCTCAAGCTCACGGTTCCGGTGCGGGTGATCGCCACTCCCCCACCCGGACCGCCGTCCTTCGCCGGCCCGGCCACGGTGCTCGCGACCGGACGGGGCGCGGTGTGGGTGGGCCTCGGCGACACGATGCCGACGCACGGCCCCGCCGGGGTGAGCACGGCCGCGGGCCTAGAGGACGTGCCGCGCGCCGCCGCCGACGCGCTCCTCGCCCTGCGCCTGACCGACGACCGGCATCCCCTGGTCGACACCGACGATCTCGGGGCGCTCATCCTGGTGGCCCGCGCGCACGAGCGGGATTCCCCGCGGCATCCGGACGTCGAGAGGCTCGCGACACTCGACGCGCGCACCCTCGACGCACTCGACGTCGTCGTGGACAGCGAGAGCATCCGCGCCGCCGCGACCGTCCTCGCGCTGCACCACAGCACGTTGCAGTCCCGTCACGACGCGTGGACGCGCACGCTCGGGTACGACCCGCTGTCCCCGCGGGGCCGCGCCCGCTATCTCACCGCGCGCCTGCTCCTGCGCCTCCGGTGAGGACCCCGCGGCGCCGGCCGACGTCGGCGGAACCGTGGCACCGGCGTCCGGGCCCGACGGTACCGCCCGACCCTAGACTGACGCCATGAGCGAGCCCACCCCGGAACAGCTGGACGCCTCCGACAAGGTCGAGAAGCGCACGATCGGCGGAGAGATCCGCTACTACCTCAAGGACATCGCGGCGCACTGGCCGGCCGTCGTCGAGCAGCATCCGGATGCCGCCGGACACGAGGCCTGGTGGACGGCCGACGGGAAGTTCCACGCGACGCACGCCCAGCTGCGACGCGACGCCATGATCGGCGGCATCGTCTGACGGCGGTTCGCGACGGTCGCGGGAACGCGGAGGCCGGCGACGGTACACCGGCCTGACCGCTCACCGTCCCGGCTGCACCAGTCCGCTCTCGTACGCCACGATCACCAGTTGCGCGCGGTCGTGGGCGCCGAGCTTGATCATCGTGTTCTTCACGTGGGTCTTGGCCGTGTGGGGGGAGATGAACAGATCGGCGGCGATCTCGTCGTTGGAGCGCCCGCGCCCGACGAGCCTCAGCACCTCCCGCTCCCGGTCGGTGAGGACGTCGAGCGCCGGCGAAGGACGGGGAGGGTCGGATGCCGCGCCCCGCACGTACCGCTCGATCATCGCGCGCGTGGCCGCGGGCGACAGCAACGCACCGCCCTCGTGCACCGCGTGGACCGCGTGCACGATGTCGTCGGGCTCGGCGCCCTTCCCGATGAAGCCGCTCGCCCCCGCGCGGAGCGCCGCGACGACGTAGTCGTCCTCCTCGAACGTCGTGAGGATGAGCACGTGGGTGGCGGCGAGGTCGGGGTCGCCGCAGATGAGCCCGGTGGCTTCGATGCCGTCCATCCTCGGCATCCGGATGTCGCAGACGACCACGTCCGGACGAAGCCGGCGGGCGAGGTCGACCGCCGCCTCGCCGTCGGCGGCTTCCCCGACGACGTCGATGCCGGGCGCCGCGTCG
Organism: Microbacterium sp. 71-36; assembly: GCF_001898305.1. NCBI lineage: Bacteria > Bacillati > Actinomycetota > Actinomycetes > Micrococcales > Microbacteriaceae > Microbacterium > Microbacterium sp. 71-36. Next base: position 147,305 of record NZ_MKTP01000003.1, read on the forward strand.
AGGAGGTCGCGGACGGCGGAGCGGATCAGCGCCTGGTCGTCGACGACGAGCACCCGGGTCATGCGGCACCTCCGGAAGACGCGCGGCCCCCGGCCGCCGGGGGCGTGAGGGGAAGGCGCGCGGCGAGGCGGAAGCCGCCGGGGGCGGGACCGGCCTCGAGCGCACCGCCGACGGATTCGACGCGTTCGCGCAGCCCGACCAGGCCGAACCCCGACGGCGGCAGCTCGGGGTCGGGCGGAATGCGATCGAGGGGATTGGTCACGACCACCTCGAGGGCGTCGCCGTCCCGTCTCAGCAGCACATGGACGCGGCGGGCCGTTCCGTGCTTGAGGGCGTTGGTGAGCCCCTCCTGCACCACGCGGTACGCCACGATGTCGACGCCGAGCGGCACCGGCTCCCCGTCCCGCTCGTCCCGGACGACGACGTCCCAGCCCGCGACGCGAACCGACTCCACGACGTCCGCCAGACGGGCCAGCCCCGGCTGCTCCCGGATCCCGACCTCGTCCGGGGTCCGCAGGATCGTCAGCATCGAACCGATCTCCCCCAGCACGTCGCGCGACGCGGTGCGGATCGTGGCGAGCGCCTCCCGCGCCCGCTCCGGCCGGGTCTCCAGCGCCGACGACGCGACGCCGGCGTTGAGGCTGATGACCGAGATCTGGTGCGCGACGGCGTCGTGGAGGTCGCGCGCGATGCGCAGCCGTTCCTCGGTCACGCGGCGGCTCGCCTCGGCCTCGCGCGTCTGCTCCGCCCGGCGGGCGCGCTCGATCACGGCGACGACGTAGGCGCGGCGTGAGCGCGTGGCATCCCCCAGCGCTCCGGCGAGCGCGACCGAGAGCCCGATCTGCAGGAACCGCGTGTCCATCCCCGTCGTGAGTTCGACGACGATGCTCGACGCGACCACGACCCCCACCGCGGCGATACTGACCGGCGCCGCGGCACGGCGGTCCAGGCGGTCGGGCACGCCGAACGCGGCGATCACCACGGCGAGCGCGGCACCCGGAGCCAGGGTGCCGAGGACGAGGGCGGCGACGTAGAGCCCGATGCACACCGCGAGCGCCGAGCGGGGCCAGCGGCGGCGGAACGGCAGGACGGCCGCGGGCAGGACGGCGAGCACGTACACGAACGGACTCGACGGGCGCAGTTCGGGGAACGGCACGGGAGCGAAGGCGGGCACGATCACGAGCACCGCGACGACGACGTCGCGGACCCACCGGGGAACCGACGGCAGCAGGTGCGGCGCCGTGTCGATCGTCGGGAGGGGTGGCATCGTCCCAGTCTGACGGTCCGCGGGCCGCGGGACCATCGCCGTCCCGGGGCAGACCGGGATCCCCCGGGAGGGGTAGGCATCCACCCCACCCGCGGGAGGCGCCCGAGGGTGAGTCCGGCGAGGGTGGGACCATGACACCCGACACCCCACCGCCCCTCCTCTCGGTCGTCGACCTGCACAAGTCGTACGGCCGTGGTTCCGCCCGCTTCGACGCCCTCCGCGGCGTCTCGCTCGACATCCGTCGCGGGGAGAGCATCGCCATCGTCGGCAAGAGCGGGTCCGGCAAGTCCACCCTCATGCACCTGCTCGCCCTGATGGACGCCCCGACGACCGGCACGGTCGCCCTCGACGGAACAGATGCCGCCGCCCTCCGCGGCCGTCGCCTGAACCGCACGCGCAACAAGACGTTCGGCTTCGTCTTCCAGCAGTTCTTCCTCACCCCCAACGCCTCGGTGCTGGAGAACGTGGTCCTGCCGCTCAAGATCGCCGGGGTGGGACGCGCCGAACGCAAGCGCCGCGGTCTCGCCGCACTGGCCGAACTGGACATGCAGGACAAGGCGAAGAACAAGGCGACGGCGCTGTCCGGCGGCCAGAAGCAGCGCGCGGTCATCGCCCGCGCTCTCGTCAACGACCCGCAGGTGATCTTCGCCGACGAACCGACCGGCAACCTCGACTCCCAGACGGGAGCGGTCGTGGAGGACATCCTCTTCCGCCTGAATCGCGAGCACGGCATCACGCTCATCGTCGTGACGCACGACGATGACCTGGCGTCGCGGTGCGACCGCCGCATCCAGATCCGCGACGGCGTGATCGTCGCCGAGGAGGGACGCGCAGCATGAAGACCACGGACCTGATCGCCACGGCGTTCTCGAACACGTTCCGCTCGAAGACGCGCACGATCCTGACGGTGCTCGCCATCTTCGTCGGTGCGTTCACCCTCACCCTGACCAACGGGCTCGGCACCGGCATCAACCGGTTCATCGACAGCACGGTGTCCTCGATCGGCGCCTCGAACGTGCTGACGGTGTCGAAGACGTCCACCAACGACGCGACGTCCACGGACCCGCAGAAGTACGATCCGGATGCCATCGCGACGGCGCAGACCGACCCCGGTCGCCCCGGGGCGTCGAGCTCCGTGTCGGCCCTCACCGACGCCGACATCACGACGCTCGAGGGCATCGACGGTGTCGAGAGCGTGACCCCCGTCCGGTCGGCGACGATCGACTTCGTGCAGTACGACGGCGGCGACCGGTACGTCGCATCGGCCGGCGGCCTCATCGGCGGGCAGACACCGCAGCTGGCGGTCGGTGTCGCGCCCGACGACGCCACCGACGCGCTCGAAGTGGCTCTGCCCTCCGCGCTGGTCACTCCCCTGGGCTTCACGGACGACGCCGACGCCGTGGGCAAGACCGTCACGATCGCTGTCACCGATCCGCTGCGGACGCAGCACCTCGTCGAGGCCACGGTCACGGGGGTCACCGAGGCGGCCTTCACCGGGACGACCAGCCTGACGACCAACACCCCCCTTCAGGACGCCCTGTACACGGCCCAGAACACCGGCGTGCCGCAGGACGAGCTCGACCGCTACGCCACCGCCAGCGTCACGGTCTCCTCGACCACCCCGGAGGAGATCGACGCGGTCAAGGCCTCCCTCACGGATGCCGGGTACACCGGCCGCACCGTCGCCGATCAGCTCGGCACGTTCCAGGCCGTCATCAACGGCATCGTGCTGGTGCTGAACGCGTTCGCGGTCATCGCCCTTCTCGCGGCGAGCTTCGGCATCGTCAACACGCTGCTGATGTCGGTGCAGGAGCGGACGCGGGAGATCGGCCTCATGAAGGCGATGGGGATGGGGAGCGCGCGCGTGTTCTCGCTGTTCAGTCTCGAAGCGGTGGTGCTGGGACTCCTGGGCAGCGTTCTCGGCGCGGTCGTGGCGATCGCGGTCGGCGTCCCCGTGAGCGCGGGGCTCACGCGGACGTTGTTCAGCGATCTCCCGGGCCTCCAGCTGATCGCGTTCGACCCCGTGTCGATCGTCGTGACGTCACTGGTCATCATGGCGATCGCGTTCCTCGCCGGAAGTCTTCCCGCGGCCCGTGCCGCACGGGCCGACCCGGTGGAGTCGCTGCGCTACGAGTGACGGGCGCGACGGTGGGGCCCCGCGGGACGGACCGCGGGGCCCCACCGTCGTTTCACGCGCGCGAGTGCGCGGACGCCCTCGCCACCTGATCGGGGGTGGGGGTCACGCCGGTGTATCGCGCGAACTGGCCGGCCGCCTGCAGGGCGATCACCTCGGCGCCCGTGATGACGTCCCGTCCGGCCTCCCGCGCCGCGCGGATGAGCGGGGTCTCGGCGGGGAAGGCGACGACGTCGAACACGGTGGTCGCCGCGGCGATGTGCTCCGGGGAGAACGCCAGGGCACCGGCATCCGTTCCGTTCATGCCGAGCGGTGTGACGTTGACGACGATGTCGCCGCCGGGCGGCGGATCCTCGGGGACCCAGCGGAAGCCGTACGTCGCGGCGAGCGCGGGGCCCGCCTCGGCGTTGCGGGCGACGACCGTGAGGTCGCGGAATCCCGCGCCGTGGAAGGCCGCCACCACGGCCTTGGCCATGCCGCCCGACCCCCGCACGAGGACGGATGCCGCGGGGTCGAGGCGGTGGCTCTCGATCAGACTCGCGATCGCCTCGTAGTCGGTGTTCGAAGCCGTGAGCTCTCCCCCGTCGTTCACGATCGTGTTGACCGACCCGATCGCCGCCGCCGAGTGTTCGATGTGGTCGACCAGGGGGATCACCGCCTCTTTGAAGGGCATCGACACCGAACAGCCGCGGATGCCGAGCGCGCGGACCCCGGCGATCGCTCCGGCGATATCGGTCGTCGTGAACGCCTTGTAGAGGAAATCGAGCCCGAGTTCGGCGTAGAGGAAGTTGTGGAAGCGGGTTCCGATGTTCGAGGGACGGCCGGCCAGGGAGATGCAGACGGTGGTGTCCTTGCTCAGTTCGGGCATGGGGCCTCCGGGGTAGGCGGGCGATGCCTCGATCGTACGAGGCCCGGACCGCGCGCCGGACCCCGGGCGCCTCAGAGCGTGAGGCCGTGCCCGAAGCGGAACAGAGGATCCGCGGTGTCGAACGGCACGTCGGGGCGAGACGCCTCGACGGCCGCGGTACTGCTCGGCACATCGAAGGGCAGGCGCCCGCGCGCGGGGAAGGTGCCGTCGAGGACGTCGAGCAGGGCCGCCGGACTCGCCCCCCAGTTGGCGGTCACCGCCGACGCACTCCGCACGAGCGGTTCGAGGATCGCGGGGCGATCGAGGAGCACGTCGACGACCGTGGGCACCACCGCGGACAGCTCGGCGATGTGCGCCCGCGTGGCATCCGGGAACTCCAGCGACCCGGCGTGGAAGAAGTTCTCGAACGTCGTCCCGCGCACCTCGTACGGCGCGTGCAGGCGCACCACCGCGACGTCCGCGGCGGCCGGGTCGTCGACCGGTCGTCCGCCCCAGGCCACGATCTCCTCGCCGAGGATCCCCTCGGCGTAGACCGCGGCGCCCGCGCGCAGCGGCAGCACGCCGTCGTTGCTCAGGAGCGTGATCGACGCGCGCTGCGCATGATCGGCGGCCGCGCGGAACTCGGGAGCGCCGACGATCCGCTCCGCGGCGTCGACGTCGACGTACGGGTTCTCGAACAGCCCGAGAGCGAACTTCTCCCGCAGGAGTCGGCGCGCCGACACGTCCAGCCGCTCCTCGGGGACGACGCCGTCGAAGACCAGCTCGACGAGGAGGTCGACGCACGCTTCGCCGCCGAACTGGTCGGCCCCGGCGTCGAGGATCTTCTCCATCCGCTCGGCCCGCGTCAGATGCTCGACGCCCCACGCCCGGGCCGGGAACGGGTCGCCGGCGATGTCGGCATCCGTCACCAGCCCCCAGTCGGTGCAGACGATGCCGTCGAATCCGAAGCGCTCTCGGAGCAGCCCGGTGAGCACCGAGCGGTTGAATCCGAAGCCGACCTCCTCGTACTCGGTGCCGACCGGCATTCCGTAGTAGGGCATGACCTGGCGGGCGCCGGCCGCGAACACGGCGGCGAAAGGCTTCAGGTGCAGCTCGAACGCGTCGCCCGGGTAGACCTGCTCGCGCCCGTACGCGAAGTGCGGGTCTTCGCCGTCCTTCTGCGGACCGCCGCCCGGGAAGTGCTTGACCATCGTCGACACCGACGCGGAGCCGAAGGACTCGCCCTGGAAGCCTCGCACGTAGGCGGATCCGAGTTCGGCGGTGAGGTCGGCGTCCTCGCCGAAGGTCTGCACCTGCCGCGCCCAGCGGGGTTCGGTGGCGAGATCCACCTGGGGGTGCAGGGCGACACGGAACCCGCACGCGAGGTACTCCTGCCGGGCGATGTCACCGAATCGGCGCACCAGATCGGCGTCCCGCGTCGCGGCGAGTCCCATCGGTTCGGGCCACTGCGAGAACGCGCCGGCCCGGAGAGCCGCACCGGGGTTCTCGGAGAACGAGTGCCGAGGGTCCGTCGAGAGGGTCACGGGGATGCCGAGACGAGTGGATGCCGCCAGCTCCTGCAGGCGGTTGTGCCACATGGCCATGGTGCGCGCGTCGGCCTCGGAGGTCAGCAGGTTGAAGTGGGACAGGTGGCGATCGACCACGTAGTCGTGCGTCGAGGGCAGCCCGAACCGCGGATCGGCATCGGCGAGGGCGCCGCCGTCGCCCATCGCGATCATCGCGTGGAAGAAGAGACCGGCCTTCTCGGGCAGGCTCATCTCGGCCAGCAGCAGCTCGACCCGGTCGTCGATCGGCAGGGTCGCATCCAGCCAGGGACGAGCGAACCCGTCGGACGCGGCGCTCGAGGGAGGCGACAGCTCTGTCATCGGGTGTCCTTTCACCGGGCGCAGCCGCGCCGCGCGTCTGCGCGTCGCCGACGATACACGCAAACCCGACCGACTGGTAACGATGGCTTCGCTGATTGCTACCCTGACGGCATGACGGTGGCAGCGCCCTCGGCACGCGGGCTCCGGACCCGCGAGGCGATCATCGACGCCGCGACGACGCTCTTCGCCAGCCAGGGTTTCCGCACCGCGTCGCTCCGCGACATCGCGCAGGCCGCGGGGATCACCCACCCGGGGCTGCGGCGGCACTTCGCCTCGAAGGACGAGATCCTCCTCGCCGTCGTGGACCGCTACGAGACCGAGACCGGCGCCTGGGCCGACGCCGAAGGCCTCTCGGCGCCGGCGGCCGCGCGCATCGCCGAGCACCACCGCGTCCAGCCGGGGTACCTCGCGACCTTCACGGCTCTCGCGGGCGAGGCCACGGCGACGCAGCATCCCGCCCACGCCCACATGCGCAAGAGGTACGCCGATGTGCGTGCGGCGTCGGCAGCGCAGTTCCGCACGGCGCAGGCCGCAGGCGACGTCCACGCCGACCACGATCCGGACCGCCTCGCCGTACAGTACCCGGCCGCGTGGGACGGGTTGCAGCTGCTCGAGCTGCTCACCCCCGACCGGGTCTCGGTGGTCGCCGCCCTCCACGGCGCCGGCGAGCGGTTGCGGCACCCGCTCCCCCCGCTCGACCGCCGCACGCCCCGCGCCGCCCGCCGGCCCGTGGCCCTCACTCCCCCCGAGCCGCCCGACATGCCCGCGGGCTACGCGTCGGGACGCGCGCGCCGGGCGCGGATCGTCGCCGACGCGACACGGCTGTACGCCGAACGCGGCTACGGTGCCACGAGCATGAACGACGTCGCCCAGCGGGTGGGGGTGTCGAAGTCGACCCTGTTCCACCACTACCCCACCAAGGAGACGCTGCTGATCGAGGTGCTGGTCGCCCGCGACCGCTCCATCGGCCAGGCGGGTGGCGACGAGGCGGCCTCGGCCGCCGACGCGCTGCGAGCCTTCGCCGACACGGCGCGCCGCAACGCCGAGCGCTCGCCCGGCCTCATCGAGGTGCATGCCGTGCTGTCCTGCGAGGCGTCGGCCGCGGAACACCCCGCGCGACCGTACTTCATCGCGCGGTACCGGCACCTCCTGGACGCCACGACCGATCTCTTCCGCACGGCGCAGGCCGACGGCGACCTCGCACCCGACCGCGACCCCGCCTTCGAGGCCGCATGGCTCATCGCGCTCTGGGACGGGCTGCAGATCCAGTGGCTCTACGACCGCTCGGCCGTGAACGTCAGCGAGGAACTCGCGGACCACCTCGCCCGCGTGCTGCCGCGCTGATCCGCGGGACGCGGCGCCGCGGTCCGGCGCGCCGTCGCGGGAGACGTGCGCCGAAACCGACGACCGCGACGAGAATCGCCCCATGGGGTTCTCGGAGATCATCGAAGGCATCGGCAAGTCACTGGATGCCGTGGGCGTCGGGGCGATCGTGATCGGGGTGATCGCCGCCATCGTCCTCGCGGTCCCGCGCGCGCTCCGGCGGGAACCCGACACGTACGTCCGCTTCCGCCGATTCCTCGGGCGCTCCATCCTGCTCGGCCTGGAGCTCCTGGTCGCCGCCGACATCATCCGCACCGTCGCGGTGACTCCCACGCTCTCGAGCGTCGGCGTGCTGGCGGCGATCATCGTCATCCGCACGTTCCTGAGCTGGTCGCTCGAGCTGGAGATCACGGGCCGCTGGCCCTGGCAGAAGAGGCCCGTTACGCCGGGATCGGCATCCGCGGACTAGTCCCTCTCGGCTCGATCCGCCCGGACCGGCTCTCCGGACCGCCCCCACCGGGCGCGGCGGTGATTCGCTGACCGACCTCACCACGTATAGATGGTCACCTCAGGAGCGGTGGAGATTCAGCGGGCGACCGAGGGCGCGTCGACGGGCGCGTCCTTCTCGGACGTACTGCGTCGCCGACATGCACAGCGGCGCCACGGTCAAGCCGGTGATCGTGTACTGACCGCGCGGGGCCCGGCCGACACGCTCGGGCGGGCCCCGTCGGCACGCCGTCGCCAGAGGAACCACGCGCACAGCACGCCCTGCACCATGACGATCGCGCTGATGGTCGACGCGATGATCCCGGCCGACTGGTCCGCCGCGGTGAGCAGGTCGAACCCGGCGTGCCAGAGAAGCACCGGGACGATGCTGCCGCGTGCACCCACCGTCATCCACGCGAGCAGGAACGAGCCGCACACCAGCGCCAGCATCCACCCGATGATCCCGGCGCCCATCTCGGTGTACGTGGGGTTGAAGAAGAACGCGGGCGCGTGCCAGGCGATCCACACACCGGCGACGATCAATGCAGCCCAGAACGGCGACACGCGCCGCGTCAGCGCGGGGAGCAGCCACCCGCGCCAGCCGGCCTCTTCGCCGAGACCGAAGGTGAGCACCCACACCAGCGCCACCAGCGGCCAGGCCAGCCCCGGGAGCTTCTCGGTCAGTCCGAACGCGGCGGGGTCGGGCCAGGCGCCCGTGACGACGAAGACCACGAGCCACGCGATGCCGAGGTACGCCAGCGGCATCCCGATCCCGACCACCCACCACACCCACCGGAAGCGCAGCGAGAACGCGCGCCCCGCCCACGCGCGCAGAGCGCCAAGCCCGCCCTCCCACGCCGACGCCGCGACAGCGCCGCACAGCGGCCCGACCGAGGCGAGGAAGAAGGTCCACGGCATCCGCTCGAGACCTGCGGTCTGCGCCTGCACCAGGAGGGGCGCCCAGATCGCCCACGTCACGGCGAACGCCACGGTCACGAAGACGGCGATGCCGCCGGAGCGCGATCGTGCTGTGCCCGCCGTGCTCATCTCGCCCCCTTTCCCCGACCGGCGACCGGTGTCACCACCGTGATATCCGCCGCGTCGTGGGCCTCGCGGGACGAAAGACCCGTGGCCGCCGTACGCAACTCCGCTTCCCCCCGGCGCCCGGCCTGCCAGGCTGGACGCGTGAAGTCGTTTCGGTGCCGCGTGTGCGGCAATGCCCTGTACTTCGAGAACTCGGTCTGCGTGTCGTGCGGAACCGCCCTCGGCTTCTCGCGCGGTGAGGCCGAGATCGTGCCCGTCGACGCGCAGGGTCGCTACATCGACTCGTCCGGACTCGTGTGGCACGTCTGCCGCAACCTGAACCTGTCCGGCTGCACGTGGCTCGCGCCCCTCGAGGGCGGCCAGTGCGCAGCGTGCGATCTCACCCGCGTCCGCCCCAACGACGCCGACCTCCAGGGACTCGCGCAGTTCCCCGCCGCCGAGCGCGCGAAGCGGTGGCTGCTCTTCGAACTCGACCGGCTCGGATTCCGCGTCGCGAGCAAGGCGCAGGACCCCGAGCGCGGCCTGTGCTTCGACCTGCTCTCGAGCGTCGCCGAGAACGTCGTCATCGGGCACGACGAGGGGGTCATCACGATCGACCTGGCCGAGAGCGACGACGCCTACCGCGTGAAGGTGCAGAACCAGCTCGGCGAGCCGTACCGCACGATGCTCGGGCACTTCCGGCACGAGGTCGGGCACTACATCGAGTGGGTCATGGTCGAGGGGACCGACCGCATCGCGGAGGCCCGCGAGCTCTTCGGCGACGAGACCGCCGACTACCAGGCCGAGATCGACCGCCACTACTCCGAGGGGCCGCCGGCCGACTGGCCCGAGCGCTACATCTCGACGTACGCGACGATGCACCCGTACGAAGACTTCGCCGAGACCTGGGCGCACTTCCTCCACATCACCGACACGATCGAGACCGCGACCGCGTACGGCCTCCTCACCGTGGGCGGGATCGACGCGTTCTCGCGCTTCCGCGACCTCGTGACGGGGGTGTGGATGCCACTGACCACCTCGCTCAACATGATCAACCGGTCCATGGGCAAGGCCGACCTCTACCCCTTCGTCATCCCCGATCCGGTGCTCGACAAGCTGGAGTTCGTCGCGTCGCTGCGGTTCGGAGGCGGAGCGCCGGAGGCGGGTGGCCCGGGCGGGTAGCGTTGTCGGGGTGACGCATCCGCAGTGGCATCCCTCCGATGACGGCATCAACTTCCACACCCGCAAGTGGGTCAAGCCCGAAGACCTGAACGCCAACGGCACCCTGTTCGGTGGCAGCCTCTTGCGCTGGATCGACGAGGAAGCCGCGATCTACGCGATCATCCAGCTCGGCAACTACCGCGTGGTCACGAAGCTCATCTCGGAGATCAACTTCGAGGCATCCGCTCTGCAGGGCGACCTGATCGAGATGGGGCTCACCGCGACGCACTTCGGTCGCACGTCGCTCACCATGCGCGCGGTCGTGCGGAACATGATCACGCGCAAGCGCATCCTCACGATCGAGCGGCTCGTGTTCGTGAGCGTCGACGAGGACGGCAAGCCGAAGCCGCACGGCTACACCGAGATCACGTACGACCGCGACCGGATGCCGCACGAGCACCCCGCGACCGGGAGCATCCGACTCGATTAGTCCGCCGGATCGCCGCCACCGGGCGCGGTAGTGATTCACTGAGCACATGACCACGGATCTGTTGGCCGACTGGGACGTCTCGCCCTTCGCGTACGACGGCATCACGCACGACGTCTATCGTTCGGGCGACGGTCCCGGCGTCATCCTGATCCCGGAGCTCCCCGGCGCGACCCCCGAGGTGATCGCGCTCGGCGAGCGACTCGTCGCCGCGGGCTTCCACGTCGCCCTCCCCTCCATCGTCGGAACGCCGGGGCGGCCGGTGAGCGGCGGGTACATCGCCGGTTCCGCTCTGCGCATGTGCGTGTCACGCGAGTTCGCGGCGTTCGCACGTCGCGCCGATCGTCCGATCGCGGGTTTCCTGCGCGCCCTCGCGCGTGATGTGCACGCCGAGCGCGGCGGGCCCGGTGTCGGTGTCATCGGGATGTGCTTCTCCGGCGGATTCGCTCTGGCGACGGCCGCCGACGAGAGCGTGCTCGCGCCCGTCGTCTCCCAGCCCGCGCTCCCCCCGCCGATCGGCGCCGGGCGCACCGCGACCGGTCTGAGTCCGACCGAGGCGTCCGCCGTGCGCCGCCGCGCCGGCGACGGCCTGTGCGCGCTCGGTCTGCGGTTCACGAACGACCGCAGCGTCCCGGCGGAGCGTTTCGCGGCGTTCGAGCGGCTTCTCGGCGAGGGATGGCGGGCGTTCGAGATCGACTCCTCCCCGGGCAATCCGGATGGCATCCCGGCCGGCGCGCACTCCGTCCTCACGGACGCCTCGGCCACCGTCCCGGGTCACCCGACGCAGCGGGCGAACGAACAGGTCGTCGAGTTCCTGCGCGAGCGACTCGGCGGCTGATCACTCTCCTGAGAGTCCCGTGAGCCGCCGGAGCGGAAGGCGTAACATTCCGTCACACGAGCGCTCCGCCGCCGGCCGATCGCATCCGCTTCGAGCACACGGGAGACCCACATGGACACCACGATGATGATGAAGTCGATGGACATGGGCGAGATGACCATGGACATGGATGCCCTGCAGGACTGCATGCAGTCCCTGAACGCCTGCGCGATGGCGGCGGCGATGTGCGCCGGCAGCGACATGATGCACGGCGCCGAGATGGCCAAGTGCTGCGCCATGTGCTCGAACATGGTCGAGATGGCCCAGGCGACGATGCACATGATGATGCGCCCTGCGGGCATGGACATGGACGTGATGACGGCCATGATGACGGCCTGCATGACGATGGGGAAGGCGTGCGCCGACGAGTGCCGCATGCACGGCGACATGGACGAGATGTGCCGCTACTGCGCCATGGCGTGCGACGACATGGTCATGAAGTGCGAGGCCATGATGGCCTCGATGTCCGCCTGAGGACTCAGGCGCGGCGCGCGGTCGTGAGGGCGGCCGTCGCGCTGAGAAGCTCCGCGACCGGGTGGTAGGCCACCGGCTCCCCCGCCACGAGGTCGACCGCCGGGCCGACGATCCGTACGCGCACGCTCTCGCCGTTCAGGAGCGCGATCGTCGCCTCGGCGCCGTCGACGTGCGTGACGAGTCCGTCCGACCACGCCGCGGGGTGCGCGGACGCCATGCAGCGCTGGATCGGGTGGACTGTCGACGAGATCGTGCGGGACATGGCTTCACCTGCCTTCGGGGAGTGCGATGTCACGACGGTACGGGATGCCGCCGCCCACGCCGCCGCGAGACGTAGCGCGACGTAACACCGGGTCGTCGACTACGCACCCGCGGGCGTGATCGCCAACCGCGTGCCCCACGGGTCGGCGAGCCGCAGTGTGCGCCCGTCGTCGGCCGCGGCGATGTCGTGGTCGCGCAGGCGCTCGGCGAACGCCTCGACGTCGTCGCGCGTGGGCACGAGGATGCGCACGTCGCCGAGGCCGAGGGTGGCCGCGCGAGGCCCCGCGCCGGCGCTGTGCCACGTGTTCATGCCGAGGTGGTGGTGGTAGCCGCCCGCCGAGAGGAACAGCGCCGAGCCCAGGTCGGCGGTCACGTCGAATCCGAGGATGCCGGCGTAGAAGCGTCGCGCCGCGGGGATGTCGCCGACCTGGAGGTGGACGTGTCCGATGGTGGCCGTGGCATCCGTCCCGCTGTCTTTCGCTTCGGGGTCGTACCAGCGCTGCAGGAACTGATTCGGGTCGAGGAATTCCGACGCCATCTGCACCGTGCCGTCGGCGTGGACCGTCCACTGGTCGCGCGGGCGGTCGCGGTAGAGCTCGAGCCCGTTGCCCTCGGGATCGTGGAAATAGAACGCCTCGCTGACGAGGTGATCGGCGGATCCCTCGTACATCTGCCCGGCGTGCCGGGCCATGGATGCCAGGGCGGAGGCGAGCCGGGCCTGATCCTGGAACACGATGGCGGTGTGGTACAGCCCGGCGCCCCGGCTGTCGCGGCCCGGGAGGTCCTTCTCCTGCCGGAGCACGATGGATGCCACGCCCCCGCGCCCGAGGGTCGCCGTCGCGCCGGACTGGTCGAGGACGTCGAGCGTCACCGCCCGCCGGTAGAAATCCGTCATCCCGTCGAGGTCGCTGACGAGCAGCTCGACCGTGTCCATGCGCGTGCCGTCCGGCGCCGCGCCGGGCGTCGGCACGGACGGCGCGCTCCACGACGGTGCGGCGGGTTTCGAGGCCTGATCCACGAGAAGCTCCCTGTGACGATGTCATCGCAACCACTCCGGCGATTGGTTGTCGCTACAAGTAACTTAGGATGGTCGCGTGGTATTCCGCGCACCCCGTATGAACGCGCAGGAGTCCGCGGCATGGGTCGGCCTGGTCACCGTGAGCCAGCTCCTGCCGGCGGCACTCGACGCGCAGTTGCAGCGCGACTCGCGGATGACGCACTTCGAATTCTCGGTGCTCACCGTACTGCGATTCGCGCCCGACCAGACGCTGCGCATGACCGCGCTCGCCGCGGAGACGGCATCCACTCTCCCGCGCCTCTCGCACGTGTGCTCTCGCTTGGAGAAGCGCGGGCTCGTCGAGCGGTTCGCCTCCGCGGAGGATCGGCGTGCGACCGATGTCCGGCTCACCGCGGACGGCCGCCGCGACCTCATCCGCGCGACCCCGCGGCACATCGAGACGGCGCGACGACTCGTCGTCGATGCGCTCAGCCCGGCGCACCTCGACGCTCTCGCCGAGATCACGGCGGTCATCCGGGGGCGGCTCGAGGGCGGCTCCGAGTCGGCCACCGAGGCTCACTGACGCGTCGGGCACTCAGAGCGCGCGCATGCGATTGTTCCGCGCGTCGTGGGTCAGCTCAGCGAGCCCCAGTTCCTCGAGCAGCGGGGGCAGGTACATGCCGAAGCGTCCGCGATATCCCTTGCGTGTGCCGTACCAGCCCCCGACGGGGTTGCTCTCGGAGCGCCCCCACGCTTCGACCGTTCCCTCGACCACGGGCTTCTGCTCATCCGCGGCACCGAGCGGCACCCAGTCGCTCTGGCCGAGCAGCCAGGCGTGGAGGTCGTCGATCGCGCGGGCCTGGTACGTCAACTTCGTCGAGCCGACCTGACAGATCAGCTCCTCGCCGTCGCGGTACAGGGTGTATTCCGAGCTGCCCGGCGGAGTCCGCAGCACCCACGGATCGTCTTTCGTTCCTGCGGGCATCCGCGGCTCCCTCCGTCGGGCGCACGTCCGGCGGACGAGGCGATGAGGACATCCTGGCCCGCCGGGACGGCAGCCGCCAGGGACGCGGCTCGATAGTCTCGCGCCATGCGCATCGTCGTCACTAGATCTCGTCGCCCTTGGGAAGTACGGTCAACCTGATCTGAAGTTCACGCCCATCGAGGGAGTACTCGAACGCCTGATTGTTCGCGATCGCGCGGTTCATGACGGGGACCAACTTCTGAGTCTGATTAGCACTCCAGGGCTCAGTTGCGTCAGAGACGTCGAACGAAGGCCTGCCGTTTGGTTGCTCCACGACTGCGCCTGCCCGCCAGCGTGCGGCGACATACTTTCCCGTCTGACCGACGTCCCATGCCAGCGCCATGAGACCAGCGACTGCGACGGGGCTGCTGGTCGCCACCGATACGAGCACGCCCCAAACCGTCGTGAGCACTTCGAATGAGCCGACGCGAGCGTCGAGGAGGTGCAGTCCACCTTGGAAAGTGCGGATAGGTTCCGGCCATTCTCTCTTTTTGCTGCCACGAATCATGATTTGGTGATACATCGCCCCAGCTCTACGCGCAGCGAGGTCCAGTCTGCCCAGCATCCGCGACGCGCCAAAGGCGTCGCGGCCGTCGTATCTCGCCGATATCACCAAACGCGGTATCGGCTGCTGATTCAGCCAACCAGGACGAACGAACGGACTCTCCACTCCTGCCATTTCAGTGCGCGCGACATCCGCTAGGCGCCCTGAGGCAGCGCCGCTCAGCGCGGGAGCAGGCGACCGAAACGGCCCGTATCGGTCCAGGACGCGTGGGACTCGCAGATCCACCCGCGCCGGAAGCTCGCGCGACGACAGATAATCCAGGTCAGCCGGGACCAAAGCCTTCTCAAATGATTCCACCAGCGATGTCCTCTCGCGTCGTGATCTGCAGATGGACGAGCTCCGCGAGGAACACGGCTTATGCAACCTTCGCCGCCACGTCCTCCAGCGACGACTCCGCGGTGTCAAGTCCAGACCGTCGGATCCAGAAGCGGACTCGCGTCGGGCAATGCTTCAAACATCGTGCCACGCGCGATCGCGAAAGTTCGATCGGTGAAGAGCGGCGCAGGCAATTTCTGCTGCGCGAGGCCTTCCTTGATGATGCCGTCAAGCATTGCCGGGGTGCCCGACACAATCTTGATGCGCGACATCCTCAGGCCTTTGTTGATCTGTCCCGACGGTGACGTCGCGAGCGGCACGTCCTTCTTTCTGAACCAGACCGTCACGCCGTTGGCCTTTGGCGCGTCATGCATGTCCTGCGCGGCGCTCCCGCGATCTAGCCAAGCGCGACATGGACGACGTCCCGACGGTCTCGGTGCCGAGCAGCCTCCTTCTCTTTCTCCACATCACGACGAATCAGCGCTTGAGCGCGAAGCTCATCAGCGGTGCAAGACTTACCACCCGATGACGACCGGCCAGAGATTCGACCCCACGACGGATCGCCACTGGCGGATACTGCGGAGCGTGCGGGGTCTAGTTGGACCGCGGGTAGCCCTGCGACCGGCCACCGTGAACAGGGCAGGCGTCACGGCCACCTGAAGTGCGTTGACCGTCTCGCGGAGTTGTACATCGCGCCATGTCGATGACACTGGCGGAGGCATCCCGCGTAGCCGCTTTCGCTATGCGCGATAGCAGACCGTATGATCGCGTCCCGATATGCTCGGGGTCAATCCGAGATGGAGTTGATGCGCCGTGGCCGAGACCCTTCCCTACATGCAGTCCACAGGACTGGTCAGCAAGATTCTTGACGGAATCAAGAGTGCAAAGACTCCAGATCGCTTCTCGCAGGACTTCCTCGGAACGGTGCTCGGGTTCTCCAGTGGCAGCGCCAGGCCCTTCATCCCTTTGGGCAAGCGACTCTCCTTGATCAGTTCTGACGGGAGTCCCACAGAGCTGTACAAGAGATTCCGCGGTTCGGTGGATGAGTCGAAGGCCGCGATGGCCGAGGCTATCCGAACTGGTTACGCGCCGCTCTACAAACGCAACGAGTTCGCCGACAAGCTCGACAAGAAGAAACTCGAAGGGTTAGTCAAAGAGGTCACTGGGTCGGAAGACGGATCGAGCACCGTGCGCGCTATCGTCGGAACCTTCGAGGCGCTCAAGCCGTACGCCGACTTCACAGCGTCTGGTGCCACAAGCGGTGCTGTCGCTGAGACTCCGGGCAACTCGCAGCAGCACGCCAGTGACACTCCACCACCCGGAGGAGTAATCCCAGACCCGAGTCTCGGCGGGGCAGCTGTTCGATTCGGGTACACGATCAACATCAATCTGCCGAACACCAGTGACATCGCGGTGTTCAACTCAATCTTCAAGGCCCTGAAAGATCATCTTCTGTGAGTGACTCGCTTAGCCAGGTGCAACTGATGCACATGGGACGTCAACTCTTGCGAGTGGAGTTGGAGGACATCTCGGCTCGCTTCGACGTAGACCCGGTCGCCGGTGACGATGTTGTCGACGACGTCACGACTCAGGAGAGCTACTACCTTCAGTTCTCTGCCGCCCTCCGCGCGCAGGCGGCGGAGATGGCGCGCTACTACCAAATCTTCTACTGCCTCGAGAATGAGATTCGCGACATGATCGAGTCGCAACTGGAGGAGGCGCACGGGGAGAAGTGGTGGGACGAGCACTGCCCTGAGAGTGTAAAGACGGCAGTGGACAACAACAAGAAGCGCGAGCAGGACAACGGCGTCACGCTACGATCCTCACACCCGATCGACTACACGACGTTCGGTGAGCTCGGCGAGATCCTAAAGGTCAACTGGGACATTTTCGGCGCCACCTTCAACAGCAAACGGGGTGTCGAGAAGGTGCTGAGCAGCCTCAACCTCCTCCGTGGGCCAATCGCCCACTGCGCGCCGCTCGCCGAGGACGAGGTTGTGCGCCTCCATCTCGCTGTACGGGACTTCTACCGTCTGATGGAGTGAGCAACCCTGCGTACAGCAGGAGGCCTTTCGGATCCCCACCCTATTTCACGCAACGACAGAGCCCCGGCGGATCCTTTGATCCACCGGGGCCTCGACTGTCGGGATGACAGGATTTGAACCTGCGACCCCTTGACTACCTCGACGGGTGCGACAAGGAACGACACCCGCCGACACTGGACGACACTTTCGCTGCCTGACCGGGGGTAATCTCTGCCGTGGGAGCGACAATCGCCGACACCGGGCGACACCGACGTCATCCGACATGTGAGACGAATGTGAGACATCAGCCCGCGTGGCGGCGCGTCTGCTCGGCTCGCGCGCGCTCCCGACACCGCCGCAGACGGGATGCCAGCATGGGTCGCGCCTCGAGTGCCTCGCGTGTCGATCGCTCGATTCAGAATCTGGAAGTACCGCGCAGGCGTGACGCCGAACCGCGCGCGGATTGCCTCATCCTTGCGCGCCGACCATCGCGGCCACTGCTCCTCGAAGTCGAGCAGCTCCGTCACCTCGATGCTCGCCATGTGGACAGTCTGCGCGGGGCCTCCGACATCCGGACTACGCTCCCCCGCGTGACCCTGCCTCCGCCGATCGCGTGCCCCCGGTGCGGGACGGTGATCGCCGCGACGTGGTGCCACGCGTGCCGCGTGCACGTCATCCCACGCGGATCGCCCCGTCAGGACGCAGGCGGCGTTCCGAAGTAGATCCGCTCCCCCGTGTTCCGCATCGTCACGAGCACCTGGCCAGCGGTCACACCCTCCGGCACGACCTGCACATCCGAGAACCGCGCGGTGGCCGGCGCGTACATCTCCGCGATGTTCACGATGTTCTCCTCGGGACCGCCGACGCCGAACGCGATCGCGTTGTAGGTGTTGCCGTCGGAGCCCACGACCGCGAGCTCGAGGTCGTAGCCGGGTGCCATCGGGGTGTCGAGCAGACGCTCAAGGGTGCCGGTGTAGCCGACGAACGTCGTCCCCGCCTCGGGTCGCGAGGGCGCCAGGTAGGACTCGTCGTCACCGTACTTCTCGACGGCCGCGGCGAGGATCTCGGCGCTCATGTCGCGGGGCTGGTCGATCGTCACCTTCCAGGCGGGTCCGCCAGCCTCACCGATGTCCTCGAAGGTGTACGCCTCGCCGAACGGCACCGGGTTCTGTCGCGTGCCCGCCGGCTCCGCCGCCGCTTCCTGCGTCGGAGTCGGCTGTGCCTCGGCGGTCGGTGCGGACTCTGCTGGCGCGGTATCCGCCGCCCCGCACCCCGTCAGCAGCAGCCCCATCGCCGCTACCCCCGCGAACCATGCCCCCGTGCGTTTCATGGTCGAAGCGTAGCCTGTCGGTGCCGCCGCGTACGCTGTTCCCCTCGGCCGGGGAAGGGGACCGGTCTATGGGCTCGACGAAGGTCACAGACGAGAAGCTGCAGCTGACGCTCACACGGGTCGCGCCATGCACGCTGCCGATGCAGGCGTTCGGCCCGCAGCCTGTCGAGTGGTTCCCGGCGCCGCGGCCGGTGTGGGTGTGGGTGCAGTGGCGTGACCGGCCCGCAGAGCGTGTCCCCGGTGTCGCGCGGGGTGCGAACGACCGGGTCGTGATGATCGCGGTCGACGTCCGCGGGGACCACTGGGAGCCGGTCGTGTGGCGCAACGCGGTGACGGTGCGCACGTGAACGACGAAACGCCCCCGGCGTCCCGCTCCGAAGAGTAGGACGCCGGGGGCGTTGTTGCGTCACGGGGTGCCCGCGTACGCCTTCTGATTCGTCTCGTTCGCGCCGCGGGTGGTGGAGTCGTGAACGGCGTGAACCTCTGCGAACTCCGCGATCAGACCCGTCCAGAACGGTGTCGTCGCGCGCGGGTTCGCGCCCAGGCCAGCCGCGTCGAGGGTGATCGCGGACGGTCGCGTGTACGCCTCAGAGTAGAGCTGTGCCCCATTGAGGCGACCGGTGAGGTTCGACCCACTGTCGATCACGGTGATCTGCGCACCCGTCGCAGTGAACGCGGCAGGCAGGTACCCGGTGCCGTTCTGTGCCCGGATGACCGTGGAGGCGTCGTTGCGGATCAGCGCATCCAATCGACCATCGGAACGGTTCGACACGATCGGCCGGTAGTACGGCACCGACGAGGACGCACGACCCTCACCGAACAGCACCCCACCCTGTGCCGGTGCTGTCGGCGACATCGCGACCGTGTAGAACGTGGCCGACCCGTCGTTGTACGCGCCGACCGCCGTCGACACGAGGACATCGTCCACACCGTCGAACCGGACTGCGGGCTTCCCGTTCACGGTCAGCACCGCACCGGATTCGACGATCTTCGGTTGCGCCGCGGCCGTCGACTGCGTGAAGTGGCGACCGTTGCCGGTCTGGTCGTACCAGGTGACGACGAAAGCGTCGCCGCCACCGGATGCCGTGATGAGCGCAGCCAAGTCGAGCCCACCACCCGACGTCGCGGAGATGTCGGTCTCGACGTTGTCGGATGCTCGGCGCACGCGGACCAGCGGACCCGTGTAGCCGGATACCGCCACGCGCAGCGACACCACACGCCAGAACGTTCCCGTCAGCGGGCCGACCCCGAGGGTGAACTGCACCGCCTTGTTCGAGGACCCGAACGTGGTCGACACCATGAGCCGGAAGTCGTGCAGCGCCGCCGACAGACCCGTGATCGTCTTCGACGTGCCCGACTGCGGGGTGCCCAGCGTCCAGGTCGACGACGACGCGAGCTTGTAGTCCACCCGGTACGTCTGCGCGAGCGGGTTAGCCGCCCACGACACCGCCACCTGGCCCGCGCCGGTCTGCGACACCGCCGGCGTGGGAACATCCGTCGCCGCGACCAGCACAACATTCGCCCATTCGGACTGTCCGAGTTCGTTCACCGACGCGATACGCACCTCGACGATCGACCCCGACGGGATGCCCGTCCGGGTCTGCACCGTGTTCAGGTACGAATCCCCCGTGGCGGACACGGTGCGCGACTCGGTCGTCCAGTCGCCGGAGTCGATCCCGCGGGTCTGCACGACGTAGGACGTGACACGCCCAGCAGGTGCGTCCCATTCGACGCGTAGCGTGCCCGAGTCGAGGGTGGGGCGCACGTTGCGCGGCGGCAGGGGCAGCACCCCGGGCACGTTCGCCAGCGCCCGCAGGTACGCGTCCCAGCGCCGCAGCCCGTTGATCCGCTGTCCGCCCGCCGTGTAGTGCACGGTGCCGCCGTCGGCCTTCACGAACCCCGACGCGCCGTACGCGAACCCGGAGTACAGCAGTCGGCGCGGGGTGTCGATGTGGACCGCGTTGATCCCGAGACGGAACGACGTCGCCCCGACGAGCGACTCCGGGATCATCTGCCCCAGCACGACCGGCAGCTTCGGCGCGCCGAGCGCGGTGCGCACGTAGGCCACGAACCCGTCCAGAGCTGCGGCGTAGGTGGCCGCGTCGATGCTCGCGGAGGCGTCGGATTCCCCCTGGATGCCGACGAGAGCGGCGAACTCCACGGCCGGGCTCGACTGCTTCGCCAGGTCACGGGCAGCCAGAGACAGGCTGACGAGACGGTCGGTGAGGTTGACCTGCCCGGTCCCGGGCGTCCACCCGACGAGCCAACGGTTGCCGCTGGAACCGCCCGCGTAGAACCCGGTCCCGAACCATGCGGCGGGGACGATGAGGACACGCACACCCGGGTTCGCGGCGGCGTACCGGCGGGCGAACACGAGAGCTGGGGACAGGCCCGTGGACCCGTCACCGAAACCGATCGGATCCTGAGCGGGCACGATGGTACCCACCCCGGTGCCCGCGGTCGGGAAGGCGAAGATCCGGGCATCCACCGGGTCAGCCGTGTAGTCCGTCCCCTGGGATGACTCGTTCGACTGCCCCCACGCGATGATGATCTTCCACGGAAGAGTCGAGATCCGCTGATCCGCGATCGCCTGCGCCAAGCCGACAGCGTCCGAAGCATTCTCAGCAAGCTCCTGCAGCGCAGCGATCGTTGTGCTGTCCGCGGTTGCCCACGGCAGTGCCGGCCACAGCGTCGCGCCGTCACCGATCTTCACCCGCATGAGCGTGAGGTCGATGCCCATCTCACCCTCGGCGAGGGGCACGGCAGCCGAGGCCCATGCCGCGGACGTGCCGCGCTTGAACTGGATCGGTCCTACGAGGTCAGCCACGAGCGGCCTCCTGATCTACGAGAGGGGGTGACGTCCACAGGGTGACGACGTCGATGACGAGGGGGTGATGCGGGTGAAGCCGTGGTAGCTGAGAGCGGCGACCGTCCAGGCGAGGACGGCCGCCGCGACGAGGACGCGGATCACTCGTTGTGCGCGCCGTCGACCCGCGTCGGCTTCTCGGTCGCGCGCTCGACGGCGGACGCCGTGCCACGGGTGATGAGCGTGTACGACGCCGACACGATGACGACGGAGAGCAGCATGAACAGCCAGATGTTGCCGATCGGCTCGCCCGTGATGTTCATGTAGAACAGCACGACGACGATCGCGAGGGCGACGGCGAAGGTGATCGAGACGACCTTCTTCTGCCACGGCTTCCGCACGAACGGCAGGAGCCCGTTCAGCGCTCCGATCGCGTACGGCGAGAAGAACGCGAGCAGCGTGAGGATGCCGGCGGGCGCGGCGGGAATAGCGATGTCCATGATGGTGTCCTTCCGGGACGGTGACGACCCCGGCGGACGCCGAGGTCAGGGCTTGTCGCGGTCAGGCCGCGATGGATAGGGATCGAGCTCGTCGGGATCCGTGCACGGCGCGTCGATGAAGCGCCGGCGGGCGATCGCGAGTGCCTCCTCGACGATCCGGGCCCACCGCTGCCACCACGCCGCATCGGCCACGGCGTCGTCGCGCGCCTCGATCGCGGTGTCCCGTTCAGCGCGCGCCTTGTCGCGCTCGGCGATCGCGGCGTCCACCTCGGCGCGCCGCTTCTGCAGGTGGCCCTTGCGGGCGTCACGGACCCAATCGAGGATCTTCACGAGCAGGCCACCGGAGGAGACCGCGATGATCAGCTTCACGAGGTCTTCGATGGTCACGTGGCGCTCACTTCCGGGGCTCGAACGTGTACTTCCTGATCAGCAGCCAGCGGACGAAGAAGAGCCCCGCGCCGAGCGCGATCCACCCCATCTGCGTGAGGCGCGACCCGGACTGCGAGAGGTGCAGCGACAGCACGACGATGAAGTAGATCGCCGCGCCGATCCAGATCATGACGATCGAGAGCCGCTCAGCGAACCACCAGCCCGGGAACACCGTCAGCAGGCCCCCGAACGAGCCCATGATTACGAACCCGGCCCACACGGCGGTGAGAGGTGTCCCGAGCGCGCCTTCGATCGACTGCGGCGGCCGCACGAGCGTCGCGAAGCCCGTCGCCAACGCGACGACGTAGAACACGAAGTAGGTCGCCTTCAGGTGTCTGGGTTCGGTGATCGACTCCCACGCCCGCCGCGCGCGAACGTGCAGGCTCACGAGTGCTCGCCCGGCTTGCCCTCGATGCTGTCGATCAGGGCGACGTCCTGCGGGCTGATCCCAGCGCGCACGTCACGGCCGATCGTCCGCGCCCAGATGGAGTGCACCTTCACGCGGGTGAACGACAGCCAGCTCTTGATCGTGGCGATCGACCGGATCGCGGTCGCGAGCTGGAACGTCTGGTCGCGGTCCGTCGAGGGGAACCCCTGCACCTGGTCGGTGAGGAACTCGACGTTCTGGATGACCTGCGCCGCATCGGCACCGCGCTCGTTGAGCGCGCGCCGGGCACCGCGGTAGGCCGCGTCCTCGATCTGCTGTTCGGATGCCATCTCGTCCCACTCCTTCGGGATCGGTGTTGCGTTGCCGGTTGATGCGGGCGAGCCGATGACGCCGAGCGCGCCCCAGAACGTCCAGTGCCACGGCTCGCCGAAGCCGAGGCCGTCGCAGGTGATGTTGTGCCGCGCGGCGATCTCTCGCGCGCGCAAGTGCGCCGTCGTGACCGCGTTGTACGGCCACGCCAGATCATCCGAGCGCCGCTTCTCGTGGTTCCCCGTGCCGGGAACCGCGACCGTGCCGGCGCTCGACCAGCGCACCCACCGGGTGCCGCCTCCGTACCCCCACGCGGAGCCGTCCCACCAGCGCACATCACCGAACGGGCCGCTCCCGGTCGCCTGCTGAAGAAACCGGGTCACGAACAGATCGACCTGCTCAGCGGGCTCACGGTCACCGGACACCACCGTGATCGGCGGAAGGCCGGCGGCCACGAGGTCGTCGGAGAACCGGCCGAACGCTTCCCGCGTGCCGGATGCCGCGTTGTGCTCGCCGTCGGCGTAGCGAATGCTCATCAGGCCCGCTCCCAGGAGGTGCGGAAGCCGATGACCTTGATGTTCGGGGCGTTGTTCTGGTTGAGGCGGATGTTGCCGTCCGGGGTGATGTACACGCCGAGGAACACCCAGAGCTCGGCGTCGTTGCGGGAGGCGCCGACCACCATGACCTCACGGCCGGGCCGGAATCCCACGGGCAGGATGCCCTGGATCGCCGTACCGAAGAATCCGCCGTCGTTCTTCGTGACGATCGCGTCGAGAGTGACCGTCGTCCCGGAGACGGTGAGGGAGTACGTCCACGTCGTCGAGGTCGGCACACCGGTCAGGACGCCGGGGATGCGGGCTCCGCCGATGACCTCGCCCTGCGGAGCGGACGCGGTCACCTGGTAGATGCGGCCGGTGTCGGTCTCGACGATCAGCCAGCCCACGGTCGTCTGCCCCGAGGTGAGGAGCGCACGCTGCGCGCTCGTGACCTTCAGCAGCCCGCCGACCTTCTCAGCCCAGTCGGCCGCGGCCTGCATGTCCGCCGTCGTCTGCGTCGGCGTCGGCGTGAACACCGGCTTGCCGAGCGCGTTCAGGGTGTTGCCCACGTGCTACCTCCAACTGATCCGGAGCGCACCGGACATGCCGTCCTGCGCCAACGATTTGAACTGCTCGTACCCGCCCTGATTCAGGCCGACCCCGAATCGGTCTCCGCCGGTCTTCAGCGCGTTGAACCATCCGGCCGGGTCCGGGGGTGTCTGCCACCCGCCGTCCGGGTTCCACACCGTGTACCCGCTCATCGCGGGCACGCCGCCCTTCGTCGCGTCGGAGTGGAGCGTGAACCGCGACCCGCCATAGCGGCGCCGGTCCCACGCAACGTAGAACTGCAGCGACACGAACTCGGCGCCCGCGGGGATCGTGTCCTTGATCTGCGACCCGTAGAACCACGCCCCGTACGTCGACTCCGAAGACCACGGCTGCGGCTGCCACCACCGCGCGCTCCCCCGGTCCGTCGACCCTGTGTCGATCGCGCGGAACTCCGCCGTCTTCACTTCACCACCGGAACCGCCGGAGGGGTCGGGGGCGGGCTCCTCCGGGTCGGGAACGTCGAGCAGGAGCGTGCACCACGGCTGCGACGACCAGTGGATACCGACCGTGTCCCCCGACGACGGCGCCGGGTCCGTAGGGGCGACGCTGAGCGTGTACGTCCCGAAGTCGGTCTGGACGACCGCTGACGTCTTCTCGGCGTTGATCGTCTCCACGACCCCGATTCCCGGCTTCGGGACCGTCGGGCCAATGAGACGCATCACCCCGTCGATCGCGAGAACCGTCACCGCCTCGTTGATCTGCGGCACCCAGGCCGTCGCGAACGGCACCGGGACACGCTGGTCGCCGAGGTCGACGAGCGCGTTCAGCCCGTCCGCGCCGACGTACCGGCCGGCACGAAACCCGGCCTCCGCCTTGCGGGCCGTCTCGCGGCGTGCAGCTTCGCCCACGGCGACCTCCTACCGGTCCGGGATGTCGACGGTGGTCATCGTCTGCCCGCCCTTGTGCGACAGGCTCGACACCCGGGCCAGGCCGCCGTCGAAGATCAGGACGTCGCCGACCTCGCGGAGCGGGTTGAACGGCTCCGTGATGGTTCGGCGGACGCCGCGGCGACGGGCGGAGCGCTCGAGCAGCCCTGCGGCGAACTCCTCGCACTGCTGCCGCGTCCGCAGGAACTCGGACTGGTAGCGGCGGGTCTTCCGCCCGAACGGGGACATGCTGTCTCCCGGGTTCGACACCCGCAGGAACCCCTCGGTGATGTCGGCGAACGCGTAGATCGGGTCGCCGGCATCATCCTTTCCCTCGACGACGACGCTGTTATAGGTCTGCTCGGCGGACATCGACACCGGCGCCGACACGAACCCGCGGATCTCGTCGACCGGGTCTCCCCACGCCTTCGGGATCGCGGTGAGCACACCGTCGGCGGTGAGGTGCGGCCACGCGCCCATCAGGTCGTAGAGCTTGTTCACAACCGCGGAGCGCTGCCCCTCGTAGACGATGCCGGAGGGCACCACTGCATCCGGGACTGAGCGGATCACCGGGAACCGGGTGACCGACTGGATCTCCTGCCACGCCGACGACGACTTCGCGCTCGTCGGCGCCCGGAACTCGTCCCGCGCGATCTTCGCCAGCCGGTCGGCGACGTTCACCGTGAACGACTCCCCCGCCGTGAACGGGATCCCCTGGAACAGCATCCGCCGGTCGTCGGCATCCGGGACGGAGTCGATGATGAGACGAGCCATCGGGATGCGGTCCTCGTACCGGCCGGCGCGGATGATGCAGTCGACCTGCAGCTCCGCACCGAACGGGGAGAACCAGTCGCCGATCTCCCGCGGGATCATCGACGACCCGAACACGTCCGACCACACCACGGGCACCGCCCCGGACGCCACGACGAACCGGGACATGTCCCAGCCGATCGCCGGTTCGTCGATCTGCAGCCCCTCGAGGCGCCGCTCGCCGTCGTACATGAGGTCGGCGGTCCAGATCTTCTCGATGCCGCCGCGGCCATCGGCGAGGTCCGCGAGGAGTTGGCGGGTGGTGTCGTTCGCAGCTCGCATCGACCCACCCGCCCCTCACGTTCAGCCGGCGGCGCCCGCCAGCGACCAGTCGGTGTCCATCTCGTCGTAGGACGCGTAGGCCGCGTCGCGCTCGTCGTAGGACGCGTAGGACACGTCGAGGTCGTCGTACGACAGCGGCGACACCTGCAGCCCGGGGGCCGGGCGCGCCACCTCGGCCAGGGTGGAGGAGAACTCCGCCCACCACTCGTCTCCGGTGTACCCGGCGTCGGTCTGCGTCAGCGTCTTCACGTGCCCGTAGAACCGGCGCGGCAGGATCCCCTGGTGCGACCGGATCAGCCACACCGGGAGCTGCGGGTCGTCCTGCGTCCCGAGCGTCGCCCAGAGCCGGTCGAACATGCCACGCCCGGCCACGCCGAACTGCACCGCGACTTCCTGCGCGGCCTGCCGAGGCCCCGCACCCACCAGGGACGGGAACACCGCGCCCTGCACGCGCACGAGCTCGCCGGGAGCTTCACGCGTCAGCGACGGCCACGACCCGGCCATGTTGACCACCGTCGCGTTGAGGTACGGATTCAGGGGCTGCTGCACCAGGCACCCGTCCTCGTCGCCCTCCCACGGCAGCAGCGTCGAACCGATCGGCACCCGCCCCACGGGCACCCCGCTAGCGAAGCACTCGACCTCGTACGCGGTGGTGACGTCGAACCCCGCCTCCACGTCGAGATGCCCGAACGCGGACGTCAGGGGCCGGCGGATCGCCCCCGGGACCATGTCGCTGCGGCCTTCGCTCGTCCACCACAGGGTGACCGTGTCCGTTCCGTCCGGGAGAGTCACCGACAGGCTCGCCGGAGACCCAGCGTCGAACCCGGCGCCCCCTGTCGAGGGCGAGCCTCCGTCGAACGAGTCCGGGCCCGTCGTGTCCGGGCCGCCCCCATCCCACGCGTCCGCCTCGGCGATGCTGATGCGGATGTGCGGGACGGGAGCGAAACCGGTCTCAGGGGTGAGGGTGGCGATCATTCCGACTTCCTTCCGCCGAGCCATGCCCGGTCGTCCTCGAACGCCGCCGCGCGCACCTCACCCCGCGCTTCCGCCTTCATGCGGCCGATGAGCGCACCATCCTGATCGACGAACACGAGAGTGCTCGGCGAGCCACCGGAGCGCATGAGGCCCCACTGCTCGTCCGTGAACACCGGCTCGGGCCGACCAGACAGGTTCATCGCGATGCCGCCGTGCGGCAGCCACCCGCCGTCGTCGTACAGCTTCGGGATGACCCCGCCGCCGGCCATCGCCAGGTGCACGTGGTTCCAGTGCTGCGCGCGGACCGCGTCCGACCAGCCATCGAACGGCTTCCCGTTCAGGAGCTGCCGACCGCCCGCGGGCGAGAAGATCAGCTCTGCGGCGTTCGGGAACAGCGCGGCCACCCGGTTGAAGGTGTCCATCGTCGCCGGGATCAGGTCGATCGCGCGCCCGAGAGCGTGGTACGACTGCCCGCCGTTCGCGGTGACCGCTCCCGGCCGGAGCGCGCTCGTGAGCGACACCCCGGGGAGCGCGGACTGCACGATCCGCCACATGGCTTCCCAGCCCATGCCGGCGCCGCCCGGAGCCGCCGCCGTCGGGAAGATCCCCGACAGCGCCTTCACCGTGTTCCCGGCGAGACCGGCGATCGTCTGCCCGAACAGGTTCTGACCCGACGCGAGCGGAGTGATGATGCCGTCGACGACATGCTTCTGGATCGCCTGCCCCGGGTTCGTGAGGAACTCCCACGCGACCGACGCGGCGCGCGAGATTGTGTCCCACACGTCCCCGGCGATCTGACCGACCCCGTCCCCCATCGGGAGACGTCCGGCGATCGCTGCAGCGTTCAGCGCGTCGACCCCAGCCTTCCCGCCGACAAGGCGGGTGAACTCGGGGCGCATGATCGCTTCGCCGCCAGAGAGCGCGAGGCCACCGCCTGTCGGCGACCAGAACTGGTGCACGTCACGACCCGGCGTGTATCCGGGCAGGACACCACCCGAGGCGAACTTGATCAGCGGTGCCTCGGGGAGGCGCATGTCCTCGATCTTCAGCGTGGTGACGAGGTCGTTCCAGAACGAGCGAAGCCCCTTGTTCCAGATCGCGTCCAGCACGAAGTTGATCGGGACCGCGGCGGCCTGCTTGATGCCCTCCCACGCCTTGCCGACGGCGTCCGCGGTCGCGCCGAACGCCTTCCCGATCGCGTCAACCGCGAGGCCGAGCGGCGAGAACACGTTGTCGCGCAGCCACGACCACCCCGCGCCGAGCACGGACATGATGCCCGCGAATACAGGGCGGATGATCGTGTCGTAGAGCCAGCCGAAGACGATGCCCCAGCCCTGGATCGCGAGCACGATGTAATCGACGATCGGCTGGATGATGGTCCGCCACACCCACGAGAAGATCTCGCCGATCTTCCCGAACACGGGCGACAGCACGTTCTCCCATAGCCAGACCGCGACCGCGCCCCAGAACCGGAAGTAGTTGATCACGAGCGTCCCGATGGGACTGATGACGTTGTCCCACAGCCACGAGAAGACCGCCCCGATCGCGGTGAACACCGGCGACAGGACGTTCTCCCACAGCCACGTCGCGGCCGCGCCGATCGCCCCCATCACGGTCGACCAGATCTGCTGCCCCAGCTCCGTCTGCGTGAAGAACCACACCAGCGCCCCCACGAGCGCCGTGATCGCGACGATGATGATGCCGATCGGGTTCGCCGACAGCGCCGCGTTCAGCAGCCACTGCCCAGCAGCGGCGACACGGGACGCGGTCGACGCCGCGAGCGTCGCGACGGTGCTGCGAGTGGTGGCCGCGGCCGCGACATTGGTGGATCCGGCAGCGGCAGCCTTCGCCAGTGCGAGTTCGCGCTCGATGCGGACCGAGTTGTTCCGCAGGATGTTGTTCGCGAAGTAGACCGGCGTCGCCGCGAGCTCCGCTCCGCGCAGCGCGAGCGTCGCGTTCGCGACCGCCGCCGACCCGACGCGCCAGGCGATGAACCCAGCCACGATCAGCGGCATGAACTGGATGATCGTGTCGACGTGGTCCGCCAGGAACGACAGGACCTGCGTGAGCACGTCGACGCCGCCCGCGGTGACCTTGGCCGCGGCCTGCCCCACCTTCGGGAGCTGCGCGCCGAACTCCGACAACGCCGGGGTCAGCGTCTGCAGAGACGCGCCGATGCTCGACGCCGCGCCGGAGAAGTCACCGGAGGTCAGCGACGAGAAGAACGACACCACGGCGTCGCGGAGCCCCCACAGGAACAGCACGATCCCGTCGTCCTCGGATACGTTGAACGCACGCGCGAACGCGCCCGAGAAGTCGCCCTTGACGACGTAGTCGTAGATGCCGACGATCCCGTCCCGGATCCGCAGGATGACGTCGACCGCCGTCGAGTCCTCCTCGAGGTTGAAGGCGTTGCGGAACTGCCCCGTGAAGTCGCCCTTCACGACGAGGTCGTAGATCCCGCGGACGCCGTCCTCCACCTTCGTGAAGTCGATCGCGGCGACCCAGGCGGTCATCCGGTCGATCCACGGGCCGAGCCATTCACCCAGCGCGGCACCCGCACGGGCGGCGATGTCCTCGAGCGGCCCGAGGGCCTTCGTGAGCGCCTGGATGCCGGGGGCGACCTTGGGGAACAGGCCCGACATGAGACCGGCACCGATCCGGCCGAGAGACGCGATGAAGTTCGCCCACGACCCCTTGACGGTGTTACCCATCTCGGACGCGACCGTGCCCGCCGCGGACGTCATCGCCTGCTGGAACTGGTCGAACCCGATCTCGCCCGCGGACGCCATCGAGAAGATCTCGTCCGTGGTCACGCCGAGCCGGGACGCGAGCGCCTGGTAGATCGGGATGCCACGCTGGGCGACCTGCTGCAGCGAGTCGTTCTGCGCCTTGCCGACGGATGCGACCTTGGCGTAGATGGAGCCCATCTCGCCGATGTCCGTGCCGGCGGCCGCGGCGCTGTTCGCGACGGATTTCAGCACGCCCTCGAGCTGTTGGCCGGGCTTGATCTGTGCGGCGACGAGCTGCGCGGCCACGGTGGACGCGTCGCCGAGTCCGAAGGCGGTGCCCTTGACGGCGGCGAGGGCGTTCGCCATGACGCCCTTGACGGTCTCCCCGTCGTTCCCGAGTCCGGTGAGCTTCGCCCGCGCGGTGTCGATCGCGTCGAGACGCTGGAAGCCCTTGAACAGGGCCGTGCCGAGCGCGGCGCCCGCGACGGCGCCGACACCGGCCTTGAGCACCCCGCCGATGCCGGAGAGGATGCTGGATCCGATGTTGCGGCCGGCGGACTCCGTCGCGGGCGCCGCGCGACCCAGCTCAGCCGCGATCTCGCGGGACGCGCCGGGCATCTTCACCGTCAGGGCGACGTAGGCGTTTGCGATCTCCACACCAGTGGGCACGGCGACCTCCGTCCTACGTCGTCGGCTGCGACCGCCTCCGGTCACGCGCTGCGTGCTTGCGTGCCTTCTCGGCCATGACGGCCTGCCGCGCGCGTGCCTCGTGAGCGGGCTCAGGCAGCTCGATGCGCTTGGGCTGCGGCCCGTTCGACCCGCCGGTGTGCCAGTCGAGGACCTCGAGCCGGTACACCGCCTCGCGCAGCAGGTGCGCCTCCGCGCTCAGCGCCGGCACCCCGCCCGTGTCGATCCACAGGGCGCAGCCGTGCGGCAGGTGCGCGATGTAGTCGCCGAGCTCGCGGGGTGTGCGCTCCGGCTCCGTCCGCCCGCCGGGCAGGAGCCGGAGTTGGTACTCGGCCTGCAGGGACGCCCGTAGGGCGCTCTCGTGATGGATGAGAGCGCCCACGAGCGTCAGGAGTTTGGGGACAGCGCCTGGAACAGGTCCATGACGAACGTCGACCCGGCCTCCGTGGTCACGCGGCCGTTCGCCCCCTTGAGCGCCTTCAGCACCTCGCGGTACTGGTCGCCGACGAGACGACGCAGCAGCGACGGGAGGCGGGAGGCGTCGTTGTCGTCCTGGACGGCGCGGATGTCGTCGAGCACCTCGAAGTCGTCCAGCGCCTCGTCGGGCACGTCAACGTCGATCGACCCGGTCGCCGTGGGCATCGTGACGCGACGGCCCGGCACCACCCGCACGACCGGCTTCTTGTCGTCGTCGAGCACGGGCTTTCCGGTGTCGTCGATCACGGGAAGCTCGATGTCGACCTTCTCGACCTTCAGCTTCACGGTCTCGCTCTTGTGGTCCTCGGGCACCTTGGCGCCTGCGGGGATGTTGGGCATGGCAGTCTCCTCCGACTGTGTGTGATCTCCGACGTGGAGCGTGTAGCGGTGGGCGGAGGCCGTCGGAGGCAACACCTCCGCCCACCGGTCTGTGTGCGGGCCGGTCAGTCGACCTGCGCGGCCGGCAGCGCGGGCTGCGGGTCGGGCGCGACGTCCTGCTCGTCGATCTCGTGACGTACCCCGAACCGGTCGAGGTGGTACGTCGACTCGACGGGCTTCTTCCGTCCGGCCATTACGCGGCCTCGACGTCCGTCGACAGGTGGATGTAGTCGCCGATGATCTCGCCCATGAAGGGGAACGCGGCGATGTCCGTGTTCGCGACGCGGTCGCCGTTCGGGGAGATCTCGAACCGCGGGATGATGAACCGGTCCTGGATCGTCTCGTCGTCGGCGTCGAACAGGTCGATGACGGCGGAGCGGATGGCGATCCGCTGCCCGGAGCTGCGCGTGGCCTTGCGGACACCCGCGGTCACGGTCACCGTCTTCTCCACGTAGCGGAGCGACTGCGTCTGCGCCTTCGTCTCGAGCGCGACGAACGCGATCGACGTGCCGCCCTCGTTCATGCGCGTACGGATGACCCGCTGCCCCTGGTGGCCGCGCTTCTTGTCCACGGAGCCGCTCAGGGACTCCGTGATGCCGTCGGTGTTGAGCCAGCCGACGTCCTCGAACGCGTCGTCCAGATCGCCCGTGAGGGTCGTCGGGAGAACCGTTCCGTAGGGCGCGAGGTGGATGGCGTCGGAGTCGGAACCGAAGATGCGGGCGAGATCCGCGTTCACGGTCATGTGTGTCTCTCTTTCGTGTGAGCCGGGCATGACCGGCGTGGCGTCCGCGCGGGCGCGCGGGCGAGTCAGCGGGCGGCTCGCACCCGGAGTCGGGCGGTGAACCGGTAGCGCGGGATCTCCGTAGTGGAGTCCGGCGCGAAGTAGGGGCGCGTGGCCTGCACGCGACGAACGAGCGGGAGCGCCGACGAGGCGTTCAGGAGAAGATCACGCACATGCAACGCGAGTAGCCCGGCGACCTCGTCGTCGGCGGCCCATGCCTCGATCGTGAGCTGCACGTCGTCCATCACCCGGTTCACGCCATCACCGCCGCTGCCCCAGACCCGCACGAACGTCTCGGGCCGCTCCGCGGGCACCCGCAGGCTGACAGGAACGTCGTCGAGCCGGTCGGCGAGGAACGCGATGACCTCGGCCTCGGTGTCCGTGAAATGCGTCATCGCTGCACCTGCCCGAGAGCCTGCTCGAGCACGGCGTCGCGCATCTGCCGACGCCGAGCCCGGTCAGACGTGGCCTGCACGTACCCGCGAGCGGTGTAGCGATGAGGGCGGGCGACGTACTCGAAGCCCTCCCCGGCAGCCGCCGCCATGCGGGCGCCGACCCGGTCGACCTCGGCTTGGACAGCGGGCGAGGTCATCACGACGTTCAGGCCGGCGAGATTGAGTTTCACGTTCCCGGCCACCACGTCTCCTATCCGTCGATGCGACCTGCTTCACTCGGTCGGTTCCAGCGCGTCGGGGCGCTGGCGAACGGCTGCGGGTCGCCGATGATCTTGAGCGGCTCGCTGCCGCGCACGATGACCCGGCATCCCGCGAGGGATCCCGTGAATGTCTTCGGCCACATCAGCGACCACATGACGCGGACGCCCGCGGGGCGCGCAGAGTCATCGACGTCGTCGCGCGGCCCCGGGGTGACCAGCACGTCATCGACGGTCTCGTCCTGCCATTGGATCTGCGGCTCGCGCCGGGAGTTGCGGCCCACTTCTTGCGGCCGCTGCACGATCACGCTCTCGCCGATCAGGACCGCCATCGGGGCCCCTGCTGCGAACTCGTGCCGCCGAGCTTCGTGGGGCGCAGGGAGCGCGCGACGGCGAGGTCCGCGGGCGACAGGGTCACCTGACCCCCGACCGCCCACGAGGCGAACGTGCCGCCCTCGCTCAGGGGTCCGGCGGTCTCCTGGAACTGGGTCATGCCCGCGCGGGCGCGCTTGTCGATGTCGAAGGCGCCCGCCACCGCTCCGGCTACGGTGGTGCGGACGATCTCGGGCACGGTTTCGTCGCCGAAGGAGTAGTCCACGCGCACGAATGCCGTCGTGCACCCGGTGATGGTGAGCACGGCGCCGAGACGGTTGAACCGGACGGGGTTACCGTCGTCGTCGGTGACGCTGTGAACCTCGACGACGGGTGTCTCCGGGAGGCGCACTTCGCCGGCGTGCGATCGGAGCCGGTTCGTGCGCCGCCCCGGAGTGAAGGTGCGCCGAGCCTCCATGCGGAACAGCTCGGACGCCTTCGCGATCGCGTCGCCGACGCGCTGCTGCTCGGAGGTGGTCAGGTCACGGCCCAGAGCCGCGACGACGTCCTCGCTTGCGGCGAGGGGCATGTACTCGTCAGCCATGACCTGACCCCCTTCCGAGTTAGGCGACGGTGATCGCCGGGGACGAACCGCCCGTGAACGAACCGGTCGCCGTGAAGGTGCCGATGCGCTCGTTGAACGTGACGGTCTTCGCGTTGCCGGGGAACGTGCCGCCGGAGACGGTCGCACCGGAGACGCCGGTGAGCTCGTTGATCTCCTTCGCGATGTCCGCGTTCGACGCGTTGTAGGCGATCGCGTCGGTCGTCTGACCGTCGATCGTGAGCGTGAACGTGCCGCCGGTCGGGGTGCCCGTGATGGTCACCGTGTAGGTGGCCTTCTCCGAACCGCCCGCGCCGAAGGTGACCTTGATCGCGCGCTGGAACTTCAGCACGACCGCGTCGTTCTCGTCGCGCACGATCGACCCGTCGGGCGCCTGCTCGGGGTCGAGCACGGCCGTCGCACCTGCGAAGGCGTGAACGATCGAACGGTCCTTGAGGTGGTCGCTGTCGTAGTCCCACAGCTGGGTGACGGCGAGACCGTTGCCCGCGGCGACGCCGCCGCCCTTCGCGACGCCGTTGGGCACCGCGGGAGCGACCGTCGCGATGGCGATGGCGGTCTCGTGCACGAAGTACGACTCGTCGTCGCCGAGCGCGTCGAGCTCGACGATCGTCCAGCCGCCGAGGCGACCGACGACACCCTCGCGGAGCGCCTCGGGAAGCCCCGCGGCGTCCACCTCGAGCAGCTTGTCGTGCGTCGCGATAGCCTCCGACACGTTCGCGCCGACGAGCCAGTAGCGACCCGACAGCGGCCAGTGCGCCTTCTGCGCGAGCTTGCGCGCGCGGACGGCGACCTTGCGAGCGTCGTTCTCGACCGCCGTGCTCGACGCGGTGTTGAACGTCACCCCGAAGACGAACGACGCCGCGCGCAGCGCGCCGACGACGATGCCCTCGAAGAAGTCGAGGATCGCCTGCACCTGCGGCGCCTGGACGTCACGGACGTAGTCGACCTCGTCGAGCGTCTCCTCCTCCGGCGACAGCGCGACCGCGCTGTAGATGTGGCGGTTCAGCGCCACCTGGATCTTGGAGTTGGCCAGACGGTCGACGACGATCAGGTCGTCGCCACGCCACGGCTTCTCGCGCGCGACGAGCACGGCGGGCCGCTTGATGTTGACGACGTCGCCCTCGGCGCCCTTGAAGTCCGAGATGCCGAACCTGTAGGTGAACAGGCCGGGGGCCTTCACCTGCTTGCGGAGCAGGGCGAGCGCGGTGGCCGCGAGCTTCTGCCCCTTGACGAAGATGTTTGCCACGATTCCTCCTCAGGATGGTTGGTGGCCCGTGAGCGTTCGTGGCGAACGTCTCCGGGGGTGTCAGCGGGCGGTCGCCGCGCTGACGATGTCCTCCACCGACATGTCGCCGGTCTTGATCTGTTCGCCCTCGCCCTGCCCAGCCGCGGACGGCGCGGGATCCTTCTTGGGCAGGATCGCGAGCAGCTCGTCGGCGTGCGCCTCGAGCTCCTCTTTGGTGGACCCGCGAAGCGCGGAGACGGGCACGCCCTTCTCCTTCGCGACCTCCGCCGCCGTTGCGGCTGCGGCGTCCTTCGCTTCCCGGTCGGCGAGCTTCTTCTCGGCGGCTTCGGCACGAGCGAGGAGTTTCTCCTGCTCGGTCTTGTTCGCCTCTTCGAGCTCGTCGAACTTCTTGGCCTTCTCGGCGTTGGCCTTGGCCTGCTCCTCGTTCTTGCGGGAGAGGGCCTTCCACTTCTCGGCTTCGGCGCGCGCCTTCTCGAGGTCGCTGTCGCCGCCCGTTTCGGGCTTCTTCTCGCCGCCGTCGCCGCCCTGGTCACCGTCGAGGTAGCGCAGGAACGGGCGGTGCCAACTCGGGGTCGGCAGCGGTCCGAGGGTGGGTCGGATGTTGGACATGATGGGTTCCCCGTTTCGGAGTGATGGATGGCTTCCCCGTTTCGGGGTCGCCGGATACCCGCGGGTGCGGGTGGTCGAATGCGCCTGGCGTCAGGCTGCGGTGATCGCGCCGGCCGCCGCCTGCGCCTGTTCCAGCTCGCGGCTGCGGTTGGTCTCCTCGGCCTCGATCTCGTCCGGGGACATGCCCCAGATGTTCTCGTCGATCCACCGCTGGGATCGCCCCGATGCCTTCGCAGCGAGGGCCGCGGCGGCCTTCTCGGTGAGGGAGACGTGCTCAGGCGGCTCGAAAGTCACCTTGATGGTGTCGCCGTCATCGAGCGCGAGGATGCGGAGTGCTGCGAGCAGAGCGGCTTCCATCGGGGCGCCGCACCGATGGATGCGGTCCTTCGCCTTCTGGATCTCGCCCTTGTGCGAGTTCTCGGCGCCGGCGGCGGACTGGTTCTGCCCCTCGGGGATGAACACGTCGATCGGGGTGCGCATGACCGCGGCGAAGTCTCGCGCGTCGGTCTTCTCGCCGTCCAGCAGGGGGCGGATGTCGACCTCTTTCGACTCCCAGATGTCGATGCCCTCGGGAAGGTCGATGAGCGCTCCGGGCGCGAAGTCCAGCCGCTTCGCCCAGTCGATCTCGTTGCCGTCGTCGTCCGTGTCGGGGAGGTTCTTCATCGCCCGAGCGCGGAATGCCTGGTAGGCGGTGACGACGAGGCGCTGCAGCTTGCCGAGGTTGATGCGGTCGATGACGTCGATGTGCGGCTCGAACTCGGCGACGCCGTCCTGGTTCTCCATCGCGAACACCGGGACCGGCCCGTCGTACACTTCGGGCTCGCCGTCGAGTTCCCACCCTTCGGCGATCGTGCCGCGGATCGTCCCGCTGTCGGTCTTCACGCTGCGGGAGAACCGCTGCCGCACGCCGGGCACCCACACCTGGGCGAAGTCCTTCTCCGCGTCGTTGTCGCGCCACGCCAGCAGAGCGGCCCGCGCGCGCCACGGCTGCGCCGGGTCGGGTGCGGTGATGACCTTCTCCGGCGGCTCCGAGGTGATGATCGGCTCGCCGTCGCGGATGCCGGTGATGAGGTAGCCGTACCGGACCGACAGCATGTTGAGGATCGCGTCTGCGAACACCACCGAGAGGCGGTTGTCGCGCCACACCTTGCGGAGGGCGAGCACCGCGGGGCTCTTCTGCGACGATCCGACAGCCACTCCCGTGGGGACGATGCGACCGGCGAGGGACTGGCAGGCGAGTCCGGCGTAGTTCGTGCGCGCCTTCTTCTGGAACGCCTTCCACGCGTCGCGGGTGTTCTGCCCCATCTCCGGCATCGGCGCGTTGCCGGACGCGTACGCGCGCAGCTCGGCGATCTTCTCGGCGCGGGCGTCCATCCGCTTGGCCAGGATGGGGAGCCACTCCTCCGGCGTGCTGGCCATCGGCCACCCCCTATCTGAGCTGTCGCGGCATCCGGCGCCGCGAGCTCGCGGTCACGCCCTTACCGATCGCGTCGTTGCCAGCGGCATAGGCGAACGCAGCCCCGTAGGTCGCGTCGATCTTGCCGTAGTCCTGGTTGTCGTCGGCCTTCTTCAGCACGTACCCGGACCGGCGCGGGTCACGGCGCGCGTTCAAGAAGTGCCGGATCACCGCCGGGTCGCCGTCGAAGGTGACCTCAACCTGCCGGATCGCGGAGTAGAGCTGCTCGAACGTCTCGCACGTGCGGGTGACGTCCTTCTGCTTCCACCGGATCGGCTCCGGCACGCTCATCTTCGCCTTCAGCCGCTTGTGGTGC
The DNA here is from genome assembly GCF_001898305.1 of Microbacterium sp. 71-36. Lineage (NCBI taxonomy): Bacteria > Bacillati > Actinomycetota > Actinomycetes > Micrococcales > Microbacteriaceae > Microbacterium > Microbacterium sp. 71-36. The sequence continues at coordinate 184,564 of NZ_MKTP01000003.1, forward strand.
GTGGCCTCCCACGACTTCACCTCGCCCGCCCAACCGGCGGACGGGTCGGCGTAGAACCCGACCACGTTGTACTCGCGGAACGCTTTCGCCACGGCCTGCTCGATCTCGAGCTTCGGCGGCCGCCACCCTTCACCGGCGGGCCCATCGGGCTGTTCCCACAGGCCGATGAGGAAGAAGTGCCGCTGCGACACGGAGTAGCCCATGAGCACGGTCGAGTCGGCGAGGTGCTTGTCCTTGCGCCCCTCGGACCCGTCGAACCCGAGCGTCACGGGCTCGGAGCGCCCTACGGTCTTCCCGCGGCCGGCGTCCACGCACGCGCGGATCTCCGGGTCGGTGACGTACGCGTCGCGCGCGGCGTCGATCTGGTTGAGGAAATCCGCGCGCATCACCGCGGGGTCGTTGGCGGTGTCGAAGAAGTCCAGCGCGCCGCGGTGCACGTCGAACCAGCCCGGAGCGCACGGCGGATCGTGCAGCAGGCACCCGTCGGGGTGGTTCGCCGAGTCGCCATACGCGACGCGGAGGCCGTGCACGAGAGAGTCCATGTCGTCGATCTGCGTGCTCGCCGGCGCGGGCCGGTGATCGAAGTAGATCGAGTGGACGTCCTCGAGGTTCTTGTACTTGCCCGACTGGATGTCGTTCCAGAACTCGAACGACTGCTCCGCCACCGACCGCTCACCGAGCGTGTACGCGTTCGGGGTCTCGATCGTGACGCCGCCGAGCTTCGTCGCGTTGTTGCGGAGGGTCTGGGCGAGCTTCACGCCGCCGTTCGAACGCAGCCACGTCTCCGTCTGGTCCATCGACGCCGCGACAGCCTTGAAGCCCTTGATCGTCGTCGCCGACGACGTGATCGGCACGATGCGGCCGCGCTCGAGAGCGACGAAGGAGTCCATCGGGTCGAGGTTGAACTCGTCGACCGCGGACCCCTGGCGGAGCATCTCGAGGAGCGGCTCCCAGGTGTTCTTGGTCTGCTCCTCCGACACCGCGGCGATCGCGACGTACGGGGTGCGAACCCGTGACCACGGCTTGCCGACCGGCTGCCCGTCGGCGTCCCACCCGTCGGGCACGACGTCGAAGATGCCCTCGGCGATCATGATGCCGCCGACAAACGGGGACTTGCCCCACCCGCGCGGACGGATCAGCGCGGCACGATGGATCACGCGGCGGCCGGTGACCGGGTCGATGCGGTAGAGCTCGTTCAGGAACTCCTGCTGCTCGATCGTGAGGACGAACGGGTCGAAGATGTCGTCGTCGCCGGCGTCCGGGCGCCCGAGGTAGGTCGCCATCTGATCGGCGATCGACCATCCCAGCGTCGGGAAGTCGCCCTCGAACTGCGGCACCCACGGCATCAGGCGGAATCCTTCCTCGTGATACCGCGCATCCGGTCACGCGACGACACCGCACGGTCGACGCGCTCGGCGGACTCGACCTCGGCGGTCGTCGCGAGCGCGAACTGCATCCGCAGACGGGCGCGGTCCTCGGGGGTGAACCCGTACTTGGCCTCACGGAGCCGCAGCTCGCCGGCGAGCTTGACGTCGCCCTTCCAGAACTGCGCGTGGATCATCGCCGTCTCGGCGAGATACGCCCAGTCCATCTCAGTGAACTCCACCGCAAGCGGATGCCGAGCGAGCATCTCCCACCAGCTCTTGGTCGTGGCAGGCCACGTGAATCGCCTCTTGACGATGACAGGGGCGCCGTCTTCGTCCTTCCCGAGGTTCACATCTACGTAGAACGTCGGCAACTTCGGCTGTTCGGTGGGCTGGATCTGCAGAACCCGCAGCTCGACCGCATCCTTGTTCCGACGGGCGCGTTTGCTCGCGTCCTTCGGTGCGGGGCCTCGTCCTGGCATGCGTCACACCCCGTTTCGGGTCGCCTCTCGACCCCATTTCGGGCTCGACGGCACGAGACGGACGCGCTCCACGCGCGCAGGCGGCTCGGATGCGTTCGGAAGAATCCCCAGACCCGTACAAACTGCGAATTTCAGCCCCGGCCGCGAAGGGAGGACCGGGGGCCAGGGGTCCCCGGGTGGGTCTGGGAGGTCGTCAGCGTCTGCCTGGGTGCCGTTCTCGCGGGTGGCGTGCTGATGGGCCTTGCGCGGCGCGGCGGGCTGTGGCGGCCTCCTGCTGTGTCTCCCTGTTGTGGTGCCAGTGGCACAGTGTGCGGACGTCGGCGACTGTGGTGCGTTCGCCTGGTGTCCAGCGCTTCAGGTGCGCGGCTTGCAGGTTGTCCGTCGCTGGGCAGCGTGTGCCGTCCGACAGCATCGCGACGCAGCGGTGACCGTCACGCTCGAGACACGCGGCGCGCACGGACGCGGGCACGTGAGTCGGTCGGCTGTTCTCCCACGGCATCGCGCTCTCCGATCATTCGAAGCGGGCGGCGACGTATGCGCCGAGTCCACCGGATGCGCTGATGCTCTGCTCGGCGGGGGCGATGATGTCTCGGCCGGCGCGTGCGGACTGTTCGAGCTGGGCGTTCGTCCATTCGGCTCCGACCACCCAGGCGACCACGAAGGGCTCCTCGGTCGGGCGGATGGTCCGGAGGTACTCGGTGATCGCACGCCCCATAGCATCCCGGGCGGCTTGCACCTCGGGGGCGAAGTAGTCGTACGAGGGGGTGTCTTCGTCGTCGTCCACGGTCAGTCGCTCCCCCGCACGATCGACTCGCCGTCGTCGTCCGGCACCTGTCCAGAAGTGGACACCTCGGGGCGGTCAGGCTTGGACATCACATGCTCCTCGTCGGGGTCGGTCAGAGGCGGTATCCAAGGGCGTCGCAGTGACAGGTTTGGGGCGTTCGGTAGCTGCTGCTGCCCTGCGCGCGTTTGACCGGGTTACTTGGTTACTTATTCAAAGAGCTGACACGATCCCCGGTACTTGTCACTACTTGTCACTGTGGGGCAAGGAATCGCGTGATTACGCGACTGGATGGAGTGACAGGTGTGTTTTTGAACCTGTCACGAACTTGTCACTGTCCGCGAAACCTGTCACTGGTGCCGGTTGAGGGCAGTGACAGGTTTGTGTGGGTTTCTCGAGAGGCACCGGCGGAGTGTTCCGGGGCGCCTCTCGAGGCGGTGCAGGTGCTCTCCGCCGGGAAGTCCCGTGGCCGGCGGTTGCGCGGTGCGGGAGCCCTTCGCGTCCCTGGCTGGGTGCGTTGACACCGGTCTGGGTGCCCTGGGGCCGGGAGGAGCGGCGCGGCAGGCCCCCCGAATTGGGCGTGCGGCGGCGTGGTCTGTCTCGACTCCCGGCTCCGGGGTGTCTTGGTGAGCACGAGACCCCCAGGGCTGTGCCGTCCGGGGGTCTCGATGCCTGGTGTCTGGGTGCGACACCGTTCCAACTATCAAGGTAGGGGGTGACAGAACGTGGCTGTCAAGCGCGGGTGGGGTGGGTTTCAGGCGGTGCGGAATCGGGCTGTGGTGAGGGCGTCGTTGCGGCGTTGTTCGACGGCGGCGATGACGTCGGCGACGCGGTCGGGCCAGAGGTGGGCGTAGGTGTTGAGGGTTTCGGTGGCGTCTTTGTGGCCGAGCATCTGTTGCACGAGTTTGACGTCGGCGCCGGCGGCGATGGCGTTGGTCGCGGCGACGTGGCGGAGGTCGTGGACGGACATGGTCGTGGCGAGGCCGGCGGCGATGCGGGTCTTGCGCCAGACCCGGTTGTACCAGTTGGTGCCGTCGATGGCACCGCCGCGGGCGGCGGTGAAGACGAAGTCGTCGGGGGCCCCGGCCGCGGTGAGGTCGGCGAGTTCTGCCATGAGGAACGTGGGGATGGGGATCCAGCGTTTCTCCCAGGTCTTGACGGGGCCGAGCTTGCGGCGGCCTTCGCGGTCGACTGTCCAGGTGCGGTGGATGCGCGCGCGCTGATGGGTGGGCTCGAGGTCACGGACGCGAAGGGCGGTGGCTTCGCCGATGCGGGGCCCGCTATACGCGAGGAGCAAGAGCAGGGCGCGGTCGACGGGGCGGCCGGTGAGTTCGCGGGCGGTGTCGGCGAGGGTTTCGATGTCGAGGTGCGTGAGGTGTGGGAGGTCGTGCTCGAGGTCCCCTTCGCTGCGGGGTAGCTCGACGTTGGCGAGCGGGTTGCGGCCGATGATGCTCTCGGCGACGGCGTAGCGGAGAGGGCCGCCGAACGTGGATCGGACGATGTGGCCGAGGTAGGCGGGCGCCATCTTTGCAGGCACGCGGGCGGTCTGTTTGATGTGGTGGTTGACGTCGAACACGTGGGGCGCGGTGCCGTCGCGCAGATGCAGGATCCACGCGTCGATCTGGGGGCGGGTGATCGCGCCGATCGGGGTGGCGCCCCATTTCGGGAGGACGTAGTTGTCGAGCTCGCGCCGGTAGCGGCGCCACGTGGAGTCCTTGATCCGGTTCTTCGACGCGAGCCATGCTTCCGCGATCGCGGCGAAGGTCTGTTCGCGGGCGGAGGGGTCGATGTACCGGTCGGAGCGGATGTCGTCTTCGAGGGAGGCGGTGAACGTCTCAGCGTCGCTTCGTCGGGGGAAGAGCCGTTTGCGTTGGGTGCCGTCGGGTTCGTACCAGCCGGCTTCCCACCGGGATCCTCTGCCGAACTTCGTGGTGCGGAAGTGTTCGGGGAGGGTCTTGAGTGCGCGGAGTTGGGCGCTGGTGGGGCTGATCTTGGTGGTGGTCCCGTCGGGCATGGTGACGGTGGCGTCTTTGACCCACCTGTCGGTGATCCAGGCGCGTGCCATCAGGCGATGTTCTCGCGGTGGGTGAACATGCCGGCGCCCATCTTCGGTTGTACGTAGACGGTGTTGCCGAGGCGGAGTAGGACGCGTTGGAACGCTTCGAGGGTGGAGCGCATGACGCCGAGGTCGAGGGACATCGCGCCGAGGTGGCCGGCGTGGAGCGCTTCGACGTGTCGGTAGTCGTCGAGGGTGATGAGGCGCAGCGCGCCCCATTCTTCGGCGGCGCGTTCCTGCTTCGCGTGCACGGGCCCGAATCGGGTGGGTGTGTGTGCGAGGGCGTGGTGGCCGAGTTCGTGGGCGAGGACGCACCGGTGGAGGCGGGCGTTCATGCCGGGGCGGAGGCGGGTGAGCCTGCGGTCGACCCAGGATTGGCCGTCGTTGCCGTCTCGTACGCGGCCGTACTCGATGCGGATGCCGCCCTGTCGGGCGAGGTCCTCGAGGTACGTGTCGATAGGTGTCATTGCTCGTCGGTGGGTTCGGGGTCGGTGGGGCGGGCTACGGCGTCGAGGTCATCCTCTGCGGGGGCTCCGACATCGGCGCCGAACCGGCCGCGGACGACGTTGTCGGGGGTTGCTTCGATCGCGCGTTGAGCGCGGACGATCAGGTCGGTGGGTTCGAGCTCGAGCGCTTGGGCGATCGCGAGCAGGTCGGTGATCGTGAGCGTGACGCGCTTGCCCGTCTTCGAGTTGCCGCCGTCGAGCCGGTCGGACATGTACTGCGACGACTTCTGGATGAGACGGCCGAGGCCGCGTGAAGAGAGATCGCGGCGGCCCATCTCGGCCTTGATCTCAGAGACCAAGGCTTCGGAGAAGTTCTGCGGGTAGTCAGTGTCCACGGGTCCCGAGTCTGCCCTACTGCATGAATTCTCGTCAAGATGCATGGCATTGTTGACACCGCATGAATGACCATGCAATCTAGTCCGCATGGAACTTCATGCAAGCGACGCGGCTGGCATCCGGCTCGCCTCCCAGCGGGTCGCGGCGGAGCTTCGCGCCGAGCTCGCTCGGCAGAAACGCAGTGGCCGCGAGCTGTCCGTCGTGCTCGGTATCTCAGAGCACACCATGGGCCGTCGCCTCAACGGTGAGACGCCGTTCAACATGGTCGAGCTGGCTGCCGCGTGCCTGTGGCTGGGCATCAGCCTCACCGATCTGATTCGTCGCGCAGAGGCTGCGGAGCTGGCGTCATGAGCCTCGTCGCACTCCCACAGCCCGACCCGCACGCGGTCGATGAGCCGTCGGGTTTCGAGGATCTGCCCGCGGTGATGTCTCCGCGTGTGCTCGCCGAGGTTCTCGACGTGACGCCGCGGACGCTTGAGCGGTGGCGGGTCGACAAGATCGGCCCCGCCTGGATGAGCCTGCCCGGATCGAGCCTCATCCGGTACGGCCGCGCTGACGTCGTCGCCTGGCTGGCTGCGGCCCGGGTGGAGGTGACCCGGTGAGCGTGTGTCGGTTCCTGGCCGCCGCGACCGTCGTCATCGTCGCGGTGCTGCTCGTCCCGGCGGCACTGGTGCCGGGCGTGAACAGCGCGGACCTGATGGTCATCGCCGCGCCGCTCGTTCTCGTCTGGATCTGCGCGCCGCATGCGCGCTACGAGCCGCCCGCCGGTGGGCCGACTGCCCCCACTGACGTCCCCCACGTCGCCGAGCCCCCGGCGGGCCCCACCCCCTAGCCGTCCACGGCACCTGGCGCGCACGCGCGCACTCCCCTCTCCCCCTTTCTTGTTGTGAAGTCCCTGGAGTCCCGATGTCTCGTGTTCTCGTTCGTCCCCCGAAGTCGCTCGCTCGCCTCCCGTACCGTGCTCGCCGAGCCCCGCAGCACGACGATGTCGTCGCCGCTGTCGTCGAAGTGAAGCCGGTCCCCCGAGTGCTCCTTGTCCTTCCCGCCGTGATCGGTGCGCTCGCGATCGCCGAGCTCGTGGTAGCCGTCGTGGTGACGCTGTGACGATCGTGGTGGGTATCGATCCGAGCCTCACGTGCACGGGTATCGCGGTCATGGACGGCGTCGAGGTGTCCACGCGGCGGTTCGTGTCGCCGAACATCGGGGCGACGCTCCTCGCTCGCCGGAACCGGATCCGCCGCGCCGTCGACCCGATCCTCACGTTCCTGCCCGCCCGGTTCGACGTCGCCGTGATCGAGGTGCCGCACTCGCGGCAGCAGTACGGCGCGCAGAACGAACGCATCGCCCTCTACTGGTTCCTCGTTGACCAGCTGATCGCCCGCGGCCCGATCGTCGAGGTCGCACCGTCCCAGCGGGCGAAGCTCGCCACAGGCAACGGCCGCGCCTCGAAGGACGACGTCATCGCCGCGACGCGGGCCGCTTTCCCCGACGCGCGGATCCCGGACGACAACGTCGCCGACGCCGTCAGCCTCGCGTGGGCTGGCGCCCGCTGGGCAGGTGTGCCGACGCCCGAGTACTCCCCCGAGCAGGAGGGCGCGTTCACGCGCCTGTCCTGGCCCGCCCGAAACACCCCAATCGTCTGAGAGGACACCCTGCCCATGGTCAAGCTCGCCCCGTCGCTCCCGAAGGAGTACGACGACAACGGCATCGAATCGAACGGCCGGCACCTGTTGGCCGCGTACCCGAAGCAGACGTATCTCGCCGTCGTCGGCCTCGTGCGCACGAAGGAGATCACCGAGAACGAGAACTTCGAGCGCATCCCGAAGATCGAGTTCGTCGCGATCGAGCTCGCCGTCGACGGCGACGACGACGCGGACGTGCGGCAGCTGCTGCAGCGTCTGCACGACGCCCGCGTACAGCACATCAAGCAGCCCCTCGACCTGCCCGACGAGGGCGACGTGCCAGAGCCCGCGGCGCCCCTCGAGCTGGAGGCGTCGACCGGGCAGTACACGCTCACCGTCGTCGACCAGCCCGCCGGGAAGTTCTCGGTCGAGCTGCGCTCACCTTCCGGCGCGCTCGTCCTCTCTCGCGGCGCGCTCCCCACGGCGGACTACGACGCCCCGTTCCCCGGCCGGTACCAGGTCGGGCAGCTCGGCGGCCCGCTGGGTGAGCTCGCGGCGCTCCTCGTGCAGGAGTTCGAGCAGGGGTTCACCACCGACCCCGAAGACGTCGTCGACGCCGAACTCGTCGACGAGAACCCCACCACCACCGATGCCGAGGAGGCATGACCATGAGCAGCACCGCCCCCATCACTCCGATCAACCAGGTCAAGCAGCGGCAGCAGACGACCGAGGAACTCGTCGCCCACCGCGCGTCTCTCAAGGCCGACGCCGAGCACATCGCGGAGCGCATCGCGCAGATCGATGCGCAGCTGGTCGAGCGGCTGGCCGTCGGGACGCACGACATCGACGGCACGAAGGTGCAGGTGCGGGAGTACTCGCGCCTCGACACCGACTGGGTCGCCGCGGAGTACCCGCAGGCGGACTACCCGCAGCTCTACAAGACGACCACGGGTGTCGATCTTGCCGCGGTGAAGAAGCAGTTCGCGCCGGCCGTGCTCGAGGAGCACCAGGTCCGCGGCGCGAAGTCCGTCGTCGTCAAGTAAGCGCGACCGCCGCGACGGCCTACACACCGGGTTCGAGTCCCGGGGCGGCACCACCCAACGAGAGCAGAAAGGACAGGACATGCCGAAGACACTCACCTTCACCGGCACCCTCACGATCACGCACTGCGGCGTGTGCCAGATCCCGCATGCGATCCCGACCGAGATGTACGACGACCGGCTCGCGAACGGCGGCGAATGGCACTGCCCGAATGGACACAAGCTGCACTTCATCACGACCCGCGCCGACGAACTGGAGCGGCAGGCCGCGGCCGCGAAGCGTCAGCTGACGTTGGCGCGAGCGTCTCGTGATGCTGCGCGCGATCAGGCCGCTGCGGCCCATCGCTCAGCGATCGCGTACAAGGGCCACGTCACGCGGCTCCGCAACCGCATCGCGAACGGCGTCTGTCCCGTCGCCGGATGCCGGCGACACTTCGACAACGTCCAGGCGCACATCACGGGTCAGCACCCGGAGTGGGCCGCGGAGCACCCCGAGGCGTTGTCATGACCGACCGCATCGACCACGTCGCCGAGACTCTTCGCCTCGCCGACCTCAGCCAGTACCCAAACACCGGCGACCCCGCGGTCGGCGCCCTGTACATCGGAGCGGCCCAGGTACACGCGACGCTCGCTCTCGTCGAGCAGCAGCGCATCGCAAACCTCATTGCTCTCGTCGCGCTCAGCGGAAACGAGGAGGTGCAGGAGTCGAGTTTCGACGAGGGTTCGACGCTGTCGTCCGCCGGCATGCACGCGCTCATCGAGTACGTGCGCACGCCAGCCACGCCGTTCAGCGACCCCGATGACGTGCCGGAGATTCGCGCTGGAATTCGAGAGGCGCTGGGGCTGTGACGACCGTGGAGGACCTGTATCTCGGGGTGATCCGGGATGGAATCACGCGGCATCCGCGGTCGCTGCAGAAGCGCATCGGTCCGTCGGAGATCGGCAAGCCCTGCGACCGGTGGATCCTGCACAAGCTGAACGGCGACGGCGAGCCGGACCGCGGCCCTGCGTGGAAGCCGGCGATCGGCACGGCGGTGCATGACCAGCTCGAGCGCTGGTTCGACGCCGCGAACCGGCACGGCGGCGAGGTCGAGCACGCCGAGTGGATCACCGAGTGGCAGGTCACCGTCGGCACCATCGGCGGGGCGAGCATCACCGGTCACTCTGACCTGTTCCACGTCCCCACCGGCACGGTGATCGATCACAAGGTCGTCGGCCCGAAGCAGCTCACGAAGTACCGCATCCACGGCCCCAGCCAGCAGTACCGGGTGCAGGCGCACCTCTACGGCAAGGGCTTCACCGACGACGGCGGATGGGGCCCATGCCGCACCGTGGCGATCGCGTTCCTCCCCCGCGACGGTGAGCTGCAGAACGCCGTGTTCTGGTCCGAGCCGTACAACCCGCACCTCGCGGCCGAGGCGATGCTGCGCGCGAACCGCCTGAACCTGCTGCTGCAGGTCGCGGGGCTCGAGGGGGCGCTCGCGGCGTCGCCGCTGTGCGAAGACGAGTGGTGCACGTGGTGCCGGACGGAGCGGCGCGAGCAGCAGCGCGCCGCGGGCGGGTCGCTGTTCGACGTCGGCGAGCTCCGCGTCGTCCCGGATGCCGCGCCGGTGCCGTCGCCGGGGAACGCGGTCCCCGCGCTGGCCGAGCTCCTGCCGCCGCGCACATGCCCGGGGTGTGGGTGGCAGAGCCACGAGCTACCGGAGAACGTCGCGGAGTGGGAGCGGTCGTGGCAGGTGCACGAGCAGCTCCTCTGCCCCGCCCGCACGGCCGCACCCGCACTGCCTCCGCTTGTGCAGGCCGGTCCTCGCGCGCAGCTGTGCGACGACTGCGGCTTCCCGCTACACCCCGCAGCAGCCGCCGACGGCGGCACCGTGCACCCGACCTGCATCGCCCCGTTCCCTCCGGCCCCCAGGCCAATTCCCGCGACGCCGCAGCCAGCGGCGGCCGCACCCGTCCCCAACCTGTTCGACCGCTGACAAGACCAACCACCAAAACAAGGAGAAACACCATGTCCCTGTTCGATTCCAGCAGCAAGGGCGTCAAGTTCGACGTCGTCGGCGCCACCGTCACCGGCACCGTGAAGTCGGCGCCGCGCGAGCGACAGCAGACGAAGTTCGGCAGCCAGGACCCCGACTTCTGGCCCAACGGCGACCCGAAGATGCAGATCCTCGTCGACCTGCAGACCCAGGAACGCGCCGACGCGAACGACGACGGCGAGCGCACCCTGTACGTCGCGTCGAAAAACATGAAGCGCGCGATCTCGGATGCCATCCGCGCGGCGGGCGCGCCGGACCTGCAGCCGGGCGGCACCCTCACGGTGCAGTACCTCGGCAACGATCCGGCGTCGAAGAACCCGCAGAACCCGGCGAAGATGTACGCCGCGCAGTACACGGCCCCGACGTCCGCATTCGCTCAGCCGGCGGCTGCTGTCGCGCCGACCGTGCCCCCGGTGCAGCAGCCGGTGGCGGCGCAGCCCGTCGCCCCGCTGCAGCAGCAGTTCGCGCCCCAGCCTGCCCAGGTCGCGGCGCCCGCCGCCGTACCGCAGGCGCCGGTGCAGCAGCCGTTCCAGCCGCAGCCGACCGTGCACGCCGGCGGCCTCACCGACCAGCAGGTCGGGCAGCTGCAGCAGCTGCGCGGCGCCGGCATCCCGGACGCACAGATCGCCGTCGCCCTCGGTGTGACGCCCGAGCAGATCGCCACGTTCGACTCCACGCCGTTCTGAGAACGGCCGCCCGCGCCACGACAGCGTGCAGCCCTCTCGCGAGGGGCCGCGGGCACATGAGCACCCACAGCGAACCGGAAGACACCCCAACCGACACCGAAGAGCGGAGGCAGCCACGCGAGGGCGACGTCGTCTTCTGGACCAAGCCGTCATGCCAGCAGTGCCGCATGGTGAAGTACCGACTCGAAGCCGCCGGCATCCCGTACGTCGAGGCAGACATCACGCACCCAGACCATGCCCTGGACCTCGCGTACTTCCTGCACCTCGGGTTCGCGTCGGCACCGATCACCGAATACCGCGCGATCGTCGTCGCCGGGTTCGCCCCGTCGGAAGTCGACCGGGTCATTCACGCCTGGCGAACCGATCACCCCTCGGACGCGTCATGAGCGCGGACACCATCGCCGAACACCCCGGCCACTGCCCCGAGTGCGGCGCCCCGATCCGACCCGGCGAGCGCATCGTCCGCGGCAACGCGTTCGAGGCATGGCGTCACGCCGCCTGCCCGCGCACGAAGTTCGACTTCGATCCCGACACCGTCTGCCCCGACTGCTTCACCGTCCGCGCCACCACCGGAGCCTGCGCCTGCCCATGACTCTCCTCGCAACCGCCCTCGAGCTGCACGCAGCTGGACTGTCCGTCGTGCCCGTCGCCGCCGACGGCACGAAGCGCCCCCGCATCGCGTGGAAGCCACACACGGACGCCGCCGCGGACGCCGCGCAGCTGCGCGCGTGGTTCGACAACGACCTCGCGCAGGGCATCGGCATCGTCACCGGCTTCGGTGACGTCGAGCTCCTCGAGGTCGAGGGCGCCGCGATGGGGCAGATGGGCGCGGTGCTCGAGCTGCTCGACGGCACGGGCCTCCGCCACGTGTACGACCGCCTCGTCACAGGATGGTCGGAGCAGTCGCCATCCGGCGGCCTGCACCTCCTGTACCGCGTCGACGGCGGCGCGGTGCCGGGGAACACGAAGGTCGCGCAGCGGCCAACCGACGGCGCGACGGGTCGGGAGACGCTCGCGGAAACGCGAGGTACCGGCGGGTTCGTGGTGCTCGCCCCGTCTGCCGGGGGCGTGCATCCGACCGGGCGGCCGTGGGTGCGGCTCGTCGGCGGCCCCGCCACCATCCCGACCATCACCCGGGAGGAGCGCGACCAGGTCCACGCGGTCGTGCACGCCGCGCTCGACACCATGCCCGACGAGACACCCGCCCCGGCCGGTCCGGTGGATGCGAAGTGGTCGACGTCGTTCCACGCGGCCGAGGGCGACGTCACCCCCGGTGACGACTTCGAGGCGAAGACGGACTGGTCGGAGATCCTGGTCGGCTGGTCGCACGTGTTCACCCGCGGGGCCACCCGGTACTGGCGGCGTCCGGGGAAGAAGGACGGCATCAGCGCGACGACCGGGCACGCCGGCGACCGTGACCGCCTCTACGTCTTCACCTCGTCTACCGACTTCGAGCCGGAGGTGCCATACACGAAGTTCGGGGCGTACGCGCTGCTCAACCACCGCGGCGACCACGCGGCCGCCGCGAAAGCGCTCGCCGACGCCGACTTCGGGCACCGCGCACCCCGCACGCTCGCGCCCGCTGAGCCGCAGGTGTCGCGGACGACGTCGACGGGCACGCAGATGTCCGCCGTCGGCGCGACCGCGCCCGCGGCGGCGGCGACGGTCGGCGGGGACAGTGCGGACCTCACCGACGACGGCAACGCCCGACTCCTCGTCGCGGAGTACTCCGCGCGGATGCGGTACGTGCCCGACGCGGGCCGGTGGGTGACGTGGGAGGGCACCCGGTGGGCGTGGCACCCCGACGACGGGCCCGCGATCGAAGCGGCCCGCGACGTCATCCGCCGCATCCCAACCGACAACACCGCGCTGAAGGCGTGGCGGCTGAAGTCGATGCGTGCCCGCGCGATCGGTGACGCGGTGCGCCTGGCGCGGGCGGCACCGGCGATGCGGGTCGCGGCGGCCGAGTTCGACCGGCACCCGTGGCAGCTGAACACCCCCGGCGGTGTCGTCGACCTCCGCACCGGCGCGATCGCCGCGCCGACACCGGCGCTGTTCCACTCGAAGCAGACGACCGTCACCCCCGACGCGGGCATGAAGACGCCGCTGTGGGACAGGTTCCTCGCCACGACGTTCCAGTCGAACGCGCGCGTCGAACGGTACATGCAGCGTCTCGCCGGGTTGATGTTCATCGGTGAGGTGCGCGAGCACATCCTCCCGTTCGCGCACGGCGCCGGCGGCAACGGGAAAGGCGTGTTCGCCGAGGTGCTGTCCGCGATCGCCGGGGACTACGCGACATCGGCGCCGCAGGGGTTCCTCGTCGTCGGTCGGGAGAAGCACCCCACCGAGCTCGCGATGCTGCAGGGCCGGCGGCTCGTCATCACGTCCGAGATCAACGAGGACACGAAGTTCGACGAGGCGAAGATGAAGGCCCTCACCGGTGGCGACACGATCACCGCCCGGTTCATGGGGAAAGACTTCTTCGACTTCTCCCCATCGCACACGTTCCTCCTCCTCGGCAACAGCCAGCCGAAGGTGGAGACGGGCGGCGACTCCGTGTGGCGTCGACTCCGGCTCATCCCCTTCACCCACTCCGTCCCCGAGGACGAGCGGATCGAGGACCTGCAGCAGCGGCTCGTCGCCGAGGAAGGCGCCGGTATCCTCGCGTGGATCATCCGCGGCGCAGTCGAGTACGCCGCCGACGGCCTCGACACCCCGCCCGAGGTACTCGCCGCGACCGACGCGTACCGCGCCGAGGAAGACCACCTTGGCCGGTTCATCGAGGACCGGTGCGAACTCGGCGGGGGCTACCTCGTCGTCGTCGACACGAGCGAACTCCGCAAGGCGTATGACGCATGGTGTCGCGAGCAGCACCAGGACGCTCTCACCGCGACGGCATTCGGCCGGCAGCTCAAACAGCGCTTCGAAGTCGGTGACAAGCGGTCGAACGGCCGCCGGTTCTACACGAATATCCGGCTCGCCGTCGAAGAGAAGCCCGAGTCCGACGATCCCCGCGACGAGAGCTGGTGGGACCGGTGAGCGGCACGGCCCCACTGATGACCCGCTGCCGACGCTGCGGCGCGCGGGTGCTCGAGGTCCGCGCCGACTTCCACCTCGGCGTGCTCATCGGCGAACCCCGCGTCGACCCGGTGCGCCTGGACCGCGACCAGGTGCTCGCGTGCGTGCTCGTCGGCATCCGCCTCTGGCAGATCCACAAGCACGCCGGCCGCACCGTCACGAGCTCCCGGTCCCGCTACTGGCCGCGCACCCCGGTGGCGGGGCAGATCGCCCCCGCGCACGCGTGCGGCCGCGTCTGGACCGCGCCCGCGCTCGACCTCGTCCCCGACGAACCCGTCTACCCCGAACAGCCCCCGTTCTGAGAGGAACCCCCTGATGACCGAGATCACCCGCACCGTCCAGCAGCTCGTCGCTGACATCGACGTCGACGACGACGGCCTCGTCCGTATCCACGTCACCCAGCCGCTCACCCCGGAAGAGGCACGCGACGCCGCGGCCGCCATGATCGTGGCCGCGCAGACCGGCGATGCCTACCGGGTCGAGCAGTCGGTCCGTGACAACGCCTCCGCCGGTGGGGCGCACGTGGAGGCGTATTGCGCGACCTGCGCGGCCCCCGCGGTCCGTGACGTCCTGAGCACAGGCGGATGGCGGCACCTTTTCCCAGCGCAGGGTGCGCAGCGACACGTCGCCGTAGTGGAAGAGGCGGGTCTGTGATGCGCGCCGCAGACCGCCTCGCAGACGACTTCCCGCACGGCACCATCGACGGGTACCGCGCAGGGTGCCGCACTAGCACCTGCCCCGCCCTGCTCCCCTGCCGGGACGTGTACCGCCGCTACCAGGGCGACTACGGGTTCCGCCGTCTCGTCGACCAGGGCGTGACGCTCGAGGAGATCCTCCGCCGTGACGCCGCCGAGCGGGAGGGCATCGAGAAGCGGGACCGCGCGGCGAACAGGACCGGACGCGCCCTCTCGCCGAAGGATGCTGCGCCCGCGGCTCCTGCACTCACCCCGGCGGCGAGCGCACCGCCGAAGCCGACGCCGGCGGCGCCCCCGCCCATCGAGGACTGGCAGCGCGACGCGATCGCATGGCGCGAAAAGCGCACGACCCTGTACGCAACGCTCCGCCGCGCCGAGCAGGCCGTCACCGCAGCTCTCGAGGCACGGGACCGCGCCGAGG
The DNA here is from genome assembly GCF_001898305.1 of Microbacterium sp. 71-36. Classification (NCBI taxonomy): domain Bacteria; kingdom Bacillati; phylum Actinomycetota; class Actinomycetes; order Micrococcales; family Microbacteriaceae; genus Microbacterium; species Microbacterium sp. 71-36. The sequence goes on from NZ_MKTP01000003.1 coordinate 199,670, forward strand.
TCGCGTTCGACGCGCACATCGCCGCCGGCGAACCCACCGCGCCAGTCGCCGCGGCCGCGGGTAACGGGCGTCGTCGTCGCCGCGACGAGATCGAAGCGGGCGTGCACCGCCTCCACGCCGACGGCAAGGACGACGGGCAGATCGGCGCGGCGCTGAAGATCACCCGCGCGTACGCGGGCATGGTCCGCCGCGACCTCGGCCTCACCTCGCACATCCGACCCGGCAGCCGCCGGCCGAAAGGAGCATCGTGAGCGCCCTCGTCCCGACCGAAGCGATCGACCCGGATGCCGCCCGCGCGCTCTGGGTCGAGGAGTTCCTGTGGCACGTCGACCAGCTCCCTCATGTGCTCGAAGCATCCGGGACCATCGTCATGGCTGCGAGAGGTGTGCGCGCCCAACAGCTGACCGAGCGAGTGTCGGGAGGCGGCTACTACGACAACATCCCGCTCGGCGATGGACCCGAGTCGCGCAACGCGCGCGCCGTGTGGGACACGCTCCGCGGATACCTGGTCGTCGCGTCGTCACGGCTAGGACTCGAGTCCCCGCAGCTTCCCTCGCGGCTCCCGGACGCGGAGCTCGCGCGTGAGTGGGCGTACGCGGCGAACGCGTGGCTGTCCGACGTCGTCCACCTGATCGAGTCGTGGGACGACCTCGACACCCTCCAAGGCCAGCTGTTCCGGCTGATCCGGCGAGCGCTTCACCGGCTCGACCTCACCGCACATCGCCGCGCGCGCCCCGAGTACTGCAACCGGTGCGGGCAGCACGGCGTCCTCGTCGACTGGCTCGACGGGCCTGACGGCAGGTCCGTGCTGTCGAAGGTCTGCATCGTCTGCCGCACCGACCACACACCCACCCCGACCAAGGAGTCCTGATGGCCACCTCCACCATCGCGCCGTCTGTCGGCTACGCGCGCCCCATCGTCCCGTGGAACGGCCTCACGGTCACCGATCTCTTCTGCGGGGCCGGCGGCTCGTCATCCGGTCTCGTTGAGGCTGGCTACCGCGTGGTCATCGCCGCGAACCACTGGGCGCTGGCGATCGAGTCGCACCAGATCAACCACCCGGACACCGACCACTCGCAGGCCGACATCTCGCAGGTGAACCCGGCGTACTTCCCGAAGACTCACGTCCTCTGGGGATCGCCGGAGTGCACGAACCACTCGATCGCGAAGGGCGTGAAGCGGCAGCGGCAGCAAGATCAGGCGCTGTTCGAGCTTGACGGCACCCGACCGCTCCCGGACGAGGCCGCGAACCGTTCCCGGGCGACGATGTGGGACATCCCCCGGTTCGCCGAGCACCACCGGTACATGGCGATCATCCTCGAGAACGTCGTCGACGCGTACCGGTGGGACCAGTTCGACGCGTGGCAGCTCGCGATGCGCTCGCTCGGCTACCGGCTGCAGTTCGTGTGGCTGAACAGCATGCACGCGCAGATCGGCGGGCTCCCGGCGCCGCAGTCCCGCGACCGCATGTACATCGTGATGTGGCGCGAGGATCTCGTGTCGAAGGACCGGAAGGGCCCGGACGTGGGGAAGTGGACGCGGCCGGTGGCGGTGTGCCCGGAGCACGGCGAGGTGCAGGCTGTCCAGGCGTTCAAGAAGGCCGAGCAGTGGGGCCGCTACAGGGCGCAGTACCTCTACCGGTGCCCTCAGTGCTGGACGGTCATCGAGCCGGGGTGGCTGGCGGCCGAGTCGATCATTGACTGGTCGCTGCCCGCGCCGCGGATCGGCGACCGTGCGAAGCCTCTCGCCGAGAAGACGCGCGAGCGGATCCGCCGCGGCATCGAACGCCACTGGGCCCCGATCATCGCGAAGGCCGCCGGGAACACCTACGACGGCGTCACGACGGGCTCCGGCTACCTGCGGGTGAGCGAGATGGGCGCGCCGCTGCCCGCGCAGATGGGCACGGCCGAGCATGGCCTCGCGATCCCGCCGCTCGTCGTGAACCACGTCAGCGGCGCCGACGAGTCTCGGTCCCAGCCCGTCTCGCGCGAACTGCCGTCGATCGTGGCAGGCGGCACCCACGCGTCGCTGCTCATCCCGGTCGAGGGCCGTGAGGGCAAGAGCGCGGCATCCGTCGCCGACCCGCTGCGCACGCAGTCGACTCGCAACGAGACCGGGCTGCTCGTCCCGTCCTACTCGACGGGCGTCGCGCGCCCCACGACCGACCCGATGGGCACCGTCACGACCGCAGACCGCGCGGGCCTCGTCGTGCCGCTCCGGAACCACGGCGTCGCGAAGCCGACGTCGCACCCGATCGACACGGTGAGCGCCGAGGGCAACCACCACGCGCTCGTGCTGACGAACACGCACGAGAACCGCGCGCGCTCCGTGACCGAGCCCCTGCCGACGGCGACCACCGCAACGACGCAGGCGCTCATCATGCGGAACAACACCGCGCGCGGCGACAGCGGCCAGATGTCGACGCCTGTTGACGAGCCGCTGCGCGCGCTCACGACCGCGGGCCACCAGTCGCTCATCGAACCGAGCGCGCCGATCAGCCTCGACGTCGACGACGCCGGCTTCCGCATGCTCGAACCCCACGAGATCCAGCTCGGTATGGGCTTCGCCGCGGACTACCACCTCGTCGGCTCGAAACGCGACAAGGTCAAGCAGGCCGGGAACGCCGTAACCCCGCCCGCCGCGCGCGACCTCGGCCACGCCGTAGCCGAGTTCCTCCTGGCGGTGCTCGGATGACCGCCGCGAACACCACGCGCACCGACCACACGAACGGGGACGAACGATGACCTACAAACCGGATTGGTACGACACGCACTGCCCGACATGTGACGCTCCGGACCCTACCCACACGCCGACGTGCGCCGTGGTGCACGTCGGCGTGCAGGAGCCCGAGCACACGAACAGGAGCACGAAGTGACCGAACTCAGCCAGGCTGCACTCGTCGGCCTCAGTCAGTGGATCGACGCGGGGAACGCCGACCGCGACCCCGAAGCGCTCACGCTGCACCGTCTGATCAAGCTCACCGAAGAGTCCGGAGAAGTCGTCACTGCGACCATCGGCGCGCTCGGCGCGAATCCGCGCAAGGGTGTGACGAACACCTTCGAGAAGGTTCTGGACGAACTCCTGGACGTGGCGATCACTGCCCTCGGCGCGTACGAGCACATCGACGGTCACCAGGGCCGCGCTCTCTCGGAGTTGGAGGGCAAGATCGTCCGCGTTGCCGAACGGGCGGGCGTCGTGACGACCACTCGGGACCCGATGTGCACTTGCCTCACGCATTGGCCCTGCCAGGTGCACCGTCCGAGTGTGCAGGAGCCCGAGCACATGAACCTTGCACCGATAACCGACGACGACCTCCTGCGGATCGCAAACCGGCCCGGCGGGATCAACGAACAACTGCGCGCCGCGATGGATGCGCGGGACCACGAGGACGGGAGCGCAGACCGTGGCTGAGTGCCTGAACTGTGGGGAGACCCCCGAGTCGCTGAAACGCCAGGGCATCACGATGTGCGCCATCGAGGGCGGGTACGAATACCGCGAAATCGAGCACGAGTTCGCACATCATCGCTGGGCCGATTGGCGCGACCGAGAGCTAGACATGATGGGCATCAAGCCCGAGGCGTACGACAAGCATCGGAGAACGCCCGCGTTGCACATGCAGTGGGTGGGATGCGAAGACACCAAGCGCGGACACGTCCCCGCGACCAAGGAGAGCGACCGGGAGGACTTCGGATGCCGGACCGGCCAGTGCATCGCCTGCGGCCAAGTGCCCGGTTCGAGTGTGCAGGAGCCCGAGCACCAGAACCGTAGCAACGAAGGAGAGAACCGATGACCGCTCAGGACGTACGCAACCTGCACGAGGCGGAATCCGCCGACGCCTACACCTACGACTGCGCCGAGGGTGATTGCAGCGGGCACCCCGACGGCACGGAGTGCCCGACGACCCCCGTCGACATCTGCGGCTACTGCTACGCCCGCGCGAACGAGCCGGACTACCTCGCCGCATGGCTCGTGTGGCCCTGCGAGACGATCCGAGCGCTCGACAGCGAAACGGCGGCCGAACCGACCGAACCGGAGTCTCGTGGCACCTGAGAGCTCGGCACAGCGTGCGCTCGCCGTCGAAGACTTCGTCGAACTTATCCCCCGAGATGTGCACAACTTTGCTCACAGGCGGCGAACCTTCAACCAACGCTTCAACCAGGTTTCACTCAGTCTCTCTGTGGACAGATTCGCCGCGGAATTACGCGGTTGTGGTTTCGAATATTCGCACGAACCGAGAGTTGTCCACAGCAATCATTCACACGCAAACCGGCGATTCGAGCACACCCTCCACAGACTTATCCACAGGCTCGTTTGCCGAACCTTTGTCTGGGCGGGCACGATGATCGGCACGACCCGAAAGGAGGTCAGGACCATGCAAACCCAGCAACGCATCTACATCGCCGAGAACTACCTCCGCATCCTCAACGCCGACCCGAATCCGACCCTCGCGACCGAGATCTACTACGTCACCCTCGCCGCGCGATATGGCGTTCCGCTCGAGCGCATCGCCGAGCTCACCGGCCTTCCGCTCAACCGCGTCTCCATCCTCATCGGCGGTTGACCGATGGCGACAATGACCTATCGGGAGGCAGCTCACGCGGTGCGCCGGTCGGTCCGCACGATCAAGCGGTGGCGGCACTCCGGCATGCCGATGACGTGGGACCTTCGACAAGGTCAGAAGGTGCGCGTCGTCGACGAGGACGTGCTGTTCGCGTGGCTCCGCGACCGCCTCGACGCGTGGCCGTCACACCAGTACAAGCTCCGCCGACTACAGGCCGCGGCAGCGCCCACCGCCCCCGACGGGTGAGCTGCCACCGTTGCGATGTGAGACGCATGTGAGACGAACCACTCCCCGCACCAACGACAAGAGGCCCGGGCCCCCGCATTTCTGCGGGAATCCGGGCCTCGACTGTCGGGATGACAGGATTTGAACCTGCGACCCCTTGACCCCCAGTCAAGTGCGCTACCAAGCTGCGCCACATCCCGTCGCCCGCGAGCGGCCAACTCGATTATCTTACCCGCTCCGCGCACGTCCCGCGAACCGGCGGCGCCCCGGGCGTGTGCGCACGCAGAACCGCAACCCCCGCGGCATCCCTTGCCCGTGTCGGAGCCCCTCGCTACGGTCGCGGCATGGCGATCGAGATCCTCCCCGCGACCGGTGACCGCTTCGACGACGCCGAGACCGCCCTCGACAGCGGCGACGGACCCGAGTGCCAGTGCCAGTGGTGGATGCTGCCGAACGGCCCGTGGAAAGAGACCTCGGTCGCGGAACGCACGGGGTTGTTCCGAGCCGAACTCGAGGGCGATCTGCCACCCGGACTCATCGCGTACGTCGACGGCGAGCCGGCCGGGTGGGTGCGGGTCGGCCCGCGGACGGCTCAGCCTCGACTCGCCCGCACCCGCAATGTCACCGGTTCCACGATCGAACCGCTCGACGACCACGATGTCTGGGCGGTCACGTGCTTCGTCGTCCGCAAGGCGTACCGTGGTGGCGGACTGATGCGCGACCTGCTGGATGCCGCCGTCGACGCCGCCCGCGACGGCGGGGCCCGCGTCGTCGAGGGGTACCCGCGCGACCCGACCGTGGCGAAGATGCCGGTGAACGACCTCTACCTCGGCACGGTGTCGATCTTCGAAGAGGCCGGATTCACTGTGGTCGGCCGACCCAAGCCCGACCGCGCGCTCGTGTCCCTCACGCTCCGCGACTGATCCCCCGACCTACGATGGAGGTTTCCCGAAGGAGCCTCGATGACGGATGCCACGCCCACCGCACGCGTCGACGCGTGGCTGTGGGCCATCCGCGTCTACAAGACCCGGTCGGCCGCGACCACGGCGTGCCGCGCGGGTCATGTGCGCGTCAACGGCGAGCGCGCGAAGGCCGCCCAGCCGGTCCGCCCGGGCGATGAGTTGCGCGTGCGGATCCAGGGTTTCGACCGCATCCTGGTCGTGAAGAAGACCATCGCGAAGCGTGTCGGTGCCGCCCTCGTCGCCGAGGCGGCCGACGACCGCACTCCCCCGCCGCCGCCGCGCGAGAGCACCCCCTTCGTGCCCGTCCGCGACCGCGGCGCCGGACGCCCCACGAAGCGCGACCGCCGCGAGATCGAGAAGCTCCGCGGGCGCGACCTCGACTGACGCGGCGCACCCTCAGCGATCCGCACAACCTCAGCCACGATCCCCCGCCGGCGACTCACCCGGCGCGAATCGCTGAGCCAACGCCGCAGCCGCCGGCCTCAGCCCAACTGCTCCCGCAACCACCGCACCCCGCGCACCGACGCCCCGAGCTCCGCGACGCGCGCCGCGAGCCCGCGGTCGCTGGTCACGACGATCACGGGGTTCCACGACCCCACGAGCTTCCGCGCGACGGCGACGATCTCGTCATCGCCCGACCCCGCAGCCCGGAACACGCCGACCTGGTCCGCGTCCACGTCCGCCGCGCGCGCGTCACCTTCGAGCACCGCCGACACGAACGGGAACCAGCGCGTGGCCGCGAGACCGAGGTGCTCGGCATCCACCCCGTCGATCGCGAGCCGCGAGAGCTGCGTCAATAGCCGCTCGGCGGATCCGGCGCGGTCCTTCCACCATCCGTCGGGCACCGACCCCACGACGTTCGCCACGTCGACGATCACGGCGGGACGCACCGACAGCGCGTCGCGCAGCATCGGCCACGCGGAAGCGAACCCGGGGTGCAGGGGGCGGGATGCCACCTCGTCGATCGGCACCCACTCCAACGCCACGCTCTCGGGGTCGCTGATCACCGGTTCGAACGGCACCGCCACATCGGCGACGAGCGTGGTGTACGTCCAGATGTCGAGGTCGAGGACGCTCTCGAACCGGGGCTGCACGGCATCCACCGGAACCCCTGCCTCCTCCGCCGACTCGCGCAGCGCGCCGTCACGCGCGGATTCGCCCTGGTGCCGCGCCCCACCCGGCAGCGCCCACGTGTCGCCGAAGTGGCTCCACGAGACCCGGTGCTGCAGCAGGACGCCGCGTTCGGCATCCACGGCGAGCAGGCCCGCCGCGCCGAAACGTCCCCAGTACCGCTCACCGGTGGGCGCTTGGACCCAGGCGTCGCCGGGATCGCGGGGTCCGTGCGGACGCCGCGGCTCACCGGGGGCGGGAGGTTGGATCGTCATCCCCTCCACCCTGGCACAGCCACGCCCCGCGGGACGCTCCGCGCGTCACACGGCGCCGCCCACCGCGCCCACGGCGCCCGCCGTAACCCCCGCCGAAAACACGAGACTGCATCCGCCCGACGAACCCCCCGCAGCGTGCGGTGGAGATGTCAGGCGGATGCAGTCTCGCGACCTCACCCGCGCAGGAGAGCGCGCGCTCAGTCGAAGCGCGCGCCCTGCGGGTTCGAGTCCAGGATCAGGAACACCAGCAGGATGATCCCGCCCACGAACGGAACGAAGGCGATGAAGATCCAGAAGCCGCTGCGGTTGGAGTCGTGCAGACGGCGCACCACGAGCGCCAGGTACGGCACGAGGGTCGCGAGTGACCAGAGGCCGTAGATCACGAAGAAGACGAGGCCAAGGCCCGACGGCCCCACCGGCTCGCCGAACTCGTTGACGGTCGGACCGCTGGTCGCGAGCGCGAGGATCGAGAACACCGCTCCGACGATCGCCATCACCAGGAACCACCACCAGAACTCGCTGCGGCTGGCGCGGCCCGTGAAGGTGGCGTACTTCTTGAAGAAGCGCTGCACGGCGGCACCCAGCGGAGCCCCGTAGTACGGCTGATCCAACGCCGGAGCGGTCTGCGAACTGGACACGACGATCCCCCATTCCCGCGGGCACCCGTTGCCCGCCGCACCGGACTCTATCGGCCCGGCGCACCCCGCAGCGGAACATGACGCGCCCGGCACCCGGTACCGGCACGCGGAGTCTTCCGCCGACACGCCGACCGACGACACCCCGGAACCGGCGTGTCCTCCCCGAAGTCCGCACGACGGCACACCCGCACCACGGCACGACGGCACGCCCGCACACCCGCACGACGGCACCACCGCACAACACCACCGACCCGCCTCGGATGCCGCGTGCCCCCGACAACACGAACGCCCCGGCCGAAACCGGGGCGTTCGCGTGTCGACTCAGCGCTGGCGCTTCTCGCGGATGCGCATGTTCAGCACGATCGGGGTGCCCTCGAAACCGTAGATCTCGCGCAGGCGCCGCTGGATGAACCGGCGGTAGCCCGGGTCGAGGAACCCGGTGGTGAAGAGCACGAAGGTCGGCGGACGCGTCGACGCCTGCGTCCCGAACAGGATGCGCGGCTGTTTGCCACCGCGCAGGGGGTGCGGGTGCTCGGCGACGAGTTCGGCGAGGAAGGCGTTGAACTTGCCCGTCGGGATGCGCTGGTCCCACGACTCCAGCGCCGTCTCGAGCGCCGGCACGAGCTTGTCGAGGTGACGACCGGTGCGCGCGGAGATGTTCACGCGCGGCGCCCACGTCACGTGCGCGAGGTCCTGCTCGATCTCGCGCTCGAGGTAGCGGCGACGGTCGGCGTTCTCCATGTCGTCGTCGTTCAGGCGGTCCCACTTGTTGAACGCCAGCACGAGCGCGCGCCCCGACTCGAGCACGAGGTCGATGATGTTGAGGTCCTGCACGCTGATCGACTGCGACACGTCGAGCACGACGACGGCCACCTCGGACTTCTCCAGGGCGGTCGAGGTGCGCAGCGACGCGTAGAAGTCGGCGCCCTGCTGCAGGTGCACGCGGCGACGGATGCCGGCGGTGTCGACGAGCGTCCAGAGCTTGCCGCCGAGCTCGACGACCTCGTCCACGGGGTCGCGGGTGGTGCCCGCGAGCTCGTTCACGACGACGCGCTCCTCGCCGGCGGCCTTGTTCAGCAGCGACGACTTGCCCACGTTCGGGCGGCCGAGGATCGCGACGCGGCGCGGGCCGCCGATCTCGTACTTGGCGACGGCCGAGATCTCGGGCAGCACCTTCATGAGCTCGTCGAGGAGGTCGGCGACACCGCGGCCGTGGATGGCCGAGACGGGGTGCGGCTCACCGAGACCGAGGTTCCACAGGGCCGCGGCCTCGGGCTCCTGGCGGGCGTCGTCGACCTTGTTCGCCACGAGGAACACGGGCTTCTTGGTCTTGCGCAGCAGCCGCACGACGTGCTCGTCGGTCGCGGTCGCGCCCACCGTGGCATCCACCACGAACAGGACGACGTCGGCGAGGTCGATCGCGACCTCGGCCTGCGCGGCCACCGAGCGGTCGATTCCGCGCGCGTCCGGCTCCCAGCCGCCCGTGTCCACCAGCGAGAACCGGCGGTCGAGCCACTCGGCCTTGTAGGTCACACGGTCGCGGGTGACGCCCGGGGTGTCCTCGACGACGGCCTCGCGGCGGCCGAGGATGCGGTTCACCAGCGCCGACTTGCCGACGTTCGGGCGACCCACGATCGCCACGACCGGCAGCGCCGGCAGGAACTCGATCCCGTCCTCTCCCCCGGCGAGACCCGCGAGCAGCGCCGCGTCGTCCTCGTCGAGGTCGAAGTCCTCCAAGCCCGCGCGCAGCGCCTGCGCGCGCTGTTCGGCCAGGACCTCGTCCAGCTCGGCCATCTTCTCGGCGAGCTGGTCGGGCCCGCCTTCGTACTCGTCGTCAACGCCCATCGCGGGCTCCCATCGTGGAGTCGACGACGTCCAACACGGCGTCGACGGTCTGTTCGAAATCGAGGTGGGTCGAGTCGACGACCTGCACGCCGGGGGCGGCGGTGAGGAAGTCGACGACCGAGGAATCCGCGGCGTCGCGCTTGTGCAGGGCGGCGGCCACGGCCGCGGCGTCCTGCGAGGTGAGCTCGGCGCTGCGGCGGGCGGCGCGCACCTCGGGCGCGGCCGTCAGGAGGATGCGCACAGGTGCGTCGGGGTACACGACCGTGGTGATGTCGCGGCCTTCGACCACGACCCCGCGGAGGCCCGAGGATGCCACGAGCCGGCGGAACAGGTCGTTCACCGCCTGTCGCACGGCGGGGACGCGCGCCACGCCGCTCACGGCGTCCGTCACGCCCGGCTCGCGGATCGCGGTGGTCACGTCGGTGCCGCCCACGCGGACCCAGCGGTCGGCCGGGTCGAGCGAGATGGCGTAGTCGAAGTCGCCGAAGACCTCCAGCACCGCCGTGGCATCCGACGTGTCGCTGCCGTGCTGCAGCGCGTGCCAGGCGAGGGCGCGGTAGGCGGCCCCGGTGTCGAGGAAGCCGAAGCAGAGACGCGCGGCCGCGGCCTTCGAGACGCTGGACTTGCCGCTGCCGGCGGGGCCGTCGATCGCCACGACGACGGGTACTCCGGATGCCGATCCCTCGGCGGGGGCGACGACGCCGGGCCGGAAGATGGTGGGCTCAGTCATGGGTGGTGCTCGCAATCCGCCATCCGCGCTGCTGGAGCCCGACGACGGCTCGGTGGACGGCGTCGGGGACGACGCTGATCTCGGCCAGACCGAAGGGTGCCCCCGGCGAGTGCTCGAGACGCAGGTCTTCGACGTTGACGTCGAGTTCGCCCAGCTCACCGAAGAGGCGGCCGAGCTGACCGGCGGTGTCGTCGACCATGACGACGAAGCTGTCGAATCGACGGTTCTGACCGTGCTTGCCCGGCAGACGCTCGACGCCCTCGTTGCCGCGCCGGATCGTGTCCGCCACCGTGCGGCGGGCGCCCGGAGCGTCGGGGTCGCGCAGCGCCGCGGCGACGTCGCCGAGATCGGCGGCGAGCTGATCGAGCACCTCGACGACGGGGGCCGCGTTGGCGCCGAGGATCTGCACCCACAGCTCGGGGGCGGACGCCGCGATGCGGGTGGTGTCGCGCACGCCCTGCCCCGCGAGGCGCAGGGAGCCGTCCGGCGCGGACACGAAGCGGCCGGCCAGCAGGCTCGCGACGAGCTGCGGCACGTGCGACATCAGTGCGACGGATTCGTCGTGCTCTTCCGGCGACATCTCGACGAGAGTCGCGCCGAGGTCGAGGGCGAGCCCCTCCACCAGCGACAGGTCGTGCGCGGAGGTCTCACCGTCGCGGCACACCACCCACGGGCGGCCGACGAAGATGTCGGCGCGGGCGGAGATCGCTCCGCCGCGTTCGCGTCCGGCCATCGGGTGCGACCCGATGTAGTGCGTGAGGTCGACGCCGCGCGCGCGGAGCGTCCGCAGCGGCTCGAGTTTGATGCTCGCGACGTCGGTGACGACGGCATCGGGGTAGGCGGCGAGTTCACGCTGCACGACGTCGGCGACGACGTCCGGCGGCACGGCGACGACGATGAGCGACGGACGGTCGTCCTCCCGCTCGGCGCGCCCGGCGCCGTAGTCGATCGCGAGACGCAGCTGCGACGGAGAGGTGTCGGCGAGGACGACATCGACGCCGAGGGCGGTGAGCGCGTGCCCGACACTCGCCCCGAGGAGGCCCGATCCGACGACGCGGACCGTGCCGCTCGTACGGGTCGCCAACGGCGCCTCCGCGCGCGCGGACGTTCCGTTCGGTTCGATCATCGGGTCTCCTGCTGCCCTGGCGGTGGTGTTCGCACCGCGCGGCGCACCGGGGTCACTCGGCCGGAGCGGCCGGAGTGTCGCCGTCTCGACGAGACAGCGTGAGCAGTGCGCCACGTTCTACTGTAGTCAACTCGCGGGCCTTCCCCACCGGGAGAGTTCCCAGGTGAAGCGGACCGAATTGGCGCCGGACCAGTTCGACCACGGGGTGACCGACCTCGGCCATCATGCGTCGCACGATCCGGTTCTTCCCCGAGTGCAGCGTCAGCTCCACCAGACTCTCGCCCCGCGAGGAGTCCAGCAGCCGCGCCTTGTCGGCCGCGATCCGCCCGTCCTCGAGCTCGACGCCCTTGATCAGTCGCTGGATCGTCTGCGGCAGCACCTGCCCCTCGACCTTCGCGATGTACACCTTCGTGACGCCGAACGAGGGGTGGGCGAGCACGTGGGCCAGCGCCCCGTCGTTGGTGAGGACGAGGAGCCCCGAGGTGTCGGCATCCAGACGTCCGACGTTGAACAGACGCTCCTCCCAGTCCTTCGTGAACTGGCGCAGGTCGGGCCGCCCGCGGTCATCGCTCATCGAGCTGACGACCCCCGTGGGCTTGTTCAGGATCACGTAGCGCTTGGACGCGTCCAGCTGGATGGCGGTGCCGTCGACGTCGACGAGGTCGGTCTCCGGGTCGATGCGGGAACCGAGCTCGGTGACGACCGCGCCGTTCACCCGCACGCGACCGGCGACGATCATCTCCTCCGCGACCCGGCGCGACGCCACCCCGGCGTTCGCGAGCACCTTCTGCAGTCGTACGCCCTCTTCGCTCATCTGAGCACCTCTCCATCGAATCCGTCCGCGCCGTCGTCGAGCAACGGCGAGATGTGGGGCAGCTCGTCGAGCGAGTTGATGCCCAGGTTGACCAGCAGCTGGTCGGTGGTCCCGTAGTGGATCGCCCCCGTGTCGGGGTCGGTGAACACCTCGGTGATGAGTCCGCGGGCCAGCAGGGTCCGGACGACCGAGTCCACGTTGACGGCGCGGATGGATGCCACCTGCCCCCGCGTCACGGGCTGCTTGTACGCGATGACGGCCAGGGTCTCGAGCGCGGCCTGCGAGAGGCGTGACGGAGCCTGCGTGTTCACGAACTCCCCCACCACGTCGTCGTACTCCTCGCGGACGTACAGCCGCCACCCGCCCCCGACCTCGCGCAGCTCGAAGCCGCGGCGGGGGCCACCGGCCTCGCCGTCGTAGTCGGCGACGAGCCCCTCGATCGCCTGGCGCACGGCCGGGACCGGCGCGCCCACGGCCGCGGCGAGCGAGACGAGGCTCTGCGGCTCGTCGAGGATCAGCAGGATCGCCTCCAGCCGGCGGGCGACGGATGCCGTGTCGTTCGGACGCGCGGGCGGCGCGGTGGAGTCATCGGTCATAGTCGGCTCCCAGGGCGGCGAGGTTCTCTTCCGACCACCTCTCGGCGGTCCAGCGCAGGGTCAGCTCCCCCAGCGGTTCGAGCTGCTCGAACGACAGCGCGGCGTGGCGGTACAGCTCGAGGATCGCGAGGAAACGCGCCACGACGACCCCCGTCTGCGTCACCCCGGCGACGAGGTCGCGGAAGTTCAACGTGCCCGATCCGCGCAGCAGCGTCACGACGATCGCGGCCTGCTCGCGGATGCTCACCAACGGCGCGTGCAGGTGGTCGAGGCCGACGGTCGGCGGCTGCTTCGGCGCGAGGGCGACCACGGCGAGCGCCGCGAAGTCCTCGACGCTGAGCGTCCACACGAGCTCGGGGACGGCGCTGCGGTACTTCTCGTCCAACCGCACGTTCCGCGTGTGACGCCGGTCCTCGCGCTGCAGCGAGCGCGCGAACCAGGCCGACACCTCCTTGAACGCCCGGTACTGCAGCAGGCGCGCGAAGAGCAGGTCGCGGGCTTCGAGGAGCGCCACCGATTCGGCATCCACGAGCTCCCCCTGCGGGAGGAGCCCGGCGATCTTCATGTCGAGCAGCGTCGCCGCCACGACGAGGAACTCGGATGCCTCGTCGAGGTCGCCCTCCGGTCCCATCGCGCGCAGGTAGGCGATGAACTCGTCGGTGACCCGGCTGAGCGCGACCTCGGTGATGTCGAGCTCGTGCGCCGAGATCAGGTTCAGCAGGAGGTCGAACGGCCCGTCGAACACCGGCAGCGAAACGCGGAAACCGACGGGGTCGACGCCCTCGGGCGTCGTGGCGGGCGAGCTGTCGTCAGGCGACGGCGCCACGGGCGACCAGCTCCCGCGCCAACCGCATGTAGGCCTGCGCGGCGGCGTGCTCGGGCGCGAACTCCGTGATCGGCATGCCCGAGACCGAGGCATCCGGGAACTTCACCGTGCGCCCGATGACCGTTTCGAGGACGTCGTCGCCGAACGCCTCGACCACGCGCTCCAGCACCTCACGGGAGTGCAGGGTGCGCGGGTCGTACATCGTGGCCAGGACGCCGTCGAGTTCGATGGCGGGGTTGAGCCGGTCGCGCACCTTGTCGATCGTCTCGATGAGGAGAGCGACGCCGCGCAGCGCGAAGAACTCGCACTCCAGCGGGATCAGCACGCCGTGGGCGGCGGTGAGCGCGTTGACGGTGAGGAGGCCGAGCGAGGGCTGGCAGTCGACGAGCACGACGTCGTAGTCGGCGGCGACCTTGCGGAGCACCCGGGCGAGGATCGTCTCGCGAGCGACCTCGTTGACCAGGTGCACCTCGGCGGCCGACAGGTCGATGTTCGCCGGGATCAGGTCGAGGCCCTCGACGCGCGTGTGCACGATCGCCTCGCGCGGGTCGCGCTTGGTGTCGAGCAGCAGGTCGTAGATCGTCGGGACGTCGTGCGTCTGGATGCCGAGCCCCGCCGACAGTGCACCCTGCGGGTCGAAGTCGACAGCGAGAACGCGACGGCCGTAGCCCGCGAGCGAGGCGGCGAGGTTGATGGTCGTCGTCGTCTTGCCGACGCCGCCCTTCTGGTTGCAGAGGGCGATGATGCGGGCCGGGCCGTGGCTGTCGAGCTTCGCCGGGGTCGGGAATCCGCGGTACGGCCGTCCGGTGGGTCCGATGATGACCTCGTCCGTGCTCTTCGCCGTCCCCTTCGTGCTCGCCGACACCGAGTCTCCCGCCTTCGTCATAACGCGGTCGAGTCTACTCGTCAGCCCGGCGCCCGCTGGGAGACCACGCGGTGAGCACCGCCGTTCCGGGCCGCCGATGCTCACCGCGCCCGCGGGTGGGCCGTCGCGTAGACGTCGCGGAGGGCGTCGACCGAGACGTGCGTGTAGATCTGCGTCGTGGCGACGGAGGCGTGCCCGAGGAGTTCCTGCACCACGCGCACGTCGGCGCCGCCCTGCAGCAGATGCGTCGCGAACGAGTGACGGAGGGTGTGGGGCGAGACGTGCGCCGTGAGCCCCGCCCGCTCGGCGGCGGCCTGGATGATGAGCCACGCACTCTGTCGCGACAGCGGCGCCCCGCGGACCCCGAGGAACAGCCGCGGAGTGGCCCGTCCCTTCGCCGCCCACGCGGGGCGGACGCGCGTGAGGTACGCCTCCACGGCGGCGCGGGCGTAGGAGCCGACCGGGACGATCCGCTCCTTCGCGCCCTTGCCGCGCACGCGCAGCACGTCGCCGTGCGCGGTGTCGTCCACGTCGAGCTGCACGATCTCCGACACGCGCGCGCCCGTCGCGTACAACAGCTCGAGCAGAGCACGGTCGCGGACGGCCGACGGATCCGCCGCGGTCGCGTCCGCCGACCCCGGCGCGGGGCCCGCGGCATCCAGCAACTGCTCGACCTGCGCGATCGACAGCGCCTTGGGCAGCCGACGCGGGGCCTTCGGAGGGCGGAGCCTTCCGCTCGGATCGTCTTCCGCACGTCCCTCACGCACGAGGAAGCGATGCAGACCCCGCACCGATGACTGCAGCCGGGCCAGGGACGAGGCCGCGGGAGGCGGTTCCGTCGACGCCCGTTCGGCCGCGAACTCGGCGACCATCGCCGGGGTCACGGCAGCCGTGTCAACGACGCCCCGCGCCACCAGCCATGTCGTGTAGACCGCCAGGTCGCGGCGGTACGCGGCGACGGTGTGGTCCGACAGGCCCCGCTCGAGCGCGACGTGTCGGAGGTACGTCTCGACCGCCCGCTCGAGCTCCACGTCAGGCCGACGCGGCCTCGCGGCGCAGCACCTCGGCGGCGGCGAGCACTCCGGTGGCCAGGATGCCGTTGCGCAGACGCCCCTCGAGCACCCCGTCGATCACGTCGGCCAGCGGGACGCGCTCGACGCGCATGTCGGACTCCTCGTGCTCGCGCTCGTAGTCGGTGACCACGTCGGACAGCCCGCGGGCGAGGAAGAGGTGCACGACCTCGTCGTTGCCGCCGGGCGTCGTGTGCACCGACACGAGGTGCTGCCAGCGCTCCGCGGCCAGATCGACCTCTTCGGTCAGCTCGCGCTTCGCGGTCTCGAGGGGCGGCTCTCCCGCCACGTCGAGGAGTCCGGCCGGGATCTCCCAGTCGCGCTCCTTGATCGGTTGCCGGTACTGCTGGATGAGCACCACGCGACCGTCGTCGTCCAGCGCGACCACGGCAGCAGCACCGGGGTGCTCGACGTACTGGCGGGTCATCTCCGTGTCGCCGTACTTGACCGTGTCGGATCGGAGATCCCACACCGCGCCCTGGAACACGAGGTCGCTGGCGACGACCTCCAGGTCGACGGGCTCGTCGCGCAGCGACTCCATGTCAGTCCTCCTCGACGTCGAACAGCTCGCTCGAACGGTGGCGCTCGAGCGCCGCGCCGACGAGGCCGCGGAACAGCGGGTGCGGCTGGGTGGGACGCGAGCGCAGCTCGGGGTGCGCCTGCGTGGCGATGTAGTACGGGTGCACGTCGCGCGGCAGCTCGACGAACTCGACCAGGTCGAGGTCGGGGTTCAGGCCCGAGAACACCAGGCCCGCGTCGCTGAGCTGCTGGCGGTAGGAGTTGTTGACCTCGTACCGGTGGCGGTGGCGCTCGGAGATCTGCGGGGCCCCGTACACCTCGGCCGCGAGCGATCCTTCGGCGAGTGCCGCGGGGTAGAGGCCGAGGCGCATCGTGCCGCCCAGGTCGCCGCTCTGGAGGATGTCGACCTGCTCCGCCATCGTCGCGACGACGGGGTGCACGGTGTCGGGGTCGAACTCGCTCGACGAGGCTCCCTCGAGACCGGCGACGGTGCGCGCGTACTCGATGACCATGCACTGCAGTCCCAGGCAGATGCCGAGGGTCGGGATCCCCTGCTCGCGCGCGAACCGCAGCGCGCCGAGCTTCCCCTCGATCCCGCGGATGCCGAAGCCGCCGGGCACGATGATCCCGTCGACCGCCGAGAGGGCCTTCGCCGCACCCTCGGGCGTCTCGCACAGGTCGGAGGGAATCCACGTGATCTTCACGTGGGTCTCCTGCGCGAAGCCGCCGGCCTTGATGGCCTCGGTCACCGACAGGTAGGCGTCGGGGAGGTCGATGTACTTGCCGACCAGACCGATCGTGACCTCGTGCTTGGGGTTGTGCACCGCCTGCAGCACACGCTGCCAGCGCGACCAGTCGACGTCGGCCGCCTTGTCGATGTCGAGAGCGTCGACGATGTACGCGTCGAGGCCCTGATCGTGCAGCATCGTCGGGATGTCGTAGATGCTCGGCACGTCGACGGCGTTCACGACCGCGTCTTCGTCGACGTCGCACATGAGGGCGATCTTGCGCTTGTTCGACTCGGTGACGGGCCGGTCGCTGCGCAGCACGAGCGCGTCGGGCTGGATGCCGATCGATCGCAGTGCCGCGACGGAGTGCTGCGTGGGCTTGGTCTTCTGCTCGCCCGAGGCTCCCATGAACGGCACCAGCGAAACGTGCACGAAGAACACGTTCTTGCGCCCCAGCTCGTGGCGGATCTGTCGCGCCGACTCGATGAACGGCTGCGACTCGATGTCGCCGACCGTGCCGCCGATCTCGGTGATGATCACGTCGGGCTGCGGCGACTCGGTCGACTGCAGCCGCATACGGCGCTTGATCTCGTCGGTGATGTGCGGAATGACCTGCACGGTGTCGCCGAGGTACTCGCCGCGACGCTCTCGGGCGATGACCTGCGAGTAGATCTGGCCGGTGGTGACGTTGGCCGCCTGGCTCAGTTCGATGTCGAGGAAGCGCTCGTAGTGACCGATGTCGAGGTCGGTCTCAGCCCCGTCGTCGGTGACGAACACCTCACCGTGCTGGAACGGGTTCATCGTGCCCGGATCCACGTTGAGGTAGGGGTCGAGCTTCTGCATGACGACGCGGAGTCCGCGCGCCGTGAGAAGGTTGCCGAGGCTTGCCGCCGTCAGGCCCTTGCCGAGTGACGAGACCACTCCTCCGGTGACGAAGATGTGCTTCGTCGTGAAGGTCGATGCCGTGGTGTTGTCGTCTGAATGTCCCGCGTCCGAAGTCTGCATCACGGGCTTCGATCCTATCAGTCGTCTCGGAGGGTGGCCGCGCGGAGCGCTCCGCGCGTTGAGGGAAGTCTGGCATCGACCACCGACACGCGTGTCACCCCGACGTGACGATCCCGTGTCGCGGGCTCGGGGTCAATCGGCGGCGCGGCCGGTCTGCAGGAGCTCGCGCGCGTGGGTGAGCGCGGCGTCCGAGTCGCTGAGACCCGAGAGCAGGCGGGCCATCTCGGCCTCGCGTTCGGCGCCCTCCAGACGACGGACGCTGGATGCCGTGACCGCGCCGTCGTTGCCCTTGACGACGGTGAGATGGTTGCCGGCGAAAGCCGCGACCTGCGCGAGGTGCGTCACCGCGATGACCTGCGACGACTCCGCGAGTCGGGCGAGTCGTCGTCCCACTTCGATCGCGGCGGCGCCGCCGATCCCGGCATCCACTTCGTCGAACACGAACGTGGGCACCGGGTCGACCCCCGCGATGACCACCTCGATCGCGAGCATCACCCGGCTCAGCTCGCCGCCGGACGCGCCCCGGGAGACGGGGCGCGGGTCGGCGCCGGGGTGCGGGGCCAGCAGGATCGCCACGTCGTCGCGACCGTGCGCTCCTGGCGTGGACGACGGCGCGACCTCGACGGTCAGCTTCGCGTCGGGCAGCGCGAGGGCGTGCAGCTCCTCGGTGACGGCGGCGCCGAGCCGTGCCGCGGCCTCCGATCGCGCCGCGGTGAGCGCCTCGGCCGCGGCGTCGAGGTCTGCGGCGGCCGCATCGCGCCGCGCAACCAGGCGCTCGATGCGATCGCCGTCGTCGTCAAGTTCGAGCAGTCGGGCGGATCCCGTCTCCAACAGCGCGATCGCGGCATCCACCGTGCCGTGGACGCGGGCGAGCGCCGCCAGGACGCCGCGCCGCTCGTCGACCGCGGCGAGTTCGTGCGGCCCGGACTCGTCGAGATCGGCGAGATAGCCGGACAGAGCGACGGCGGCATCCGCGGCGCGGTACCCCAGATCGGCGACCTGCTCACCGATCGCCGCGAGGGCCGCATCGCTGGCGGACACGCGTTCCAGCGCCCGCCGCGCTTCGGCGAGCAGCGTCACCACGTCGGGGCCGTCGTCACCGCCGGAGAGCACCGCGTGGGCACTCACCGCGGCGATGCGCAGCTCCTCCGCGTTCGCGAGTCGTTCCGCGCGACGCGCGAGATCCTCCTCCTCGCCCGCGATCGGTGCGGCCGCTTCGATCTCGGCGATCGCCGCGCGCAGTTCCTCGGCCTCGCGGGCGCGCCCGTCGCGGTCCGCCGTCAGCGTCGTCAGCTCGGCGTCCAGTTCGCGCCAGGTCTCCCACGCGGTCCGGTACGCGGTACGTGCGGCGGTGACCGGTTCTCCGCCGAAGCGATCGAGCGCTTCGCGCTGAGCGGATGCCGAGCGCAACCGCAGCTGATCGGACTGTCCGTGGACCACGACGAGGTCGTCCGCGAGGTCGGCGAGCACGCCCGCCGGCGCGGTCCGTCCGCCCACGGTGGCCCGACCGCGGCCCTCGCTCGAGACGGTGCGCCCGAGGTACAGCTCCGCGGCGCCGTCGCCGAGAGGTTCGACGTCTCCCCCGGCTTCGCGCACGCGCGCGGCGACGGGGCCGTCCTCCGGCACGACCCACACCCCCTCGACCGCCGCCTGCGACGCGCCGGAACGCACCGCGCCGGAATCGGCGCGCTGGCCGAGCAGCAGCCCGAGACCGGTGACGACCATGGTCTTGCCCGCGCCGGTCTCCCCGGTGATGGCGGTGAATCCGCGTCCGATCGGCAGCGTCGCGTCGGCGATCACGCCGAGGTCGCGCAGCCGCATCTCCTCGATCACGGCATGCCTCCCAGCGCGCCCCGCCAGCCCGTCACGGGCAGCCGGAACTTCCGTACCAGACGGTCGGTGAACGCGGCGGGGTGCAGGCGCGCGAGGCGCACGGGCCGCGACGAACGGCGGGCGACGACGCGGGCCCCCGGCGGCAGTTCGTGCGAGCGCCGTCCGTCGCACCACAGGATGCCGCTCCCGCTGGTGCGTTCGAGGACCTCCACCGCGACCGTGGCATCCGGGCTCACGACGAGCGGCCGGGCGAAGAGCGCGTGGGCGGACAGAGGCACCACCGCGATGGCCTCGACGGTGGGCCAGATGACGGGTCCACCGGCGGAGAAGTTGTAGGCGGTCGACCCGGTCGGGGTCGCCATGACGACGCCGTCGCATCCGAACGACGACAGCGGCCGGCCGTCGACCTCCATGACCACCTCGAGCATGCGCTCGCGACTCGCCTTCTCGACCGTGGCCTCGTTCAGAGCCCAGGTCTCGAAGATGACGCGGTCGTCGGAGTCCAGGACCTTCACCGCGAGGGCCAGGCGTTCCTCGACGCGGTAGTCACGGGCGATGACGCGCCGCACGGCGTCGTCCATGTCGTCGCGCTCGATCTCGGCGAGGAAGCCGACGTGTCCCATGTTGATGCCGAGGATCGGCGCGGTGCCGCCGCGCACCGTCTCGGCGGCGCGCAGGATGGTTCCGTCGCCCCCGAGGACGATCGCGAGTTCGAGGTCTTCCACTCCGGCGTCGACGCCGAGCGTCTCCACCCCGTCGAGGGGCAGCCGTTCGGCGAGCTCGGGACGGTCCTCGGCCGAGACGACGGGCACCGCGCCGGCCGCGCGCACGGCGGTCAGGACGCGATGCGCGGCCTCCACGGTGTCGTCGCGTCGCGCGTGGACGACGAGCAGGATTCGGCGTTCGCTGGGGGTCATCGGCTTCCGGTCAGTCGGGTCACGGTGCTCTCCCATTCTGAGGGGTCGGTGCCGCGGGCGTCCGAGAACCACGCCACGTACTCGTGGTTGCCATGCGTGCCGACGATCGGCGAGGCGATGATCCCCGCGGTCCGCAGGCCCACGTCCCATGCCGCCCAGAGCACACCGTGCACGGCGTCCGCGCGCAGCGCGGGATCGGTCACGAGACCGCCCTTCACGGCGGTACGGCCGACTTCGAACTGGGGCTTCACCAGCAGGACGATGTCGGCGCCGGGCGCCGCGGTGTCCGCCACGGCGGGCAGCACGTGCTGCAGCGAGATGAAGGAGAGGTCGCCCGAGACGATCGACGGACGCTCCGTCACCCCGGTCGCGCCGGCGAGGTTCTCGGCGGTCATGAACCGCACGTTATACCCCTCCACCGACACCACCCCGGCGTCGTCGGCGACGGCCGGGGACAACTGCCCGTGCCCCACGTCGACGGCCATCACCGGACTCGCGCCGCGCTCCCGCAGGACCTGGGTGAAACCTCCCGTGGAAGCACCGAGGTCGAGTGCGACGCGTCCGGACGGGTCGAGTCCGAAGGCGTCGAGCGCGGCCAGGAGCTTGTGGGCCCCGCGGCTGACGTAGTGGTCGGCGACGGCCACCTCGATGCGCGCGTCGTCCTCCACGCGCACCGACGGCTTGACCACGCCGCGACCGTCCACGGTCACGAGACCGTCCGCGATCAGCTGCGCGGCATGTGTGCGCGAGCGCGCGAGACCGCGGGCGGCGAGCTCGGCATCCAGACGCCCGCTCATCCGTCGGAGGGCGCCACGGCCCCCGCCTCGAGCCGGCGCGAGAGTTCGTCGTGCAGCGCGGCGTAGGCGTCGGCGCGCGCCTCGAGCGGCTGTTCCTCGATGATGCGCAGACGATCGATCAGTTCGGCGCCGGCATCGGTCTGGCTGTCATCCGACATGGATGCCATCGTATCGGCGTCACCGCACGCGGAACGGGTCTGCGTACAACTGCTCGGGGACGCGGAATCCGAAGATCGCCCGACCCGAGTTCCAGATGGCGGCTGCACCCGCCCGCAGGAGGTCGATCTGCCGTCCTCCGTCGGACACGACGCGCAGGTCGACGCCGTCGATCTCGACGACGGCATCGCCGACGCGGGTCCGCTCGCCCTTCACGATGGTAGCCGGGTACGGTTCGAACAGCTGCCGCAGGTCCTCGACGATGTAGTCGGGTCGCTGATTCGGCGCTGCGGCGAGCAGCTGCTTCGGCCGGTCGATTCCGGTCAGAACGTGCACCGAGGCCATCCCCGCCGCGCGCGCACCCTGAACGTCGGTATCGAGTCGGTCGCCGATGAACAGCGGCGACCGCGCACCCGTACGGGCGACCGCGACGTCGAAGATCGCCCGCTCCGGTTTGCCGGCCACCGTCGCCAGACGACCGACGGCCGTGTGCACGGCGGAGACCAGCGTGCCGTTGCCCGGAGCGATCCCGCGCGCCTGCGGGATCGTCCAGTCGGTGTTCGTGGCGATCCAGGGGATGCCGCCTTCTTCGATCGGAGTGGCGAGGGCGTACGCCGCCTCCGCGAGCTGCTTCCACCCGACCTCGGGGGCGAACCCCTGGACGACCGCCGCGGGCGCGTCGTCCGCGCTCCGCGTGACGACGAATCCCGCCTTCTCGACCTCGACGACGAGGCCCTCTCCCCCGACGACCAGCAGAGTGGATCCCGCGGGCACGAGCTCCACCAAGAGGCGCATCGCCGCCTGGGGACTCGTCACGACCTCCTCGGGCGCGACGCGCAGGCCCAGCGACGTCAGGTGTTCGGCGACGGAGGCGTCCGTCCGCGACGCGTTGTTCGTGATGAAGCCGAGACGGCGGCCCTCGTCGGCTGCCCGGTTGAGGCTGTCCACCGCGTGGGGAAGCGCACCCGGACCGGCATACACCACACCATCCAGGTCGGCGAGGATGACATCGACGCCCTCGAGCGGTGTGGGCTCCGCCTTGCTCCGTCCGAAGATCATCGCTTCTCGCCCTCGGTGCCGTCCTCACCCTCGTCGGCATCCTGTACGGGAATGACCCCGGATGCCACGTCCACCCCACCGTCATCGTCGATGAGATCGATCTCCTCGACCACGATCACCTCGCGGTCCGCGACACCGGCGGCCGCATCGAGTGCGTCCGCCGCGATCTCCGCGCGGTGGAACCATTCGGCGGCCTCATCGTCGCGTCCGAGCTCCTCGAGCACCGCGGCGCGCGCCGCGAAGAGCGCGGGGCTCCACTCGAAAGCACGATCCGGGTCGGCTTCGGGGATGTCGAGCTCCTGCAGAGCCCGCTCCGGCTCGCCGAGATCCAGACGAGCACCGGACATCGCGATCGCCAACTGCGCCCGCACGGCAGTGGGGAGGGTCGAGCGGTCGACGGATCGTCCCTCCTCGAGGGCCCGATCGGGACGCCCGACCCCGCGCTCGCTGTCGACGATCAGGGGCAGCTGTTCGTCCGATCCGGAGATCCGACGGTGAGTCCGCAGTTCGCGCAGCGCGAGAGCGAAGTCGCCGATGGCATAGGCCGTGATCGCCACCGTCTCCCGCACGATCGCGATACGCCCGGCGCTGCGCGATGCAGCCAGCGCGTGCTGATGCGCGAGCGCAGGGTCGTCATCGATCAGACGGGATGCCATCACGAGATGGCGAGCGACGTTCTCCGCATTGTCCTTGCTGAGCGTCTTGAGCTCGTTGCGAGCCGCTCCCGGCAGGTCACGCGCGGTGACCTCCTCGGGGATCGCGGGGCCCCGCTCACGCTGATCCTGGGGAGGGCGTGTAGCGCGGCCGTCCGTGCGATCGAAACGGCGCGGTGCACCGGCGCCCGGTCGACGGTCTCCGGACGGCCGGCGATCGCCGCCCTCACCACGCGGACGGTAAGGACGTGAATCCTGGCCGTCCGAACGAGGACGGTAGGGACGCGAGTCACCGCCCTCGGAACGCGGACGGTAGGGACGCGAATCACCACCCTCGGAACGCGGACGGTACGGACGCGAATCACCACCCTCGGAACGCGGACGGTACGGACGCGAATCACCACCCTCGGAACGCGGTCGGAACGGACGTACATCACCATCGCGACGCGGGCGATCAGCCGAGCCGCCTTCACGTCGGAAAGGCCGTGCATCACCATCGCGACGCGGGCGATCAGCCGAACCGCCCTCACGTCGGAAGGGACGCGAATCCCCGTCCCGACGCGGGCGATCGAAACCTCCGGCATTCGCCGAGCGTCCCTGACCGTCATGGCGGGGACGTCCGTCGCTCCCCGACGATCGCGGTGCGCCGGCGCCGTCGCGACGCGGGCGATATGTGTCGTCGCCCGAACGACGGGGGGCGCGATCGTCGCCGTCACGACGAGGACGCGCGGACCGATCATCGTCCCGACGGAACGGCCGGGCGGAGGAATCACGGGCAGGACGGCCACGATCCGAGCCGCCGCCCGAAGAGGATCGGGGCCGGGATCGGTCGTCAGAGCGACCTCCGTTGACGTTACGCTCGTTCGCGTCGTCGTTCGACATGACGATCCTCTCCCCGGAATTGTGTCCGTATATGCGAAATGGCCACCCAGCGTTGGGTGGCCATTTCGTCTTAGAAGAAGTCCGGCGGTGTCCTACTCTCCCACAGGGTCCCCCCTGCAGTACCATCGGCGCTGAGAGGCTTAGCTTCCGGGTTCGG